>JBQDIN010000011.1:59013-83219 GCA_052094425.1 Propionibacteriaceae bacterium
CTGCCCCGCCCTCGCCGCCTGCTGCCCTTGGGCGCCGCCCTCTTCGGTGCCAGCCTGATCATCTCGCTCGCCCCCGTGCCGGATGCCTCGGCCGATGCTGCGGAGTCGGCCTTCCGGGTCAATCCGTACCTGCAGAACCCGACACCGGAGTCGATGACGCTGACCTGGTTCAGCGCCGAGGAGGAAGCAGGCTGGGTCACCGTGCGGGGGCCCGGTCGCCCCGGCACGAAGGTACGGACGATCCCCAGCGAGCAGGACATCCTGGACTACACCGATGCCGAACGGACCCAGGAGATCGACGGGCTCGAACAGGGCTCGTGGCTGCAGTCCGGCGGCAACTACAAGCACACGATCACCCTCGACGACCTCGTGCCGAACTCCACCTACCGCTACCGCGTTGATCAAGGCGACGACAAGTTCACCGCCGAGTTCCGCACCGCGCCGAGCAAGGACGACTGGGAGAGCATCCGCTTCGTCGCCCTGTCCGACTCCGAGACCGAGCCGTTGGGCCAAGTGCAGAAGCGGGAGTGGGCTCCCGGCGCCGGATCCAATCGACGCCCGGCCGCGGACGAGGGTGGGGCCTGGGACCAAGTCCACGGCACCGCCGAGTTCTCCGGCTCCCAGGTGCTGCGCTACCCACTGACCGAGAGCGACGGTTTCGCGCGCAACCTCGACGTGATCAACGAGCGGGACCCGAACTTCGTCATGTTCACCGGCGACCTGGTCCAGGGCGGCGGCTACCAGCCCGGCTGGGACGAGTTCTTCCGGTTGACCAACGGCGCGGACGGATCCGGGTTGTCCCACACCCCGATCCTGCCGGCCCTCGGGAACTGGGAGAGCTTCGGCGCCCTCAACGGTGGGTACGGCACCCCGGAGGACCGCAGTCCGGTGGTGCGGTCCCGGGCGAAGTACCACTCCTACTTCGACTCGCCGGACAACGGCACCGCCGCGCACCGGGACAACTACTATCGCCTCGACTACGGGCCGGTGACTGTGCTGACCCTGGACGGCAACAACGGCGAGCCGGACGATGCGCCGGAGAACTACGCGGACGAGGACAAGGCAACCGGACAGGAGTACCGCGGTCCCGGCACCGACACCCAGGACAACTTCACCCGCGCCGAGTACGAGGCGGCCGGCGGTACGGATCTGTCCGACTTCAACCCGGGCAGTGCCCAGTGGAACTGGGCCGAGCGCAACCTGCGCCAGGCCAGGGCCCAGGGCCAGATCGTCTTCGTCCAGTTCCACCACGCGCCGTTCAGCAGCGGCGAGCACGGCCTGCCGATGGATCACGAGCAAAGCTCCGGGCAGGGCGCGACGCCGATGCGGCAGTACCACGCCATGTTCGAGCAATACGGGGTGAGCGCCGTGATCTCGGGCCACAGTGAACTCGCCGAACGCAGTTTCGTGGACTCCGACTCCGACGGCATCGGCGTGAACTACTACGACGTCGGCATCGCCGGGGACGGCCTGCGCGGCGAACGGCGTACCGGCGACTCCCTGGACGACCCGCTGCTGCGCTACGACCCGTACCGCCAGTGGACGGCCGACCAGGACGCAGTGGAGCGGTGGCGCCCGAACCGGGGCGGGACCTTCACCCTGACCGAGGGCGGCAAGCACTACGGCCACCTCGAGGTGAACGTCACGAAGAAGGGCGAGGGCGCGACGGTGACCTTGACCCCGGTGCACAACTTTCCGGTGCTGAATGCCGACTACACCCTCGACCACACCGAACGTCGCGCCTACGACGACGAGATCACCCTGACCCTGGACCGCAGGGGACGGGTGATCAACGACTGACGGCGACCGTCAGCGAACCTCCGCGCGAAGGACCTCCATCGCGGCGAGCACCTCGGCGAAGCTGGTGCTCAACGGGCTGAGGCCGAGCCGGACCCCGTCCGGGGCGCGGAAGTCACCGATCACGCCGCGTTCCCACAGCCGCTGGTTGACGTCGGCGAAGTCGTCGCGACACAGGGTCAGGTGCCCCCCGCGACGCGCCGGATCGGCCGGGGAGGCGATGCGGACGCCGTGCGGTGCCAGCCACTCCTCGGCGAGGTCGCGGGCGAACGCAGTCAGGTGCAACGACTTCGTGCGGATCGCGTCGATCCCGGCCTCGGCGACGACGGCGATCCCGGCGCGGAGCGGAACCATGGACAGGATCGGCGGAGTCCCGGTCAGGAACCCCCGGATGCCGGCGTGGGATTCGTACCCGGGCCCCATCTCGAAGGGTCGGGCGTGCCCCATCCAGCCCTGGATCGGTTGCCGGGCGTGCTGGCACCTGTCGGCGACGTACCCGAAGGCCGGGGCGCCCGGACCCCCGTTGAGGTACTTGTAACCGCAGCCGACGGCGAAGTCGACCTGCCAGGCGTCGAGCTCGACCGGGACCGACCCCACTGAGTGACTGCAGTCCCACAGCACCAGCCCTCCCGCGGCGTGCACCTCGGTGGTGATCATCTCCACCTCCGCGATGTGACCGGAGCGGTACGCGACGTGGCTGCCGAGCAGCAGCGCAGTCCGCTCGGAGAGGGCACCGCGGACGAGTTCCGGGGTGATCCCCTCCGCCGGATCGGTCTCGACCCACCGTAGGGTGTGGCCGGTCTCGGCAGCGATCCCCTCCAGCAGATAGCGGTCGGTCGGGAAGTTGTCGGTGTCCACGATGATCTCGGTCCGGTCCGGCGTCAGAGTCAGCGCCGCCCGAGCCAACTTGTAGATCAACACCGAGGTGGAGTCCGCGATGATCGTCTGCCCGGGAGCGGCCCCGAGTGCCGCCGCCGCCAACTCGTCCCCGATCAGGGTGGGCCAGTCCATCCATTCGTCGGTCCAGCCGCGGATCAGCCGGCCAGCCCAGGGACCGGTGACGAATTCCGCGAGTGCCTCGGACGCCGCTGCGAGGGGGCGCCCCAGCGAGTTGCCGTCCAGATAGGCGACCACTTCGTTACCGGCGGGCAGGAATCGGTCCCGGTGTGCGGCCAGCGGATCAGCCTCATCCGCTCCGGCTGCGCGGTCTGCGAAGTTCTGGTCCATGGGCCGAGCCTAGACGAATCCGCGTGGTTCCGACTGCGAGAGTGCACCCCGCGAAGCGGGGTCCCGGGAAACTGGGGACGGTCGCGCATCGGGCGCGCTGACCGCGCTAGTGTGCTCAAGTGCCTGCCTCGCGTATCCACCGTTTCGTCTGTTCAGCTCTGTCCCTGATGGTGATTCTGGGCCTGTCTGGTTGCGGCTTGCTGGGCTCGGACGATCTGCAGGAACCGGGCGTGGCAGTGACTTCCCTCGATGACCTCACGGCCGAGGCCGGCTCTCGGGATGTCACCGACATCGCGATCCATGATGACCGGGTCACCGTCGGTGTGGTGAACGGGGCAGGAACGGACGTGGAAACCTGGCAGTGGAAGGACGGCGACATCTCCCGTCTCGACGGAGCATCAGAGGTCTACGAGGGGCAACTGACCTTCCCAGTCGATTCCTTCGACCTCTCCGATCCCGCCGCCCTCTGCCAGCGGGCACAGGAGGTCGCCGAGAGCACCGGCGGCTACCCCTACGTACGTGTCCACGAGGACAAGGAACGGACCCGGCCGCTGCTGAGCGTGTACGACACGGGCGGCGAGCCGGACCCGGTGTACTTCACCACCGAGTTGGCCCCGGTTGCCATCGTCGACATCACCACGGCCGACGGCATCGCCACCGCCCTGGACGATCTGACGACCGAACAGGGGGACCAGGTCACGAAGATCGGATCCCTGAACGACCTGGTCTACATCCACGTGGTCGACGAGAGCGGCGCCGTGGCGGCGTACCAGCGCGCGGAGTCACTTCCCGTGACGGGCAAGGCAGTCGATCCGGAGGACGAAGGCGGCGAGGTCTTCGACTCCACCACGGTCGATCCAACGGTGATCGAGACGACCCGGAACGACATGGCCGAGTTGACCGACATTCCGGTAGCAGAGGTGTGGCAGTGGGACATCCGGCGTCCGGACAAGGACTCCTCGCCGGTGATCCGCTATGACGTCGAGGCCGACGACGGGACGCGCTTCCTGGTCACGACCGACCTCGACGGCGGTGACGTGTCCACCGCCGAGGTCGAGAAGCCTCGTTGAGGCACCCGCTCGTCAGCCGACCTGTCGCGACCAATCGGCGTCGCCGTCGGTGACCGTTCCGTCGCCCATGGTTGCCCCGTCCTGACCGGCGGCGACGCCCGGGGGCCAGCTGCCCCCGGGGAAACTGGAACCGGACAGATTGTCAGCGGTGGCTCGCTTGAAGGCGCTCACTGCCTGGGTCTGCGACGAGATGAACGAGTAGATGGCGTGGATCGCCGAGATGATGGCGCCCACCCCGACCGTTGAGGCGATGACCCCGGCGGGGGTCACTGGCGGGGTGAGCCCCGGGATACCGACACACAGGGCGACCGTCGCAGTCCCGATACTGAGGAAGAACTGGATGACGGCGAACTCACCCGACTGCCCCAGGCTCGACATGTTGTTGGCGATGGCCCTGATCGCGGACTGGGCCGAGGTCATGGCGGAGCCCTGCTTGGTGACGGTGGCGAAGAACGCCTTGGCGCCTTCGCCGGTCCACTCGGCCTTCGAGGCCGTCTCCTCGGGGTTCAGCGACTCCGCCAGTGTGGTGACCTCCGACAGCACGTGCTCCTCGAGACCATCACCGATGGCCTTGATGAACCAGGGTGCGGCCAGTGCCATGAAGATCTTGACTGCCTCGTTGACCGCCTTCTCGAGTTGCTCCATCAACCAGTTGAAGGCATCGATGCACGCATTGACGACGTTGCTCGCCAGGCCCAACGAGGCCGTCTGAATGGTACGCAGGGCGGCATTGAAGACGCTCTGGAAGGCGCGGAAGGCATCCCACATCGCCTTGATGGCGCGGTTGACCTCTTCGACGAGTTCATCGAACTCGCTCTTGCTCGGCACCGGCACGGGGTTGAACGGGACTACAGTCATCGGATTGCCGCCTTCGGAATGGTCTGGGCTCGGTACGTCATCGGATCAGAACAGCTGGATTGATCAGAACATCTGGGTTGAGGCATGGGTGCCGTTCTCTTCTTCGGTCCGGTAGATCTTCGCCACTTTCCCCAGCGTCGTGGAGATGTCACCCAACGCGGTGGCACCCTCACCCACCTTCGACTCGACTTCTCCGCACGCCTCGTTGAAGGCGCCCTGGGCATCCGTCCACAGACCCCAGTACGGAAGCAGTTGCGGCCACATCGCGGCCGCAGAGGAAAGATTCTCGGCAGACGTCGAATGCGCAGCGAACGTCTCGACGTCCTTGTCCAACGCCGTGATCGCGACTGTGAAACTACCCATGGTTCTTTCCTCCACTCATCTGACGTGCTTGTTCCATGACTGCCCCGATATCCAGGTCGGACGACAGCTCTGCTGCCTGGTCAAGGATCTCGCGCAGGTTCTCGGTGACCACGTTCCCGCTCTTGCCGGTCAACCAGTTCTGGTCGAAGTTGACCCCGGTCATGATCCCGCCCGGCGCGAAGGTCATCGACACCCGCCGGTTCTCGCTGAACAACTCGACCCCCGCGGTCTCACCCTGCTCCACCGCCTGCCAGTCCCGGGCGATGCCCTCAGCGGTGTCTGCCAGACCCCGCAGCTCGGCGATCATCTCGCCCTTGTCCCGTTGGGAAGCCTGCTCGAGCTTCGTCAGTTGCTCATCGACCATCTGCTGGGACCTGGCGCGATGCTCGATCGTGATGTCGGCACCCGCCAGCGTGGTGTCCCGAGCGGCCTCTGCGGGGCTCTGCTCTGCGGCACTCTCCGCAGCGGCACCCTCCTCTGCGGGCTCGATCCCGTAGACGGCGCACACAGCGCGACCGACGGCCCCCTGCACGGCAGCAGCCAAGCCGTCGGAATCCACTTCCTTCTGCCATTGCGGCAGCACGGACAGTGAACGGATCCTTGAATCCTGACCAACCACGGCCGTCACTGCCCCGGTGGGATCCGATGCTTCTCCCTGCTCGTTGTCGAGGGAGAACATCTTCGTCATCGCTTCGACATTTGCCACCAGTTGCTCCAACTGGTGCAGGGATTCAGATGATCCTTCGGTCATGGGGCGCCGTTCTGTTGATCCAATGCTGGTAACAGAATTCTGCCAGCGACAAGGGTCATCTGGAGCGTCACTGCAGCCGAGATCTCGGCACACGGGAGAGGCAATCTGGCCACGTCCGCGACCGGGACCATCCAGTGTCAGGGCTCAGTCGACGTCGAAGCCCAGCCGCTTGGCCGAGCGGGCCCGCTGACGGGAGGCGCGCAGCCGACGCAACCGCTTGACCAGCAGCGGGTCGTGGGCCATCGCCTCGGGCTTGTCGATCAGAGCGTTCAGAATCTGGTAGTACCGGGTCGCGGACATGCCGAACTGGTCCCGGATCGCCTGTTCCTTGGCCCCGGCATACTTCCACCAGTGCCGTTCCAGGGTGAGGATCTCGGTGTCGCGCTCACTGAGCTCGGAATTCGAGCCGTTGTGGTCGACAGTGTGTTCGGTCGCTGCACCCATGACCCCATACTAGGGGCAAACCACACCCATGTCATTCGCCGGCCGCTCGGATTCCGGGACGCCAGTGGGGTTGGATGAGGTGGTGATCCCCTCGACTCCCACTCCCCCGGTTCGCTGGGGGGTGGTCGCGACGGGCGGCATCGCCCGTACAGTGACCGCAGATCTTGCCCGCCACCCCGAAGTTCACCTCGGGGCCGTTGCCTCCCGATCCGCCGAGCGCGCCGCAGCGTTCGCCGCGGAGTTCGGCTTCGAGCACGCGTACGGCGACTACGCCGCTCTGATCGCCGATGAGGCGATCGATGTGGTGTACGTGGCGACCCCGCACCCTGACCACTTGGGCACCGCCCGGGCCTGCCTGGAGGCTGGCAAGGCCGTACTGGTGGAGAAGCCACTCACCACCTCCGTGGCCGACACCGCCGCGCTGATCAACCTGGCCCGGGGGCGCCAGGTACTCCTGATGGAAGCACTCTGGACCCGGACCAACCCGCTGATCCGGCGCGTCGCCGATCTCATCACCGGCGGCGAACTCGGCACGGCTCGGCACGTCAACGCAGCGTTCGGGTTCGCCTTCGACGGTGCGGATTCGCACCGTCTGCTCGACCCGGCCCTGGGCGGTGGCGCCATCCTCGACCTCGGGGTCTACCCGTCCCACCTGGCCCAGTTGCTGCTCGGCGACCCGACCCGACTGAGCGGGGCGGGGAGCCTGGCCGGTACCGGTGTGGATGCGACGGCCGCGGCCCAACTCGAGTACGTGCGCACCGACCGCCCGCCGGCCACGGCACATCTGTTCTGCAGCCTGGAGGTGGCCCCGAGGGTCCGGCTGGAGGTGTCGTGCACCCACGGGGACGTGTTGGTGGACGGGTTCCTGCGGCCGGAGAGGATCGAGATCCGGCGTGGTCGAGGGCCCGACGCGACGACGAGCTCCGAGGAGATCGACATCGCCGGGAACGGGTACGGCTTCCAGATCGACGAGGTGAACCGACTGGTTCGTGCGGGCGAGATCGAGTCGCCGCTCGTCCCCTGGTCGGCCACCCTCTCGGTGGCCCGTACGCTGGCCGACTGGGAACAGTCGGTCCGAACAGGAGGACGACGATGAAGCGGCTGACCGGCCGGGTGCAGAACTATGCGTGGGGATCGACCAGGGCGATCCCCGAGTTGCTCGGGCGTGCCCCGGGCACCGAACCCGAGGCGGAGCTGTGGCTGGGCGCCCACCCGTCGGCCCCCGCACGCTATGGCGACCTCGACCTGGACGCCGCAGTCGATGCGGATCCGGATCTGGTCGGCGAGGCTTCGGTCGCGCAGTTCGGCCCCCGGTTGCCGTTCCTGTTGAAGGTGCTCGCCGCAGCGGAGCCGTTGTCCCTGCAGGCCCACCCCTCCCGCTCCGAGGCCGAGGCGGGCTTCGCCCGCGAGAACGCCGCCGGTGTGCCGCTGACCGCCCCAGAGCGGACCTACCGCGATGACTGGCCGAAACCGGAGGCGATCTGTGCACTCGGCGAGTTCCACGGGCTGTGCGGCTTCCGGGACCCGCTGCGTACCGCCGACCTGCTCGAACGACTGGGGGTGGCCGAGCTGATCGAACTCGTCGATGCCCTGCGTGCGGGCGGTTCCGTGGCCCTGGTGACCGTCTTCCCCGACATCCTGCGCCGGGCCGAGGAGTTCGGAGCACTGGTACCCACCGTCGCCGCCGCAGCGACGCCGAACGCCGGGGACGAGGGTGAGTTCGGCCTGTTCTGTCGTACGGCGGTGGAGTTGGCCGAGGTCAGACCCGGGGACGCCGGGGTGATCGCCGCTCTGCTCACCCACCGCGTAGCGCTGCAGCGCTACGAGGCACTCTTCCTCCCCGCCGGCAACATGCACGCCTATCTGCACGGTCTCGGGGTGGAGATCATGGCGAACTCGGACAATGTGCTCCGCGGGGGACTGACCGGCAAACACGTCGACGTGTCGGAGTTGGCCCGCCTCGTCGATTTCACGCCCGCCGAGCCGGAGATCCTGACCGCGACGGAGGAGGCGGCCGGCATCTTCCACTACCCCACCCCGGTCCCGGAGTTCGACCTGTGGCGGATCGAGTCCCGCGCTCAACTCCTGCTGCCCGGCGACGGGGGTGCCCGAATCGTGCTGGTGGTGGACGGCGAGTTGTCCCTCGAGTCGCCCGGCACCCTGGTCACCGCCAGCGACACCCTGCACCTGGCGCGCGGGGAGTCGGCCCTGGTGCCCGCGAGCGAGCTGAGCGTGGTGGTCCGGGGCGGCGGAACGGCATTCGTCGCAGCGCCGGGAGTTCGGTAGCCTTGCGCCGTCGGTCCACCGGGCCGGCGAGCCGCCCCTGTAGCTCAGTTGGTAGAGCACTTCTCTTGTAAAGAAGATGTCGCGGGTTCGAATCCTGTCGGGGGCTCTGTGTGTGATCTCTCAGGAGACTGCTCCAGCGGGGATGGACCGTTGCGGCGCTAGTGTTCCTGCCCACGGGGCCCTCGACGGACGCCCCGTCGCCGGGCCGAGGTACTCGCTCACATTTGAGCAGGAGGAGTTCTGATCATGCCCAGAGCCGGGATCGCCCACATGACGAGGATGAAGAGGTCGGTTCCCATCCTGGTGCTGGCCGCCGCCCTGGCAGCGACGCTCGGGGGAGCCGCCCAGGCCACAGCGGACCCACCCATCACGACGGCGAAGAAGACGCTGATCCAGCGGATCCCCGACGGCACGGTGGAGCACGATGGGGTGAAGCGGCGCATCGGCGGCTTCGCCGGGCTCGAGGTGGTCGGGCCGGACGCCTACGCGATCAAGGGCGACATGTCCGGAGACGCCCAGACCGGCTGGGCCGTCCTCTACCACGTCGACGACTTCAACACGCCCGATGCGAATACGGCCAGCCGCACGGTACGGATGAAGGGCAGCGACGAGCCCTACCCCATGGGACACACGAACGGGTTGGCGTACCACCGCACTCCGGACACGGATCCCCTCGAGGTCGGATCCTTCTACGTTCCGATGCTCAAGGCGGTGGGCAAGGACCAGATCGCCCAGGTCAACAATCTGGGCGAAATCACCAAGCTGTACAAGGCGCGCAAGGGCTCGGAGCACAAGAAGATCGCCTCGATCACGTACAAGGGCGGTGGCACCTGGATCGTGGGCACACCCGAGAGCGTGCCCGATCCCGATGATCCGGACGTCATCCTTCGCTCCTACTACACCGCCACGGTGGTCGGAGACCACTTCGAGCTCGACACCCCGTTCTTCGTCCCGACCACGACCACCTACAACACGGGCCAGGACATGTACTACAACTCCGCCGCGGACCAGTTGCTCGTCCCGGTGTGGGACGGCAAGACCACCGAGGGCACGCCCACGAGGCGGAACAACCGGATCGTCGTCGCCACGCTGGGCTCGATCACGGAGGGCAAGGTCTACGCGCCCGCTCGGTGGATCGACCTGTCGGTGCCGGCATCACAGGCCGCCCTCTTCGAGTTCGAGGGGCTCTCCGTGGACACCGACGGGAAGCTCTTCGTGGGCTCCAACATCACCCACCCCGATGGGAAGACGTGGATCGACGGGATCCACAAGATCACAGGCCGCTAGGGAGCTGCACAGGACCGAGGGACCCTTGGCCCACACCGTGGGGAGAACGGCCCGGGCGTCCTGCCAGAATGACCACCATGGTGGATGACGGCAGCGGACTCGGCGGCAGTTCAGCGACGGTGGAGATGTGGACCGACGGTGCCTGCAAGGGGAACCCGGGGGTCGGCGGCTGGGGCGCCTGGCTGAAGTCCGGCGGTCACGCGAAGGAACTCTTCGGGGGCGAGGCCACGACCACCAACAACCGGATGGAGTTGATGGCCGTGATCGAGGGGTTGCGCGCCCTCAACCAGGCCTGCACCGTCACCCTGCACGTGGACTCCGTGTACGTGATGAAGGGCCTGAACGAGTGGCTGCCGGGCTGGAAGCGCAACGGCTGGCGCACCAGTGCGAAGAAGCCGGTGAAGAACGTCGACCTGTGGCAGGCCCTGGACGATCAGGTGGCGCGCCACGACATCACTTGGAAATGGGTGAAGGGGCACTCCGGGGACGAAGGCAACGAGAAGGCCGACGAATTGGCCAACCGTGGTGTTGATCAGGTCCGCCTGGATCAGACCTCGGCCTGATCTCCGAAGCGACCTGAGGTCCTCCGACGGGAATTGGAAAAATTGGAAAGAGGAGGGGCCTAACCTCACCAAAGGATTGGGCCCCACCTCTTGGTGAGAGCCTAACAACTGGCGAGGTCGACACCGACAGCGACATGCCCATGGCCCGGGCGGAGGCGCCCCGGTCCCCCGACACGGGACGCCTCCGGTCTCGATCAGCCGGGCCGCTGACTCACTCGATCGGCCCGCTGAAGATGGCGGCGTCGTGCAGGAAGTCCGGAGCGAACTCCAGCACCACGTCGTCGGCGGACTCGGACGGCACCCCGAATCCGAACTTCCCCGTCTTGGCCTTCCCGGGCAGGATCGTGCCGTCCAGCACGATGTCGGCTTCCGAGTAGACCTGAGGCGCCTGGTGGCCGTCGGCGCCGTAGCTGACCACGGCGGTTCCGATCACGTCCACGTTCTCACTGGAGCCGTTCTTCACCCGAACGTCGAAGAGGTGGTACGGATCTCCCGGGTCCATTCCGTCGGCGATGTCCCACTCCCCCAACTTCTTCTGGGTGATCTTGGTGACCTCGACCTCCAACCCATCGGCGTAGACGTACTTGTCGGTGAAGGACGCTGGACCGGCCGGCGCCTCCTCCTCGGCGGACGGCTCGCCGTCGGTTTCGGGGGTGTCGGTCTCGGAGGTGTCGGACTCGGTGCCGTCCCCGTCAGTCAGGACGGCCGGTCCGTCGCCCTGCTCCGACTCGGCAGCGACCGGTGCGCAACCGGCAACGGCGAGGGCGAGTGCAGCCGCCAGCAGGGCAGCCTTGATCTTGTTGATTCCCATGGTCTTCTCCCTTGGTGAGGTGTTGTGAGATCAGCATGGACGAGCCCTCTGACAATTCATGCGGCGTAGGCTTGCGCCATGGTCGAGATCAACGTGGTTCGGGGCGACATCACCGAGTTTCGCGGGGACGCGATCGTCAACGCGGCGAACTCCTCCCTGTTCGGCGGCGGGGGCGTCGATGGCGCCATCCACCGAGCCGGAGGACCCGAGATTCTCCAAGCTTGCAAGGAGATCCGCCGCAAGGAGCTGCCGGACGGGCTTCCGACTGGACAGGCGGTGGCCACCCCGGCCGGCAGGCTGCCGGTCCGACACGTGATCCACACCGTCGGTCCGGTGCACGCGAAGGGCGAGGACCGTTCGGAGTCCTTGACCTCCTGCTATCGGGAGTCGCTGCGGGTGGCTGATGAGCTGGGTGTCCGCAAGGTCGCCTTCCCCGCCGTCTCGGCCGGCGTGTACGGCTGGCCGATGGACGACGCGGCCCGGATTGCGGTCGAGACCGTACGAGCGACCTCGACCCGGGTTGAGGAGATCACCTTCGTCCTGTTCGGCGACGCGGCGATGGCGGCGTTCACCGCCGCCCTCCACGGAACACGCCCCGCGCCGTGAGACCGCTGATCTCGACAAGCGACGGAAACGCTGGCGGTCTCAACGGTCAACGCTTCACCCGCTGGCGAGCGCATCTCTCAACTGTTGCTTCTCAGGGTGGGGCGTTGGAGATGCGTGTTGTCGAATACCCAGTTCGCTCCCTCCCCAGGGGCAGCCTCTGCGATATAAAGTCGCTGTCCCTCGACGTAGCGGCCATTCGAAGGTGCGCCCGGGTCCCCGTCACTGCGGCCGGGGAAGCGCGCATTGCCTCGCGGGACCGTTATCGAGAAGGGTGCGTCCACCCAGACCGTGGCGTCCCACACATCCACCAGTTCTCTGCGCTGCAGGAAGATTCCGTCGACAAGGAGGATTCCCTTCGGAGGCACGATCACCTGGTTGAGGTGGATGGGTCGGTCCTGGGCAACGTCCCACACTGCCGGAGTGATCGCATCGCCCTTTCGCAGAGGGTCCACAACGCAACTACGAAAGGTGTCGTAGCGATAGGACCCACGGTAGAAGCCCTCAGAGCCGGAGCCCGCACTGAGCCGTTCCGCCTTGGGGCGATGGAAGCCGTCGATGCTCACAGACCTGAGCGGGCGTCCGCCCTGCGCAGCCGCAAGCGAGACGAGCTCCCGCGCAAGGTGTGTCTTTCCGACTCCGTCGAATCCGTCCAGAGCGACCAACGCTCGTTGCTTCGGGCGGACGAGCTGAAGTTCACTCAAGAGCTGAGAGACGACCAGCGCTCGGGAGTTCGATGTGTTCATGGTCGCGACTCTATGGCCAGCCGGATCGAGACGTGCCGATGATTCACCTAGCCCTGCTGTCTCCTTCGGTCCAAGCGCATACTCTCACCGCGGGTGACGGGTTGACCAGTTGAGACTGCCCTGATTGAGATGAGCGAGACCACCCCACCCGCCGAGCTGAAGAATCGCGAGTTCCTCGGATTTCCTGTGCACACAGGACATTCTTGTCAGTGGCCTCCTTTAGAATAGGGGTATGTCAACAACGACGGAACCCACCGGGTACGGGGATCCCCTCGCTCGGATCCGGGCTGGCCTGGACCAGATGGTCGCCGTCGAGAATTGGCAGATGTCGGATGATCAGGCGATGGTCGAGATGGATGCCCTCGGCGTCCTCGGTGAGCGGATTGCCGGCCTCCGGCTCCGCCGCACCCAAGAAGTCGAAACCCGCAAACTCTGCCGAGATCGGGGCTGGACCACCGCCGACCACCTGATGACCTCAGACCGCACCCCGTTACGGACTGCTCGGGCGTACGTGTACTTCTCCCGCCACCTGAATCGGTTCAATGTGATCGGCGATGCGGTCTGCAATGGGACCGTCACCACCGAACAAGCCCAAGCCATGGTCCATGGCCTCAAGCATCTCCCCGCTGAGATTACGGATGAACAGGTCGTGTCGGTGCAGGAGTCGTTGATCGCCGAGGCCGACGAGCTCCACCCGAATGATCTTCGACTGCTCGCGAACCGGGCGGTGGCGATCCTGTTCCCCGAGGTCGAGGAAGACCGGCTCGGCAAGCTCCTCGAACGGGAAGAGAAGCGGGCCCGGCGGGACCGATATCTCGCGTTCGGACGGTCCCCCTCCGGGTCGGTGACGTTCAAGGGCCAGCTGTCCCCGGTGGATGGGGAGAAGTTCATCACCCTGATCACCGCGTACGCACAGCAACTCAAGAACCAGCACGCCCAAGCCGAGGACCGGCTCGATCCGCTGACCGAGACACCCACAACGGCGCAACTCCAAGCGGACGCACTGGTGGCGATGCTCGAGCACCTGTTCGCCGAGCAGAGCGCACCCCAGTCGGGCGGCGATCGTCCGCGGGTTTCGATCCTGCTCCCACTCGAGGACCTGGTGAACGGCACCAACGGCGCGACCCTGACGAACTCTGGTGAGCCGATCTCCCCCGAGACGGCCCGGCACTTGGCGTGTGACGCCGATCTGATTCCGGTCGTCCTCGACACCGACGGAGTCGTCCTCGACGTCGGCCGCACCCAGCGACTGTTCACCCGGGGGATCCGCCACGGTTTGGAGGTCCGCGACCAAGGGTGCGTGTTCCCCCGCTGCGAAGCACCACCGCAACGCTGCGAGGCCCACCACCTCACCCCGTGGCATCTGGGTGGGGAGACCGCCCTCCACAACGGAGCCTTGTTGTGTCGGCATCACCACACAATCGTCGAACCCGACCCGCACGCCCCGAAGGCACCCGGTGGACTATCGCCCTCGACCACAAGGGTCTCCCGCACGTGTTCCCACCGACCAGAGTCGATCCGGAACGACAACCCAGACAACACACCCGGTTCCGACAACGCGGCCACCCTGATCTCAACTGAGTGGTGGTTCCGACGGGCTCAACCAGGGTTGTCCCGAAGCTTCGACAGGTTCAACCAAGGCGGATCATCGACAGCGTTCGGTCAGCGCAGGGTCTGACCAGTGGAGTCGACCTGTCCGTCGGTCCCAGCGTCCATCGACTCGGTCTCACCGTCCGTCGCCTCGGTCTCACTGTCGGCTACTTCCTCGGGCGTGGAGGCGCCGCGACGGACGAACTTGCGCACCAACCAGGCCAGCAGCATCCCGCCGAGGATGGCCAGGGAGAGGTACCAGGAGTAGTCGGCGATGATCCGAACCACCTCGACGGCGGGCTCCCCCAGCAGGTAGCCGAGGTACATGAACCCGGCGCGGGTGACGAAGGCACTCACCGCGTTCACGATCAGGAAGGTGCGCCAGCGCATCCCGGTGGCAGCCAGGGCCGCGAAGATCACCGCACTGGGGAGCGGAAGCAGGTACGTGGCGAAGATCGCGAAGGGCCCCAGCTTGCGGGCGATCTGCTCGCCGCGTTCAACCCGCCGGGCCGAACGCCGCGCCTTCGCCCTGGACCGGCGGTCGAGGAGCGCATTGCCGCTGTCGGAGGGCTGCTTCGGGTTCGCGATGACCTCGAGCAGGCCGCGCCCCCATAATTTCCCGGCCCAGAAGTACAGCCAGTCGAACTTCATGATCGCGATCGTGGCCAGCGCAAGTCCCAACGGCCACAGGGTGTCCTGCACCGCGGTCAGGGCACCGATGGTGACGACCGCGGTGCGCGATCCGGTGATACCGGCCAGCACGTACGGGCTGGCGGCGAAGATGACCGGTCGCAGCGGCATCATCACCAGGGCATAGACACCGGTGAGCGAGAACATGATCCAGCAGGCGATGTCCTGCCTCCCCGGCTTGCCCTTCCACGGCATCCGGGGGTCCTGCCACCACTCGAGTTCCTCGTCGGCCCCCGGCCCGCCCTCGTCACCGGAACCCGATTCGTGCTCCGCTGCACCATCGCCCCTTGGGCCATCGACCGCCGGGTCGGCGGTCAGCGGTTCGGCGTCATGCGCACGCTCCTCGACCCCGCTCCCCTCGCCGGAGGTGGTGGGTGGTTGCTGCCAATCAGCCACGGGCGCGTTCGAAGGCGGCGATCGCCGCGTCCAGGTCGGCGATGGTGTGCGCGGCGGACATCTGGGTACGAATCCGGGCCTTGCCGCGCGGCACCACCGGGAAGGAGAAGGCCCGGACGTAGATCCCGTCGGCAAGCAGCCGATCGGCCATCTCCGCCGCCTGCACCGCGTCCCCGATCATCACCGGCACGATCGCGTGGTCGGACTCGGGGATGTCGAAGCCGCGGGAGGTCATCTCGGCCCGGAAATGGGCGGTGTTCTCCCGGAGCCGGGTGAGCAGGTCACCCGAGGACTGCAGCATGCGCAGGGTGGCGAGCGCCGCGGCGACGATCGCCGGGGCCACCGAGTTCGAGAACAGGTACGGGCGGGAGCGCTGCCGCAACATCTCGACGATCTCGGCCCGGGCTGCGGCGTAGCCGCCGCTGGCTCCGCCGAGCGCCTTGCCGAGGGTGCCGGTGACGATGTCGACCTTGTCCCGCACGCCGAACAACTCCGGGGTACCCGCCCCATTCTCCCCGGTGAACCCGACCGCATGCGAGTCATCCACCATCACCAGGGCGTCGTACTCCTCGGCCAGGGCGACGATCTGGTCCAGCGGCGCGACGTAGCCGTCCATCGAGAAGACGCCGTCGGTGGCGATCATCCGGTAGCGCGCATCCTTCGCCGCCTCGAGCTGGGCCCGCAGATCGGCCATGTCCCGGTTGCGGTAGCGGAACCGCTTCGCCTTGCACAGCCGGACCCCGTCGATGATGCTGGCGTGGTTCAACTCGTCGGAGATGATCGCGTCCTCGGCACCCAGCAGGGTCTCGAAGAGGCCCGTGTTGGCGTCGAAGCAGGAGCCGTACAGGATCGTGTCCTCGGTGCCCAGGAAGCTCGACAGCCCCGCCTCCAACTCCTTGTGCAGACCCGTGGTCCCGCAGATGAAGCGCACCGAGGCCATCCCGAAACCCCAGCGGTCCAGCGCCTCCTTGGCAGCCTTGATCATCTCCGGGTGGTCGGCCAGCCCGAGGTAGTTGTTCGCGCAGAGGTTCAGCACCTCGCGGCCGTCGACGCCGATCGTCGCCGCCTGCGGGGTGGTGATCACCGACTCCGCCTTGTAGAGCCCCTCGGTACGCAGTTGGTCCAGGTCATCGGCCAACTGGTCCCGCATGGTCGTGTACATCTCGACGTCCTCCTCGGCCTCAGGCCCAGTTCATGATCACTTTGCCGCAGTCGCCGTTGCCGGCAGTCGCGAACGCCTCCGCGTGATCGGTGTAGTGGTAGCGGTGGGTGATCACCCCGGAGATGTCCAACCCACTCTGCAGCAGCACCGACATCGCGTACCAGGTCTCGTACATCTCCCGGCCGTAGATGCCCTTCAGGGTGAGCATGTTGAGCACCACGGTGGAGAAGTCGATGCTGATCTCCTCCGAGGGCAGGCCGAGCATCGCGATCCGGCCGCCGTGGGTCATCTGGGTGATCATGTCGCGCAGGGCGGCCGGGCTGCCGGACATCTCCAGGCCGACGTCGAAGCCCTCGCGCATGCCGAGCGCTCGCTGGGCCTCGGCCACCGACGAGGAGGACACGTTCACCGCCCGGGTGGCACCGAGCTCGGTGGCGAGCCTGAGCCGCTCCTCGCTCAGGTCGGTGATCACGACGTGCCGAGCCCCGGCGTGCTTGGCGACCATCGCCGCCATGATGCCGATCGGCCCCGCGCCGGTGACCAGTACGTCCTCGCCCAGGCTCGGGAAGGCGAGGGCGGTGTGCACGGCGTTGCCGAACGGGTCGAAGATCGAGGCGACATCCATCGGCACCGGGTCCCGGTGCACCCACGCGTTCCCGGACGGGATGGCCACGTACTCGGCGAATGCACCGTCGACCTGGACGCCGATTCCCCGGGTGTTGATGCACAGGTGACGCCGGCCGGCCCGACAGTTGCGACAACGACCACAGACCAGGTGCCCCTCACCGCTGACCAGGTCGCCCACCGACACGTCGGTCACCGAGGACCCGACCTCGACCACCTCACCGGCGAACTCGTGCCCCACGGTGAGCGGGGCGTTGACCGCCTTCTGCGCCCAGGCATCCCAGGACTCGATGTGCAGATCGGTGCCACAGATGCCGGTCGCCCCCACCCTGACCAGGACGTCGGAGTGGCCGATCTGCGGCTCCGGAATGTCGGTCAGTTCGAGGCCTGGCTGGGCAGCAGTCTTGACCAGGGCTTTCAAGGAGTCTCCTCATCGGTACAGCTCAGCGGACGGCCCGGCGGGCGTGGCCAATCCTAGACGGTCTCGCGTGTCGGTCCCCGGCCCCGGCCCGCACCTCGACCAGACTGCCTCGCAGGCGGTCCGCCGCCGACGTGGAGGCAGCCCTGCCGGGTATGAGCCGGCGGGGCTCCCGCCCTCCGGCGCCGAGTTTGGATCGCCCCCGGCGCGTGCGAGGATCGGCCCCATGCGCCGCTACCTCTCCTGCCACGTCGAGACGACCCTGTCGGGGCGGATGAACGTCGTGTGGTCCGTCGCCGCGGCCCCAGGCCTACCGCTGACCGCGGAGAACCTGCTGGTGAGCGTGGATGGCACGACGGTGGAGACGCAGGAACTGGTGGACCACCAGGGCAGCCGATTGCACCAGTTCGTCGCCGTGGGTCGGTCGATGTCGCTGGACTACCGGGCCGAGATCGACAGCCAGGCCGATGCCCCGGGGGTGGACCCGGTGGACCTGATCAGCTACCTGCGGCCGAGTCGCTACTGCGAGTCCGACACCCTCGGCCCGACCGCGGCCAGTCTGTTCGGCGACCTGTCCGGCCAGTCCCTGCTCGCCGCGGTCCGCGCCTGGGTGCACGACCACCTGGCCTACGTGTCCGGCTCCTCCGATCCCACCGACGGGGCCGAGCAGACCCTGCTCGCCCGGCAGGGGGTCTGTCGCGACTTCACCCACCTGGTGATCGCGTTGCTGCGGGCCCGCAATGTGCCGGCCCGGATGGTTTCGGTGTACGCCCCGGGGCTGAGTCCGATGGACTTCCACGCCGTCGCCGAGGCGTACGTGGACGGGGCCTGGTACGTGGTGGACGCCACCGGACTGGCGCCGCGACAGAGCATGACCCGGATCGCCACCGGCCGGGACGCCGCGGACACCGCCTTCCTGACCAACCACTGGACCTCGCTCACCCTGGACTCCCTCCAGGTCGTCACCGTGGTCGACGACCTGCCGTACGACAACGGCACCGACTTGGTCCAGTTGCGCTGACCCACACCCTCCCGCTGCCCTGTCCCGGGATCGAAGACGCCGGCGCAGTGACCCTTGCCCCCGCCCACCGGCCGTGAGAACATCAGCACACTTACCACTACGGATCGTCGGGCACGTACCTGCCCGTGGAAGGAATGGTGTGGCATGGCCACCGTCTCGTACAACGACGCGACACGCGTCTACCCGGGTGCAGATCACCCCTCCGTCAACGAACTCAATCTCGAGGTCGGCGACGGCGAGTTCATGGTCCTGGTCGGACCCTCCGGTTGCGGCAAGTCGACCTCCCTGCGGATGCTCGCCGGCTTGGAAGAGGTCAACTCCGGCAGCATCCACATCGGTGATCGCGACGTCACCGACCTGCCGCCGAAGGACCGCGACATCGCGATGGTCTTCCAGAACTACGCGCTGTACCCGCACATGACGGTCGGTGACAACATGGGCTTCGCGCTCAAGATGGCCAATGTGCCGAAGGTCGAGCGCCAGGAGCGCGTGATGGACGCGGCCAAGCTGCTCGGCCTGGAGGACTTCCTGAACCGCAAGCCGAAGGCGCTCTCCGGCGGTCAGCGCCAGCGTGTCGCGATGGGCCGTGCGATCGTCCGCCAGCCGCAGGTGTTCCTGATGGACGAGCCGCTGTCCAACTTGGACGCCAAGTTGCGCGTGTCCACCCGTACCCAGATCGCCGCCCTGCAGACCCGGCTCGGCGTCACCACCGTCTACGTGACCCACGACCAGATCGAGGCCATGACGATGGGTGATCGGGTGGCCGTGCTCAAGGACGGCCTGCTGCAGCAGGTGGACAGCCCGCTGGCCCTCTACGACACCCCGAAGAACCTGTTCGTGGCCGGCTTCATCGGCTCGCCCGCGATGAACCTGATCGAGGGCAACATCGAGGAGGGTGGCATCAAGGTCGGCGACTTCACCGTCCCGGTCCCGCGCGAGTGGCTCGCCCGGGCGAAGGACGAGACGAAGCTGACCCTCGGCATCCGGCCGGAGAACTTCAGCATCTCCGAGAACGGCGAGGGCATCGGTCTCGATGTCGCGGTGTTGGAGGAACTCGGCGCGGACGCCTACCTGTACGGCACCCTGACCGGCCTGGCCGACGACGAGAAGATCACCGCCCAGCAGATCGTGGCGCGGATCTCCTCCCGGACGCCTCCGCAGCGAGGTACCACCGTTCGGATGAATGCGGACGCGGATCACTTCCACGTGTTCTCCACCGAGACCGGAGACCGGCTCAGCGACTGAGTCCCGTACTCCGCCGGAAGGCCCCTGCCGCGTCGTGGCGGGGGCCTTCTGCGTGCCGGCCACCGACTCGGGCATGGTGGCCCTCCACCGCCCCCCGGTGAGAGACTGGGGCGGTGCCCCGCTTCCTGTCCGCCAACCCCGACTCCCGGCTGATCACCCTGCCCTGGCGGACCCCCTTGGAGGACTGGCCGGTCGACGACCTGGTGGCGCTGCCACGGGGCATCTCCCGGCACGTGGTGCGCTTCGTCCGGGTCGGCCATGACATCTACGCGATCAAGGAGGTGCTGGAGCACCTGGCGATCCACGAGTACCGACTGCTGCGGGACCTGATCCGGATCGGCACCCCCTCGGTCGAGCCGGTGGGTGTGGTCACCAGCCGCTTCGACGACGACGGGCGCCCGCTGGACCCGGCGTTGATCACCAGGCACCTGCAGTTCTCGCTGCCCTACCGGTCCTTGTTCAGCCGCGGCGTCCGGCAGGACACCGTGACGCGACTGGTGGACGCGATGGTGGTGCTGCTGGTCCGGCTGCACCTGCAGGGGTTCCTGTGGGGCGACGTGTCGCTGTCGAACACCCTCTTCCGGCGCGACGCCGGGGCCTTCGCGGCCTACCTGGTGGACGCCGAGACCGGCGAGTTCCATGAGCAGTTGTCCAACGGACAGCGCGAGCACGACCTGGCCATCGCCCGCACCAACCTGTACGGGGAGTTCTCCGACCTGGAGGCCGGCGGGATGCTCGACGATGCCTTGGATCCGAAGACCCTGGTGGACAACATCGAGGCCCGCTACCGCGAACTCTGGTCCGAACTCACCGGAGTGGAGGAGTTCGACGGCTCCGAGATGCACCGGATCGAGAACCGGGTCCGCCGGTTGAACGCCCTCGGCTTCGACGTGGCCGAGTTGGACATCACCACCGACATCGCCGGCTCGACGATCCGGATCCAGCCCAAGGTGGTCGACGCCGGCCACCACTCCCGTCGTCTGATCCGGCTCACCGGGCTGGACACCGAGGAGAACCAGGCCAGACGACTGCTGAACGACCTGGACTCCTTCCGCGCCCGCACCGACCAGCAGAACGCGGACGAGTCGATCATCGCCCACCAGTGGCTCCGGGAGTGCTTCGAGCCGGTGATCCACCGGGTGCCGGGTGATCTCGGTGGCAAGTTGGAGCCGGCCGAGATCTACCACGAGGTGCTCGAGTACCGGTGGTACAAGTCCGAGGAGGCCGGGCACGAGATCCCACTGCTCGACGCGGCCGAAGGCTACGTCCACGACGTGCTCTCCCACCTCCCCGACGAGGCGGTCTCCACCGTCGACGCAGGCTTCACCCTCGCCAACCCCTTCGACCCCTCCCAGGGCTTCGCCGACGACACTGACGACAAGCCGTACGACCCTTGGGAGGACGACCTCGACGCCGCCGAGGAGGAACTCGCCCCACCCGCGAACTACCTCGACATCGACGCCCTCCGCCGTCGTTCCGCCCAGTCGGACTGACGCAGGACGACCCGGTCAGCGCGGGGGCATCCGCAGCGCCCCGTCGAGGCGGATCACCTCGCCGTTGAGCAGCGGGTTGGCGACGACCTGTTCGACCAGCAGGGCGTACTCCTCGGGCCGGCCGAGGCGGGCCGGATGAGGCACCAGCGCCTCCAGGACCTGCTTCGTCTCACCCGGCAGGCCCGCCATCATCGGCGTCTCCATCACCCCGGGTGCGATCGTCATCACCCGGATCTCCTTGTCCGCCAGGTCGCGGGCAGCGGACAGGGTGAGGGAGGCGATCCCACCCTTGCTGGCCGCGTACGCCGCCTGGCCGATCTGGCCGTCGAAGGCGGCCACGCTGGCGGTCATCACGACCACCCCGCGGTCCCCGTCCACCGGCTCGTTCTCCAGCATCGCGGCCGCCGCCAACCGGAGCACATTGAAGGTGCCAACCAGGTTGATCTCCACCACTGCGGCGAAGTCGGCCAGCGGCAGGACCCCCCGCTTGCTGATCACCCGCCCCGGAGTGGCGACCCCGGCACAGTTGATCACCGCACGCAGGGCGCCGCGGTCGGTGGCGGTGTCCACCGCGGCCTGCACCTGCTCCTCGTCGCGGACGTCGGCCGCAGCGAAGGTGGCTCGCTCGCCCAACTCAGCGGCCAGGTCCGCACCGGCGGAGGACGGCAGGTCCATGATCACCGCGTGGGCGCCAGTGGTCAGCAGGGAGCGGACGGTGGCAGCACCGAGCCCGGAGGCCCCGCCGGTCACCAGGACGACATCGGCGGCGGACAACTTCATGGTCAATTCACCTCTCCTGCTGGACCCGATCGGCCACCGGGACGTGCCGACGAGCATAGCGGCGGCGTCGTTGCACCAGGACCAGCGCGGCCAGGAGTAGACCCATGACGAGCCACCCCGGCCAGCCGCTCAAGCCGAAACTCCATGGATCGACAGGCTCAACCGCCTCGACATCAGTGACAGCGACGTTGACGAACCCGATCACGACGGTGTTGTTGGCCGCGTGGGCGAACACCGCCGGCCAGATCGATTCCGTGCGGAGTCGCAGCCAGCACAACAGCGCACCGAAGACGATGGCGAAGATCAGGAACGGGAGGAAACCGCCGCCCGCTCCCGTGCCGACGTAGCCGGGAAGGTGCCACAGACCCCAGACCAGACCCGAGAGACCCACCGCAGGCACGAGGCCGAACCATTGCCGGAGACGGGGGAACAACAGACCCCGCCATCCCCACTCCTCGCAGAACGCCAGCGGTATCAAGACCAGGAACAGCACCATGGACTGCCCCAACGAGGACGCCAGCAACGCCGGGGCCGACCCGACCGAGCCTCCGTGCGCCAACCGCAGGGCCGACAATCCGGTGGGATCCAGTCGAGAGGTTCCGGCGATCGCCCCGACAGCCATGGCGAGGACTGCGAGACCGACCACCACCCCGAACCCCAGGACGCACTTCCCGAGCAACGGCCCCAGCGGCCGTAGCGGCAGCACGCCCGTGTCCACCAACCCCTCCCGCAGGGTTCCCGTGAGCCGCAGCGCCACAAGCACGGCGATCCCGACCGAGAGCATGCCCAGCGGCGCAACGAGGTTGACTCCACTCCATTGCAGGCCGAGCCACGCCAGCCACGGAAGGGCGAAGGCCACGGCGAGGAAGACGACCACCTGACGACGGCCTGTGCCCACGGATGCAGTCATGCCCCCATTGTTCCCACTACGCACGACTATTATCAAGTTTGATAATGCTGTGCGTCGCTGCCACCGGGGGGCCCGCTGATTGCAGGCTCCGACAGGCGGACGATCCGGTGCGGGCCGCGCCTCGACGCGGTCAGGCGACCGCGCCGTGGTGGCTGCGCTCGTGCAGCAGCTGGCGAGCGATCACCAGTTTCTGGATCTGGTTGGTGCCCTCGAAGATCTGGGTCACCTTGGCTTCGCGCATGTACCGCTCGGCCGGGAAGTCGCGGGTGTAGCCGTACCCGCCGAGCACCTGGACGGCGTTGGTCGTCACCCGCATCGCCACGTCGGTCGCGGTCAACTTGGCCACCGCCGCCTCGCGGGTGAAGGCGTGACCGGCGTCGCGGCGACGGGCCGCCATCAGGTAGAGCGCGCGGGCCGCGTCGACGTCCGCGGCCATTTCGGCGAGCAGGAACTGCAACCCCTGGAACTCGGCGATCGTTCGACCGAACTGCTCGCGCTCCTTGGCGTAGCCGACCGCGCACTCCAGCGCCGCCTGGGCGAGTCCGGTGGCACAGGCGGCGATCCCGAGCCGCCCGGAGTCCAGGGCCGAGAGCGCGATCCGCATGCCCTGCCCCTCAGCGCCGATCAGCCGATCAGCCGACACCGGGGTGGAGTCGAGGTGCACGCTGGCCGTCGTGGATCCGGTCAACCCCATCTTCTTCTCCGGGGCCCCGAAGCCGAGGCCCTCGGCATCGCCGGGAACCAGGAAGCAACTGATCCCGCCCTTCCCCTCGCCGGTACGGGCGAAGGTCGTGTAGTAGTCGGCGTGGGTGGCGTGGGTGATCCAGGCCTTGCTGCCCGACAGCACGTAGCCGTCGCCCTCAGGCTTGGCCCGGGTGGACATGCTGGCGATGTCCGAGCCGGCATGCGGCTCCGACAGGGCATAGGCGCCCAGCAGGTCCCCGCCGACCATGGCCGGCAGGTACTTCTCACGTTGCGCACGGGTGCCGTATCCGTTCAGCGCGAGGCAGGTCATCACGTGCACCGAGACGCCGACGCCGACGCTCATCCACGCGGTCGCGATCTCCTCGA
>JBQDIN010000012.1:0-29138 GCA_052094425.1 Propionibacteriaceae bacterium
GCGGCACGGCGCGCCCAATACGTCTGCGGTTCCTCCGGGCCAACCGGACGCACAACACTCATGGCGACATGGTATGGAGGCAGACGCCTCGATCGATCGAGGCTCGCCGCGCAAGGGCTGACCTCGTCTCGTACGCTCACCGGTATGGACACCTCCGCCGTCGTCACCACCGTCAACCGGTGGTATCGGCGATCCGCCCGCGACCTGCCGTGGCGGCGCCCGGAAGCGACCCCGTGGGCGATCATGGTCAGCGAGTTCATGCTCCAACAGACCCCGGTGGCCCGGGTCCTCGAACCGTGGCGACTCTGGCTGGAGCGCTGGCCCGAACCAGCCGCACTCGCCGACGCTCCCATCGGTGAGGCGATCCGGTCCTGGGGTCGGCTCGGCTACCCGCGACGGGCGATGCGACTCCACCGGGCCGCCACCGCGATCCGCGACGAGCACGGCGGCGAGGTGCCGGACGACCACGAAGCCCTGCTGGCCCTGCCCGGGGTCGGCTCCTACACCGCCGCCGCGATCGCCACCTTCGCCTTCGGCCACCGCCACGTGGTGCTGGACACCAACGTCCGCCGGGTGCTGGCCCGCATCGACGGCGGCGTCGCCTACCCCGGCGCCACGCCCACCGCCCGGGAACGGGACACCGCCGCCGAGTGGTTGCCGCGGGACCGGGCCAAGGCGGCGACTTGGGCGGCCAGTTCGATGGAGCTCGGCGCGGTGGTCTGCACCGCCCGTGATCCACGCTGTGGCGACTGCCCGGTGGCCGACCGATGTCGGTGGAACCGGGCCGGTCGTCCTGCCTGGACCGGTCCACCGCGCAAGGGCCAGTCGTACGCCGGTACCGACCGGCAGTGCCGCGGGGTGCTGCTCGCCACACTCCGTTCCAGCGACGACCCGGTGGAGGTCGACGAGGTGCTGGCGCAGTGGGAGCCGCTGTCCCAGGCCGAGCGGGCACTGGAATCCCTGCTCGCGGACGGGCTCGTCGTACGCAGCGACGCGTCGGCGGTGGCCCTCCCCCACTAGGGCCGCCCCCACTAGGCTCGAGTCGTGAGCATTCCTGACATCGCACTCCGCCACGGCGCCCGCATCCCCGTCCTCGGTCTCGGCACCTGGCCGATGGACGACGCCGAGACCGCCGCCGCCGTACGAGCCGCCGCCGAGCAGGGATACCGGCTCTTCGACACGGCAGAGAACTATCGCAACGAGGTCGGCGTCGGCCGCGGGATCCGCGACACCGGCCTGTCCCGCGAGGAGGTGTTCGTCACCACCAAGTTCAACAAGCGGTGGCACAGCGTCGAGGGTGCCCGGCAGGCGCTGGAGGCGAGCCTCGAACGACTCGGTCTCGACTACGTCGACCTGCTGCTGATCCACTGGCCGATCCCGGCCCGGGGCCGCTACGTCGACGCCTTCGCCGGGCTGGTGGAGTTGTTGCGGGCCGGGGCGATCCGCGCGATCGGCACCTCCAACTTCAAGCCCGCCCACCTGCAGCGGGTGATCGACGAGACCGGCGAGGTGCCGGACCTGAACCAGATCCAACTGAGCCCGTACACGACCCGGGCCGAGGCACGCGCCTTCCACCGCGACCACCGGATCGAAACCCAGTCCTGGAGTCCGATCAAGGCCGCGGGACTGCTGGTCGACCCGGTCGTGACACGCATCGCCGACGAGGTCGGCCGGACTCCCGGCCAGGTGGTGCTGCGCTGGCACCTGCAGCTCAGGCTGCTCGCCGTGGTGAAGTCGTCCCGGCCGGAACGGATGATCGAGAACGCATCACTCTTCGACTTCGAACTCAGCGACGACCAGGTCGCAGCCCTGACCGCCCTCGACCGCGGCGAGGACGCCGCCCAGGACTCCGACCTGCACGGTCACTGACCTCAGTCGGGCCGCCACTGCAGCAGGGCGCACGGGTCCGACGACTGCCACGGGAGCTCGTTGATCAACGGGGCGAAGTGTGGGTCGTCGTCGTGCCCGTCGAACTCGACCGCACGGACTCCGGCCCGGTCCAACTCGGTCAGGGTCCTGGCCAAACAGGCCGCGAAGACCTCCATGCCGTCCGGTTCGTCGCGGTGGGTGGTTTCACCCAGGGCATCGGCAGCGTTCCCCTCGCGGAAGACCGGCAGCAGGGCGGTGATCTCGCCCTCCCGTACGGTCGCGCTGCTCAGCTGGGGATCGGCCTCCGCGAACGACTCCCGCCACTCGTCCTCCATCCGATCACGCTCCCCCATCGGGGACCACTGGGCGTGCTGCCAGAGGTACTGGTCCACCATCGCGGTGAGTACAGCGGCCGGGGCAAGATCCGAGATGGCGACCACCGAAGTGCTCAGTGGGGCCTGCCGGCCGACAGCCCACTCCCGTACGGCCGGCGCCGCCGGGTCGATGGTGGGCACCGGGCAGTGTTGGTACGTGGTGGCCCCGAGTGCGACGGCGAAGTCCATCCCGAGCGCGTACGTGTCGCGCACCTTGACTGTCAACGCCCGGTCCGCCGGACAGTGCTCTGCGAGCGCCACGGCCAGGGCTCGACCGATGCCCTCGCTCCGCCGCCCCGGGAGCACCTCCACGGTGGCGGGCCAGTGCCCGGGATGGAACAGGTTCTCGTACATCGTCGCGCAGCCGACCACGCCGGTCTTGTCCTCGGCGACCAGGGTGATCGCGAACCTGTCCTCGCGGGCGGAGATCCCGTGGGTGCCCGCTCGCTGCATCAGCCAGTACGAGTCGGGTTCGGAATCGAGGAGTGCATCCACGATCGCCTCGTCGTCGGGCTGCCAGGTCCGGATCCGCATCGACTCAAGTTACAGGTTCCTCGAGCCGGCCCGGCTCCCCACCGGTTCGGATGGCGCCGACACTGGCCGCCACGACGCACCCCAGGGCGAGCCACTGCGGCCAACTGAGGAACTCGGAGAGGAAGATCATCCCGGCGAGCGCAGCCACCGCGGGTTCGAGGCTCATCAGGATCCCGAAGACGGCCGACGGAATTCGCCGCAGGGCCACCAGTTCAAGGCTGTACGGGATCACCGAGGAGAGCAGTCCGATCGCCAGGGCGAGGCCGAGTAATCGCGGGTCCAGCAGTGCCGACCCGGCGAGCACGATCGAGGGTCCGGCCAGCAGCACAGCCCCCAGGGTGCAGGCGATCGCGAGCCCGGACACCCCCGTCCAGTGCCGCCCGGTCCGTGCGCTGAGCAGGATGTAGCCACCCCACAGAACGCCGGCGAGTAGGGCATAGGCGACCCCGACCGGATCGAGAGAGGTGGGACTGAAACCGAGTAGGGCCACCCCCATCCCGGCCAGGACGACCCAGATCAGGTGCTGCCACCGCCGGGATCCGAGCACCGCGACGGTCAGTGGACCGAGGAACTCGATGGTGACCGCGATGCCGATCGGGATCCGGGCGAAGGCCTGGTAGATGGTCCAGTTCATCGACATCAACACCATGCCGAAGCCCAGCGCCACCCACCAGTCCTGCCGACTCCGACCCTGCAGGGTCGGACGGATGGCGAGGAGCAGGATCACCGCGGGAGTGAGCAGCCGGATCCACACCAGCGCGGTCGGCGGCAGTTCGTCGAAGATTCCCTTGGCAATCGCCGCCCCGACCTGGAGCGAACTGATCCCGCCGAGGACCAGCCACACCGGCGGAATCGCGTCGAGGGCGCGGGGCTGATGACTCACCCGTCCACCATCCCACCGCGCCGCAACGTCCACTCGATGCCCTGGACGTCGTCTGCATTCTCATCTGGGTCATCGAGTGGACGTTTCCGCGCGCCTCGCACGGGCCAAGGTTGCGCGGATCGTGCTGATCACCCACTCCGGCTGGTCGGTCAGGTGCGGCCAGGTGAAGTGCAGCATCCGCCAACCGTGGGCGACCAGCGTGCTGTCGCGGTACCGGTCCCAGTCGAACTGTTCGCGCCCAGCTTGTGCGGCGTGGAAGGCGAAGCCGTCCACCTCGATCCCGACCTTGACAGCGGGGAAGGCGACGTCCACGAAGCAGCGGAACCCGCCCCGGCCGACAGTCACGTTGGTCACCCATCCGGTGAGCCCCGCCGCACGCAGCAGCCGGTGCAGGAGCCGTTCGGCCTCGGACCATGGTTCGTCGCGGGAGTCGACCAGGAGCGATCGACGCGCCCCGTTGCCGCGCCTCCCCGGCGTCAGTTCCAACGCCCGCCACAGGTCGGGCAACCGAGCAGACCCAGTGCGGAGTACGCGGTCGATGGCTGCTCCGTCCATGTCGTCGACCAGGTCCAGGGCCGTCATTGCAGGCGATGTGCACCGCAGACCCCGAGGATGCGTGACGAGCTCAGGTGGGACCAGGCCACGAGTCACCGAGTATCCAGGCTGATCCGGCAGTCTCCGCGGCGACGAAACGGCGACCGTGCGGACATCGATCGTGGGCCAGAACGTGAGCCAGGCCGCAGCTCGTCCCGTCAGCACCCCGTCCCCGACCCATCGTGACGCGGCGAGGATGCGTAGACCCGGCTCGCCGGCGTCGGTTGCCGCTGCCCAGATGCCCGGCAGCACCCGCGCCAGCTGCCCTGTCCGGTGCATCCGGCGCACACTGTCGCGCAAGTGGGGATGCTCCCGCACGTCCAGAATGCCCTCCGACCTCAGTACCCTCGCTACTTCTGTGCGCATGCAAGGACACTGGGCACAACTTTCGAAAACCATCGCGGCGGGGCGGCGGGTGTGGACCGCGCCGCAACATCCACTCGCTGCTGTGGATACGGTTCTCCGACCCATCTGGGCCATCGAGTGGCACTTCCGGCGCGAACACAGCAGAGGGCCCCGACCGCTCAGCGGTCGGGGCCCTCCTGCGGACTGTGATTCAGCCGGTCTGGGAGTCGCCCTGGTCTGACGATTCCTCGGCAATGCCCTCGATGACACCGTCGAACTCCACCGGCGGGCTGTCCGGCAATGTGCTGCGCGGGTTCCCGGTGAAGGTGAACGCGAGCTCGGAGCCCGGATCGGCCGTGTCGACCACGACGATCTCACCCGGCTTGACCTCACCGAACAACATCTTCTCGGCCAGGATGTCCTCGATGTCGCGCTGGAGTGCACGTCGCAACGGACGCGCGCCCAGCACCGGGTCGAAGCCACGCTTCGCGATCAGCGACTTGGCCGCGGGCGTGAGCTCGATGCCCATGTCCTTGTCGGCCAGCCGGAGTTCGACCTCGGCGACCATCAGGTCGACGATCCGCTCGATGTCCTCCTGGGTGAGCTGACGGAAGACGACGATCTCGTCCACCCGGTTCAAGAACTCGGGACGGAAGTGCTGCTTGAGCTCGTCCGAGACCTTGGCCTTCATCTTCTCGTAGGTGCCCTCGGCGTCGCTGGCCTGACTGAAGCCCAGGTTCACGCTCTTGGCGATGTCGCGGGTACCGAGGTTCGAGGTCATCACGATCACGGTGTTCTTGAAGTCCACCACGCGACCCTGGGCATCGGTGAGACGCCCCTCGTCGAGGATCTGCAACAGCGAGTTGAAGATGTCCGGGTGGGCCTTCTCGACCTCGTCGAAGAGCACCACGCTGAACGGCTTGCGGCGCACCTTCTCGGTGAGCTGGCCGCCCTCCTCGTAGCCGACGTAACCGGGAGGCGAACCGAACAACCGCGAGGCGGTGTGCTTCTCGGAGAACTCCGACATGTCCAGCTGGATGAGGGCGTCCTCGTCGCCGAACAGGAACTCCGTGAGTGCCTTGGTCAACTCCGTCTTGCCGACACCGGACGGGCCGGCGAAGATGAACGAACCGCTCGGCCGCTTCGGGTCCTTCAGACCCGCACGGGTCCGACGGATCGAGCGCGACAGCGCCCGCACCGCGTCGTGCTGGCCGATGTAGCGCTTGCCCAGCTCCTCCTCCATCCGGAGCAGGCGGGACGACTCCTCCTCGGTCAGCCTGAAGACCGGGATGCCGGTCGACGAGGACAGCACCTCGGCGATGGTCTCCTCGTCCACCTCGGCAACCACGTCGAGGTCACCGGACTTCCACTGGGTCTCCCGCTCCTGGCGCTCGGCGAGCAGCTTCTTCTCGTCGTCGCGCAGACCGGCAGCCCGCTCGAAGTCCTGGGCGTCGATGGCTGCTTCCTTCTCCAGCCGTACGGCGGCAATCTTCTCGTCGAACTCGCGCAGGTCCGGCGGAGCGGTCATCCGGCGGATCCGCAACCGGGCACCCGCCTCGTCGATCAGGTCGATCGCCTTGTCCGGGAGGAACCGGTCGGAGATGTAACGGTCGGCCATCTGCGCCGCGCCGACCAGAGCCTGGTCGGTGATGGTGATCCGGTGGTGCGCCTCGTAGCGGTCCCGGAGCCCACGCAGGATGTCGATGGTGTGCGCGATCGACGGCTCGGCCACCTGGATCGGCTGGAAGCGGCGCTCCAGCGCAGCGTCCTTCTCGACGTACTTGCGGTACTCGTCGAGGGTGGTGGCGCCGATGGTCTGCAGTTCCCCACGGGCGAGCATCGGCTTCAGGATGCTGGCCGCGTCGATGGCCCCCTCGGCCGCACCGGCGCCGACGAGGGTGTGGATCTCGTCGATGAAGAGCACCACGTCGCCGCGGGTCTTGATCTCCTTGAGGACCTTCTTCAGGCGCTCCTCGAAGTCACCGCGGTAGCGCGACCCGGCCACCAGGGCGCCCAGGTCGAGGGTGTAGATCTGCTTGTCCCGCAGGGTCTCCGGCACGTCGCCGCGGACGATGGCCTGGGACAGGCCTTCCACCACGGCGGTCTTGCCGACACCGGGCTCGCCGATCAGGACCGGGTTGTTCTTGGTCCGGCGCGACAGCACCGTCATGACCCGCTCGATCTCGGTCTCGCGGCCGATCACCGGGTCGAGCTTGTTCTCCCTGGCGGCCTGGGTGAGGTTCCGGCCGAACTGGTCCAGCACCATCGACGAGGACGGCGCATTGCCGGCCTCCGGGGCCCCGGACGTGGCGGACTCCTTGCCCTGGAATCCGCTGAGCAATTGGAGGACCTGATTGCGTACGCGATTCAGGTCGGCGCCCAATTTGACCAGCACCTGGGCGGCCACACCCTCACCCTCACGAATGAGGCCGAGGAGAATGTGCTCGGTGCCGATGTAGGAATGATTGATCTGCAGGGCCTCGCGCAAGCTCAATTCGAGAACCTTCTTGGCGCGCGGCGTGAAGGGAATGTGCCCGCTCGGTGACTGCTGTCCGTGGCCGATGATCTCCTCGACCTTCTCCCGGACCGCTTCGAGCGAGATACCCAACGACTCCAGCGCCTTCGCCGCCACACCCTCACCCTCGTGGATGAGACCGAGCAGGATGTGCTCGGTGCCGATGTAGTTGTGGTTCAGCATGCGGGCTTCCTCTTGCGCCAGTACGACGACGCGTCGGGCCCGGTCGGTAAACCGCTCAAACATGATGTGCTCCTCCAGTGATGCAGGTGGACTACCCGACGGGCGGGCGATGCATCTGTGTGTCAACTCTAGTCTCAGCACCGCAACCAAAGGCAGCGGTACGGGCCGGAAGTGGGGCCGCCACGACCGTCCTCACCCCTCTCAACCGGGAGCCGCACCGAGATGTTCCCCACCGGGCCGCCCGGCTTGTTCGCCCTCGGCGCAACGCGGGCGCGCCCCGTGCCGGTTCAGCGGTGTCGATTCAGCGGCCGGTGGCCGCAGCGTACGCCTCCCGCAGGTCGGCCGGAATCCGGCCCCGACTGCTCACCTCGTACCCGTTGTCGGTCGCCCAGGCCCGGATGGTGGCCGCGTCGCTGGCTCCCTTGGTGGCCGATCCGCGCCGACGACGTCCGCTCATCTTGCGGGCCGAGGCCGTGTACGGGGCCAGCGCCTTGCGCATCGCGGCGGCGTTCTTCTTCGACAGGTCGATCTCGTACTCGGTGCCGTCCAGGGCGAACTTCACCGTCTCGTCGGCATTTCCGCCGTCGAGGTCGTCCTCGAGAATGATCTGGACCCGCTGAGCCATGATGTGCCTCTCCTGTGATTGGTCACGTTTCTCGGAATGCACCACGATCTTCGTGGGAGAGAATTGTGTTTCAGGTTGAAATTACCCTACGACGGACAATTGATTCAACTTCCACAATAATCCAACCAACTCGAAACCCACGCGAAAACGCAAACGGCCCCCACCACGGTTCGTTGTCCGTGGTGGGAGCCGAATGTTCAGTGTGCCGCGCCGATCAGATCGGCCGACCCGGGACTCCGCTGCTCAGGGGCTGTCGGGGCTCTTCGGCGACTTGGCCGACGCTGGCGACTTGGACGACACCGGCGACTTCGCCGACTGCGGGCTGACCGGCGACTTGGCCGACACCGGCGACTTTGCCGACACCGGCGACTTTGCCGACTGCGGGGACTTGGCTGACTGCGCCGACTTGGCCGACACCGGCGACTTGGCCGACACCGGCGACTTGGCCGACTGCGGGCTGACCGGCGACTTGGCCGAATCGGTGGCCTTCGGCTTGGTGGTCTCGGACTTCTCGGACGGAGTGGCCGAGGCCGGGGAGGTGGCCGACACCGACTTGCTCGGGGACAGGTCCGGAGTGGGCTGCTTCTCGAAGGCGCTGGTCTGGGCCGGAGTCGGCGTGGGGTCAGCCGAGGCGTTGGGGCCGGCGAACGCGACGATCGGAGACAGGGCGATGGCGGCGGCGCCTCCGGCGATGATCCACTTGGTCTTCTTCTGCATCTGACTCTTCCTATCGTGTGGTGCCGAGGGGGTCGGCTGGCTTGGTGATGACTCAATTCAACAAGTCGAGGATGAGGCGGAGAGGAGACATTGATGAGAGGTCTCTTACCGTTCCGCGTAGCTGTTCAGCGTGGGTGTCCAATCAGGCCACCCAGGGATCCGAGCCGGGTCCCGGACATGCGAACGGCCCGCCGTGACCGGGGTGGTCTCGACGGGCCGGGCAGCGGGCGTGGGTCAGGCCTGCAGGCGCCGATCCTCGGTCTCGAAATTGGGGAGGACCAGAGCGGTCTCCAACGTCCGGAGGTCAACCACCGTCGGATGGGTGCCCTCCTTCCACAGGTCATCGGCGGACGGCAGTGCGTCCCACTCGCTGGCCTTGGTACGAACCCGGCGTGGCAGGGCCATCACCTCGGCGTCGTCGTCCTCGGCCCCGGTCAGGGCACGCAACTCCTCCATCCGGGCGGCGATCGTCTCGCGCAGCGAGCCGATCGCGGAGTCCCGGTGCAGGACCTCGCCCTTCAGGAACGCGTTGTCCCCATGCAGGGTGGAGACCTCACTGGCCAACTCACCGATCCGGACTCGCTGCTTGTCGATCACCTCGGTGGCGGACCGCACCCGCAACTGCAGGGTGTCGAGGACGGCGGCATTGTGCTGCCGGTCCCGGGTCAGGGTGGCGCTCTGCGATCGAGCGACCTCGGTCAACTTGGCCTGGTGTCGGACCCGGGCGGCGGCGAGTTCCCGCCATCCGAGGACACAGGCCACGATGCCGGCAATCACGGCGAGCGCGATGCCGGAACGTACGACCCAGATGGGGCCGAATGCCGCAGCGAACGAAAGGACGCAACCTGCAGCGAGCACGCACTGGGCAATTCGCCGCAGTGGGGACGTAACGACCTTGCGGCCGGGGGAAGGTGTACTCACGGGGCTCACCCTAACGCCGCCGACCCGCCGATCCGCGGATTTCCGGTTCAGGCAGTCGGAGTGTCCCCCGCGTCGGGATCCTCATCATGATCATCATCATCGGGAACCCGGCAGGCACGCTCCAGCCAGAGCCCGGCCAGGCACATGCCGATCGCACCGACTACCGCGACCGCGGAGCGGATCACCCGCTCCCGTGGGGTGTCGGCATCGAAGCGGGAGACGAAGGAGAGGCCGTAGGCCAGGTAGCCGCCGGCGATCAGTGCCCCGGCCAGGGCGGACGCCTTCCCGAGGACGAGGAATGTCACCGCGCGCTCCGCCGGGATGCGTTCTCGCCGCACGTGGATCTTCTGGTGGGTGAACCGGGCCAAGAAGGCGACGAAGGCCGCAATGAGGACCAAGGCGGCCGCCGCGGTCCACGGCACCCGAGGTGCGGTGGCATCCAGTGCGGAGGTCACCCGGACCAGCAGCCACCCGATACCGGCGCCGAGGACGGCGGCGATGATCAACTCCTGCCGCCCGGTGGGCCGGAGTCTGCGATCCGGCTCGGGCTCCGGCCGGGTCGGCTCCGGCGGGTTCGGCTCGTCAGCCAAGGGGTCAGTCGCCCTCGAGCACCAGGTCGTCGCGACGCACGATGCCGGAGACGTCCACCGCAGCCAGCAGGTCGAGCACCGGACCGTGGCCGGGCAACTCACCCCGGGCGTCGATCTCGGCCCACGGGGCCAGTACGAACGCACGCTCGTGGGCCCGCGGGTGCGGGAGCTTCATGTCCTCCTGGTCGGTGATCGTGTCGCCGACCAGGACGAGGTCGACGTCGAGGGTACGGGGGGCACCCTTCTCGGACCGTTCTCGCCCGAAGGCGTCCTCGACCGCCAGCGCCCGCTCGAGCAGGGTGCGCGGCTCCAGGGTGGTCTCGGCCAGGATGACCATGTTGAGGAAGGCCGGGCTGTCCTCCGGCGCATCCACCGCCTCGGTCTCGTACACCGAGGACACGTTGACGACCATCACATCGGGGGTGTCGCGGATCGTGTCCAGGGCACCCTGCAGGTTGGCCAGTCGATCGCCGAGGTTGGAGCCGAGGTTGTAGACCACCTTGCGGAGCGGCTTCATCCCGCTCAGCGTGTCAGCGTCAATGGCATAGGGGTTGGGGCTACTCACGTTCACTACTCCTTCTCAGCGTGACCGCCACATCGGCCACTTCCACGGGCATCGGCGCGTCCGGCTTGTGCACGGTGACCTCCACCGTGTCGATGAGCTCATTCCCGAGACAGGTGGTGGCGATTCGACCGGCCAAGGACTCGATCAGGTTGAGTGGTTCGCCCTCGACGTCTGCCACCACGGCAGCGGCCAGAACGCCGTAATCTACCGTCTGGTTGAGGTCGTCGCCAACTGCGGCCGCGGAGAGGTCGAGGGTGCAGACCACGTCCACCACGAACCGTTGCCCGCGGGAACGTTCGTGGTCGAAGACGCCGTGGTGTCCGTAGGCGGAAATCCCGCGCAACGCCACCCGATCGGCGGTCTGCTTCGACTGTGCTGCTACCAGTGCCGTCACCTCCCTTCCGAGAAACCCTAGCCGACTCGCCAAGGGGTCCCGACAGCGCGCCGATGCTGTCGGAGTGAACCCTCAGTGACCGTTCGGGGAGTGGCGGCCATCAGCCGCGCAGGCGCCCAGCCACCGCGATCGCGTCGCGGTGCGGGCGTACGGTGTGCGTCCGGACCCCCCACACGCGCTGCCCGGCAAGAAACGCGGTCAGCGCAACGGTCGCGTCATCGCGCTGCTGCGCGGGCCGCGGGCTCCCCTCGGTGTCGGCCAGCAGGGTGCCCAGGAACCGCTTGCGCGACACCGCGACGAGCAGCGGCAGACCGAGATCGTCGAAGGCGTCCAGGCGGCGCAGCAGCTCCCAGTTGTGGTCGGCCGTCTTGGCGAAGCCGATCCCGGGATCCAGTACGATCCGGTCCGTCGCGATGCCGGCCCGTACACAGGCGTCGACCCGGCGCGCCAGGTCGTCGCGCACGTCCCGCACGACATCGGAGTAGCTGGCCCGCTCCTGCATCACGTCGGCGTGCCCCCGCCAGTGCATGCACACGTAGCCCACGCCGAGTTCGGCGACCACCTCGAGCATCCGCTCGTCCGCAACACCACCGGACACGTCGTTGACCAGGACGGCCCCCGCCTCGACCGCGGCTCGGGCGACCTCGGCCCGCATCGTGTCGACCGACACCGCGCAGCCGGCCGCGCGCAACCCTTCGATCGGCCCGAGCACCCGCCGCAGTTCCTCCGTCAGGTCGGGTCGGGATGCCCCCGGACGGGTGGACTCACCGCCGACGTCGACCAGGTCAGCGCCCTGATCCAGCAGGTCCCGCCCGTGGGTCGCGGCCGCCTCGGGGTCGAACCAGGAACCACCGTCGGAGAACGAGTCCGGGGTCACGTTCAGCACCCCCATCACCGCCGTCCGGCCCAGTGGCCGGGCGAACACGGGATCGGGGTGCGAGATCTGGTCTGCCACCCGACCACCCTAGTGGGGTGCCTCCCAAGAATGGGCTTGCTGGTTCCAGCACTCACGCGCACACATGGATCGGGTGGCTCCGGGCACGATTAGGCTGGCCGCCATGTCGTCCCCACCCCCGGAGCGACCGGAACGCCGGCCGCCCCCGATGCCTGAGCAGGTACGCAATCTGCAGTCAGGACCGGACGGTGCGCGCTCCGGTGGCGACGACCCGCCCCGGTTGTTGCGCAGTGAGCACCGGACGCCGGCGATCGTCGCCGCGGTCGCCCTGGTCGTGTTGGTGTTGGCGGGCCTCTCAGTACCGCTCGCGCGCGTGTTCGGGGACCAACGGGCCACACCCGAGTCCGGGGCCACGCCCACCACGAGTGGCTCCGCGTCGCCGACATCCCCGACCCCGAGCGGCTCGGTCGGCCCGCCCCGACCCACCCCGTCCGCAACACCCTCGGACACTCCGTCCACGCTCCCCACCCCCAAGCCGAGCGGCTCCCCGGAGACCGAGGCCCCGCCGTACGAACGGACCACGTACGACGGCGACGGGGCCGTCGACAACGTGCTCTACAACGTGTACGGGCGCCGCGGCGCCGGGGCCTGCGGCGGGATCGACGTGCACGACGCCCGGAACCCCCTGTCGGGCGAGGCCCTGACCGCGGAACTGGACAAGTTGATCACCTGCAGCCTCGAGGCGCTCACCGAGCCGATGGACGCAGCGGACATCGAGCTGAGCCGTCCGGAGTTGAAGGTCTACGACGGCGAGACCAGTTCGCCGTGCGGGGTGGTCCGTTCCTCCGAGCACCCGGCCTACTACTGCCCCGCCAACGAGACGATCTACTTCCCCGACGAGGTGGACTCCAGCGGGTCGGCGCTCACGCTCGCCCGACTCGGCTACCTCGACCTGCTCGCGCACGAGTTCGGGCACCACCTCCAGCACCGCTCGGGCATCTACGACGACTACACCGAGTGGTACTACGCAGCCGACGCAACCGAGCAGTTGGACCTGACCCGGCGCTCCGAACTGCAGGCGCAGTGCTTCTCCAGCTTGTTCGTCGGGTACCTCGCCGATGACCTGGCCGTCAGTGCGGAGGACCTGGCCCAGCTGGAGGAGATGCACACCAGGATGGGCGACGACCAGGGCGCCGGACGGCCCCCCACCCACGGCAGTTCCGCTGCCCAGTTGCGGTGGATGGCCCGCGGGCTGGGCACGGAATGGTCCGACTACGGCCGCTGTAACACTTGGGTGGCGTCGGCGGACGAGGTCCGCTGACCGCTGGCGGTCCGGCGGCGGTGGAGTCAGCCGCGGTTCATGATCAGGCTCATCGCCTCGGCGCGGGTGGCCGGATTGCGCAGGTGGCCCCGGACGGCACTGGTGACGGTCCGCGAGCCGGGCTTGCGTACCCCGCGCATCGTCATGCACAGGTGCTCGCACTCGATCACCACGATGGCACCGCGGGGCCTGAGGACCGACATCAGCGAGTCCGCGACCTGGGTGGTGAGTCGCTCCTGGACCTGCGGGCGCTTGGCGAACACGTCCACCAGGCGGGCCAACTTGCTCAGCCCGGTGATCCGCCCGTCGGCACTCGGGATGTAGCCCACGTGGGCCACCCCGGTGAACGGCACCAGGTGGTGCTCGCAGCAACTCCACACCTCGATGTCCTTCACCAGCACGAGTTCGTCGTGGCCGATGTCGAAGGTGGTGGTCAGTACGTCCTCCGGCTCCTGGCGGAGCCCGGCGAACATCTCCTCGTACGCGCGCGCCACTCGGGCAGGAGTGTCCTGCAGGCCCTCTCGGTTGGGATCCTCACCGACTCCGATGAGCAGTTCCCGGACGGCAGCCCGCACCCGATCGTGGTCGAACGCGCCAGTCATGATCCGAAACCACCAGTCATGATCAGTTGACGTCGGGCGGGCGAGGTCCCTCGGGGGGCACTCCACCCGGCGGCGGGGTGCCCGGCGGGGGGTTCTGCGGCCCGCCGGTCGGCGGCTGCGGGGGCACCGGGAACTGTCCGGGAGGCAGCGAGGCGCCACCGGGTGGGTGCGCCTCCCCCGGCTCGAGCCGGGGCGGGGACGGCGGGGTGACCGGCGGGATCTCGGACGGCACCCGGGTGTCGGAGCCGGTCCAAGCCGGTCGCTCCGGCCAGCGCCGCAGCGGCACGAAGACCTCGGCGACCTGGGCCTTGTCCAGGGTCTCCTTCTCGAACAGGGCGTTCACCAGTGAGTCCAGCACATCCCGGTTCTCGGTCAGGATGTCGAAGGCCTCCTGGTGGGCCCTGCCGATCATCCTGGTCACCTCGGCATCGACCATGCCGGCGACGTCTTCGGAGTAGTCCCGGCCGCTGCCCATGTCCCGGCCCATGAACGGTTCGGCGTCGCCGGTGCCGAACTTCACCGCACCGAGCGCCTCCGACATGCCGTACTGGGTGACCATCGCGCGGGCGATGTTGGTCGCCTTCTCGATGTCATTGCTGGCGCCGGTGGTCGGGTCGTGGAAGACGAGTTCCTCGGCCGCCCGGCCGCCCATCGCGTACGCCAGTTGGTCCAGCAGTTCGGCGCGGGTGTTGGAGTACTTGTCCTGCTCCGGCAACACCATGGTGTAGCCCAGAGCGCGTCCGCGCGGCAGGATCGTGACCTTCTGCACCGGGTCGGTGCCGGGCAGGGCCGCGGCGACCAGGGCGTGGCCACCCTCGTGGTAGGCGGTGACGAGTTTCTCTCGCTCGTTCATCAGTCGGCTGCGCTTCTGCGGTCCGGCGATGACGCGGTCGATGGCTTCGTCGAGGTTGTGCTTGTCGACGACCTGTTGGTTCTGCCGTGCCGTCAGCAGCGCCGCCTCGTTCAGCACGTTGGCCAGGTCGGCACCAGTGAAGCCGGGGGTCCGGCGAGCGACCGATTCGAGGTCGACGTCGGCGGCCATCGGCTTGCCCTGGGAGTGCACCTTGAGGATCTGCAGCCGCCCCTTGAGGTCCGGTGCCTCCACCGAGATCTGCCGGTCGAAGCGGCCCGGGCGCAGCAGCGCCGGATCGAGCACGTCGGGTCGGTTGGTGGCGGCGATCAGGATCACGCCGCCCCGGACGTCGAAGCCGTCCATCTCGACCAGCAGCTGGTTCAGGGTCTGCTCGCGCTCGTCGTGGCCGCCGCCCATGCCGGCGCCACGGTGGCGACCGACGGCGTCGATCTCGTCGATGAACACGATCGCCGGGGCGTTCTCCTTGGCCTGCTCGAACAGGTCGCGGACCCGGGAGGCGCCGACGCCGACGAACATCTCGACGAAGTCGGACCCGGAGATGGAGTAGAACGGTACGCCCGCTTCGCCGGCCACCGCACGGGCCAGCAGCGTCTTGCCGGTGCCGGGCGGACCGTACAGCAGGACGCCCTTGGGGATCTTCGCGCCGACTGCCTGGAACTTGGCCGGCTCGGAGAGGAACTCCTTGATCTCCTCGAGCTCCTCGATGGCCTCCTCACAACCGGCCACGTCGGAGAAGGTGTTCTTCGGGGTGTCCTTGTTCGCCACCTTCGCCTTGGACTTGCCGAACTGCATCACCTTGCTGCCGCCTCCCTGCATGGAGGTCAGCAGGAAGAAGAACAGGACGCCGATGATGAGGAACGGGATCAGGGTGCCGAGCAGGGAGGAGAAGAAGCCGGGGGTCGGGTTCTCGCCCTCCCACTTCTCCAGGGTGCCGTCCTCGTAGCGCTGGGTGAGCCGCTCGGCCAGTGCGTCGGCCTGGTTGCCGACCCAGATGGCCTTGTACTTGGTGTCCTCACCGTCATCCAGCCAGATCCGGATCTCCTGCTCACCGTCGATCAGGTGGGCCTCCTTGAGCTTCTGATCACCGTTGATGATCGAGACGACCTCGGAGGTGGAGGTCTCCTTGTAACCGTCCGCCGATCCGGCGAAGTCGACCAGCAGGCCGATCACCACGACGGCGAGGATGATCCACAGGATCGGTCCCCGAAGGATGCGCTTGAAGTTCATGACCTGCCTAAAGCTGACGGGTGGGCCCCTTGACCGTACACGCCGAACAGATTAGCCAGCGAATCCAACCAGGGCCGACTCGGATCGCTCCGGACCCGCCCGGTTCGGGTCCCTTGCACGAGGGCGGTGGTCAGCTGTAGACGTGCGGTGCCAGCGTCCCCACGGAGGTGAGGTTGCGGTAGCGCCCGTCGTAGTCCAGGCCGTACCCGACCACGAACTCGTTCGGGATGTCGAAACCGACGTAGGCGACCTCGACGGAGTTCTTCAGCGCGTCCGGCTTGCGGAACATCGTCATGATCTCGAGGCTGGCCGGCTCCCTCGACATCAGGTTGCTGATCAGGTACGAGAGGGTCAGCCCGGTGTCGATGATGTCCTCCACCACCAGCACGTGGCGCCCGGAGATGTCTGTGTTCAAGTCCTTGAGGATCCGGACGACACCGGAGGACTGGGTGCCGGAGCCGTAGGAGGAGATGGCCATCCAGTCCATCTGGCAGTGGCTCTGCATCGCCCGGGACAGGTCGGCCATCACCATCACGGCGCCGTTCAGGACACCGACCAGGAGCAGTTCCTTGTCCTTGTAGTCGGCATCGATCCGGGCGGCCACCTCGGCCAGTCGCTCCGCGACCTGCTCGGAGGTGAAGAGGACTTCGGTCAGGTCTCCTGAGATGTGTGTGTCATCCACGAGGATCAGCCTGCCACAGCTCCTCCCCCGACGGCGCCTCGGGCATCCGACCACCGTGCATCATCAAGGCGAGCAGGATCGGGAATTCCAAGTACGCGTGGTACGTGGCGAGGGCCGCGTACAGCGCCTTGCCCTGGAAGTAGTCACTGAGGAAGAGCGCCGCCAGGAAGGCCCCGGCGACGATGCCGAGGGCCCAGATCCGCCAGCCGCGCAGTTGCGGCACCCGATGCTCGAATGCCTTCGACTCCTCCGGGGCGAACCGTGGCATGAAGGCCACCCAGACGAGGTAGTGCATGGTGGCCATGAAGGCGAACACCACCAGCAGCCGGACCCCCCAGGTGGCATCGACACTGGTCGGCGCACTGGCCGCGATCACCTGGCTGCCGTCCCCGACGAACTTCGCCACGAGGCCCGGACCCGCCGCGATGAGACGGTCGAACAGGCCGGAGAGGATGACCAGCGGAAGGATCACGATCCAGAGCACCTGGCTGAGCCGGAAGGCGGTCCGGGCGCCGGTCGAGGTGATCCGCCGGGCCCAATCCCAGAGGAACACCAGCGGCACCACGTTGTGCAGGTGGGTGAGCATCACGAAGTGGAACTCCGGCCAGCGCAGCGAGGCGAACGCGGTCACCGCCAACACTCCCGACGCGACCGCGAACCAACGGCCGCGGATGCCGATCCGAGCCCCGACGGCCAGTACCAGGTAGCCGAGCACGATCTCGGCGTAGCCGGCGACCGTCGGTACGAACGTCGCCAGCAGTCGGCAGCCGACGATCCCGGTGATCAACAACAACAGCAGGGTGAGGAAGCGACCGGTCAGCAGCGAGGCGAAGCGGCCGATGACGTAGCGGAACTCGAGCACATTGTGCAGCACGCCGAAGGCGATCAGGCCCAGCACCGTCACGGCCAGCGGTGACCGCAGCGCGATGCCGAGGGCCACGGCCGTGGTGGCCAGCGTCAGGCCCACCACCAGTCGGCCGGGCACCGGACGGGCCGTGCCTGCCAGCGTCGTGACGGTCCCGGGCGTGGCCTCATTGGCTAGGGTCATCGCGTGCTCCCGTCGGCCGAACAACTGATCGCCTTCGGGCTGACCTGTCTGGTCGAGGTGCCGTTGTTCGTCCTGGGCTGCCGGGCGCTGGGCTGGACCGGACCGCCGTCGGGACGGGTGCTGCGGGGCTGGCAGGCACTCCTGCTCGGACTCGGGCTGAACGTGTTGTCCCACCCACTGTTGTGGATGGTGGCCTCGCACCTGCCGGCGACGGTGTACCTGGTCTGGTTCTTTGCCGCCGAAGCCGGCGTGGTGTTGCTCGAGGCCCTGGTCGCCTGGCTCGTCGTCCGGCGGGACCCGGGGTGGGCCCTGCTGCTGTGCCTCGGCACCAACGCCGCCTCGATGCTCACCGGCCTACTGCTGCGCTGAGCCCGGCCACTCCACTCACTTCCGGCCGCCACGGACGAAGCGGACGAGCAGGATCGCGAGTACGACCACCACCACGGCCAGCAGGATGATGATCACGAGCGGAGCGAAGTCCGCAGGCTGGGGAGCGATGTCGAGGGGGAACGGCATGCGAGAAGGGTAGACGAGAAGGGTGCCTCGCTCCGCCGTCCGCCGGAGTCAGCCGGCCGCGCGGAGCCGGACCGTGAACTCCTCCGCCTTCGGACCGGCCGGGCTGCCGTCCGGCCCCAGTAGTGACTCGACCCGCAGGCCCGCTCGCTCGGCCAGGTCAGCGAATCCGTCGGGGGTGTGCCAGTGCAGGGACCACACCCGCTCCGTACTCGCTGACTCACCCGCGCCCTGCCACGCGTAGCGCAACAAGGTGTTCTGCGTGCGTCGTGCCTCGTCCCGCTCCTGGGACACGGTCGTGCACCGGAGCAGTGCGCCGTCCTCGGCGACGGACTCCTTCGTGGAACCGAGGTCGGCCGGGGCCGCTGGCGGCGGCACCCACAGCGGCACCAGGGCGGTGCCGTCCGGGGTGAGGTGCCGACGGATCGCCACCAGGGCCCGCAGCGCCGTGGCGTCGTCGGGGAGCAGGATGAAGGTCGGGCCGGCCAGGAAGATGGTGCGGTAGCGCAACGGCAGGTCCAGGTCCTCCATCCGCTGCTGGTGCAGGCGCGGGGCCAGACCCTCCCGCTCCGCCGCTCTCCGGAAGCGCTCCAGCATGTCCGGGGAGGAGTCGACCCCGGTCACGTCGAAGCCGCGACGGAGCAACTCGAGCATCGGGTCTCCGTCCCCGCAGCCCAGTTCCAGCGCCGGCTCCCCCCGTTCGGCCAGCAGGTCCGCGTACACGCCGGGGTCGTTCGACCCCATCTTCAACGGCGCGTACAGGTCGGCGATCAAGCCGGTGTAGAAGTCGGCGGCATCCATGCCGGGGATTCTAGAGATGCGCGGGTCCGGGGTCGATCTTTAATCGGTCACCGGTGCGGACCACGCGGATCCCCGGCAGGTCGATTCCGCGCTGGCCGCGCCAGCGGGTGACCAGTGCGGCCACGGCTCCGACGTGTCCGGCGGTGACCTCGGCCGCTCCCCCGGCGAGCAACCAGGCGCGCACCACCCGGCCGCGCAGGGCGGGCGCGAGCTCGGCGAGCACACCGACGGCCAACCCGTGGTCACCGTGGTCCAGGGCGCGCTCGAGTGCCTCCGCCGCCAGCAGGTCCAACAGGTCGGCGTCCGCGCGGGCCAGGTCCGCGCTCCGGGCCAGGGCCGCGGCGATCCCGGGGCCGAGTTGTTCCTCCAACTCCGGCAGGACGTGCCGGCGAGCGCGGACCCGGGCATAGCGTGGATCGTCGTTGTGCGGGTCCTGCCACGGGATGAGGCCCCGCTCGGTGCAGGCCGCGTGGGTGATCGTGCGGGGCAACCCCAGCAGGGGCCTGCGGTACGGCCCGCGTCGGGCTGGCATCCCGGCCAGCGATCGGGTGCCCGACCCTCGCGCCAGACCCAGCAAGACCGTCTCGGCCTGGTCGTCCAGGGTGTGGCCGAGCAGGACCACCCCACCGGTCTCCGCGGCCACCCGATCGAGGGTCGCGTAGCGCGCTCGTCGGGCCGCCCCCTCGGTACCGTCGCCGCGTTCGACCACCTGCACCGGGAGCACCGAGACGTCGGCGAACCCGATCCGGTGGAGTTGATCTTGGGCGGTCACTGCCACCTCGGCGGAGCCCGATTGCAGCCCGTGGTCGATGATCACCGCCCGCAGCTCACGGCCACTCCGGGCTGCGACGTGATGGGCGCCGAAGGCCAGGGCGAGCGAATCCGCTCCGCCGGAGCAGGCCACCACCAAGCCGTCGGCCGGTTCGTCGGCCACCGACTCCTCGACGGCCGCAGCCACCCGCCAGCTGTGCGGGCCTAGTTCTCGCCGGGCCATTCCCTTGCTCCGTGCACGCGGTCGACCCAAGCCTGCGGATCAGCGATCTCCTCCTTGCCGGGCAGGGTTTCCGGGGATTCGAACACCCGGTTGAACCCGTCCATACCGACCTTGTCGATCACCGCGCGGCAGAAGGCAGCCCCGTCGCGGTACTGGCGCATCTTGGCGTCCAGACCCAGCAGCTTGCGCAGCAGCCGATCGACCCCGTGACCTTGGCGTCGGGCGTTGAACCGGGCCCGGATCGTCCGTACGGACGGGACGATCTCCGGACCGACCCGGTCCATCACCACGTCCGCGTGACCCTCCAGCAACGACATCACGGCGGTGATGTGCTCGACGGTCTCGCGCTGAGCCGGGGTCTGGACGAGGTCGACGATCGACACCTCCTCCTCCCCACGGATGCCGCGGGCCACCTTCACCGCTCCCTCGCGCACCATGTCGATCATCGCCGCCGAGTCGAGGTCGACGGTGGACACCACGTCGGCGATCCGTGCCCGCAGGTGATCACGCAACCACGGCACCGCGGTGAACTGGACCCGGTGGGTCTCCTCGTGCAGGCACACCCACAGACGGAAGTCCTCGGGGTCGACCCGGAGTTCTCGTTCGATCTGCACGACGTTCGGCGCGACCAGCAGCAGGCGCCCACCGAGCTCGTGCGGCCCGCCGTCGTGGAAGGGGTCGAACTGGCCGAGGATCTTGGGCGCCAGGAAGGAGAGCATCGCCCCCAGCTCCACCCCACTGATCCGCGCCCCGAAGCGGGTGCTGGGTGGCGGCTCGCCCTCGGCCCGACTGCCGAGCGGGGCGAGGATCTGGCGGAACGCGTCCACGTTGGCCTGGATCCAGCCGGGCCGGTCGACCACCAGCACCGGGGCGGACCCGCTCGGGGCCACCAGCCCCGTCACGGCGGAGACGTGCGCCTCGGCGGTGACGGCGCACTCGCGCAGGGAGGCGACCGCCTCCGCAGCCCCGGCGGCGCTGATCTCGGGCCCCGCCTTGACCAGCTTCGTTGCCGTGGACAGCGCCACATTCCAGTCGACCATTTCCTGCTGACTCATGGGTCGACTCTATGTCCCGGCCCCAACGCAGAACCTCAGTTGCAGCCGCAGCCGGCCAACGCGGCGCTCACCCGGTCGAGCCACACCCGCGCGGCGTAGTCCTCGTCGGCGTCGTTGACCAGGAAGGCGAAGGCGAGCAGTGCCCCATCCACGGTCCGGACGTAGCCAGCCAGAGAGTGGATGTTGCGCAGGGTGCCCGTCTTGCCGCGCACCTGACCCCGCCCCTCCTCCGTACCGGGGGTGGCGAACCGGACGCGCAGGCTCCCCTCGACTCCGGCCACCGGGAGGCCGGTGATCAACGGACGGTACTCGGGGTGGCGCGCCGACTGGCCGAGGCGGATGATCTTGACCATGGTGTCGGAGGGCACCTTGGTGGTACGCGCCAGCCCACTTCCGTCGTGGACCACCGTCCCCTTCTCCCACACATCCAGGTCGGCCAGCGTGGTGCGCAGCGCCGCGCGGCCACCGGCGAAGGAGCCGTCCTCGCCGGCGGCGATCGCCGACTGGCGGAGGAGCACTTCGGCCGCGTCGTTGTCACTGTGCACCAGCACCTGTTCGACGATCAGTCCGACCGGCATCGAGTCGACGGCGGCGAGCTCCTCGGCATCGGCGGCGGCGCTGGCCTTGCCGACCTTCGTGACCTCGATGCCCTCCTTCTCCAGGGCATCGGCGAAAGCGCGCCCCGCCACCCCCGCCGGGTCCTGCTCCCGCGGTCCCGGCGACGTACCACTCACCCGACCCTCATCCACCCAGAGCGCCGAGACCGGGGTCACCTGGTCGGAGTAGTTGTCCGGCCACTCCGTGTTCCACGCCGGTCCGCTGAACAGGGAGGCGTCGTAGCCCAGGGTGATGCTGTCGCGGCCCGCAGCAGTCAACTCCTCGGCGGTGCTGGCGGCCAGTTCGGCCACCGAGGGGCGGTCGGGGTAGACGTCGGAGTCCTGCTCGGCCAGGTACGGGTCACCCCCGCCGACCAGGATGACCTGGCCGTCCGCGCCCTCCACGACCCGGGTGCGGAACCGGTGGTCCGGCCCGAGGAGGTCCAGGGCGGTGAGCGAGGTGAGCAGCTTCATGGTCGAGGCGGGGGTGTAGGCCGCGCCGGAATTCTCCCGGTGGAGCGCCTTGCCGGACGCCACGTCGATGACGGTGCCGCTGACCTTCCCACCCATCGATCCCCGGTCGACCCCGGAGACGACCGCCTGCACCCGCTTCGCTGGCGGAGCCGCGGCCGGGCTGGCCTCGGGCAGCACCGGCGAGGAGGCGTGGGTGGGCTCGGCCGACGGGGTCTCGGGCGGCGGCTCATCGAAGGTTCCGGGCGGCACCGTGGACGCGCCGCCATCCACCCACAGGCCGGTGGCGTACAGCGCCCGTCCGGCGGCCGCACCGAAGACGCCGGTCACCGTACCGACGACCAGACCTGCGACCAGGACGCAACTGAGCAGGATGATGATCACGCGTCGCACGGCATCATCACCCCCTCCTCGAGTCGGTTCCACCGACGGTTCGCCGCTCCCGGCACCGCGATCCTAGTGACCCACGACTGGGACATCGGTCACAACCCGCAGCCTGCGTTGGCGACAGCAGACCAGTGGCGGTTATGGTTCGACGTAATGATCGACCATGAGAGGCATGCAGTGACCAATCCCGGCGCCCAGTCCGAATTTCTCAAGCCCCTGTCCGGGCTGACCTTCGACGTGACCGTCGAGATCCCGAAGGGCCAGAAGAACAAGTACGAGGTGGATCACTCCACGGGCCGCATCCGGCTGGACCGGACCCTGTTCACCTCCACCCAGTACCCGGCCGACTACGGTTTCATCGAGGACACCCTGGGCCAGGACGGCGATCCGTTGGACGCACTGGTGCTGGTCTCCGAGCCGACCTTCCCGGGCTGCCTGATCAAGTGCCGCGCGATCGCGATGTTCCGGATGAAGGACGAGGCCGGTGGCGACGACAAGGTGCTGTGCGTCCCGGCCCACGACCAGCGCCGCGACCACCTGCGCGACATGGGTGACCTGCGCGAGCACATCCTGATGGAGATCGAGCACTTCTTCACCGTGTACAAGGAGTTGGAGCCCGGGAAGTCCGTCGAGGGCGCCACCTGGGTCGACCGTGACGCGGCCGAGGCCGAGGTCCGCGAGTCCTTCCAGCGGGCCAAGGACACCCCCGGCTTCCTGCACACCTGAGCACACAAGTTCTGGTCCCTTCGCTGCGTATGTCGCAGGGAGGGGACCAGAACCTTGTCCGGACGAGGCGTCAGGGACGGCCGAAGTGCGTCGGCGGGTACCAGTAGTAGATGCTCTGCTGCTCCACGTCCTGGCCGGGCTTCGGCGCGTGGATCATCTGGCCGCCACCGATGTAGAGGCCCACGTGGTGGATGCTGCTCGCATCCGAGGCGTTACTGGCCCAGAACACCAGGTCACCGGGCTGCAACTGGCTCTGGCTGATGTGCTGGATCCGTGACCACTGGGTGCCGGTGTAGTGGCCGATGGACTTGCCGCCGGCGGCCCATGCCTTCATGGTGAGGCCGGAGCAGTCCCAACTGTTCGGACCGGCCGCGCCCCACACGTACGGTTCGCCGATCTGGGCTCGGGCGAAGGAGATCGCGGCCTGGGCGCCGCTGCCGTTGTACTCCGGCTCCGGGTCCGGCTTGGGCTTCGGCTTGGGCTTCGGCTTCGGATCCGGCTTGGGCTTGGGCTTCGGATCCGGCTTGGGCTCGGGCTTCGGCGCCGGAGCTGCCGGAGCGTCGGCGTTGTCCTTGGACGAGGCGGCGGCGCGGTCCTGGTCGGCCTGCTGGGCCTGGCGGCGCTCCCGCTCCGCTCGGGTGGCCCGCTGCGCGACAGCCCGTTCCTCGGCGGCCTTCTCCTCGCGGGCCTGCTGGGCCTGCTCGGCCTTGCGCGCCTTCGCCTCGGCGGTGGCGCGGCGCTGGGCCTCGATCCCCTCGCGCCGCTCGGTGGCCACGGCGACAGAGACCCGTTGGGCCTCGGCGAGTTCCTTGATCAGGGTGGCGCGATGGGAGGAGTAGCCGTCCACGGCAGCCTGCTGGCGCTGGCTGGCCGCCTCGGCCGCGTTCTTCGCTGTCGCTGCCTTCTCGGTCTCGGCCTGCACTGCGGCAGTGGCCTCGGCGGCGGCAGTCCGCGCCTGCTCGGCGGCCGCCTCGTCGATCACCAACTGGTCCTGCTTGCCCTGCAGGACAGTCGACACCGAGGTGAACCTGGCCGCACGCTCCAGCATCTCCTCCGGACCGTTGCTGGTCAGCAGCGACCCCGCCTCGACCAGCGGCCCCTTGCCCTGGATCTCGCTGCGTGCCAGTTCACCGACGTCCTCGCGGGAGGCGGCCACCTTGGCCTCGGCCTTCTTCAACACCCGCTGCTTGCCCTGCTCGGCGCGCTGGGCGACCGCCAACTTCTCCTGGGCCCCGTTGTACGCGTCATGGGCCCGGGCACTGGCGATCTGGAGGTCCTCCAGTTCGGCAGCCGCCGAGTCCAACTGGGACTGGATGGTGGCCACCTCGTTCTGCTTCGCGTTGGCCTTCTCCTCGGCCGAGCGGACCTCGGACTCGCTCGGGATGGCGGGTTCGGCGTGCACCAGGACGGCCGGCGCGGCGAGCGCCAGGCCGAGGGCCCCCGTTGCTGCCACCCGCACCATCCGTCGCCGGACGTCTGGTCCGGCCCCTTCTCCCGTTGTCAGCCTCGTTCGGTCGTCCCGTTTCCGGGCACGCCTCAGCGCACTCATGAACTGCCTCTCGCTGCCGAGCCCCTTCCCCGCGGGCTCGCCTGCTTCGGGCCTTTCCGCCGAACCAGCCGACGGCCACAGCCCCTGTCCCGCCCGACGGCTTCCCGGCCGTCCGACGTGTGGATCGGCTTCCCAACCGACACCCTGAGCAAACTAGTGCCTTTTGTTCACATTGGAAACAGAAACCTCAAGGACAACTTGAGGCTCACGGCGTGTCGCGTTGACACTTCAGCCCCAACCCATCGGGCTGGAATCTGCTCGGCGCGAAGTGATCCAACGGCACGCGAGCGAGGATGGGGTCGGGCGTGCAGTCACTGGGGCGACTGACAGGCTGAGCCCCATGACGCTGCGCGTGTTGATCGCACCGGACAAGTTCAAGGGATCGCTGACCGCCGCCGAAGTGGCTGCCGCGGTGGCCGCGGGCCTGGCCACCGAACTGCCCGACGCGGAGTTGATCGCACTGCCGGTCGCCGACGGCGGCGAGGGTACGGTGGCGGCCGCCCTCGGCGCCGGGTTCGTTGACCGAACGGTCCGGGGCGAGGGGCCGCTGGGAGATCCAGTGGAGGCGAGCATTGCCGTACGGGGAACCGAGGCAGTGGTCGAGTTGGCCGCTGCCTCCGGGCTGGACCTGCTCGGCTCCCCCACTCCGGAGCAGGCGCTGCGCGCCTCCAGCCACGGCACCGGCCAGTTGGTCAAGGCCGCCCTGGACGCCGGCTGCCGAGAGATCATCCTCGGCGTGGGTGGAAGTGCCTGTACCGACGGCGGTGCCGGGCTGCTGACCGCCCTCGGCGTACGGCTGCTGGACGCGTCCGGCCGACCGGTGGCCCCGGGCGGTGGCGGGCTCGCCACCCTGGCCACGGTGGATCTGGCCGGGCTGGACCCGCGGATCGCCGAGGCCCGGTTCGTGCTGGCCTCGGACGTGACCAACCCGCTGCTCGGCACGGACGGCGCCGCCGCCGTGTACGGACCACAGAAGGGCGCGGACCCGATCACGGTCCGGGTGCTGGACGATTCCCTGGGCTCCTTCGCAGCCGTCCTCGGCCGGGCGTTGGAGACCGACCCGGCTCGGTGGACGGAGCATCCCGGTGCGGGTGCGGCAGGCGGCGTCGGCTTCGCCGCCCTGGCGGTCCTCGGGGCAGACCAGCGCGCCGGGATCGACGTGATCATCGACCTGGTGGACCTCCGGACCCGACTCGCCGGCGTCGACCTGGTGATCACCGGCGAGGGCAGCCTGGACGACCAGAGCCTGGCCGGCAAGGCGCCGACCGGTGTGGCCCGGCTGGCCCGCGAACACGGGGTGCCGACGATTGCCGTCTGCGGGCGGAGCACGCTGCGACCCGACCAGGCCGCGGCGGCCGGGTTCGCCGCGATCCACCCGCTCACCGACCTGGACTCGGATCTGGATCGCTGCATCCGCAATGCGGCGGAGTTGCTGTGCGCCGTGGCCGCGGGCATCGGCCACGGACTCCGCACCGGTCCGAACAGGAACCCCAACCAGTTCTCCACCGACTGAGGCTGCTCCCCCAGTCAAGCGTGGGCCGGCACTCCTGCGCGAGCAGAGCGTTCAGGCCAGGGACCGGCCGACCAACAGACCCACGCCGGCACCGGCCAAGGAGCCAAGGACCATCACGGTCAGGTGCACCACGGCGGCGCGTGACGCTCCGGAGCGCGCCAGTCGCACCGTCTCCAGGCTGGCGGTGCTGAAGGTGGTGAACCCACCGCAGAAGCCCACCCCCAGTCCGATCCGCACCTCCTCGGACAGGTGCTGCCCACCCCACCCGTGAATGAAACCGAGCAGCAGCGAACCGGAGATGTTGATCACGCAGGTGCCCACCGGGAAGGAGGGCACGCGGCGAGTGATCAAGGTGTCGAGGACGTACCGGCAGCCGGCGCCGAGGCCGCCGAGTACGGCGACGAGGAGTGCGATGATCATGGACGTCCCCGCCCCACCACGACCCCGATCGCGATTCCGGCCCCAGCAGCGAGCAGGCCACCCGCCACGATCACGACCAGTTGCAGGACCGCGACTCCGGCAGCGCCGATCGGGCCGAGGGCGCCGACGGCCAACGCACTGTACGTCGTGAATCCGCCGAGGAAGCCGGTGCCGAGCAACAGCCGAGCCCGCCGGAGCGCCGCGGGTTCGCCCCGGCCGGCCGGAGCCCGTCGGGTGAGCACCTCGATCAACACGCCGAGACACAGGGCGCCGGTCAGGTTCACCGCCAGCAGCGGCCAGTCGAACCCGCCCTTGGTCGGCAGCAGCACGGTGCTGCCGTAGCGCGCCATGGATCCGGCGGCGCCGCCGATGACCACGGCCAGGAGATCTGTGCCGCGAACCGGCTGATTCGGCCCGGACCGACCCGGCCGGTCTGGCCCATCTGTGATCATCGCTCCCCTTCCACCGCAGACCATCCCATCGGAGGCATCGCGCATGCAGCGCACAACTCGACAAGAGTGAACAGAAGGTTGCCTTCGCACGCACATTCAATGTTCACATGTGATTGATCAACGCAATGTTCAATCAAACTATTGCACTTCCAGTCGCCGGCGCCATAACTTCGTCTCGGGTACTGCGCGCTGGCGCGGTCCACCATTGCGACGAGGAGTCCCCGGATGAAGACCGCTGCCCCCGATCCGTTGCGTACGGCTACCCGGTTGACGGCCGCGACCGCCGCACTGGCCATGGTGATCACCGGCTTGGCGACAGCGGGGCCGGTCGCCCAGGCAGCACCCGGGGAGCAAGCCTCCCCCAGCGCATCCGCGGCGGAGACATCAGCTCCGGCCGCGAAGGACAAGACCGCCGACGCGGACCGCCCGGCGTACCTGGACCGATCGCTGTACACGGGGGAGTTCCACTCGCACACATCGGTCAGCGACGGGGTGGAGCTGCCCCCGGATGCCTTCGAGCACGTCCGGGAGGAGACCGACGCGGACTTCTTCACCGTCTCCGAACACGACGTGATGTGGGACATCCGCAACGGCGACGACTTCGTCGAGGACTGGCGCGATGCCACCTCCCAGGAGTGGCGCTGGCTGCACGAACAGACCGAAGAGTTCAACGCCGACAGCGAGGACCTGGTCGTGGTCCCCGCCATCGAGAACACCTGGTATGACGGCACCGGGCACATCAACGTGTTCAACACCGACTGGCATGCCACGGCCCGGGCCACGGAGAAGGGCAGCGTCGACGGCTACGGAAACTCCTTCGGCACCGGCGACCTGAAGTACGACATGTACACCTTCTTCGCCCGGCTGAAGCAGGATCCGGAGGCCATCGGCCAGTTCAACCACCCCAACCCCAAGGCCAAGGGGCACTTCTTCGGGTTCAACGGACTGGACCCGGTCGTCGACGACCGGATGGACCTGATCGAGGTCAAGGACTCGGCGCAGTTCCCCGAGTTCCAGAACGCCCTCGACGTCGGCTGGCACCTCGGACCGGTCTGGAACGGCGACGAGCACTCGGCCACCTGGGTGTCGGGGGCCGAGGCGATCACCGGGGTCTGGGCCGAAGAGCACTCGCTGGACGGTCTGTACGGGGCGATGAACGACCGCAGCACCTTCACCAGCCAGGACGTGAACACCCAACTCAGGTTCAGTGCCGATGATCAACTGATGGGATCGATCCTCCCCGCGGACACGACCTCGGTCTCCTTCGACATCGGGCTCGCCGACCCGGATGCCGACGACGAGTTCACCTCCGTCAAGCTCTACACCAACCAGGGCGAGGTCGCGCACGAGTTCGCCGACATCAGCGGCAACGAGCTGGACCTGGAGTTGGACCGGCCGGTCACCGACGGCGACTTCTACTTCGTCCGGGCCGACCAGGCCGACGGCCAGTTCGCCGTCTCTGCGCCGATCTGGATCGGTGAGACCACCCGGGGCGCCAACTACGCGCCCGTGATCACCCTGCCGGAGAACGTCCCCGCCGAGGCCGGGTACGGGGAGGAGATCGCCCTGCCGACGGCGACCGCCACCGACGACTCCGGTGCGAAGCCGACCATCAGCTACGAGGTGTACGACGCCGCCGGGAAGATCGACATCGAGGACGCCGCCTTCACCGTACGCAGCTACGACGACCACTTCATCGTGGTCAAGGCCGAGGACGAGACCGGCAACATCAACGCCGAACTGATCCGAATCACGGTGGACCAGGCCACCCCCGACCCCGCCGGCGTCTTCCAGTACTTCGGCAGTACCGCGGCCGTGGCCGAGGATCCCGGTGGCGCCGGGATCGCGGTCACCACCGACCGGAGCATCCGGGAGGCGTACGCCCAGGTCCGTCCGGTCGGCG
>JBQDIN010000012.1:29148-66630 GCA_052094425.1 Propionibacteriaceae bacterium
CCTCGACCGACAACCGGCCGTACGAGATCAACACGATCGGCAACGACGAACCGGAGTACCAGCACTCGATCACCGGGCAGACCCTGCGCGGCCACGAGTTCGACATCACCGGGCTCACCGACGGCCAGCGCTACGAGTACCGGCTGGGCGTTGCCGTCGACAGCGCCGCCCCCACCCCGTCGAACGAAGCCGCCTGGACCGAGGTCAAGGGCGAGTTCATCTCCGGTGGCGCCGGCAACGAACCGGTGTACGTGCTCGGGGACCTGCAGGCGCAGTCCCACGACCCGGCCGAGCTCGGCCTGCTTCGCGGCGTCCTGGACCGACTGCAGACCGAGCAGCCCGGCGGCACCACCGCAGTCCAGCTCGGCGACCTGGTGAACAACGGCGCCCGGGGCGAGTTCTGGGAGGAGCTCACCGACCACGTCTTCGAGGGGCTCGACCTGCAGTGGGCCCCGGTGGCTGGCAACCACGAGACCTTCGACGACCTCGAGTACAACTCGCGGTCGGACGAGCGGATGGCGATCTTCTCGAACATGTACGACCTGCCGAAGAACGGCGTGATCGGTGAGAGCAACTACTCCTTCGATCGCGGTGAGGTGCACTACTCAGTGCTGAACTCCAACTACTCGGTGGACGAACAACTGGCCTGGTTGATCAACGACGTGCGCTCGTCCTCGGCCGAGTGGCACGTGGTGATGGGGCACTTCTCCTACTACGGCGGCAACCATGCCGACGATCCGGGGATGGCAGTGAACCGGGACAAGGTCACCAAGGTGCTCGACCAACTCGGCGTGGACCTCTACCTCGGCGCGCACGACCACATCTACAAGCGTTCGACGATCTACGACGGACGGCTGGCGAAGACTCCCGAGGAGGAGGCCGCCGGCACCACCTTCGTCACGATGGGGTCGTCCGGGCCCAAGTTCTACGACACCGTCCCGCACTGGTGGGACGACGTGGTCTTCGACGAGGACATCCAGATGGGCGGTGTGGTCGAGGTGACCGACGCGGGGTTGGAGCTCTCCGTGCACACCATCGACGGCCGGGTGGTGGACCAGTACACGGTCAAGAAGCCCACCGGGACCTGGAAGGCGTCCTCGGCCGAGATCACCGACGGCGAACTGCCCGGGGTGGGACTGCTCAGCCACCCGGGCAGCCGCGACACCGTCACCGTGACCGCCGCCACGTACGACAAGGCGGAGGAGGAGATGCTCGCCGTACGGACCATGGACGTCGAACTCGATCACCGCGGGGTCGAGCAGTACGTCACCTTCGACGAGCCGTTGCCGGTGCAGACCACCGACACGGTGAAGCTCTTCGTCTGGGACGGGCTAGACCGGGCCGAGCCGCTGAAGCCGGCCTGGACCGTACGGGAGGGCATCGCCGGCAGCGGGACCGCGGAGGACCCGTACCTGATCGAGTCCTCCGCGGACCTGCCCAAGATCGACAATGACCCGGCGGGCCACTACCGGTTGACCACGGACCTCGATCTCGGCGGCGAGGAGCGGCCGCAGTTGGGCCGACTCAACGACTTCACCGGCGTACTCGACGGGGACGGCCGCACCATCACCGGCTTCACCCCGTTGGCCGAGCAGGGGGCGGGGCTGTTCGCCGAGAACCACGGCACGATCACCGACCTGGTCATCGTCGGCACGCCCGAGACCGACCAGCAGACTGCCGGTCTGCTGGCCGACATCAACCACGGCACGATCCAGCGCGTCCAGACGCGGGGCTCGATCACCGCGGCGGGCCGGGTCGGCGGCATCGTCGGCGACCACCACGGGGTGATCACCGACAGTTACTCCACCGCGGACGTCCGGGCCACCGGCCTCTACTCCGGCGGGGTCGTCGGCATCGCGCTCGGCGGGTCCACCACCGAGGACGTCTATGCCGCAGGGAAGGTCGTGGCCGACGGGCGCAATGCCGGCGGGGTGGTCAGTTACGGCTACAACGAGACCGTCGTCCAGCACACGGTGTCGATCAACGAGGCGGTGTCCGCGCCGAGCTACGCGCACGCCATCGTCGGCCGTGTCGCCGGTGGGCAACTGGCCACTCTGGCGGACAACCACGTCAGTGAAGCAGTGCCGGTGAGCGGCGAGACCCTGACCGATCCACCCGCCGCCGACAACTGGAAGGGAGCCGTCGTCGGCGTCGACGAGATCCGCACCCAGGCCTTCTACGAACAACGTGGTTGGGACTTCGACACCGTGTGGCAGTGGAGTGCTGAAGGTCAGCGACCGGTGCTGCAGGTCGCCCCCGAGGAGACGGACCCGGTCCCGGCTCCGGACCTGCCGACCGACGACCGCGGCTTCCACCTCGTCAGCAGCGTCGACGAGCTCGCCCAGGTCGGTGAGTTCCGGGAGTACGACTACGTCCTGGCCGCTGACCTCGACCTGACCGGTACGCCCTTCACCAGTCTGGCGGGCCCCTTCCTCGGCGAATTCGACGGCGCCGGACACACCATCACCGGGCTGACCTCCGAGACCGGCGGGTTGTTCACCCACATCGCCGGACAGGTGTACGACCTGGCGCTCGTCGACGCACAGATCAGCACCGACACCGCCCGGGCGGGCATCCTGGCCAACACCAGCACCGGCACCGTGGAGCGCGTCCACACGACCGGTTCGGTGGCGGCCGAGCAACGAGCCGGCGGGATCCTCGGCGACTCCGCCGGGGAGCTGCGGGACGCCTCCACGAACGCGAACGTGCAGGTCAGTGGGACCGAGGCCGGTGGGGCGATCGGCGTGGCACTGACCGGCTCGTCCACGGAGCGGGTGTACGCCAGCGGCGCGGTCGCCGCCGACACCCGGAACGCCGGCGGGGTGGCCGGCTACGGCTACACCGGGACCGAGATCCGCAACTCCCTCGCCCTCAACCCGACCGTGACGGCGCCCGAGTACGGTCACCGCCTGCTGGGCCGGGTGAAGTACGGCGACACCGCCACCCTCGCCGACAACTGGGCGACCGAAGCCGTGGTCGCGAAGGAGCAGACCACCACCGAGACCGGCGCCCAGAGCTGGAACGGGGCCACCGCGACCGAGGCCCAGACCGGCGATCCGGACTTCTACTCCGGCGAACTCGGCTGGGACTTCGACTCCGTCTGGTCCTGGGATGCCGAGGGGCAGCGTCCGGTGCTGCAGTCCGTACCGGCAGCCGGCGCGGACTCGACCCGGATCCGACGGGCCCAGCAGGAGGCCGCCGAGGACGGCATCCGCCACGATGCGGTGGCACAGGGCGACGGCATCGTCCGGCTCACGATTCTCGGCGGGTCTGCGGCAGCCGACCAGCAGGCCAGCATCGTGGTGCTGCCGATCGACGGCGACCTCGAGCACCCGGCCGTGGGCGAGGTCGCCTACCTCAACCAGGTCCGCCTCGACGCCACCGGCACCGCGACCCTCACCCTGAGCCTGGCCGGCGACCTGGCCGACTATGCCCTCGCCGTGGCCGTCGCCGGTGCCCCGGAGCGCTACCTGGCCGCCCTCGACCCGGACGGTGCCCTGCCGGGGAGCGAGCAGCCCACGATCGATGCCGCGGTGGCCCCGAAGAAGATCTGGGCGGGGCGGACCGAGCCCTACCTGCGGGCCGTGGTGACCGGACCCGACGGGACCGCCGCGACCGGAACCGTCACAGTCACCGGCGACGGGATCGATCCGCTGTCGACCCCACTGCGCAAGGGAAAGGGTTGGGTGGTGCTGCCCGTCGTCGACACCCCGGGCCGCCACGAGGTCACCGTCGACTACGACGGGAGCGATGACCTGGCCCCGGCCAGCGTCACCGTGGAGTTCGAGGTGCTGCGCTGAGCCGGTAAGGTGCGCTCGGCGCCGCCGCGACGGATGATGGTGCCGGAAGGACCTGAGACCATGACCGACCACCTGCTGATGCTGGCCCCGTCCAGCAACCGCGTGTACGCCGCGGCCGCCGACTCCTTGGCCGCGGCCGAGCTCGCGGTGACCTGCCCGGACCTGGATCCTGAGTTGATCACCCCGGAGACGGTGGCCGGCGTGTCCTATCTGGCGATCGACACCGATGACTCGCCTGCCCTGCTACCGGCCGTGACTCGGTTGTCGGCCCGGCTCGCGCTGTTCCGTCGGGAAGGTGACCTGCTCCGCCCCGTCGAGGTGAGGGACCCGTACCTCCTCGACGAGGACCTGCTCACGATCCCGAAGTACCAGGGCAAGACGAACGAGCAGTTCACCCGGCTGATGGTGAACGTGACCCTCGCAGCCGTACGCCGTCCGGCCGACGGTCCACGCCGGATCCTCGATCCGCTGTGCGGGCGCGGCACCACCCTGAGCGCCGGGCTGATGCTGGGCCACGAGGTGGCCGGGGTGGAGGACGACCTGAAGGCGGTGGAGGCACACGCGGCCTTCCTGAAGACCTACCTGCGGCGCAAGCGACTCAAGCACACCGTGGCGATGACCCCGGTGAAGCGGGACGGCAAGAGCATCGGACGCAGGCTGGATGCGAGTCTCACGCCACCCGACGGCGGCGAGCCGCTGTCCTTGACGGTGATGTCCGGCGACACCCGCCAGTCCGCGAAGTTGTACGGGAAGAAGCGCTTCGACGCGGTGATCACCGACGCCCCGTACGGGGTCGTGCACGGCAGCCGTACGGACGTGCGTGGCGTGAGTGGCCGACGGGACCGCTCCCCTGCCGGACTCCTCGGCGAGGCGGTCGGCGTCTGGGCGGGCCAACTCAAGTCCGGTGGCGCCCTCGGGATCGCCTGGAACACCTACGGGCTGAGTCGCGAGGACCTGGCCACGATGGCGACCCGGGCCGGCCTCACCCCGCTCGACGGCGGTCCCTGGCTGCAGTTCGGGCACCGCGTCGATTCCTCGATCCACCGCGACTTGCTCGTCGCCGTCAAGGACTGACCGTGCCCCGGGCCGGCTCTCCCGGAGTTGTGCGATGTTCAGCCGAGCCGGTCGGCGAACCACTCCAACTGGGCCTGGCGCTGGTAGTCGTGGCCGCCCCGGTGGTCATTGTGGCGATAGACGTTGATCTCCTTGTCCCCGCCCCCGAAGTGGTGGAAGGCAGCGAAGACCGTGGACGGTGGGCAGATCGGATCCATCAGGGCGGCGGAGAAGAGCGCCGGCGCGGTGGCCCACCGGCCGAGGACGGCACCGTCGAAGTAGGACAGGGTGTGCAGCGCCTCGTCCACCTGGTCGGTCCAGCCGGCCAGGAAGCGGGTGATCTCCAGGTACGGCCCCTCGGCGGCCAGGTCGAGGGCCCGCGGGAAGTCACACAGGAACGGTACGTCGGGGGCTGCTCCGGCCAGGTCGATCCCCGCCAGGGCGGCCAGTCCGGCGGCAGCGATGCTGATGCCGCCCCCCTGGCTGCCCCCGATGACGGCGACTCGGGTGGCGTCCACCAGCCGATGACCGGTGGCCACCTCCAGCATCCGGAACGCATCGGTGTAGACCCGGCGGTAGTAGTAGCGGTGCGGATCGGTGATTCCCGAGGTCATGAACCCCGGCGCGTGCGCGAGTCCGGCCGCCGGATCGAGGTCGTCGGTGGCCGGGAAGCCACCGGCGGACCAGCCCTGGCCGCGGGTGTCCATCACGAAGTGCGCGTACCCGGCCTGGGCCCACAGGGTGGAGCTGAACGGGAAGCCTCGATTGCCCGAGTAGCCGTGGTACTGAACGACGGCGGGCAACGGCCCTTCCGCTCCGGCCGGCACGTTCAGCCAGGCCCGTACGGTGGTGCCACCGTGTCCGGCGAAGGACACGTCGTAGGTGTCCAGGGCCCGCAGCCCGGAGTCGATCGGCTTCACCTCGGCGGCCAGGTCGTGGCCGCGTGCCTCGTCGATCGTCTCCCGCCAGAAGGCTTCCAGGTCATCGGGGACCATGAGGTCGGGGGTGTAGTCCCGCAGGTCGGTCAAGGACATGTCGGTCAGTGGCATGGCGGCAGTCTAGGGCGCGTCGGTTCGATCCGTCATCTGCTATTGATCTTGGTCCGCGGGCCGGGGCCGCAGCAACAACCACACCATGATCGGGACCAACAGCACCGCCAACAGCAGCAACGGCATCAGGCCGGGAACCTCGACGGCGACCAGCGTGTACTGCAACGCGGAGGTCGCGGCCAGCACGGCGATCCCGACCAGGGCGGCCACGCCCAGTCGCGCCCACACCCGCCGCGGAAGCCGTACGTCCGTCGGCGCCAAGGTGCAGCCGACCAGGCACACCAACACCACCAGCAGGCAGCCACCGACGGCGACCGGGACCGGTCCCAACTCACCCGACGAGCGCAGTACCCAGTTCGCCAGGATTCCGAGCAGGAAGATCAACGGAGTGATCGAGTTCGGGATCACCACAGTCAGCACGGCACCGATGATCGCGATCCCGAGGGCGACCAGGACGACGTTCCACTCGGGGAGGACGGTGAGGACCAGAGTGGCCGACAGGGCCAGTGCCAGCACCGTACGCAGCACCCGTTGGGCCGGCGTCTGGGAGCGCAGTTGGAGCCGCGCGGTGCGGAGCATCTCAGCGAAGTTCATCGGACCAACCTCGGGGCCGCCGCCATCCGGCTCACGTCGCGGAGCACCTCGTCCAGGGTTCCCGGCCCGCGCCACGCCACCACCGGCACACCGAGTTCGGCCAGAGTGGCGATCAACTCCTGCCGCTCGGCCCGCCGCAGTTGCCAGGCCCGGGCGGCCAACCGGGGATCGCGTCCCTCGTCGCGCATGATCGTGCGGATCCGGGCCGGACTGAGGGCGTCCACCCCGGCCACATCGCTCAGTCCGGGCGGCAGGGTGTCGATCACGATCACCGCGTTGCCCTGCCGGGCCGAGGATCCGATGCTCTCCATCACCGTCTCGTCCAGCAGCGGGGTGAGTGTGATGATCAAGGAACCGGGGCGCAGCGGGGAGGCGCGCACCATCGTGTCGCGGACCGGTGCGGCCTGCACGAGGACGTCGAGGATGCGACGGAACTGCTTGTGCCCGTTGCCGGCCGGCACATCTCGTCCCTGGGACCCGAGGTCGATCATGCTGACCCGGTCACCGCGGTGCAGGTAGTGCTGGGCGAGGGCCGCGGCCGCACGCATGGTGATGTCCAGGCTGGTGACGACGTCGGGATCATCCCGGCTGCCGGCCGGCTTGAGGTCGAGGGTGGAGTCGATCACCAACTGCACCTCGGTGTCACGCTCGGACCAGGTCGCGTTGACATGCATCTCCCCCGTTCTCGAGGTGACCCGCCAGTTGATCCGGCGGAGCCGGTCGCCGGGTCGGAACGGCCGTACGTCGGAAAGTTCACCCTTGTCGCCGGGCCGGCGTGAGGTGTGCTGGCCGACCATGCCGGCCGGTCGCGGGGTGGCACCGGTGGCGGCGAACTGGTCCCGCAGGGGCAGCACCTTCAATCGGGACGCCGCGGTCTGCTGGATGGGCGCCCGCCACGCGCCCAGTTCGGAGGCGAGTCCCACGGCGACCGGCGGAATCTCCCGGATGCCCCACCGCTCGGCGCCGAGACCGATCCGTACGGTGCGCTCCTCGGCCGCACGATCGAGGACGTCGACCACGACCCCACCGGGCGGGTCCTGGTCGACCGACTCGACCGATGGTTGGCGGGTGATCAGGTAGCGGGCGTCCGGGTCGATGGCGCTGGCCCGGACGCCGAGTTCGGTGCGATCCCTCTCGTACACCGTCCGATTCGCCATCCGGGCGGTGACGCGTGGCAACCGTCGCGGTCGGGTCACCAGCGCGACCACGGTGTAGGCCAGCAATGGACTGGTCAGCACCACCAGGTCGGGCCGCTGGAGCACCACTGCGGCCAGCACCGACATCAGCGACGCGGTCGCCACCGAGAACAGCAGCGGCGACATCCGCCACCCGGCGGGGCCAGCCTCCCCCTGCTCCGACATCCCCACCCCGCCGATCAGGCGGCCACGTCGGCCGGTGTGGCCACCGACTCGAGCACCTCGTCGATGACGCTGTCCGCCGAGATCTGGTGCAGCCACAACTCCGGCTTCACGCTCACCCGGTGCGCGAGGGCGGGCACGGCCACGGCCTTCACGTCCTCGGGGACCACGTAGTCGCGGCCGTTGATCACCGCGACGGCCCGGGCCGCAGTGAGCAGGGCCAGGGACCCGCGCGGGGAGGCCCCGACCATGATCTTGGCGTGGTCGCGGGTGGCTGCGGTCAGTGCCACGCAGTAGCGACCGACCGACTGCTCCACCCGGACCTCCTCGGCAGCGGCCTGGATGGCACTCAGTCCGGCCAGGTCGGTGACCGGGTCCACCGCCACGTCCTCATGCCGACGGTCCATCCGGCGGGACAGGATTTCCCACTCCTCGTCGGCGTCCGGGTAGCCGAAGCCGATCCGGAGCAGGAACCGGTCCAACTGGGCCTCCGGCAGTGGGTAGGTGCCCTCGTACTCGATCGGGTTCGCGGTGGCGAGCACGTGGAAGGGCTGCGGCAGCGGGTGGGTGGCGCCTTCGACGGTGACCTGGTGCTCCTGCATGGCCTCCAACAGGGCCGCCTGGGTCTTCGGCGGGGTCCGGTTGATCTCGTCCGCCAGCAGCACGCCGGTGAAGATCGGCCCGGGACGGAAGTCGAACTCAGACGTCTTCGCGTTGAACACGTAGCTGCCGGTGACGTCGCTGGGCAGCAGGTCGGGAGTGAACTGCACCCGGCGGAACTCCAGCCCGAGGGCCTGGGCGAAGGAGCGCGCGGTCAGGGTCTTGCCGAGCCCCGGAAAGTCCTCCAGCAGGACGTGCCCACCGGCCACGATCCCGGCCATCACCAAGGTGAGCGCCTCCCGCTTGCCCACCACGGCACGCCCCACCTGGTCCAGCACCTGCCGGCAGGCGCGACCAGCCTCCTCGATCGACATCGTCCCCGTCATCGGCTGCCTCTCCTCGGGTCCGGTGGTCACAGTGTCTCGATCTCCTTCATCAATTCATCGAATTCGTCCAAGGTCAACGTGGTCCGCGATCCGTCGAGCAGCCCGCCCAAGTCGGACGAGACCCACTCCCCGGCACCCGCGGCGAGGTCGTCGGGGTGCATGCCCCGGGATCGGTGCAGCCGCTCGGCCACGAGGTCGGCGAGTGCCGGTCGTACGGCGGTGGCGCGGGCCTGTGGGCTCTTCCGCGCCAACCGGTGCTGGTGGTTCAGCGCCCGATCATCGACCCCGAGCCGTCGGAACCGCGGTGGCGCGGTCTCGGACTCAGGCCAGTTCCACGGATCGATCCGCTCGGCCCCGATCTGGATGCCGACCACCAGGGCTGCAGCGGCGAGGCCGAGCCCGACGAAGTAGACCGGGTGGGCGTACCCGCCGACGGCATTCACCACGACCATGATCACCAGACAGACGGCGAACACGGCCACGAAGGTGCGGACCCAGCTGCGCCGGAGCAGGCTCCTCATGTCGACTCGGCCCGGACGGGGGCCACGTCGCCCAGGTCGGACCTGATCAGGGAGAGCGCAGACCGCGCCAGGTCCTCCGACTCCGAGTCGAGTCGGTGGCTGGAGAATCGGACCTCGCGGAAGAGGTGGGTCACGACGGTGATCGCCTGCGCCGTCACTCCGAGTTCGGTCACCAAGCGGGCCGCGTACTCGCTGCTCGTCTCCCAGACTTCCCGAGGCAGGCCGGCGTCAGCGCCGGCGGCCTGCACGGCCTGCCAGTACGCGATGAGCGCATCACCGGCCTGGCCCTCGTGCAGTTGGGCGAGCGCACGTTCCGTGGCCTCCTCCACGACGACGGCAGCCTGGACGCGGTTCCAGGTACGGACCGTCTCCGGCCGATCCTCCAGCCGCTCCCGACGCCGCGTGTTGGCGATGACCACCGACCGTACGAGCAGGACGACGGCCACGGCGATCAGCAGGGTGATCACCACGCCGAGGACGACCGCGAACCATCGCTCCATCACTCGTGGCTCGCCGGCGCTGGTCCAGAAGTCCCAGGCGCTCGTACCCGGCCCCTGGTCGGGCATCGTGTTCTCCTCCTCCGGTGCCGGAAGGTCGCGACCCGGGACGATGAAGGCGGCACTCGCACCACTGGCGGCGGCCAGGCAGAGGACAGCGAAGCCGAGCAGGCATCCGAGCACCATCGGTGCACGGGAGCGTCGGCCGGCTGACATGGGCCACACTCTAGGGCACCGTTGGCCCGACCTCGGAGTTCATTAGGATCGGCATGTGGACACCGAACGGAAACTGCTCGTCCTGCTGCACGGGCTGGGCCAGACGCCCCAGTCCTGGCAGGACCAGGTCACCGCGCTTCCGGAGGGCCTGCGGGCTGCCGCCCCGTGGCTGCACGGGCTCAGACCGAATGCGGATGATCGCTTCAGCCTCGCCGGTGCCAGCAACGCGGTGGGCACCGAGTTGATCAAGCACGGTGCCCAGCGAGCGCACCTGTGTGGTCTGTCGGTGGGTGCGATGGTGGCCCTGCAGTTCGCGGTGGACGCCCCGGATCAAGTGGACCGGCTGGTGCTGTGCGGGGCGCAGATCCGTCCGCCCAAGTCGGTGTTGTGGCTGCAGCGACAGATGATCAGGGCCACCCCGACCGCGCGACTCGCCCAGCAAGGGATCCGCAAGGACAAGGTGCAGCAGGCGATGGAGATCCTCGCGGACGCGGACTTCACCGACCGGCTCGCGCAGGTGAGCGCACCCACCCTGGTGCTGTGTGGCGAGCGGGACCGCGCCAACCTGCCGGCCAGCAAGTTGATCGCCCAGCGCATCCCCGGCGCCGAATTGGAACTGGTCCCGGGGGCCGGTCACGCCCCCAACACCGAGCGGCCGGAGGAGTTCAACGCAGCCCTGTACCGATTCCTCACCGCCGAGTGAGGTGGACGCGCGCGCCGACCTTGGTAGCGCCTGTCAGTGAAAACCCAATCGCCATCGCTTAGCCTGAATCCACCGATGGCCGGCGTAGCGAGCGGCACCAGACGGGTGGGCTGGCAAGCCGAGACACGCGAAGGCGTACTGGAGGTCCGTTGAGCGTGGACGGCGCAGCCAGGGCGCCCGGATGGGGCCGCGCAGTAGGCGGAGATCGGTGGATTCAGGCTTAGACTCACGTCCATGAGCGCACGCACCCTGCTGTTGCTCCGGCACGCCCAGGCGGTCGACTACGTCCCGGGCCGACCGGATGCCGAACGCGACCTGACCGAAGCGGGGCTGGCCCAGGCCCGCGGCGTCGGCGACCACCTGCGAGCCGAGGGCGTCACCATCGACCGGGTGCTCTGTTCCAGCGCGACCCGAACCCGACAGACTTTGGCCGAGGTCGGCGTCACCGCCGCGACGGACTTCCTGGACTCGCTCTACAACGCCGGCTCGGACACGATCCTGGCCGAACTCCACGCGGTGGACGGTGCGGCCTCCCGTGTTCTCATCGTCGGTCATGCGCCCGGGGTGCCGGCGCTCTCCCATGACCTGGCCGAGGCGGGGACCTCCGACACGGCGGCCCTGGCGACCATCGGCCGACACTTCCCGCCGGCCACCCTGGCCCGGCTGGAGTTCGACGGCGACTGGGCGGACCTGGCCTCCGCGCGGCTCACTGCCGCCCGCCTGGCCTGACCCCGATCCGTGGCGGCGGTCAGGGCTGGAGGCGGCCCGGACGAGCGGCAAGGATGGCGTCGACGAAGTCCTCCTGCACCGGCGCGACCAACCGGCGACTGGTACCGGCCCTGATCCCCGTCAGCAGCCGACTCAGGAATCCCCGCAGATCGAGATTGAGATTGCCGGCGCCAGCATCACGATGCACCACGACGTAGGGGTTCCCCCCGGCCCACCAACCCGTCGGCCGGACCACCTCGAGGTCGGCCACGTCCGGCCAGCCGATCAACCAGCCGGGCGGGCCGGGACGCGTCAGGCCCCGCGCATCGATCCGGACCCGCGCCTTGATCGCCGAACCCCAGGTGGCGATGTTCAGCCCGAAGACCAGGGCCAGCATCGCGTAGTAGAGTCCGCCGTTCTGCCAGTCGACCACGACGCGGACGAGGCTGAACACGGCCGCGACGGCGAAGAGCACGGTCACCCCCGCGGCCACCCGGTCGAGTACGACGGATTCGAGCTGCATCCGGTCAGTCTAGGGCTCCGCCGGCCTCCCGTTTGCGCTGACGAACTCGGCTCGGAGGTCAGCCCAGCAGTTCCCCGGCGAGCAGCCGGAGGGTGTCCTCCCGGGCCGGCGTGACCCCGGGGTCGGTGTCGGCGAAGCCGGCTGCGACCGGATTGATCATCACCTCGTCGACCGCGAACTCGGCGGCCAGGGCGCGGAGTTGGCCGGCCGCCTCATCCGGCGTACCGATCACCCAGCGTTGCCGCATCGAGTCGATGATCGACTTCTGGCCCTCGGCCAACACCACCTCCTCGGCGGCCTCGACCGACTGCTGTGGCAACAACGGCTGACCGGTCCGCAGCGCCATCATGCTCAACAACTGGGGCAGGGCCAGCCGGTGCGCGGTGTCGGCATCCTCGGCCACCACGGCATTGACGGTGAGGAAGGTCTTCGGCTCGGCCAGCAGGTCGGAGGGGGTGAAGTGGGAGCGGTAGAGCTGCAGGGCGCGGGCGGTGCCCTCGCCGGAGAAGTGGTGCGCGAACACGTACGGCAGGCCCTTGTCGGCGGCGAGTTGGGCGGAGTAGCCCGACGAGCCGAGCAGCCACAGTTCCGGTACGTCGGCGGCCGCCGGAGTGGCTTTCAGCCGGTAACGGCGACCCTGCACCTCCAGGTCCACCCCGTCCGTGTCCATCATCGCGATCACGTCGGAGACGTAGTCGGGGAACTTGGCCACCGCCTCCTCGGAGACCCCACCGGCGCCGTGTCGCAGTGCGTAGGAGGTGACCGGATCACTGCCCGGAGCACGTCCGATGCCGAGGTCGATCCGGCCCGGGAAGGCCGCCTCCAGCAGGGCGAACTGCTCGGCGATCACGAGCGGCGCGTGATTCGGCAGCATCACGCCCCCGGAGCCGACCTTGATCCGGTCGGTGGCACTCGCCAGCAGGGCGATCACCACCGGCGGGTTGGTGGCGGCGACGGCGGGCATGTTGTGGTGCTCGGCCACCCAGAAACGCCGGTACCCGGCCTGGTCCGCAGTCCGGGCCAGACTGGTGCTGGCCCGCAGTGCGTCGGCGGTGGTCTCCCCCTCCCGAACGGTGATCAGGTCGAGGACGGACAGGGCGGCAATCGGATCAGCACTCACTTCAGGGACAGCACCGCGCTGCGACCCGATATTCCCGCCCCGCGGGGGCCGCTCCCGGACGCGAGTCGGCCCGGGTCGTCGTTCCTCGTGACGGCGACTTCGACCGCACCGTCGTTACCCTCGTGACTGAAGCGAATCTCCGTTCCGCGGAGACTACCCACCCGCCGCCCCACCAGAGTCGAGGCACTTCCGATGATCAAACTGAGTTCCGTCACGGTGAACTGTCCGGACGCCGCCGCCCTGGCAACCTTTTACGCCGACTTCACCGACGGTGAAGTGACCTTCACCCACCCGTCGTGGGCGACCGTGCAGTCCGCCGGCGGGCGGATCGACTTCCAGACGGTGGCCGACTACCTACCGCCGGCGTGGCCCGAGACGCCTGGGCTGATCCATCTCGACTTCCTGGTCGCGGACCTGCAGGCGGCCGCGACGCGAGTCCTCGCGGCCGGGGCGAGGCGCTTCGACGAGCAGCCGAACGAGGAGCACTGTCTGGTGTTCGCCGACCCGGCCGGGCACCCGTTCTGCCTGACCACCCTTGACGAGATCGGGTGACGTGATGGAGCCGCCTAGGAGAGTCGAACTCCTGACCTATTCATTACGAGTGAATCGCTCTGCCAACTGAGCTAAGGCGGCCTGTCGACGTGCCCGGTGGTGGACCTGACGACGACGGCCAACTATAGCGATCCGCGACCGGGGACACGAAATGCCCACCCGGAAGCGGCAGAACCGACCCGAGAGGGGCGCTCCCGCGGGAACCGGTCAACTACAGCGGGTGCCGTCGTCGGGAGGGTGACCGCTGGTGAGGAATTCGACGACGGCGGCGTCCACGCAGTCGTTCGAGCCGTACGAGCCGTGCCCCTCGCCCTCGTGGGTGAGCAGCACCGCCGACTCCAACTGCTCGGCCATCCGTTCCGCGTACTCGTACGGGGTGGCGGAATCGCCGGTGGTGCCGACCAACAGGATGGGCGGAGCACCGGCGGCCGTCACGTCATCGGAGGGCGGGGCGGCGGCGACCGGCCACAGCGGGCAGGTCAGGTCGAGTCCCGAGTAGGTGCCGAAGACGGGAGCCTTCTCGGCCGTCTCCCGGGCGGCCTCGACCTCGCCGTCCATGCCCTCGTCCGTGCCGTCCAAGCAGCGGATCGCGTCGAAGGAGGTGAGCAGCTTCCCGTACCGTCCGTCCCGATCGCGCTGGTGGTAGAGGTCGGCGGAGTGCAACAGGTTGCGGCCGTCGCCCTGCTTGGCCGCGGCCACCGCCCCGGCCAGGAACTCCCAGCCGCGTGCATCGGAGTAGAGCACGTTCTTGACCCCGGTCACGGCCTCCGACTGGGTCAACCGCCGCTCCCCCACGTCGATCGGTTCGGCGTCCAAGGTGTCGAACAGGTCGGTCACGGCGCCGATCACCTCGGCCGCCGTCGAGCCCAGTGCGCACCCCTGCTCGGCACACCAGTCGGCGAAGTGGCCCAGCGCCCGGTCGAAACCCTGGTCCTGCACGATCGAGTCGTCGTCGGTGAGGTTGACCGGGCTGACCAGCACCAATCGACCGGTCGTGTCCGGGTACACGTCGGCATAGCGGGCGCCGATCTCGGTGCCGTAGGAGTAGCCGACGTAGTTGAGCTCGGGTTCGTCCAGCAGGGTGCGCAGCAATTCCAGGTCGGCCACGGTGTCGGCGGTGGAGACGTGACCCAGCAACGAACCCGAGCCCGCCTGGCAGGACACGCCGTACTTCCTGTTGAGGGTGATCAACTTCTCCATTTCGGCGTCGTCGTCCGGGCTCTGGTCGGCCTGGTTGTAGCGCTCGATCGCCTCGTCGCCCCAGCACCGCACCGGCGTCGAGTCCCCGGTACCGCGTGGGTCCCAACCGACGATGTCATAGTGCTCGAGCCCCTCGTCCGGGAAGCGCTCGACCAGCTCGGTGCCGGAGCCGCCGGGACCGCCGGGGTTGACGAAGATGCTCCCCCGGCGCGGCTGCTCGGCCGGACGCCGAGCGAGGGCCAACGTGAGAGCCTGATCGTCGGGGTCCGCCCGGTCGAGGGGGGCGAGCACGGTGGCGCACTCCAGTCCGTCCCGGCACGGCTCCCACGTCACCTCCTGGTCGCGGTAGCGCTCGGCACCCCTGCCGGGTGGCGGATCCGCGAACCCGGGCGGCGCGACGTCTGGGGGTCGCTGGACCGGTCGACCGGTCTCCTCGGGGCTCGGGCTGTCCGGTGCCGCCGACGGTGTCGCGGCAGTCCGCGTGGCCGCCGACGTCGGAGCCGTCGAGTCGGGATCGTCCGGGTCGGACGGGGTGGCACTGCAGGCCGACACGGCCAGCAGTACGGCCGCAGCCGCCGCGAGACGCCACGGCGGTGCGGGACGGGTCATCGGATCACGCCTTGCGGCGGCGCCGCGGCTTGCGGGTCTCGTGCACCTGCCGTACGCCGCACACACTCGCCGCGCTGCAGGCGGACAGGCTCCCGGAGCCGGACATTCGCACCACGACCGAATCGGCCGGCACCTGGTGGGACACCACCGTGCCCTCCCCGTCCGGGGTGCTCACCGTCTCCCCCACCGCCGGCGTGGTCCGCGCGAATTCGGCGTACAACGGGTGCTCGTACTTGAGGCAGCACATCAGCTTCCCGCACGCGCCGGAGATCTTCATCGGGTTCGGCGGCAGGTCCTGCATCTTCGCCATCCGCATGCTGACCGGCTCGAAGTCGGTCAGGAAGGTCGCACAACACAGTTCGCGTCCACAGCTGCCGATCCCCCCGGTGATCATGGCCGCATCCCGGGCCCCGACCTGGCGCAGGTCCACCCGGGCGCGCAACGCCCGGGCCAGGTCCCCCACCAGGCTTCGGAAATCCACCCGATGCGGGGCGGTGAAGTAGATCACCACCTGTTCGTCGAAGTCCTCCCCACGGTCGAGGTAGTCGACGCCCATCACCTTCATCGGCAGTCCGTGCTTCTTGATCAACTTCTTGGCGGCGAGTTTCGCCTCGGCCCGCCGGCGCTTGTTGGCCCGGTCCCGGGCCAAGTCGTCCTCGGTGGCGAGCCCGGCGCAGACCGGCAGGTCGGCGAACCCGGTGTCGGTGTCGTCGACCCACTCCGGCGCCCACACACACTCGGCCACCTCCGGCCCGGAGTCGGTCGGCATCAGGACGTGATCGCCGACCGCCACCTGATGTGGGCCGGGGTCGAGGTAGTGCAGCCGCCCGTACCGCTCGAAGGAGACCGCCATCACCTGTGCCATGCGCCCAGCCTACGGGCCGGGCAGGCGAAGGGCCCGGTGACGGGGGTTCACCGGGCCCAACGCGAACGACAGTCTCCGGTCGCGTCCGGTCACTTCAACGTGAGGACCTGCCCGATCTGGATCTGGTTGGGATCCTTCACGGTGCCCTTGTTGGCCTCGTACAGAGCCTTCCAACCGCCGGACACGCCATTGGCGCGGGCGACCTTGGACAGGGTGTCACCGCTGCGTACGGTGACCTTCTTGCCGTTGCTGCTGCTCTTCGGCGCCGGCTCCTGCTGCTTGGTCTCGGGCGCAGTCGAGCCGCCGGACGAGCTGGAGCCGCTGTCTGCACCGCCGTTGCCCTTGGTCAGGCCGGCCTGCGCACCGCACACCGGCCAAGCGCCCGGCCCCTGGGTGGCCAGCGTGCGCTGGGCGACCGCGATCTGCTCGCTCTTGCTGGCCTGGTTGGCCTGGCTGGCGTAGTCGGTCCCGCCGAACGCGGCCCAGGTGCTCGCCGAGAACTGGAGGCCGCCGTAGTAGCCGTTGCCGGTGTTGATGGACCAGTCGCCGCCGCTCTCGCACGCGGCCACCTTGTCCCAGACCGAGCCGTCGGCGCTTGCGGGCGCGCTGCCCGCGACCATCAGGCCGGCGGACAGGCCGAGGGCCGCAGCCACTCCGACACAACGCTTCTTCCACGCATTCTTCAAGATGGATCCCTTCCTGACACACGCCCGAGGAGTCACCTCCGCCGACGCCCGAGACACTCCCGGCTGTGGTGCCCGGACGGCGAGAAGCAGGCGTCCCGAGCACGCGTACGTCCCCTCCGCATCGGACGAAGAGGGATTTCGTGGTGGACTCGCGACCCAAAGGTCACAAATCGGAAACGAAATCCCGGCCACGGTATGTTCCGGTTGCTTTTGCACGCAACCCGTGTCTCACCCGCTGGTTGAGGGTTCCCATGGCTACGCTTCAGGATCTCCTTGGGAATCCGTCCCCGGAACGCAGTTCTGGTCCATCCCCCACGCTCACCGCAGGAAATGGACCAGAACAAACAATGTGACCGAGACTACGGATTCTTGCGGAACATGCGGTCCAGACCGATCCGGCCACCGCCGAGCAGGAAGAAGACGAAGCCCACCGCGGCGAGCAGCAACTCCAGTTCACCGGAGAACCCAGCCGGGGATCCGGCGATCGGCCACTCGGTCCAGTGGACCAGGATGAGCGCACCGATGGCGATCGCCATCGCCCCCAACCCGGCGATCCGTACCGCGAGGCCGAGCAGTAGCCCGAGGGCGACAGCCAGCTCGCCGGCCGCCGTGATCAGTCCGAACAGCTCCGCCTGCGGCAGCGGGAAGGAGCCGAAGAACTCCCGCGTGCCCGGGATGTCGAGCAACTTCTGTACCCCGTGCACCCCGAAGATGCCAGCCGTCACGAGGCGCAGCACGAACAGGGCGAGCGCACCGAGGGGGCGATCGGTCGTACGCGGCGGCTTGGCGGGCTTGCTCGAGGCGGCATCGCGATCTGCATGGTCATCGTCGGCCGCGGCAGTTCCGGCGGCCACCCCACCGGCGGCGGCACCACCCGCGACAGCCGGACCCGCCGCGGCGGGCTGAGCGTCCTGGCCGGCTGGACGATCGGTTCGGGAGCGGGGCGTGTCGTCCCCGGCGTGGTCGGTCCGCGGGGTCGGCCGGGGCTCCTCGTCGAACGCAGCGTCCTCCTGCGGGGGCAGTACGGCCGTACGCTCCGCCGCCGGCTCCTCCGCATCCCTTCCGTGCTGGGACGGAATCACCCGCGTCTCCTCGGCAGCGGACTCATCCGCCGGAATCACCCGCGTCTCGTCCGCGGTCGACTCATCCGCCGGAATCACCTGCGTCTCCTCGATGGCAGGCTCCCGGTCGCTCGACTCGTCGACGGCCGGCATCACGTGCGTCTCGGTGGTCGGATCCGGATCCTCGACCCGGTTCGATTCGAGCGGGTCCCGCGGCTCGACGCCCTGCGGACCACCATCAGCCGCGTCGCTGAACGCGGGGGCGCCGGTCAGTGGGTCGTCAGTCTGTGGATCGTCGGTCCGCGGCCGATCTGCGGCCTGCCCCTCGACGAGAGGGTCCGCAGCGACCGGCCCGTCGGCGGCGGGCTCGGGGGCATCCGGCTCATGGTTCTGGCCCTGCATCACACGCTCCGCCAAGGTCTGATCGCTCCTCGGGGACTCGACGCCCGGGTTGGGCTCCGATCCTGGGTTGTGCTCGTCACGCGTGCTCACTGGGATGCCTTTCGTCGTCGGTCTCCCCGCTCGGACGACCCCAAACTACCGCCCAGCCTCCACCAGAGCGATCATCATCGCCTCGACGGCGAGTAGTGGCGTGACATTCGTCTCCAGCGCCTCCCGGCAGGCCAGCAAGGCGTCGATGCGGTGCAGCGTGGCCTCCGGCGTGGCCCGCCGCGACTGCACCTTGATCTGCGCCTCGAGTTCCGGATTGACCAGCGACGCCCCGGACCCGGTCTGCACGCTGAGCACATCGCGGTAGTAGGCGGTGAGTTCGGTCAGGGCACGATCGATCGCGTCCCGCTGGAAGCGCTTGGCGCGGGCCTTCTGCTGCTCCTCGAGGTCCTTCATCGCCGCTTGGGCCTGCTTCGGACGGGCACCCTTCGTGGTGAAGCCGAGGGCCTCGGAGAGCTCCTCCTTCTCCCGCGCGTCGATCGGCCCGCAGGCGGCGGTGGCCTCCTCCGCGCAGGCGTCCACCAGGTTCGCGGCGGCGGTCAGGCAGGCACCGAGGCCCTGCAACTGACCGGGAACCTGCAACACCTCGTGCCGCCGGATCCGCGCCGCCTCGTCCCTGGCGAGCACCCGGGCGCGCCCGATGTGGCCCTGGGCGGCGCGGGCGACGTGGGCCGCCAGCGCGGCGTCGACCCCGTCGCGGGTCTCCAGCAGGGCCGCCACCGCGGCGACCGTCGGGGTGCTCAGCGACAGCGCCCGGCAGCGGGAGCGGATGGTCATCACGACATCGTCGGACGTCGGGGCACACAGGATCCACACCGTCTTCGGAGCCGGCTCCTCGATCGACTTCAGCAGCGCGTCCGCACCACGCTCGGTCACCCGGTCGGCGTCCTCGACCACCAGCACCTGGCGCCGCCCCAGGGTGGGGCTCATGGCCGCCCGCCGGACCAGGTCGCGCACCTCGTCCACCCCGATCGACAGCTTCTCGGTCCGGACCAGGGTCACGTCGGGATGGGCACCGGTCAGTGCCGTACGGCAGTCATTGCACTCACCACAGCCACCACGAGGACACTGGAGCGCGGCCGCGAACGCCTTGGCGGCATTGGACCGCCCGGACCCGGGGGGGCCGGTGACCAGCCACGCGTGGCTCATCGAGTGCCGCTCCCCCGCCACCGCCCGGCGCAGGGTGGCCACCGCCTGCTCCTGGCCGACCAGGTCCGCCCAGACCCCACCGAGCGGTGCCGGCACGGAACCCGGTGCCGAATCGGTCCGGGTCGAATCGGTACGTGTCGCGGCGGCTGGCTGCGTGGTCATTCGCCCAGCCTGCCACGGCCCCCGGACACGGCCGGGGCCTCCGCAGGGGGCAGGGTCGTCGGCACGTCACCGGTGGCGAGCAGAGTGGCGACCCGGGCGCGTACGGCGGCCGCGATGCTGTCGCGGTCAGCGCGCGCCGGCAACACCAGGTAGGCGCCGCGGTCCTGTTCGGCCAGCGCCAGGAAGTGCTGCCGGGCCCGCTCGTGGAAGTCGTCCCCGGCCCCCTCCAGCCGGTCCTTGGACGCCAGCGCGCCCACGGCTTCCCGCGATTCCATGTCCAGCAGTACGGTCAGGTGCGGTCGCAGGTCGGCGGTCGCCCACCGGGCCACCTCGGCCACCTCCGACTGCTCCAGCACCCGTCCGGCACCTTGGTAGGCGAGCATCGAGTCGACGTAGCGATCACACACCACCACCGCGCCCCGCTCCAGCGCCGGTCCGACCACGGTCTCGACGTGGTGCGCCTTGTCCGCGGCATACAACAGCGCTTCCGCTCTGGGTGCGATCTCGCCCGTCGCGGGGTCGAGCAGCAACTGCCGGATGGCGCGTCCGACCTCGGTGTCACCGGGCTCGAACGTGGTGACCACCTCGGCGCCCTGTTCGGCCAGCCAGGTGGCCAGCAGCCGCGACTGGGTGGACTTCCCCACCCCGTCGCCGCCCTCCAACACGATGAAGAGCCCGCGTTCGCTCCGCATCAACGTCCCTCGCCCCTGGTCGTCAGCTCGCCGCTGTCCGGCTCGAGATTCCGGTCCTGCTCGGGTTCCCCGCCCGGCTCGGAAACCCTGCCCTGCTTGGGATCCGAACTGAATCTGGTGAGCCGATCGGCCCGCCGGCGCCACCGATCGACGAAGCCCTCTCGTGCTGCGCGCACCTCGGCCCGGGATCGCTCGTACGCGCGTCCGAGCTCGAAGGCCCCCGCCGGGTCCGCGTCCACGACACGGCTGCGGAGATCGGTGAGCTCGTGGTCCGACCCATCGGTCAGGGGGTCAACCAGGCGCCCCACCCGCTTGGCCAACCGGCGATGGCCGGACCGGCGGAGGGCACTTCCCGCGGCGCAGGCATTCTGCACCTGGCGTCCGGCCAAAACGGCCTGGTCCCAGCGTTCCTGGGACGAGTCGACGCTCAACCGCCTGCCAGCCTTGACGAACCGGGTCAGGGCAGTGTCCACCAGGGAGGCGATCACCTCGCCGGCGGCCACGTGGCTCGCGTCCCCCAACTTGGGGGCTCGGGCGGCGATCACCAGCCGGTCGAGCACGGCCAGGTAGCGCTCGCTGCGGATCAGGTCGTCGATGATCCCTGCCGGCTGCTCCGCACCGCCACCGCCGACAACCGCTTCGCCGATCCAGTCCAGTTCGGCGTCCAGGTCCGCCATCCACCCCGGGTCGAAGACCGAGGACAGTCCACGGACCTCGTCGCGCAGTTCACCGACCACTTCGAGCAGGTCCGAACCATCGGAGTGGCCGGTGCGCAGCGCGAGGTCGGCGGTGACCCAGTGGCGCAGCCGGGAGGCGAGCAGGTTCGACACATACTTCTCGAAGGGGGCGGTGGCGCTGGGAGCGACCGGGGCCGGGAAGTCGGTCCGGCCGGTCGCGGGGGCACCGAGGCGGTGCACCAGGTCCGGGAACCGCTCCACCGGAGTGGCGCCACCGGCGACCAGTGCTTGTTCGAGCCAGGCCCGGCCGGCGGTGGTCGGCCCCGCGCCGACGGTTTGCCAGGACACCTCCCGGAAGCGCGCGATCGCCACGCCGCCCCGTCGGATCGTCACCCGGTCGTCCCGGACCAGGGCCAGATCCGCCTGGTCGGCGTCGCGCAGCCGGAACTCCGATCGTTGGCAGCTCAGGGCCGCCACCGGCCCCAGTCCGCTGCGGCGTCGGAAGGGGCGGACCAGGTCGACCATCGTGTCCGGCAGGTCTGCGTGGCCCATCGGTTCGATCTGCTCGGTCGGCAGGTACGGCGACCAGCCGGGAGCAGCCAGGTACCACTCACCCCGGCCGTCGATCACCCGGTGGGCCAGCAGCACCCCGGACCGCACCAGCCGGTGGTCGGGCGCATCCAGCACCGTGACGTCGATCGTGTACGCGCCGTCCGGACCGGTCCGGGCCACCATCGAGGCCAGCCCGACGGCAGGGTTCGTCAGTCGCTGGCCCGGCGTGGTGAACGGCATCTCGAAGTATCCGGCGGCCCGGTGGGCACCACTCGACGCGTCTGTGGTCACGGACCCCACCTTCCCATGAGCCGACCCCGCCGTACTACGCGCGAGGTCGGGATCAGTTCTCGCCGGCGGGGGGCTTGGCCGCTGTCTTCTTGGCCGCCGCCTTTTTCGCCGGGGCCTTCTTGGCCGCAGCCTTCTTCGCCGGGGCCTTCTTCGCCGCAGCCTTCTTCGCGGGCGCCTTCTTCGTCGTCTTCTTGGCGGTCCGCTTCTTCGGGGCCGGGCCCTTGGCCCGCTTCTCCGCCAACAGGTCCGCGGCGCGCTCTTCGGTCAGCGACTCGATGTCGTCGCCCCGGCGTACGGTGACGTTGGTTTCGCCATCGGTGATGTACGGGCCGAAGCGACCGTCCTTGACCACGATCGGTTTGCCGGTGGTCGGATCGGTGCCCAACTCCTTGAGCGGCGGCTTGGCCGCCGCCCGACCCCGCTGCTTCGGCTGGGCGAAGATCGCCTGCGCCTCGGGCAGGGTGATCTCGAAGATCTGCTCCTCGCCGGTCAGCGAACGGGAGTCCTTGTCCTTGCGCAGGTACGGGCCGTAGCGACCGTTCTGCGCGGTGATCTCCTCCCCGTCGGTGTCGGTCCCCACCACCCGGGGCAGGCTCATCAACCGCAGCGCGGTCTCGAGGGTGATGCTGTCCAGGTCCATCGACTGGAACAGGGACCCGGTCCGCGCCTTGGTGCCCTTGGCCGCGTCCTCGGGGAGCACCTCGCTGACGTACGGACCGAAGCGCCCGTTCTTGGCCACCACGGGCAGACCCGACTCCGGGTGGGTGCCGAGTTCGCGCTGGTCGCCGAGGGGCTTCGACAACAACTCCTTGGCGTACTCGACGGTCAGCTCGTCCGGCGGCAACTCGTCGGGCACGTTCGCCCGCCGGTCCTCCTCGTCCTGGACGTAGGCGCCGTACTGCCCGACGCGCAGCACGATGCCGGAGTCGAGGTCGCCGAGCGGAAAGGTGTTCTGCTTGCGGGCGTCGATGTCGCCGAGTTCGGTGATCAACTCGTGCAGCCCGGTGGTGTCCTCGTCGCCGAAGTAGAACCCGCTGAGCACCGCCACGCGATCGGAGCGGCCCCCGGCGATCTGGTCGAGGACCTCCTCCATCCCGGCGGTGAAGTCGTAGTCGACGAACTTCGGGAAGTGCTCCTCGAGCAGCCGGGTGACGGCGAATGCCAACCAGGTCGGCACCAGGGCCGAACCCTTCTTGAACACATAGTCGCGGGCCGTGATGGTGCGGATGATCGAGGCGTAAGTCGACGGCCGGCCGATGTTGAGTTCTTCGAGCTTGGCCACCAGGGAGGGCTCGGTGTAGCGAGCCGGCGGCTTGGTCTCGTGGCCGGAGGCCGTCACCTCGTCGGCCGTCAGTCGCTGCCCCTGGGCCAGTTGCGGCAGCCGGGTCTGGGCGTCATCGGACTGCTTGCCACCCTCGACCGACTCCACGTACGCCTTCAGGAAGCCGTGGAAGGTGATGGTGCGGCCGGAGGCGACGAAGGTGCACGGCGGCCCCTCGGCCGGGGTCGCGTCGATCCGGACACTGATGCTCTGACCCTCGGCATCCTTCATCTGGGACGCGACGGTGCGCTTCCAGATCAGCTCGTAGAGCCGGAACTGGTCCCCGCGCAACCCTGTCTGGGCCGGGGTCCGGAACACCTCACCGGCCGGCCGGATCGCCTCGTGGGCCTCTTGGGCGTTCTTCACCTTGCTGCTGTAGACGCGCGGCTTGTCGGGCAGGAAGTCCGGGCCGAAGAGCTGGCGGACCTGATTCCTCGCGGCACTGATCGCGGTGCCCGACAGGGTCACCGAGTCGGTGCGCATGTAGGTGATGTGGCCGGCCTCGTACAGGTCCTGGGCGACCGACATCGCCCGCTGCGCGGAGAAGCCGAGCTTGCGGCCGGCCTCCTGCTGCATCGTGGTGGTCCGGAACGGGGCGTACGGGCTGCGGCGGTACGGCTTGGCCTCCACCGAGCCCACCTGCCACTGCGCGTCGGACAGTTCGGCGACCAACTGCTCGGCGGCGGCCTGGTCGAGGTGGACGAGGTCGTCCGCGCCCTTGCCGGCCAGCCGGCCGCGGTCGTCGAAGTCGCGGCCCTGGGCGATCTTGCGGCCACCGACCTGGGTCAGCCGGGCCGGGAACTGTGGGGGTTCGGCACCCGCACCCGCATCGAGGGTGGCGTCGAGGTCCCAGTAGGAGCCACTGCGGAAGGCGATCCGCTCCCGCTCGCGGTCCACCACGAGCCGGGTGGCCACCGACTGCACCCGACCGGCGGACAGCCGTGGCTTCACCTTCTTCCACAGCACCGGGGACAGTCCGTAGCCGTACAGCCGGTCGAGGATCCGCCGGGTCTCCTGGGCGTCGACCAGGTCGAGGTCGAGGTCACGGGTGTTGGCCAGCGCCTCCTCGATCGCCTTCGGGGTGATCTCGTGGAAGACCATCCGCTTGACCGGGACCTTCGGCTTCAGCTCCTCCAGCAGGTGCCACGCGATGGCCTCCCCCTCGCGGTCACCATCGGTGGCGAGCAGGAGTTCGTCGGCGCCGGCGAGCGCCGTCTTGAGGGTCTTCATGGTCGGACGCTTGTCCGGGTGCACGACGTAGATCGGCTCGAAGTCTGCGTTGACGTTGACGCCCTCGCGCGCCCACTTCTCCCCCTTGTACTTGGCCGGCACCTCGGCGGCGCTCCCGGGCAGGTCACGGACGTGGCCACGACTCGACTCGACGATGTAGCCGTCGCCGAGGAAGCCCGCGATCGTCTTCACCTTGGTGGGTGACTCGACGATGACGAGGCGTTGACCCCTTCCGTTCGCTGACACACTGTCGTTCGTTGACACACTGACCTTTCTGGGATCGCCCTCTGCGTGGGACCACGACTGGGCAGGCCGGGAACAAGCTCCCGGGCAGATTTCCCCCTGATCGTAGCCACACCTGTCAATTCGGGGCGCAGGGAGGGCGGTTCAGTTCGACGGTGGGGCGGCGTCGCGGACCTCGCCGACCAGTTCCTCCAGGACGTCCTCCAAGGCGACCAGTCCGAGCAGTGCGCCCTCGTCGTCGACCACGCGGGCGAGGTGTCCGCCCCGCAACTGCATGGTGCGCAGGGCGTCCAGCAGTCGGCTGCTCGAACGGAGGTTGGCCATCGGCCGAATCCACCGGGACTCGATCGGCTGGTGCCGCTCGTCGTCGTCGCTGTCCAGGACGTCCTTGATGTGCAGGTAGCCGATCATCTCCACCGGTTCCGAACCGTCGTCGTTGCGGGCCACCGGGAAGCGGGAGAAGCCGGTGTCGGCACACAGCTCCTCGATCTCGGCGACCGTGCTGTCCTCGTGCACGACCTTCAGTTCCTCGATGGTCAACAGCACCGACTCGACCGTACGACCGGTGAAGGTGAGGGCACCCGAGACCAGGTCGTAGGAGTCCGCTTCGATCATCCCCTCCCGACGGGACTCGTCGATCACGCCGGCCATCTCCTCCTTGGTGTAGGTCGAGTTCACCTCGTCCCGGGGCTCCACCCGCAGCAACCGCAGGCATCCGTTGGCGATCGTGTTCAACAACCAGATCAACGGTTTCAACACGGTGACGAGGACGCTCAGCGGCGGGCCGAGCAGCAGGGCCGCCCGCTCCGGAGCGGCGAGGACGAGGTTCTTCGGCACCATCTCGCCGATGACCACGTGCAGGGTCACCACGATCATGAGCGCGACCACGAAGGAGATCGACTTGGCCAGCACCTCGGGCATGGTCAGCAGTTCGAACAGCGGCGCGAGCAGGTGCGCCACGGCCGGTTCACCGATCGCGCCGAGGCCCAGGGTGCACACGGTGATGCCCAACTGGCAGCCCGCCATCATCAAGGAGACGTTCTCCATCGCCCGCAGGGTGGTCCGGGCGGATCGGGAACCTGCTTGGGCACGCGGTTCGATCCTGGTCCGGCGGGCGGAGATGAGCGCGAACTCCGCCCCCACGAAGAAGAAGTTCAGGGCCAACAGGGCCACGGCGATGCCGACGCCGGCGAGGTCGCTCACAGCGTCTCCTCTCCCGGTTGTCCGAGGACGGCGAGCCGCACCCGGTCGATCCGGCGTCCGTCCAGGCTTTCCACGGTGAGCCGAACCAACTGCTCACCGAACGGTTCCGCCCCATCGCTGTCCAGGTCGATCTCACCGGGCAGTACCAGGTCCACCTGCTGGCCGACCTCGGGCATCGCCCCGACCTGCTCCAGCACCAGACCGGCGACCGTGTCGTAGTGGTCGCCCTCGGGCAGTCGGATTCCGGTGAGCACGCCGACCTCGTCCGGTCGCAACAGGCCGGACAAGGACCATGCCCCGTCCTTGTCCCGGCGGTAGCGGGACTCGAGCCGATCGTGCTCGTCGCTGATGTTGCCGACGATCTCCTCGATCACGTCCTCGAGGGTGACCACACCGGCCGTACCGCCGAACTCGTCGATCACCACCGCCATCTGCATGCCGCCCTCGCGCAACTGCACCAGCAGCGGGTCGAGCTCCAACGTCCCCGGCACCAGGGTCGGCGCCTCCATCACCGAGCCGACCTTGGCCCGTTCACGCTCCCGCGGCGGCAGCGCCACCGCGTGCTTGACGTGCACCGCCCCCACCACGGAGTCGGTGTCGGCACCGACGACCGGGAAGCGGGAGTGCCCGGTCTGGCGGGCCAGCGTGATCACCGCCGCCAACGGCGCCTTCTCACTCAGGCTGTCCATCCGCACCCGCGGGGTCATGATGTCATCGGCGTCTTTGGCCGCGAAGGAGAGCGAGCGCTCCACCAACCGGGCGGTCTCGTCGTCCATCACCCCCTCCTTGGCCGAACGCCGGACCAGGGAGGCGATCTCCTCGGGATTGCGCACCGAGCGCAGCTCCTCCTGGGGCTCCACCCCGAGAGCGCGCACGATGGCGTTCGCGGACCCGTTGAACATCCTGATCGGCCAGGCCATCACGGCGGTGAACCCGCGCATGAACCCCTGCGTCATGTAACTGGTCCGCACCGGGCTGGCGATGGCCAGGTTCTTGGGCACCAACTCGCCGATCACCATCGTGAGCAGGTTGGCGAACACGAAGGCGATGCCGATCGAGACCGGCCGCACGGCTCCGTCGGGCACCCCCAGGCCCGTCATCGGACCGCGCAGCAACTGGGCCAGCGAGGGTTCGGCCAGGAAGCCGATCGCCAGGTTGGTGAGGGTGATGCCCAACTGGGCACCGGACAACTGGGTGGACAATTTCTTCAGCGCCTTGGCGGTGCCGACGGCCCGCTTGTTCCCCTCGCCCGCGGCCCGCTCGATGCTGCCGCGGTCGACGGTGACGAAGGCGAACTCGGCCGCCACGAACATCGAACAGGTCAGCAACATCACCGCCGCGATGCCCAGGCCGAGCCACTCGTTCAAAGCTCGCCCCCGGTGGAGTGGGTGATCCGGGGACGACTGGCAGACGGAGGTTGGTCACTGGTCATGATGAGGGAATCCTACCGATGGTCGCAGGCATTGTCCGCATCAGCGCCGGCCGTCCACCCCACGGACGATTCGGGGCCGACCGGGCCTCCGCCCTACCATGGGGGCGAGGCCGACGCCGGGCCGGCACCCGGCTGGCCTGCCCCGGCATCCGGCTGGGCGAACGAGGCGAGAGAGAAGGCAGTTCCCGGTGACGAAGGTACAGACGCTCGACCGCGTGGTCATCCGGTTCGCCGGCGACTCCGGCGACGGGATGCAATTGACCGGTGACCGCTTCACCCACGACTCGGCCACCTTCGGCAACGACATCTCCACGCTGCCGAACTTCCCGGCCGAGATCCGCGCTCCGCAGGGCACCCTGCCGGGGGTCTCCAGCTTCCAGCTGCACTTCGCCAACTACGACATCATGACGCCCGGGGACCGACCGGACGTCCTGGTGGCGATGAACCCGGCCGCCCTGCGCGCCAACATCGAGGACCTGCCCCGCGGTGGACTGATCATCGCCGACACCGCCGACTTCACCAAGCGCAATCTGGGCAAGGTGGGCTACGAGGCCAACCCGCTCGAGGACGGCTCCCTCGACGCCTACCAACTACACGCCTTGGACCTGACCGGCATGACGGTCGCCGCAGTCAAGGAGTTCGGGCTGTCCCGCAAGGACGCCTCCCGGGCGAAGAACATGTTCGCCCTCGGCCTGCTGTCCTGGCTCTACCATCGCCCCACCGAGGGGACGCTGACCTTCCTGGCCGAGAAGTTCGCCGCCAAGCCGGACATCCGCGACGCCAACATCACTGCCTTCAAGACCGGCCACGCCTTCGGCGAGACGACCGAGACCTTCGCCGTCACGTACGAGGTGGCCCCGGCGCCGATGCCGCCGGGTGAGTACCGCCAGATCTCCGGCAACGCGGCCCTGGCGTACGGGCTGATCACCGGCGCCCACAAGGCCGGACTGCCGATGTTCCTCGGCGCCTACCCGATCACGCCGGCCTCGGACGTGTTGCACGAACTGTCCAAGCACAAGGGATTCGGCGTCACCACCTTCCAGGCGGAGGACGAGATCGCCGGTGTCGCGGCCGCCCTCGGTGCCAGCTTTGCCGGCCACCTCGGCGTCACCACCACGTCCGGGCCGGGGGTGGGGTTGAAGGCCGAGACGATCGGTCTCGCGGTGATGACCGAGCTCCCGCTGGTGATCTGCGATGTGCAGCGAGCCGGTCCGAGCACCGGGATGCCGACCAAGACCGAACAAGCCGACCTGCTGCAAGTGATGTACGGGCGCAATGGCGAGTCCCCGGTAGCGGTGCTCGCCGCCCAGACCCCGTCGGACTGCTTCGACACCGCCATCGAGGCGATCCGGATCGCGATCCGCTACCGGACCCCGGTGATCCTGCTCTCCGACGGCTACATCGCCAACGGCGCGGAGCCGTGGCCGGTGCCGGACCTGGCCGCGATCGAGCCGATCGACCCCGGCTTCGCGACGATGCCGAATTCGAGCACGGCGGCGGGCAAGGACGTGTTCCTGCCCTACCTGCGCGATCCGGAGACGCTGGCCCGGCCGTGGGCCATCCCGGGCACCCCCGGGCTGCAGCACCGGATCGGCGGCATCGAGAAGGCCCGCGACACCGGCAACGTGTCCTACGACCCCAAGAACCACGACGCGATGGTGCGCACCCGGCAGGCCAAGATCGACGGCATCGTCCGCGACATCCCGGACCTGGTGGTGGACGACCCCGGTGCGGAGAGCGGCGACGGTGCGGAGGTGCTGGTGCTCGGCTGGGGTTCCAGCTACGGGCCGATCACCGCCGCTGTCCGCCGTGTCCGGGCCGAGGGCCGCAAGATCGCCCAGACCCACCTGCGGCACCTGAATCCCTTCCCGGCCAACCTCGGCGAGGTGCTGAAGTCATACCAGCACGTGGTCGTACCGGAGATGAACCTGGGCCAACTGGCGATGATGCTGCGGGCGAAGTTCCTGGTGGATGTGCAGTCCTACTCCAGGGTCCGCGGTCTGCCGATCTCGCTCAGCGAACTCGCCGTCGACCTGCAGGAACTGATCGACCAGACCACCCCGACTCGAGGCACCGCCCCGGTGCAAGGAGCAGCGCAGTGACCAGCACGGATCACAGCACCCACGACACCACGCGTACGAACGATTCGACCGGCAACGGGCTCAAGGGGCTCGCCGGGGTCCCGTTGGCGCTGGAACCCTTGAACCGCAAGGACTTCACCTCCGACCAGGAGGTGCGTTGGTGCCCGGGCTGCGGTGACTACGCGGTGCTGGCCGCCTTCCAGTCCTTCCTGCCCGAGCTCGGCATCGCCCGCGAGAACACGGTGATCGTGTCCGGCATCGGCTGCTCCTCACGCTTCCCCTACTACGTGGACTCGTACGGGATGCACTCCATCCACGGCCGTGCCCCCGCGATCGCCACCGGCGTGGCGACGACCCGACCGGATGTCGGCGTGTGGGTGATCACCGGCGACGGGGACGCCCTGTCGATCGGCGGCAACCACCTGATCCACGTGCTGCGGCGCAACGTCAACCTGACGATCCTGTTGTTCAACAACCGGATCTACGGGCTCACCAAGGGCCAGTACTCCCCCACCTCCGAGATCGGCAAGATCACCAAGTCCACTCCGTTGGGCTCGGTCGATGCTCCGTTCAACCCGGTGTCGGTGGCCTTGGGAGCCGAGGGAACCTTCGTGGCGCGCACCATCGACTCCGACCGCAAGCACCTGACCAGCGTGCTCAAGGCCGCGGCCGAACATCGCGGCACCGCATTGGTGGAGATCTACCAGAACTGCCCGATCTTCAACGACACCGCCTTCGACGTGATCAAGGACCGGGATGCCTCCGCCGACGCGGTCATCGGGCTCACCCACGGCGAGAAGATCATCTTCGGGACCGACGACCGGCTGTGCGTGGTCCGTGATCGCGACTCCGGCGACTTGTCCGTGGCCGAGGTGGCCGAGGTGGATGCCACCGACATCGTGGTGCACGATGCCCACCGGGAGGATCCGACGTACGCGTTCGCCCTCTCCCGGCTGACCTCCGCCGGGGCGTTGAACCAGGCCCCGATCGGGATCTTCCGCCAGGTCCAGCGCTCCACCTACGACGACCAGACCCGCGAGCAGGTCGAACTGGCCACCGCCACTGAGGCGTCGAAGCACGAAGCGGACGACCCGGGCGCCGGTGACCGGGCCCTGCAGGCCCTGGTGGCCGGCAACGACACTTGGCACGTGCGGTGACCGTCCCCGCGGTCTGCGGGTGAACGACGCGTCCGAGGCGCGGCTGCGCAAGGGAGTCCTCTCCGGCCTCGGGGCGTACGGAATGTGGGGGTTGTTCCCGCTCTACTGGCCTTTGCTGAACCGCGCCGGGGCGATCGAGATCCTGGCCCACCGGATCATCTGGGCCCTCGCCTTCGCGCTCGTCCTGGTGGCGCTGCTGCGGCGTCGCGGGGTGTGGGCCCAGTTGCGTCAGCGCCGCGACCTGCTGCTGCTCGCCGGCGCCTCGGTGGCGATCGCGATCAACTGGGGGGTCTACATCTGGGCGGTGAACAACGCCCACGTGGTGGAGGCGGCGCTCGGCTACTACATCAACCCGATCCTGTCGATCCTGCTCGGCGTGGTTCTCCTGCGCGAACGGCTGCCCCGTTGGCAGTGGATCGCGGTCGGGCTGGCCTGCGCGGCGGTGCTGGTGCTCACCCTCGAGTACGGTCGTCCACCGGTGATCGCGCTGGTGCTGGCGACGAGCTTCGCCTGCTACGGCCTGTTGAAGAAGCACATCCACGTCGACGCGTTGCTCACCCTGGTGGTCGAGTCCGCCATCCTCTTCCTTCCCGCGTTGGGATTCCTGCTGTACCTGGGAAGTCGCGGGCAGCAGTCCTTCGGGCACGCGGGGTGGGGGCACACGGTCCTGCTGGTGACCACCGGGATCGCCACCGTGATCCCGCTGCTGTGCTTCACCGCCGCCGCCACCCGGATCCCGCTGAGCACCCTCGGGCTGCTGCAGTACATCACCCCGACCCTGCAGTTCTCCATCGGCGTCTTCTACTGGCAGGAGGCGATGTCAGCCGGCCGCTGGATGGGGTTCGTGCTGGTCTGGATCGCGTTGATCGTCCTGAGTGTGGGCGGGTTGCTCAGCTACCGCTCCGCGCGCCGGAAGGCGGGGGGCGGTCTTGGCCCCAAGACTTTGTAGAATCGCCCGTTGTCCGCCCACGACCAGGTCGGGCGGGACATCTCGAGGAGACACAGCATGAGTGGACAGCATCCACCGGGCCACGGAGGCAATCCTCCCAACCCGTACGGGAACCAGAATGGTCCCTACGGCGAGGGCGATGGCAGCCAGAACCCGCCATACGGCCAGGAGCCGCCCCGGTACACCAACCCGGGGCAGGGCGGTTACAACCCGGGGCCCGGGTACAGCCCGTACCCCGGTGGCGGCCAGCCCGGTGGCGGCCAGCCCGGTGGCGGCCAGCCCGGCGCTGGACAGCCCGGTGGCAGCCAGCTCGGCGGCGGTGGCGGCAGTCACCTCGGCGGCAGCCAACTCTCCGGCGGCCCCAGTGGCCCCGGCGGGCGCAACAACCTGATCATCATCGCCGTGGCCGCCGGCCTGGCGATCATCCTGGCCGTGGGCGCCGGCTTCCTGCTGACCCGCGGCGGCGACGAGGAGGTGGCCGGTGGCCCGGGCGACCCAGGTGGCGACTCCAGCGCCGAGAGCCCGGCCGCCCAGCAGGGCGGCAAGCCGTCGGACCCGGTGCAGGGCTACCTCGACGCACTGGCTGCGAGTGACGCCGAAAAGGCGATGTCGTTCGCAAAGACCGCCCCGGCCGACAAGACGCTGCTGACCAACGAGGTCCTGGAGGCGTCCAACGAGCGCGCACCGATCACCGAGGTCAGTGTGCCCGAGGTGACCGACGAGTACACCGCCAGCGTCTCGGCCTCCTTCAAGGTGGGCGAGCAGGCGGTCAACCAGGACTTCCGGGTGGAGCAGGTGGGCAGCGAGTGGAAGGTCACCGAGATCGTCACCGACCTGTCGCTGCGCAATGTGCGAGCGAATTCGGTGCCGCTGATGATCAACGGCCAGGAGGTCAACTCCGACGAACTCAAGGTGTTCCCGGGTTCGTACGAGTTCACCACCGGACTGAAGTACCTCGACTACGGCAAGTCCAACATCCTGGTGGTCGAGGGCCCGGACTCGTCCGCCCGCACCTCCGACATCGTGCTCGCCTTGACCAAGGCCGGCAGCGAAGACTTCACCAAGGCCGCCAAGGCGCACCACAAGGCATGCGTGGCGAAGAAGGAGCTCAACCCGAAGGGCTGCCCGAACCAGGCCAACACCGACAAGAAGGCGAAGAAGGGCACGGTCAAGTGGACCGTCTCGGGCGATCCGTGGGCGGGCTTCAAGCCGCAGATCAGCTATGAGGATCCGGCCGCGGCCGAGGCCCGGCTCTCGTCGAGCTACAAGGTCACCTTCAAGGACAGCAAGGGCGAGTCCTGGGAGGGTCGCGGGTACGGCAGCGGCAAGTACCTGGCCGATCTCACCGCGGAGAAGATGAAGGTCACCTTCGACGGCTGATCTGGCGGGACTGCCGGGTGGCAGGGTGACTTTGGGCCCTGTCACTTGTCGAGCTGGAGTCTGCGCCACGAGATCACGGTCAGCGTTCCGAACACGACGGGGACCAGTCCGACTATCGCCATCTGAGGTCCGCTGATCGGCGTGAGTTGGAGCGCCCAGAGAGCGGGAACAGCGATGGGAATCCACCCTGCCATGTCGACGCTCACAAGCACCGACGCCTGCGCGGCGACGATCAGAGCGATCGTCGCGGCGAACCCGGAGAGCATGGTTCGTCCGAGCGAGGTGCCCCAGCCCGCAGCGACGGACAGAAGTCCGGTGAGAGCGGCGAGCACGAACTGTCGGCACAATTGCTCGAGGACGCCGCTGTCGATGGGGCCGAGGTCGAGAACGACCCCGGCTATGCCGACCAGGAGAGTCAGCGCCGCGGCTACAAGGATCACCCACACCAGATGGATGATCAGCTTGGCAAGGATGATCACTTCGCGGGGAATCGGTAGGGCGAAGAGTCCGCTGACGGTCCCGTCGGCGAACTCGCGCCCTATGTTCCAGCTGAGGGCGACACCGAAGGCAAGGAGCGCTCCTGCCGCCGTGATCTGGGCCACCACGCCGGTGAGCAGGGACCAACCTTGATCATTCGCCAATGGTCCGAGCTGGCCCAACACCTGCTCGTTACCCCTCCGTGCAGCAGCCACCAGTGCGCCCGCCAGAAGGCCGATTCCCAGAGCGACCAGCACTGTCGTGGCGCGGATCATTCGTGCGGCGACGGTCTTGCGGAACTCGACAGCGAGAGCAGGGAGCAGCGTGCTCATCAGCTTTCCCGTCGGTCGTCGGCCAGGACCGCCTCGAAGAATGCATGCTCGAGATCGTTCCCGTTCGGCTCGAGGTGGCCGATGATGCGTCCGCGGTTGACGATGCTGATCCGCTGAGCGATGCGCGCCACTTCATCCAGGTGGTGACTGGACACGAGTACCCCGGATCCTTCAGCTGTGCGTCGCTGCAGTGCCTTTCGGAGCAGGATCACTCCGGCGGGGTCCAGTGCATTCGTGGGCTCGTCCAAGATGATCAGCTTCGGCTCGTGCTGGAGTGCTGCCGCCAACCCAACGCGTTCCTTGTTGCCCGAGGAGAGATGTCGCGCCGCGACCGCGGCGTACTTGGTAAGATCGAGTTCATCAAGGGACGCCTGCACGACTTCTCCGATCCGTGATCTGGAGATCAGGTGGAGTCGTGCGGCCAACCTGAGGTTGGTACGCACATCCAGTTCGGCGTAGTGAAACGGTTGCTCCACCTTGTACCCGACTCGCTGCCATGACCGGGCGGGCATGCGCGCAAGCGGGATGCCGTCGATGTCGACGGAACCGCTGGTGAGGCGCAGCATGCCGAGTGCCGCACGCATCACGGTGGTCTTCCCCGATCCGTTGAGCCCGACCAGCGCATGGATCTCTCCCGGGGCCACGCTCAGATCGAGCCCGGACAAACCCGCATTGTCGCCGAACATCCGTACCGCACGGCGGACCCTGAGCCGATCAACCACGTGAGTTGCCCAACACGTCGAGCGCAGCGGTGACGGTAACGTCCAAGGGTTCCTGGCCCACTTCGGCCCACCAGTAGAGCGCGGTCGTCAGGGCCGACATCAAGGCGGCGGCGCTAATGGCTGCGACGAAGGGCGTGGCCCCGTCGGCGATGAGTCGGTCGCGGATGCCGACCTCGGTGGACTCGTTGTGGTGGGTCGTGTTGGCACGAAGGGTCGGTGACTTGGCGATGATCTTCACTCGGCGTCGCAATTCCTCGACCGCAGAGTCCGGAAGGTGACCGAAAGCCTCGTGCAGCCCCCGGATCGCCCGCATCAAGGGTGGATGGTCGGTGGGCTCGGCCGCGATGGCCGCGACGATCAGGGGATCGTACGGGTCGGCTGTCACCACGGCGCCCTTGCCAGCGAAGTGGCGAAAGAAGGTCATCTCCGTCACCCCTGCCGCCGAGGCGATCTGGGAAACGGTCGTCTCTTCGAACCCCTGTCTCTCGAACAGCCCCAGGGAACACTCGATCAGCCGACCATGGGTGCGCTCGCGTCGCGACAATTCCGCCATGCATCTAATGTTAGCTCCTAACATTACATCGAGTCACGCGTCTCCTCGCGCACCCCACCGCATCCGGACCGAGCACTGAGCGAGCCCGGCGAGGTCGGTTCGTGATCGAAGTCAGCCCACCGGCTACCATCGCCGGTGTGACCGAATCCGTTTCCGTTCCAGCCTTCGACTTCACCGACTTCGACCGTTCCGTGCGGGTGCAGGACGACCTGTACCGCCACGTCAACGGTCAGTGGCTCGCCACCACGGAGATCCCCGACGACAAGCCGCTGACCGGCGCATTCATCGAGTTGCGGGACGCCTCCGAGGAGGCCGTGCGCGAGATCATCACCACCTTGTCGGGAGCCGAACCCGGCACCGAAGAAGCGAAGATCGCCCACCTGTACGCCTCCTTCATGGACGTCGACTCGATCGAGGCGGCCGGGGCGGAGCCGCTGCGCGAGTCGCTGGCCGAGGTCGACGCGATCGACTCGATCGAGGCCCTGATGCGCCTGATCGGCAGTTTCGCGCGTCGTTCGGTCGGTGGCCTGATCGGCTTCGACGCGGAGTCCGACCCGGGTGACCCGACCCGTCAGGTGATGTTCGTGGCCCAAGGCGGCCTCGGCCTGCCGGACGAGGAGTACTACCGCGAGGAGAAGTACGCCGACATCCGGGCCGAATACCTCGCCCACGTCACCACCACGCTGGAACTGGCCGGCTTCGAGGACGCGGCGGAGCAGGCGTCCGCCGTGGTCGACCTGGAGACCCGGATCGCGGCCCATCACTGGGACAAGGTCCGGACCCGCGACCTGCGGGAGATGTACAACTTGCAGACCGCGGACGAGTTCTTCGCGGCCTCGCCCGGGCTGCACTTCGACGCCTTCCTCGATGGGGCGGCAGTCCCGGCAGCCGCGATGGCCGAGGTGGTGAACACCCAACCGTCCTTCTTCACTGAGGTGGCGGGTCTGCTCAGCGAGGCGGAGTTGGGGTCGTGGCGTTCCTGGGCCCGTTGGAAGCTCGTCTCGTCGATGTCGCCGTACCTGTCGGAGGCGTTCGTGAACGAGCGCTTCCGCTTCTACGGCACGGTGCTGGCCGGAACCCCGGTCCTCAAGGAGCGCTGGAAGCGCGGCGTGGACCTGGTCGAGGGGGCCCTCGGTGAGGCGGTCGGCAAGATCTACGTGGAGCGACACTTCTCCCCGACGGCCAAGAAGCGGATGGACGAGTTGGTCGCGAACCTGGTCGAGGCGTACCGCCAGTCGATCACCGACCTCGACTGGATGACCGAGGACACCAAGGCGAAGGCCCTCGACAAGCTGGGCAAGTTCACCCCCAAGATCGGCTTCCCGTCCACGTGGCGCGACTACGGGAGCCTGGAGATCACGTCCGACGACCTGATCGGCAACGTGATGCGAGCGACCAGCTTCGAGGTCGACTACGAGATCTCCAAGATCGGCAAGGAAGTCGATCGGGAGGAGTGGCTGATGACCCCGCAGACGGTCAACGCCTATTACCACCCGCTGCGCAACGAGATCGTCTTCCCGGCCGCGATCCTGCAGCCTCCCTTCTTCAACGAGGACGCCGACGACGCGGTCAACTACGGCGGCATCGGCGCAGTGATCGGCCACGAGATCGGCCACGGCTTCGACGACCAGGGTTCCACCTGCGACGGGGACGGCCGGTTGATCGACTGGTGGACCGAGGCCGACCGGACCGCGTTCGAGCAGCGCACCCGGGCCCTGATCGAGCAGTACAACGCCCTCTCCCCCGAGCAGACGCCCGGGCAGCACGTCAACGGTGACCTCACCATCGGGGAGAACATCGGCGACCTCGGCGGCCTGTCGATCGCTTACAAGGCGTGGCGGATCTCCCTCGACGGGACGGAGCCGGAGCCGGTCGACGACCTGACCGGTGCCCAGCGCCTCTTCCTCAGTTGGGCTGCGGTCTGGCAGAACAAGAGCCGGGACGAGATGGTCCGCCAACGCCTCGCCACGGATCCGCACTCGCCGCCGGAGTTCCGCTGCAACCAGATCGTCCGCAACGTGCCCGAGTTCTACGACGCCTTCGACCTGACCTCCTCCGACGCCCTCTGGCTGGACGAGGAGCAGCGCGTCAAGATCTGGTGACCGCGACGCCTCGTGCGCCGACGCGGCGATCGCGCTACCGTCGCTGAAGGGCCCAGCCAGGGCTCCCCTCGCACGCAATCTGAGGAGTGACGATGTCTCTCGAGATCCCCGCCCCGGTGAACTCGTTCATCGAGGCGGTCAACGCCCACGACGAGGACGCCTTCTTGGGCGCCTTCACCACCCCGGACGGCTTCGTCGACGACTGGGGCCGGATCTTCACCGGCCG
>JBQDIN010000013.1:0-65241 GCA_052094425.1 Propionibacteriaceae bacterium
CCTTCTTCTCGGCCGCCTTCTTCTCGGCCGCCTTCTTCTCGGCCGCCTTCTTCTCGGCCGCCTTCTTCTCGGCCGCCTTCTTCTCGGCCGCCTTCTTCTCGGCCGCCTTCTTCTCCGCCGCCTTCTTCTCCGCTGCCTTCTTCTCCGCCGCTGCCTTCTTCTCCGCCGCTGCCTTCTTCTCCGCCGCTGCCTTCTTCTCTGCGGCGATCTCTTCGGGCGTCTTCACGATCGAGGAGGGCAACTCGTCCCCGGACACCTTCTCCGGGGTGCCGAGCACCTTGCCGTCGGGCAGCACCACGTACGCGGTGTGGGTGTTGGCACGCATATCGAGAGCCGAGGCCCGACGAGCCAGCTCATCCGGAGCGGCGGCGCGGTCCACCTCACGCTCCAGCTCGGCCTGCTGGTAGGAAAGCTCGGTCGCCTGCCGGGTCAGGGTCTTCGCCTGGAAGGCCTGGTTCTGCAGGGTGGTGTTGAGCAGCAGGAGGCCCACCATCCCCAGCCCCAGCAGGCCGGCGAGCACCATCAGGAACGGGATCCGCGAAAGTCGCGGCTGCTTCCTGGACACCGGCCGCAGCCGGGGCCGATCAACGCGTCGCGGACTCGGCGTGACTCGATCGGTCAACCCGGCCCACAGTGCACTCATGCCGCCACCTCCTCGATGCGTACGGCCGCCCGCAACCGGGCCGAGGCCGCCCTCGGGTTCTCCTCGATCTCGTCTGCGTCGGGACGTTCGGCGCCCCGGGTGAGCAGCCGCAGTTCAGGGCCCATCCCCGCCGGCACCACCGGAAGCCCGCGTGGGGCACGATCGCTGGAGCCCACCCGCAGGGCCTGCTTCACCAGACGGTCCTCCAGGGAGTGGTACGCGAGGACAGCGATCCGTCCGTCCAGGGCCAACGCGGCCATCGCGGCCGGCAGGGCCCCCTCGAGGGCCTGCAACTCGGCGTTGACCTCGATCCGCAAGGCCTGGAAGGTGCGCTTGGCCGGATGCCCGCCCGTCTTGCGCGCCGCCATCGGGATCGCGTCCAGCAGCACCCGGACCAGTCGGGCCGAGGTGGTGAACTCGGCTTCCTCGCGGGCGGCGACGATTCGACGGGCGATCCGGTCGGCGAACTTCTCCTCGCCGTACCAGCGCAGCACCCGGGCCAGGTCACGGACGTCGTAGGTGTTCACCACGTCGGCGGCGGTGAGTGACTGCTTGCCGTCCATTCGCATGTCCAAGGGCGCGTCCACGGCGTAGGCGAAGCCGCGCTCGGTGCGATCGATCTGCAGCGAGGAGAGACCCAGGTCCATCAGCACGCCCTGCACCCTCGGACGCCCCAGCTGAGTCAACACCTCGGAGAGTTCGTCGTAGACGGCCTCCACGAAGGTGGTGCGGTCGGCGAACGGGGCCAGTCGCTCGGACGCCCGGGCGAGCGCCTGGGGATCACGGTCGACACCGATCAGGTGCAGGTTCGGGCAGGCCCGCAGCAACGCCTCCGCGTGGCCCCCCAATCCGAGGGTGCAGTCGAGGAGGGTGCTGTCCGGGCGGTCCAGGGCGGGGGCCAGCAGTTCGGTGATCCGACCTTCCATCACCGGGACGTGGCGGTCCGGGGCCGCGTCGCTCGCGGGTGTCGACTCGGTCATCCGAGCCACCGCACTGACCAGAGGACGAGGGTCGCGGCCACCGATACAGCCAGCGAGAAGCCCGCGACTGCCATGCTGTCACGGGCTTCGTGGCGGATGCGTCGCGCGGGTGGCGACGACGTCTCCACATCCATCATCTCGACCCATCCCTGTCGGTTCGACTTGTGCACCGAGGTCTCAGCCCGGGGACCTGCGGGAAGTTGCCACCTGGCACCGGGGAAGGTGCGCCAGGGGGCTCAGACCCACCGGGCTGAAGCCTCAACTGCACAAGCCGTTCGCTTGCAGGCTCCCCTCACACTCCGGGGAAGACCTCCTCGTTCATCTCGGCGAATGCCGATTCCTGCTCGGCGGAGTACTGCTCCCACGCGGCTCGGTCCCACACCTCGACCCGGTTGATCGCGCCCACCACCACACAGTCCTTCGTCAGTCCCGCGTACGTCCGCAACTGCGGCGGGATGGTGACCCGGCCCTGCTTGTCCGGCGTCTCGTCCGACGCCCCGGCTGCCAGCATCCGCTGGAAGTCCCGGACCTGCTTGACGCTGGTCGGTGCTGCGCTGATCGACTTGGTCATCTCGATGAACGTGGCCTGGGGATAGATCGCCAGGCAGCGATCCTGCGCCCTGGTGATGACCAATCCGTCAGCCAGTTCATCTCGAAACTTCGCCGGCAGAAAGAACCGCCCCTTCTCGTCGATCTTCGGAGTGTGCGTTCCCAGAAACACCTGAGACCACCCTCCTGGCTCCACGATCGGACCGATCCGCTCCACTTCCCGCCACTGTACTCCATAATTCCCCACTCAGCACAACTTTCAGCACCCTTTTTCTCCCTTACGCCCATTTCCATCTGGACCGGCTCCGGCACGGTCGAGGCGCACCGCGTACTGTTTGGGCCAGGACCTGCACCCGGCCACGGGTACGGTCATGCCAGCCCAGATCCCCGCGCCCGTGCGGCCGCGCAGATGCAAGAGGAAGCTCGGAGGAGCCAGTGAGCCTCGGATACGACAGCGGCACGCCCGTTCAGACCTACTCGCTCGATGACGTGGTGCAGGTCATCGGCCAAGTCCGCCAAGCCATCGAATCCGTGATCGAGGGCAAGCGCAGCGCCGTCGACCTCGCGCTCGTGGTGCTGCTGGCCGAGGGGCACCTGTTGATGGAGGACGTCCCCGGCGTCGGCAAGACCAAGTTGGCCAAGGCCATCGGCCGCTCGATCGACTGCACGGTGCGGCGGATCCAGTTCACCCCGGACCTGCTGCCCTCCGACATCACCGGCGTCTCGGTGTTCAACCAGGAGACCCGCGACTTCGAGTTCAAGCCCGGCGGCATCTTCGCCAACGTCGTGGTCGGTGACGAGATCAACCGGGCCTCGCCCAAGACCCAGTCCGCGCTCCTGGAGTCGATGGAGGAGCGCCAGGTGTCGGTGGACGGCACCACCTACGCCCTCGAGGCCCCGTTCATGGTGGTCGCCACCCAGAACCCGATCGAGATGGAGGGCACCTATCCCCTCCCGGAGGCCCAGCGGGACCGGTTCATGGCCCGGATCGAGATGGGTTACCCGACGCCGACCGCCGAACTGGAGATGATCGACAGCCACGGGACCGGTGATCCGCTCGAGAAGATGCGGTCGGTCACGGATGCGGCCACCATCCGCGGCCTGGTCGAGGCCGTCAAGGAGGTGTACGTGTCACCGGCGGTGAAGGAGTACATCGTCGGCATCGTGAACGCGACCCGCAACACCCGCGACCTGCGGCTGGGCGCCTCCCCGCGGGCCACCCTGCAACTGGTCCGCGCCAGCCGGGCCTACGCCGCCCTGTCCGGACGCGACTACGTGAACCCTGACGACGTCGCCGCACTGGCCGTGTCGGTCCTCGCCCACCGGGTGCTCCCCTCCACCGAGGCACAGTTGGCCCGGAAGTCGGTGGCCGACGTCGTCTCCCACGCGGTGCGCTCGGTCCACATCCCTGACCGGAGATGAGCCCCGGATGCGCAACCCCTGGAAGGTGCTGACCGGCCGCGGCAAGGTGTTCCTCCTGGCCGGCCTCGCCGTCCTGCTGCTGGCCATGCTGAGCGGGCAGCGCGACGTGATGCGGATCGGGCTGCTGTTCTTGGCGATCCCACTGGTGGCCGGCATCCTGGTGGCCCGCTCCCGGCTGCGGATGTCGTGCGAGCGCTCCGTCGATCCGGCCCAGGTACCCCTCGGCTCACGGATGCAGGGCAAGCTCCTGCTCGGCCAGGACGGTCGGCTGCCGGCCGGGATCCTGCTGCTGGAGGACTATGTGCCGCGCGAACTCGGCAGCCGCCCCCGCTTCGTGGTCGACAAGGCCGACCTGGCCTGGCGCCGACAGGTCGCCTACCCCCTGCGCGGCAAGGTCCGCGGCCGCTTCACGACCGGACCGTTGATGGTGCGTACGACCGACCCGTTCGGCCTGGTCCGGCTGGACCGTCAGTTCAACGCCACCTCCGAGGTGATGGTGACCCCCGAGATCGTGCCCCTGCAACCCGCCCGCGGGGCCGGCGGCGGCGGTTCGTCCGGTGAGGCCCGACCGCACCGGATCGGCGTGGTGGGACACGACGACGTACTGGTGCGCGAGTACCGCCAAGGCGACGACGTACGCCGGATCCACTGGCGCTCCACCGCCCGCCGCAACGAATTGATGGTGCGGCGCGAGGAACAGGCCTGGGACCCGAGCGCAACGATCATCCTCGACTCCCGGCGCAACGCCCACGACGGACGCGGCATGGCCCACTCCTTCGAGTGGGCGGTCTCGGCGGCCGGCTCCATCGCCCAGCACTTCCTCGACGACGGCTTCAGTGTCGAGGTGTACGACGCCGAGGGGCCGCTGCGGGTGGCCGGTCCGGTGGGCCAGCACAGCTCACTGTCCGGCGAGCACCTGATCCGCCAGCTCACCGACATCTCGATGAAGTCCTCCAATTCGCTGCACTACGGGGTCGAGGCGGCCCTGCAGGAACAGAGCGGGCAGTTGGTCGTCGCCATCGTCGGCCGGATGACCGCCGCGGATGCCGAGGGCCTGCTGCGCGCCCGCCGCAACCGCGCCCAGGGAATGGCGCTGGTCATCGACTCGGACTCGTTCGTCCCCGACGGTGCCGAGCCCTCGGCGCCGTTCCGGGCCACCGAGCACGATCTCGCCGTCCAGATGCTCACCGACAACCAGTGGCGGGTGGTCAGTGTCGAGCAGGGCACCCCCGTCGCCGAGGCGTGGCACCAGTTGACCCGGGTCCAGGAGATGGTCTGATGCGGCCGACCGATCGGATGGGGATCGCCATCACCGTCTCCGTGCTGCTGTCGACCTTCACCCTGGCCCCGCTCACCGCGGACCGTTCCTATCTGGGTATCGGCTGGGCGCTGGTGCTCCTGCTCGGTGGCCTCACCGTCGTGCTCCGCCGGCTGCGCTGGTCCACCGGAGCCGTACTGGGCAGCCAGATCGGGATCTGGGTGCTCTTCGTGGTGGCCTGCTCGGCCGGGCTGCCCGGATCCGGGGGAAACTGGTGGTCCGACTTCATCGGACATTTCACCGGGGCCGCCGAGCACATGCAGACCCAGCCGGCGCCGATGGAACCGCACGATGGCGTGAAGCTGCTGTTCATCACGGCGATCGGCATGATCACGATCATGACCGACCTGCTTGCCGCAGGAATCCACCGGCACGTGTGGGCGATCGCACCGCCGGCCACTCTGTTCCTGATCCCTGCGATCGGGCTGCCTGACGACACCGGGATGATCTCCTTCCTGTGCATCGCCGTCGGCTACCTCGGGATCCTCATCGCAGAGGGGATCAACTCGACCTCCCGCTGGACCCGGAGTCTGAGCCACGACTCGGCCGAGGGGATGGGAACGGCCCAGCCGGTGGTGTGGCGGTCGGCCACCATGATCGGCCTGCCCACCTTGGCGATCGCACTCGTACTCGGGCTGGTCACCCCCACCCTGGCCCTGGACGGGTTCGGCTTCGGGCGTGGCTCCGGACGCGGCGGGCCGCTGGAACTGACCGATCCGACCCTCGACCTGCGCCGCAACCTGAACCAGCCCGAGGACCGGGAGGTCATCACCTACCGCTCCGACCGCTCCGGTGGGAGTTACCTGCGGATGGCCAGCCTGTCGGTCTTCGGTGGTGGCGGCTGGACCCAGTCCCAGACCCAGCTCGTACCCGGCAAGGAGATGGGGGCCATCCCCGGGCTCACCGACGAACCGTCCGAGTTGCGTACCACCGAGTTCTCGATCGAGGACTTCTCCTCCCAGTACCTGCCCCTCCCCTACGCCCCCCGCAGCTTCGATGCTCCCGGCGACGACTGGGGCTACGTCGCGAACTCCCTGATCACGATGGGCATCGGGGAGGACCACACCCAGTCCACCCGCTTCCTCGACTACACCGTGCGCAGCAAGGACGTCGATCCGCCCGGGGACGAGTTGTCCGGCGCCGATGCGGGGAGTCCGCCGGACGCGGCCGAGACCACCGTCGTACCCGATGACCTGCCGCAGTCCTTGATCGACCTGACCGAGGACATCATCGAGGGCGAGGAGGCCCCGGCCCTGCAGGCGGCCGCCATCCAACAGCACCTGCGCAGCCCACTGTTCACCTACAGCACCGAGACCCAGCCCGGTTCCGGTTACGAGGCACTGGAGAACTTCCTGCTGGAGGACCGCACCGGCTACTGCGAGCAGTTCGCCGCGTCGATGGCGATGATGGCCCGGGTGGCTGGGATCCCGTCCCGGGTCGCGGTCGGCTTCCTGCCCGGCGAGGAGACCGACGACGGGTCCTGGTCGGTCTCCATCCGGGACATGCACGCGTGGCCCGAGTTGTACTTCACCGACCTCGGTTGGGTGCGCTTCGAGCCGACCCCTGGTGCCGTGACCGGCACCCCGCCGGAGTGGACGTTGGAACGGTCCGGACCCGAGGGCGACGAGCCCAGCCAGGTGCCGACCACCGAGCAGACCGCCGGCCCCAGTGCCGACGAGTCCACCGGCGAGGACTCGGCCAGCCCGTCGGCCGGTCCCGTCGACGACAGCGACTCCTTCCCGGTGGCCCGGGTGCTCGCCGGCGGCGGGATCGGCCTGATGGTGCTGCTGTTGCTGGCCGCTCCGGGGGCCTTCCGTCTGCATCGCCGCAGTACCCGGCTCGAAGCCGGCGGTGACCCGCAGGACCGGGTCGAGTCGGCCTGGGCGGAGGTCCGCGACACGATGGTCGACCTCGGGGCGACCTGGCCGTCCGGGTCACCCCAGGCGATCGGACGTGAGGTGGGTGATCGACTGCTGCCGGAGACGGCCGGCCGGATGCACGAGTTGGCCGACCTGGTGGAACGGTCCCGCTATGCCCGGGCGTTCGACGGGGACGCCTCCGTGACCGCCTTGCACGACACCGCGAGCGAGATCCGGCAAGGGCTGATCGAGCCGGAGAGTTGGCACCGCAAGCTGCGGGCCGCCCTGCTGCCGAAGTCCCTGTGGCAGTCACTGAAAGTTCGGCTCCGGCCCGGGAGCAAGCCGGACCTCACCGACGCAGGGTGACTCCGCCCCCTGACCTCCCAGTCCCCTGACCTCCCAGTCCCCTGACCTCCCAGTCAGCGACCTCCCAGTCAGCGGCGGTTCCAGAACTGGTGGGTGAGGCCGCTGGGCGAGGTGATCGACTCGATGGTGAAGCGGTCCTCGACCGCACCCGAGCCGTCCCAGAGGGACACACCCTTGCCGAGGACGATCGGCAGGACCACCAGGTGCATGAAGTCGACCAGGCCGGCCTGCAGGAACTGGCTGATGGTCGAGGGCCCGCCGCCGAGCCGTACGTCGAGGCCACCGGCCGCCGCCAAGGCCTGGGTCAGCACCTGCTGCGGGGTGCCGTCGACGAAATGGAAACTGGTCCCGTTCGGGAAGTCGATCGGCGGGCGCGGGTGGTGGGTCATCACGTACACGGGGGTGCGGAAGGGCGGCTCCTCACCCCACCAGCCGCGCCATCCGTCGTCGGGCCACGCACCGGTCTGGGGGCCGAACTTCTTGCGCCCCATGATCTCGGCGCCGACGCCCTGGTCCCAGAGGCTGGTGAGGGCGCGGTCCACGGTGATGGGGTCGTCCACCTGGTCGACGCCGTGGATCACCCGGCCGTCGAGCCGGCTGAAGAGTTTCTGGGCGTCGCCGATCGGCGCGGCCTCGGTGACGTGGTCGCCGGCGGCGAAGCCGTCGAGGGAGATGCACAGGCTGTGGACTCGGGTGCGGGGCAAGGCAGTTCCTTTTCGGCGGGGATGGCTGGGAGCAGGTGTGTGTCTGCATGTTCTCAGGAGAGACCGACCAGAACCACCGAAATCATCGCACAGCCCACCAGACTGTGGTCCGCGCTCACGTCAAGGAGAGCCGGGCCATCGCGTCGGCGACCTCGGACCCGAACATCACCTCGTCATTGTGGTCGGCTCCCTCGATGAGGAGCTCCTCGACCAGGACCGGGGAGGCGGCGGCAACCGCAGCACTCTGCGCGGACGGCACCACGGAGTCGCGGTCGCCATGGATCACCGTCGTCGGGACCTGGCTCCCGGCCATCTGTTCCCTGACCGGGAACCGGTCGCGCAACACCAGCCGCACCACGGGCTCCGGGTAGTGGACCGAGCCGAGGTCGGCCAGATCGGTGAACGGGGACCGGAGGACGATTCCCGCCGGTGGCCGTGCGGCCTGCAGGCCGGCCACCACGCCCGTCCCCAGCGACTCACCGAAGTAGAGGGTCCGCTCCGGCGGGTACCCCAGTTCGGTCAGGGCATCGGAGGCGGCCAGCGCGTCCGCGGCGAGACCGTCCTCACTCGGCCGGCCCGGGTTGCCGCCGAACCCCCGGTACTCCAGCACCAGGACGGCGAACCCGTGGGCGTTGACCTCGCCGGCCAGTCCCGCCCGGCTTCGGCGATCGCCGGCGTTGCCCGGCGCCATCAGAACGGCTGTGTCGGCGTGCGGCGCCTTCTCCACCGGAGGGAGGAACCATGCCGTCAACTCCAGGCCGTCGGAGGTGGTCAGGGTGATGTCCCGAGCCCCCTCGATGACCTCACCAGCCGGTGGGACCTCTGCTTCCCCGGGGTGGTAGATGAAGGATCGCTGGAGCATCCAGACCGATCCCAGTGCCAACACCCCGATCAGGCCGAGCACCAGGACGGCCCGGACCACGTGACGAAAGACAGCGAACCCGAGACGACGGGTGTCGTCTCGGGTTCGCATCAGCAATCACAGGCGGATCAGAAGCCTTCGTCGCGGCGGCGACGCCAGCGCTCCTCCATCTTGTCCATGAAGTTCTGGCTGCTGTCGGCCGGCCCGCGAGAGGTCGGAGTCTTCGGTCGATCGACCGGCTCCTCAGTTTCCGGACCGCTCTCACCGACGTGCTGCCAGGACGAGATCGCGATGACGGCCGCAGCCACCATGACGACGAAGCCGATGATGCTGATCCAGAAGTAGGTGGCGATCCCGGCGAGCAGCAGGCCGAGACCCAGGAAGAAGCCGACGCCGGCGATCGCGGCGCGGCGACGGTGGACCCGACGAACGCCGGTCCCCCGCAGGGTGTTGACCAACTTGGGGTCTTCGGCGGAGAGCGCAGCCTCCATCTGCTCGAGGAGCCGCTGCTCTTCTGGTGAGAGGGCCACCTGCCACCTCCCGGCGGTTGTTCGTGTGTCACACGAATACGAGTTGACAGATCGGTTGATCTTGCGGCCCAGTCTAGTTGCCCGCGGGGCTATTCGAAAGTCGCTACGGGATTTATCCACCGCCCCTTCGCCGACCCCCGTCCCACGGCCCGTCCTCCGGTCGCCCGCCCGGATTGCGAGTGAGCACCGCCCGCTGGACCGCGGCCGGGCCGAACTTCCGTACGGCAGCATCCACGGCCACCTCGGCCTCCCGCCAGCCGCGGTCCGGATCAGTCAGCTCCGGCTGCCGGTACGCCTGGTCGATGTCGATCAATCCCTCCACCCGGACACCGACCTTGCGGATCCGGACCCGTTGCAGCCCGAGCTTGCCGTACAGACCCATCGCCTGCTCGTGGATCTCGTCGGTGACATCGGAGGGATTACGCAGCGTCACGGACCGGCTGAGCGTGGTGAAGTCGGCGAACCGGAGGGTGAGGACCACCGTCCGGCCCAGTACCCCCGCCCGCCGGAGCCGACCGGCCGTACGGGCCGACATCCGCAGGATCTCCCGGGCGATCACCCGGGCGTCATCGGTGTCGGTGCTGAAGGTCTCCTCGGAGGAGACGCTGCGCTCCGGGGGGCGGCCGACCACCGGGCGAGTGTCCCGGCCCCAGGCGAGGTCAGCCAGCAGGACACCCTGGCGGGGACCGAAGGCCCGCTGCAGGGTCTGCCGCGAGGTGTGCGCCAGATCGGCGACCGACCGCAGCCCCAGTCGGTGGAGTTTCTCCGCCGTGGCCTCCCCCACTCCCCACATCCGTTCCACCGGCAGGGGATGCAGGAAGGCGACGACGTCATCGGGGCGTACCTCGACGAGCCCGTCGGGCTTGGCCTCCTTGGAGGCCACCTTGGCGATGAACTTGGACGGGCCGATCCCGACCGAGCAGATGATCTGCTGCTCGTCGGTCACCTGGGCACGGATGAGTTCGCCGATCACGCGCGCCCCGCCGAGGCGGCGCAGGGATCCGGTGACGTCGAGGAAGGCCTCGTCCACGGAGGCACCCTCGACCACCGAGGTGATCGAGTCGAAGATGGCGAAGACGCCCTTGCTGGCAGCGTGGAAGGCGTCCATGTCGGGCGGGAGGACCACCGCCGACGGGCAGAGCCGCCGCGCCCGGGACATCGGCATCGCCGAGTGCACCCCGGCGGCCCGGGCCTCGTAGGTCGCCGAGAGCACCACCCCCCGGCCGACACCGCCGACGATCACTGGTTTCCCGCGCAACTCGGGTCGCCGCCGCAGCGCCACCGCGGCGTAGAAGCAGTCCATGTCGACGTGCATGATCACCGGCGTCACCGGGCAACCCCGCGAGACCACGAACCCGATGGGGCGAGCCGATCCGGGGACGGGCACCGGCTGGGAGCGCCGGGTGGGATCAGCGGGTGGCGAACACGTGCAGCACCGGCGCGATGGCGCGGAAGGCCGGGTCCTGGCTGATCTCCGACTCCAGGGCATACAACTCCGCGGCGGCGCCCTGGACCGACTCGAGCAGGGACTCCGGGACCAGGTCGGCGACCGCACCGATCCCGTGCAGGCCGGCGATCGTGAAGCCGGCCCCGTTGACCAGACCGGTCACCTGGTCGAGGTCGAAGCGCCCCGGATCGGCGAAGACCTGCCGAGCGGCGGACAGGTGTCCGGTCAATGCCTGGGAGAGCACCACCGCATTGCGCTGCGGCACCAGCAGGCTCAGGCAACCGCCGGGCCGGATCAGCTGGGCCATCACGGACAAGGCATTCGCTGGCGAGTCCACCACCTCGAGCACCCGGTGGCAGACCACCACATCGGTACCAGCGACACCAACCAGGTCGAGGACGTCGCCGGCGTCGCCCTGCACCCCGCGCAGGTGATCGCCCAACCCCTGCTCGGCCGTTCGTCGTTCCAACGAGGCCAGGGCATCCGGACTCGGGTCGATCACGGTGACCTGATGGCCGACCTTCGCCAGGTCCGCCGCCAGTCCGCCAGTACCGCCGCCCAGGTCGACCACCTCGCAGTGGTCCCGGTCTGCGGACTGCATCCAGTGCTGCAACTGTCCGGCCAGCAACTCGGTCAGGAACGTCTGGGACACGGCTCGACTCCGCCGTTGTTCGGCCATCGGTGTCCTCCTGCGGTCGCGGGTGCTCGTTGGACTGCAGCCTAGTGCTTGCCCTCATCGGCCCGAGCTTCCCGGGCTGGTGTGCCACACCTTGCGCGGCGGTCCGGTCGGCTCCACCCCGGCCGGCTCGATGTCGGCGTACGGGGACTGGCGGAACCCGCTGGCATGCACGAGCACCCGGCGACGTCCCATCCCGCCGGCCCGGGTGTGCTGCTGGGCGTCGGCATCCGGGCGTTCCCCGCTCGGTGTGGTCGTGGCATCGGGGTCGAGTTGATCCCCCACGATCCCGAACCCCTCGGGCACCGCGTCCATCAGGTCACGGACCGCGGCCCGGGCCTGCTCCTCGTCCGCACCGGCGGCGACCGCCTGCTGCCATCGCTCGTACAGCACCCGGAGGTCCCAGCAACCGGTCGCGCGCAGCGAGACCCCACGCGGACCGGTGCGGCGGAGCTCGCCGCGGACCAGCAGCAGCCAGGACGAGAAGAGGGTGGCGGCGTACGGGCCCTGGGCGTCCTCGAAGAAGGTGGCATCGGCCGGACCGGTGGTGTCGTCCAGAGTGAGGAAGACGACCCGGCGCCCGGACCGGACCGGCGGAGTCTGGGTGGCCACCTTGACCCCGGCGATCAGCACGTCGCGCCGATCGCGCACCGACAGCAGGTCGGCCGCGAAACTCACCCCCAACTGCTCCAGCAGCGGCAGGTAGAAATCCACCACGTGCCGGCTGGCGTCCATCCCGAGGATGTCCAACTCCGCGGCGACCCGCTCCGCATCCGACAACTCCGGCAGCCCGGAGGGCACCAGTTCGTCGGCCGGGGTCTCCTCCGAAGCATCCGGGTCGGTGAAGTCGAGGGGCAGCTGGACCTCCGCGGGACGGGCCGCCGGAGTGGTCGCCGACTGGCGCCGGGCCAGGTCGCGGGGATCCTGGCCCGACTCGACCCGGCCGGGTCCACCGGACCCCAGTCCCCTTTCAGGCCGCAGTCCCCGGGCCGATCGATGTGCCCGTCGGTCGACGTGCCGGTCGCGTTGCAGGTCGGCAACGGTCAGCAACAGGTCCCGCCGGGTGATCCGTTGCCGGCGGCGGACCGGGGCGGTGGCACCGATCCCGTACAGGGAGTCGAAGGCGCCCGCCAGCACCAGCCGCTCCACCACCGGGGCGGTCACGCCGGCTCGGGCCCAGAAGTCCGCGAGGGTCCGGTACGGCCGTCCGGCGACGATCCGGCCGACCTCGGTCTCGGTGATCCCCTTCACGTCGGCCAGGGACATCCGGATGCCGAAGTCGCGGCCGTCGGGCAGGCCAGCCCCGGGAGCCAGTCGCGGCGGTTGCCCGAGGACCGACGGGGGCGGTTCGTCGTAGCGCCCCACCCGTTCGACCCGGTAGCTGCCGTCACTGGCGTTCACGTCCAGGGAGAGCACTGCGATCCCGAGCCGACGGGCCTCGTCCAGGATCAACCGCTTGGGATACATCCCCGGGTCGTGGGTGAGCACCCCGGCCAGGAAATGCGCCGGCCAGTGCGCCTTCAGCCAGGCCGACTGGTAGGTGGGCAGCGCGAAGGCGGCCGCGTGCGCCTTGCAGAAGCCGAAGGAGGCGAAGGCCTCCAGTACCTCCCAGATCCTCGTCACCGTCGCCTCGTCGTAGCCGCGCTGCCGCGCCCGGGGCAGCAACCAGGCCCGGACGTCCTCCTTGCCCCGCAGGTCCCCCAGCGCGCGGCGAGCCTCGTCCGCGGTGGCCAGATCGCAATCGGCGACGGTGCCGATGATCTTGATCACCTGCTCGTGGAAGACCACCACCCCGCAGGTCTCCCGCAGGTGCGGCTCGAGATCGGGGTGGAGGTAGCGGGGCAGCTCCCAGCCCTGTCGAGCCCGCAGGAACGGGTTGACCATGTCGCTCTTCACCGGGCCGGGACGGAACAGGGAGATGTCGATGATCAAGTCACCGAAGGTCTCCGGGGCGAACTTCCCGACCAGCTCCCGCTGCCCCGGCGACTCGATCTGGAAACAGCCGAGGGTGGCCGCGTTCCTGATCATGGTGAAGGTGGCGTCGTCGTCGAACGGAATCTGGTCGACATCGATCCGCTCCCCCTCGGTGCGGTCGATCTCCTCCACCGCGTGCGCCATCGAGGACTGCATCCTGATGCCCAACACGTCGAGTTTGAGCAGCCCGAGGTCCTCCACGTCGTCCTTGTCGAACTGGCTCATCGGGAAGCCGGCATGGCTGGCCTCCACCGGCGTACGGTCCAGCAGGCTGGCGTCGCTGAGCAGTACCCCGCAGGGGTGCAGGGCGATGTGGCGGGGCAATCCGTCGAGGGACTCCACCAGGGAGAACAACAGGTCGAGGCGGCGGTCGGCCAACCCGGCGGACCGCAGCTCCGGCAGGTCGCGTAGGGCGGCTCGGGCGTCGCGGGCCCGGATGTGCGGGAACGCCTTCGCGATCGCATCCACCTCGGCCGGCGGCAGGCTCAGCGCAGCCCCGACGTCGCGGACGGCGTGCCGGACCCGGTAGGTGTCCAGCATCGCCACACAGGCCACCCGCTCCCCGCCGAAGGTGGCCAGGATCTTCTCGTACACCTCGAGCCGGCGGGCCGACTCCACGTCCAGGTCGACATCCGGCAGCGCCGCGCGCCGCACCGAGAGGAACCGCTCCATCACCAGGCCATGCCGCAACGGGTCCACCCCGGAGACGCCGAGCAGGTAGTTGACCAGGCTGCCGGCCCCGGAGCCGCGGGCTGCGCACCGTACCCCCATCTCCTTGATCAGGTCGACCACATCGGCGACGGTGAGGAAGTAGGTGGCGTAGCCGTGGTGGTCGATCACGGCCAACTCGTCGGCCAGTCGGTCGGCGACCTCGGTGCCCGGCCGGCCGAACCGATGGGAGATCCCGGCCTCGCAGCGCTGCCGCAGGACGGCCAGCGCATCGGTGGCGGAGGCGCGAGCACCGGAGGCCGGCCCATCGGTGTTCAGCACGGACAACTCGGGCAGGTGGGTCTCCCCCAGTCCGAGGTCGACCCGCGGGTCGAGGCGGCAGCGGGCCGCCAGCCGCCGGGTCTGTTCGAGCAGCCGCTCGGCCCCGTGGTCGCCGCGTCCGCCGTGTCGGGCCACCTCCTCGGCGACCTCCAGCATCTCCTTGCCCGACTTGAGGTAGCCCTCGGCGTTGCGACGGTCGACGTTGCGGTGCCCGAGTGGCACCAGCCGCCGGGCCGAGTCGAGGACGTCGACGGTCGGGGCCTGGTGCCGTTCGGCCATCCGGACCGCGTTGGTCAGCACCACCGGGATCCCGGCGGTGTCGGCCAGGGCCAGCATCCGGCCCGCCTGCCGGGCGGTCCCCACCCCGCTACCGGGGTTGTGGTGGTTGGTGACCGCGACCACCAGGTGCTCTCGTTCGACCAGGCGACGCCACCGGTCCAACACCGCGGTCGCCTGCTGGCGGTGTCCGGATGCCACCGCGACCCCGTACTCGGAGTCGGCACCGAGCAGCACCGCCAGTCCGCCGTCGGCCGCACCCCGCGCGATGCTCTGCGGATCGGCGATCGGGGTACCGCGTTCCCCGCCCAGGTGGGTGGCCGAGACCAACCGGCACAAGGTAGCCCAGCCCGCTCGGGAGGTGGCCAGCAGCACCACCCGTGGCAGCCGGCGGTCCCGCTCCACTCCACCGCGGGCAGGGGTCCGTTCCCACCCCCGCGCCTGCTCCGGCAGGATCGGCAATACGGCAAGATCAACTCCGAGCACCGGGGCGATTCCCGTACGCAGACAGGCCTTGGCGAAGCGGACCGCGCCGTACAGCCCGTCCCGGTCGGTCAGGGCGCAGGTGTCCATCTCGAGGTCGGCGGCCCGCTGCACCAACTCCGACGGATGGGAGGCGCCGTAACGCAGCGAGTAGCCGGAGGCGACCCGGAGGTGGACGAACGGGTCACCCATGGCGGAGCGACCTCCCGTACGTGTGGCGGTGATCAACGCCACCCGACAGTTGGTCATCACTGCGGTCCAGTTGTTGGTCGTGACGCACTTGCAGGCGTTCCAGCCGTCCCTCCACCAGGGCGAGGAACTGGGCCGCGTCGCGGACCAGGTCGTCGGCCTCCCGGGCATGGACGATCACCACCGCCCCGGCCTGCACGGCCTCCTGCTTGGACTGGGTGGCGGCGAAGAAGGCAGCCCACTCGCCGTACTCCGGCGCGACCTCGGCCAACAGCGTCCAGGCGTTGCGCAGTCGTCCCGGCCGGCGCGGAGTGCGCAGCGTCAGCACCAACGCGGACACCCGACGGGCCACCAGGTGGGCACCGAGATAGCGATCGGCGGGCCGGGGAGACAGCTCCGCCTCGACCAGTGCGGCACGGGCCCGCCGCAGGTCGTCGCGCCAGTGATCAGTGGTCATCGCGTCCTCAGTCCTGTATCGCACGGAGCCGCCACTGGCCGGTGCTGCTGGCGTGGGTCAACTCGTACACCCCGTGTCGGCCCTGCCGCCCATCGGCGGCGAGCACCCGCCACACCTCCTCCTCGGCCAACAGGTCACCGTCCTGCTGGTCGGATTGGTGCTGGTCGGATTGGTCGTCGCCACGGAGGGCACGGGCCTGCGGCCCCTCCCACCAGGGAGCGGTCTCCAGCCATCGGGTCTGCACAGCGCGCACCACCCAGAGCCGGTTGCGCCACAGGAACTGGGCCGGGCCCTCGGTCCCCGCCACCAGTCCGCGGCGGACCTCGATCGGTTCGTCGTACGTGCGCATCCCGCTTCCCCCAGGTCGTTGCGTGCCTTCTCCTGCTCACCGTCTCGACCCGGTTTGGGAAGCCCCGGGGTGGATGGGGGTCGAGGTCCATCCATCCCGGGGCCGGCCCGAAGCACCTGCCTCACCTCACCAAAGGTCGAGGACCGGGTGCCGCATCCGAACAACGTGACCGTCAGCCCTTCCCCAAGTGCTGATTATCGAACGCATGTTCGAACAAGAACCAATGTACACCTGCTCCCCGACAGTTCGTCAAGACGTGCGACGTCAGACTGTGGACCGGACCCGCGAGCGGGGTTCCCTCGACTGCAGGACAAGCGATTGACCTTCAAGGGGCGTTACATGTAACATGCGGGCATGGCAACCACCCGAGAGCGAGTCCGCGAATACCGCAAGCGGATGCGTGAGCAGGGACTCAGGCCTGTTCAGATCTGGGTACCCGACGTGCGGGCGCCGGAGTTCGTTACGGAGGCTCACCGCCAGTCGGCAGCCGTTGCTGCTGGTGAAGACGAGGTCGCAGACCAAACTTTCGTCGACGCCGTCTCGATCGACTGGGATGCCGGCGAGTGAGGCGAGGCGACATCCGTGTCGCTGTCGCACGGGGCGCTTACACCGGCAAGCCAAGACCCGTGGTCGTTGTCCAGGACGATCGGTTCGACGCAGCTGCATCGGTCACCGTCTGTCCACTGACGACGAGCGCGGTCGATGCGCCACTTCTCCGGATCCCCGTGGAGCCCACGGAGGTCACCGGGATCCAGCAGTCGAGTCAGATCATGGTCGACAAGGTCACCACGATGCCTCGGGGGAACCTGGGTGACCACGTAGGACGGCTCAGCGACGCCGATCTCGTCCGGCTCGACCGCGCTCTGCTGGTCTTCTTGGGACTCGCCGACTGAGCCGAGCGGCGCAGCCCTGCCGCGCACACTCGTTCCGCGATATCAACGAAGTGCCCAGCCGAACACGTCTCCGCCAGCTCGTCAAGGCGCGCGCGAATCACTGTCCGATCGATTCCCCGCTATCGTCGCGAGCATGGATGACACACCCGACGAAACAGGGTTACTCACCGCGTGGGAGCGGACGTTCGGACCCCAACCGCAGGGGTGGGACTTCAGTTTCCTGGCCGGCCGGGTGAGTGAGTCGGCGCCGCCGTGGGACTTCGAGTACCTCTGCCGGGACGCCCTGCGCGACACCCGGTCCGCGCTCGACCTCGGCACCGGCGGCGGGGAGCGCCTGCTGGCGCTGCTCGCCGACCTGCCCACCGCCGTACGACCGACCGACCTGGCTGCCACCGAGGGCTGGCCGCCCAACCTGCCGGTCGCCACCGAAGCCCTGGCCCCACACGGGATCGAGACGCAGGCCCACGACGCCGACGCGGACCAGACCCTTCCCTTCCCCGACGGCCGGTTCGAATTGATCATGAACCGGCACGAGAGCTACCGGGCCGAAGACGTACTGCGCACCCTCACCCCCGGCGGGACCTTCCTCACCCAACAGGTCGGCGGCGACGACTTCGCCGAGATCCACGACGCCCTCGGCCACCCGTACCCGTATCCGGAGCACACCCTGGAGCGACACCGCGCCGACCTGGTCGCAGCCGGATTCGAGGTCAGCCGCGCCGAGCAGTGGTACGGACCCTCGGTCTTCGATTCGGTGACCACCCTGCTGGAGTACTTCAGCCAGGTCCCGTGGGACCTGCCCGACGACTTCACCGTGGCCGAGCACCGCGACACCCTGCTCGACCTGCATCGGCACGGCACCGACGGGGCGGGGAACCTCACGTTCACCAACTCCCGATTCGTGCTGGTCGCCCGCAAGTCGCCCGTCAGCCCGTCCGGTAGCCCCGCGCGGCCCGAGCTCAGCCGGACGCCTCACCGGCCCGCGGGGCCCAGCCCGACCGCCGGCAGGATGACCTGATCCACGATCGCTGCCACATAGTCGTCATCGGGCAACACGAAGTGATCCGCCGCGTACTTGAGCAGTAGCGCCTCGCCGATGTCGGCGACCACGGGGGTGAGGCGATCCGGATCGAGTTGTCCGTGCTCGGCGTAGTGCTCGAGCACGTTGCGGGTGAACCGACCGCCGAGCGGGTCGTACACCTCCTCGTACAGCCGCCGGTGCAGGTCCGGGCGGCGCGACGACTCCTCGAAGACCGAGGCCATCACCGCGGTGTAGCCGGGTTGGGCCACCATGCCGCGCAGCAACAGGAGGGCCCGGACCAGGTCGCCGCGCAGGTCGTCGGCGCCGGGCGAGGGCTGCTCCACCGGCTGCTGTTGTCGCAGCGCCTCCAACACGATGTCCTCGGCCGACGACCAGCGCCGATACAGCGAGGTCTTCGCCGTACCGGCCCGGCGGGCGATGCCCTCCATCGTCAATCGCCCGAGGCCGTGCTCGGCGGTCTCCGCCAGGGCGGCCTCGAGGATGGCCCGCACCAACTCCTCCCCGCGGCGCCGGGTGGCACGCGGACGCTCCTGGCCGGCTGGCGGCGACTGGTCGGGCAAGAAAATTCACTTCTCCTTTAAGAGACGGCCACGTATCTTATTTGAGACACGCATCCGTATCTTAACGCCGAGGACTCCCATGACCCAGAACTCGACCCTGTCGACGCCCCGACCGGTCAAGCACCGGGCACTCGCACCCGACCTGGCCCGGGGTTTCATGCTGCTGGTGATCGCAGTCGTGCACGCGCACGGTTTCCGCAGCTACACCACCGGCGGCGCCACGGCTCCCGGGACTGCCGACCAGGTCGCCACCGCCGCCGTCGCGCTGCTGGCCGAGAACCGCGGCTACCCGATGTTCGCCGCCCTGTTCGGGTACGGGCTGGCGCAGATCCACCGTCACCGCGTCGCCGAGGGCGCCGAGTGGCCTTCGATCCGGCGTCTGCTCCGGCGCCGGGGCTGGTGGCTGGTCGCCATCGGGCTGGCCCACACCGCACTCCTCTTCTACGGCGACGTGATCGCCGTCTACGGCACCATCGCCCTCCTCTTCGTGGCCGCCCCGCGCTTCGCCGACCGCACCTTGTTGATCATGACCGGTTGCACCGTGGCGGTCGGCAGCGTGCTCTATGTCGTGCTCAGCAACGCCTTCTTCGCCGCCGCCGGGGACGAGGCGATCATGAACCCGATCCTCGACGGACTGGTGCGGCTGGTGATCACGCCGATGTTCATCCCGTTGTTGATCACCATCTCGCTACCGCCGTTCCTGGTCGGGATCTGGGCGGCCCGGCGGCGGCTGCTCGAGGAACCCGAACGCCACCTCGGGCTGTTGCGCCGGGTGGCCGGTGGCGGGATCATGATCAGCCTCCTCGGTGCCCTACCGCACATGCTGGTCGCAATCGGGACCTGGCAGCCCTCGACTTCGATCGCCACGTCGATGTTCTGGGTGCACCTGGTCACCGGGTACGCCGGCGCCTTCGGCTACGCGGCGACCATCGCCCTGGTCGCCAACCACGTCCGTACGCGTCCGGGTCCGGTGGTCACCGCCCTCGCTGCCACCGGCCGGCGGTCGATGACCTGCTATCTGTTCCAGTCGGTGGTGTGGGCGGTGCTGATCCCGCCGTACGCCCTGCACCTCGGGGCGCGGCTCACCGATACCCAGGCCGTCGGGCTCGGTGTCGCGGTCTGGCTGGCGACGGTCGTCGGCTCGGACCTGCAGCGGCGAGCCGGTTTCCAGCAGGGACCGACCGAGTGGTTCCTGCGCCGGATGACGTACGGCAGAGTGCAACGGGTCGGAACCGGACCGGACGACGGGCGGCCGCTGCGGCGGTGACGCGGCCAGCACGCGTACGGTCAGCGCCCCTGTGGACAACCGGGCGAGATTGCGCCAAGGAGCCATGCAGTGTGCCGGGCAAATCTGCCCGGCAGACTGCATGGACACCACGTACGCGTGGTAAACCAACGACCCGCGGAGAGGACCCGGGCGGCTGGATCGCGGGCCGGTTACCGCTAGGCTTCGGCGGGTGAACATCGCTGTGACCGGATCCATCGCCATGGACCACCTGATGACCTTCGGTGGACGTTTCGCCGACTCGTTGGTGGCCGAACAACTCGAACGGGTCTCGTTGTCCTTCCTGGTCGAGGACCTGCAGATCAAGCGGGGCGGGGTGGCGCCGAACATCTGCTTCGGGATCGCCGCACTCGGGCTGGACCCGCTGCTGGTCGGCTCGGTCGGTGAGGACTTCGGCGACTACCGCGACTGGCTGGACCGGCACGGGGTGCTGACCTGGCCGGTCCGGACCTCCGAGACGGCGCACACCGCCCGCTTCGTGTGCACCACCGACACCGACGGGGCCCAGATCGGGTCCTTCTACACCGGCGCGATGGCCGAGGCCCGCCAGATCGAGTTGCAGCCGATCGCCCGCCGGGCCGGTGGCCTCGACCTGGTCATGGTCTCCCCGAACGACCCCGAGGCGATGCAACGGCACTCCGAGGAGTGCCGGGCACGGGGCATCCCGTTCCTGGCCGACCCGTCCCAGCAGGTGGCATGGATGGACGGCGCCGAGATCCGCCGGCTGATCGACGGGGCCACCTACCTGTTCTCCAACGACTACGAGGACTCCGTCCTGCAGTCCAAGACCGGTTGGAGCCACGACGAGATCGTCTCCCGGGTCGAGCACCGCATCATCACCCGCGGCAAGGACGGCTCCAGCGTCTACACCGGTGGGGAGCGCATCGACGTCCCGATCGCCGAGGAGACCGCCCGGGTGGACCCGACCGGGGTCGGCGACGCCTACCGGGCCGGCTTCGTCTCCGGCCTCGCGTGGGGGGTCGGGCTGGAACGCTGCGCCCAGATCGGGTCGCTGCTGTCCAGCTACGTGATCGCGATCAAGGGCCCCCAGGAGTACCGCTTCAACGGCACCTTCCTGCCCCGCTTCGCGAAGGCGTACGGGGACGAGGCAGCGGCCGAGGTCGAGCCGCACCTGAAGAACATCCGGCTCTGACCCCTCCGGCTCTGAAACCCCTGCGACTCTGAACCCTGCGACGATGGCACTTGGCAGTCGGGCCGCCAACCCTGCGGCGGTCGTCCTCGGCAACACCTTGGGCGGGGTCGCGACCGCCCTGCGGCTGGCCAAATCGGGCCACCGGGTCACCCTGCTGGAGACCGGTACTCCCCCCTCCTTCGAGGAGGTGCCGCCCTTCGACGAGGTGCTGGGATTCCCCGCCCCGTTGCGCGACCTGTTCCGCAAGAGCGGCCGTGCCTTCGACGCCGAACTGTCCCGATCCGGGCTGGCCCTCGTCCCCGCGCCACCGGTCACGCACCGGTTCGCCGACGGGAGCGAACTCGTGCTGCCGACTGAGCGCGGTGACCAGACCGACACCCTCACCGCCGCCTACGGTCCGGCGGTGGCGGAGCGGTGGCGGGACCTGCTGGACACCTTCGACCGGATGTGGCAGACCCTGCGCCCGCTCGGGCTGGAGGGTGAGCTGACCGGGAAGGACCAGCTGACCAAGGAGGTCCGCCACACGGTGATGGACGGCCGGACGGTGGCCGACCTGGCCGAGGCGATGGACCATCCGCACCTGTCCGCGATCATCGCCGCGGTGGCGTGGCGGCAGGGCTCCACCCCGGAACGGACCCCGGCCCGCTGCGCGGTCCAACTGGCCCTGGACCGCAAGTTCGGCCGCTGGACCATGACCCGCGACGACGTACCGGCGCCGGCCGACACCCTGGTCGAGGCGCTGCAGCAACGCATCCGGACCCGACGGATCACCACCCGTACCGCCGCCATCCACCGGATCGCCGTCGAGGACGGCACCGTCACCGGCGTGGTCGTCGGCCCCGACCAGGAACTGCTGCCCGCCGACGCCGTGGTGAACGCGGTCGACCCGTGGCACTGCTACGACCGATGGCTGCCGGCAACCGCGGCCCGTCCCGAGCGCCGCGGGTTGCGCCGCAGCAGACCGGCGTATGCCCCGGCGGTGCAACGGGCCGAGTCCGACGGTCCCCCGCAACTCCCGATCGAGGTGGTCCACCACGACGACGCTCGACTGCGCGAGGTCAGCTACGACTGCGGTGACCGGACGGTGCGGCACGACTGGTCCCGGGCCACCGAGGACCCTGCGGCCGGGATCGCCTGGCGGGGACGGCGTTCCTGGCTGTGGCGCCCTCCCGTCCGCTCCGCGGTGGCCGGACTGGTGCACGCCGGGCCGTGGGGTCGCGGCGGCAGCGGCACCGCGGCCACCCTGCTCTCCGGGGCCCTCGCCGCCACCGCCGTGCACGCAGCATCCTCGGCCTGAGCGAGGTCGATCGAGCGGAGTGGGTCAACCCGACGGACAGCGAGTAGAGTGGGGTGTTCGTTTTGAGCCACTCCAGGTGAGGAAGTAGCCAGCTTGACCTCTTCGCACACCACATCCGCGGTTGAGCACGAAATCGCCGTGGAACAAGCGCACGTCGATCGGGTGTACGAGCGCCTGGCCGAGGCCACCCGTTCGGCCCAGCAGGTCGCCAGCGCCGGCCGGGACCTCTTCCAGTCCGACCGGACGAACTTCGTCCGGGAGGAGAACGGCACCGGGCTGTACGAACGCGATGTGTTCGCCTTCCAGACCGCCAAACGGCTGGCCACCCTCGACGCCGAGCACGAGGGCCTGGTCTTCGGCCGGTTGGACCGCACCGACGGTGAAGTCCGCTACGTCGGCCGCCTCGGGGTCCGCGACGCCGAGTACGAGCCCCTGGTGATCGACTGGCGGGCGCGGGCCGCGGAGCCGTTCTACCGCGCCACCCCGGCGGACCCGATGGAGGTCAGCCGACGACGGGTGCTGCGGTGCCGGGGGGATCGGGTGATCGGGATCGAGGACGACCTGCTCGACGACCGCCACGCCGACGGCCTGGTGGTGGTCGGCGAGGGCGCGTTGATGGCCGCCCTCAGCCGCGCCCGCGGGCACACCATGCGCGACATCGTCGCCACCATCCAGGCCCAGCAGGACGAGGCGATCCGCGCCCCGTGGCAGGGATTCACCATGATCAGCGGCGGTCCGGGCACCGGCAAGACCGTGGTCGCCCTGCACCGCGCCGCGTACCTGCTCTACTCCCACCGCAAGCGCCTTGCCGGAGGCGGCGTGCTGGTGGTCGGCCCCAGCCAGGTGTTCATGAACTACATCGAACGGGTGCTGCCGTCCCTGGGCGAGGACTCCGTCACCCTGCGCTCGGTCGGCGATGTGGCCGCGGACGTACTCCCGGACGGCGCCGTTCGGGTCGACTCCGCCGACGCCGCCCGGATCAAGGGCAGCCTGCGGATGCTTCCACTGCTGCGTCGGGTGGTCGACGAACCCCTCCAGCCCGACACCGAGCAGCGACTCCAGGTCACGGTCAAGGGGTACGCCCTCAACCTGGCCACCGAGGCGATGCAGCGGGTCCGTCGCCGGGTGCTGCGCCACCACAAGGTCAACAACGGTCGGGATGCGGCCGCGAAGGGACTGCTGGAGGCGCTCTGGGAGTTGAAGCCCGACGAGTTGGACGTCGACCGGGACACCTTCGACGAACTGGTCACCGACAGCGCCAGTTGGCGGATGTTCCAGCACGCGTGGTGGCCGGCCCTGTCCGCTCCCCAGGTGTTGGCCCGCCTCGGCGACCGCGGACTGGTCGGCCGGCTGGCCGCGGACCTCCTCGACCCGGACGAGCACCGTGCCCTGGCCGAGAGCTACCCCGCCGGCGCGGAGTGGTCGGTGGCCGACACCGCCCTGCTGGACGAACTGGTCCACCTGCTCGGCCCGCTGCCGCCCGATCCCGAGGACAGTGATGTATCGCTCTTCCTCGCCGACGGCAGCCAACGCGAAGAGGTGGTCACCACGATGGACCGGCTGCGACCCGAACCGGAGGAGGACCCGTTCGCCGAGCAGCACGAGACCTACGCCCACATCCTCGTCGACGAGGCCCAGGACATCACGCCGATGCAGTGGCGGATGCTGCGCCGCCGCGGCAGCCAGGCGAGTTGGACCATCGTCGGCGACCCGGCACAGAGTTCCTGGCCGGATGCCGAGGAGTCCGCTCGGGCGTTGACCGACCTGATCGGCAATGCGCCCGTACGGCACTTCCGGATGGACACCAACTACCGCAGCCCCGCCGAGGTGTTCTCCCTCGCGGCCGAGGTCGTGGTGCGCGCGTTCCCGGATGCCGACCTGCCGGAGGCGGTCCGTTCCACCGGCTTCGAACCGGAGTTGCTCACCGCTGCCGGGGACGACCCGCTGCCGGAGACCGTCGCTGCGGTGGCCCGGCTGGCCGAGGAGGTGGAAGGCACCCTGGGGGTGATCTGCCCACCCAGCCTGCTGCCGATGATCACCTCGGGCGTGGCCGGGACCGACACACTCGCGTCGGTCGGCGACCGGATCCGGGTGGTGACCCCGCTGCAGTCGAAGGGTCTGGAGTACGACGCCGTGGTGGTGGTCTCCCCCGACGACATCGTGGCCGAGTCGCCGGGCGGAGTCCGGGTGCTCTACGTGGCGCTGACCCGGCCCACCCAGCGGCTGGTCACGATCGACCGAGCAGGGAGCCCTGCAGACTGGCGTGGATCTCGCGGGTAGCCCGGGACCGGTTCTGGGTGTAGAAGTGCAGGCCCGGCACTCCGCCGGCCAACAGTTCCTCCGACATCTCCACGCCGATCCCGATGCCGACCCGGCGCACCTCGGCCGGGTCCTCACCGACGGCGTTCAACCGCGCCACCACCCGCTCAGGCAGGTCCGCCCCGGACAGCTCGGCGAACCGGGTGACCTGCTTGAGGTTGGTGACCGGCATGATGCCCGGGATGATCGGGATGTCGCAGCCCAGGGACCGCACCCGGTCCACCAGTTCGAAGTAGGTCGACGGCTGGAAGAACAGCTGGCCGACCGCGAAACTCGCCCCCGCCTCCGCCTTGGCGACCAGGATCTTTGCGTCGAGGTCCGCGTCACGGCGCTCGGGGTGGATGTCGGGAAATGCCGCCACGCCGACACAGAAGTCGCCCAGCTCACGGACCAACCGGACCAGTTCGGTGGCGTTCTGCAGCCCCTCGGGGTGGCTCTCCCACGGTGCCGTCGGACCACCGGGGGGATCGCCGCGAATCGCCAGCACGTGGCGGATCCCGGCGTCGGCGTACGAGCCGATCACATGCCGGAGTTGGGCCTTCGACTGGCTGACGCAGGTCAGGTGGGCCATCGTCCGCAGGGTGGTGTGCTCGGCGATCCGACGGGTGGCCGACACGGTCCGGTCGCGGGTCGAGCCGCTGGCCCCGTAGGTGACCGAAACGAAGTCCGGGCCGAGCCCCTCCAGTTCCCGCACGGTCTGCCACAACTGCCGCTCGGCCGTCTCGTCCTTGGGCGGGAAGAACTCGAAGGAGTAGAGCGGGCGCGACCGATCCTGCAACAGGTCAGCGATGGTCGGTTCACGCAGGCGCTGGGACATGGCCACCACCCTAGGGGAGGCCGGGGTGAGGGGTACGTAGGCTCAGCATGTGGCTCACTCATCCTGGACCCCCGATCCCGCCGATCCGGCCGGTCCCGACTTCCGTGGCTCGGTGGGGCACGCGCTCGACACCTTCCTCGACCGGCAGCGACCCGCGTTGGCCCGGGTCGGGGACGAACTGGCCCCCGTGCACCGGCTGGCGACCGACCTGACCGCCGGCGGGAAGCGGCTCCGCCCCGCCTTCTGCTTCTGGGGACGGGTCGCCGCGGGCGGGTTGCCGGACGACGTGGACCCGCTGGTGAACGCGGCCGCGAGCCTGGACCTGCTGCACGTCAGCGCCCTGGTCCACGACGACGTGATGGACGGCTCGGACCTCCGCCGCGGGATGCCGGCCGCGCACCGCCAGTTCGAGCTGCTGCACCACTCCTCCGGGTGGCTCGGCGAGTCGGACGCCTTCGGCCGGGCCGGTGCCATCCTGCTGGGTGACCTGCTGCTGATGTGGTCGGCGGAGATGCTGCAGCAGGCCGGGCTGCCGGCCACCGCGGTGGATGCCGCCCTACCCGTCCTGCAGGCGATGCGGACCGAGGTGACCTGCGGCCAGTTCCTGGACGTGGTCGCCCAGTCGCACAACCCGAGCCGGCACGGCGTCGAGTTGGCGATCGACGAGGCGCAACGCGTGGTGGAATTCAAGTCCGCCCGCTACACCGTCCAACGCCCTTGCCAGTTCGGTGCCGTCCTCGGCGGGGCCGATGACCGACTCCAGGCTGCGCTGGCCGCCTACGGGTCGCCGCTGGGTCGCGCCTTCCAGTTCCGCGACGACCTGTTGGGCGTCTTCGGCGACCCGGAACTGACCGGCAAGCCGGCCGGTGACGACCTCCGGGAGGGCAAGCGGACACTGCTGGTCGCCTACACCCACGCCCAGACCACCGACGCGGGTCGGGAGTTGCTGGACGCCCGCCTCGGTCGGAGCGACCTGACCGATGACGAGGTCACCCGACTGCGTGCGGTGATCACCGACTCCGGCGCTCGGGAACAGGTGGAGACCATGATCAACAACCAGCTGGACGAGTCGTTGACCGCACTCGCATCCGCCGAGGTCACCGAGCCGGGCCGGACCGCGCTGACCGCGCTCGCCGAAGCAGCCGTACGTCGCGACTTCTGAGCCGACCGTGCAGTTGATCACCGATCCGGTTCCCGCCGAGGCGGAGCCCGACGCCGAACTCACCATCCCGCAGGCGCTGTTGCGGCAGGCGTCGCGGGGCGAGATCGGTACCACGCTGTGGATCCACCGTCCCCGCACCCCGATGGTGGCGTTCGGCCGGCGCGACACCCGGCTCGCCGGCTTCCCGGCCGCGACGGCGGCGGCCCACACGGCCGGCTTCGCGACCGGGATCCGTGGTCCGGGCGGCCGGGTGGTCGGCTACACCGCCGACGCCCTGGTGGTCGACCACATCGGCCTCGGCGCGATGTACCCGACCGGGATGAACGATCGCTTCCGTGACTTCGGGACGCTGTACGCGGACGCGCTCGCCGCCCTCGGCGTGGACACCCGAGTCGGTGAGGTCCCCGGCGAGTACTGCCCGGGGGCGTACAGCATCAGCGCTCGCGGGGTGGTGAAGTTGGTCGGCACCGCACAGCGGATCGTGCGCGACGCGTGGCTCTTCTCCTCGGTGGTGGTGGTGGACGGCACGGCCACCCTCGCCCCCCTGCTGCAGCAGGTGCACGACCACCTCGGGCTCCCGTTCGCCGTCAGCACCGTCGGCTCGGTCGCCGACGAGGTGGGTGCCGACCTCGACGCCGTCGAGGCCGCCGTCCGGGGGGAGTACACGTCCCGCTACGACCTCACGCCGACTGGGTTCACCGCGGACACGCTCGCCGAGGCTCGGACGATCGACTGACCCCAGTCCGGTCACCGGTGACACCCTGGACCAGCCGTGACCTGGCGAGCACTGGTTCGACCCGCGCAATCACCGCGGGCTCAGCGGAGCAGGTAGACGCTGAAGTCGGGCTTCTCGAGGGATCGTTCCTCCAACAGGCCGAGTAGCCCGGACCAGTCCTTGCGGTGCTGCACCGCGAAGGGCTGCCAGTCGCTCCAGATCAGGGCGGTGGGCTCGGTCAGGTCGGTGAGGCAGTCCCACAGTGCGTCCAGGTTGCGGCCGAACCAACTCGGGAACTCCAGGACGCGGGCGATCTCGCGGAAGAAGGCCTCCCGGCTGGTGCTCTCGGTGAGGCGGCCGATCCGCCAACCGCTGATGCCGAGTTCACGCTCCAGTTGGTCGTCATCGGTGCGGGTGAGGTGGATCGAGGTCATCGTCTGATCCTCTCGAAGGACTCGTAGTGGTCGGCCGTCCAGTAGAACTCGCCACCGTCGCCGGTGACGATCCGCCGTGCCCCGCGATCACCCTCCCCCGGCGTCGGCACCGTGTACTCGGCGTAGTGACCCCGGCCCTGGTCGGGCAGCAGCCCTTCGCGGTTCCCGAAGGTGCTGCCGTCCTTGTCGTACGGGAAGGGCCCACCGGCGTCGATCAGCTCGAGGGTCTCGATCGCCTCCGGCGGGAGGGAGTCCGCAGCCACCCACGGCAGGCCGCTGTCCTGGTCAGTGCCCAGAGTCTGCTCGGATCCCGGCGACCCCCCGGGAGTCGTCGGAGCATCGGGCCGCAGGAAGGCGAAGGCGCCCATCAGCAGCAGCACCACGAGCAGCCCGGCGGGGACGATCTTGCGGCTGTGCCGCACCGGCCGGACGGACTTCTCCGGTTCGGTCATGAGCCGCGGACGGCCCGGAGGCTGTACTGCTCCATCGCCGGATCATCCCGCCAGGCACGTCGGAGCCGGTCCTTCATCTCCCGCGCGACCGCGTGCGGGTCGGCTGCGGTCACCAGGGCGGTCGAGACCAGCACCCGGCGGGCCCCGGCAGCGATCACGTCGTCGAGGTTGTCCGGGGTGACCCCACCCCCGGCGAACCACGGCTTCGATTCGGCGGCCGGCGCGATTCTCGCGACCCGCCGGACCAGTTCGAGCCCCTCGGCCCCGCGGACCGGGGTGAGGGTGAAGTAGTTCGTCCCCGGGTCGGCGAGGGCCGTCTCCGCCTCGGCCGCGGTGTGCGCGGAGCGACCCACCTGCCCCCACTGGTGCAGGGCTGCCCGGGCACGGGCGGCGTTCCCGTCCGGCCCGACGTGCACGACATCGGAGCGGAAAGTGCCGGCGATCTCGGCCGAGCGGTCCACCACCACCAGGCCCTGTCGCGGTTGGGCCGCCGTCCGGGCGACCTGCAGCGACTCGAGCAGTTCCTCGTCCGACAGGTCCCGGTCGGCGATCCGGACCACGTCCACGCCGCCGGCGAAGACGGCGGCCAGGAAGTCCGCCAGGTCACCCTGTTGCCGGCGTGCGTCGGTCACCAGGTAGAGCCGGGCCAGCCGCAGTCGGGCATCGATCCCCATCAGTGCAGTCACGCTGCCAACCTTAGACCGGTCCGGCGCGGTCCAGCCGGACGCGGACCAGTTTCGGGGCCCTCGTCGGCGCGGCACAGGTGAATTCTTGGTCGACCCTCCTAACATCGCCCTGTACGGGCTAGCACGGCCTTCTTCCCCGACCGTGTTTGGAGCAGGGTGTGACCATGACCGGCATCAGCGATCCCTTGATGGGGCATGCGCTCGACGACCGGTATGAGATCGTCGCCCGCCTCGCCCGGGGGGGCATGGCCACCGTCTACCGTGCGATCGACACCCGGCTGACCCGCGAGGTCGCCGTCAAGGTGATGCACACCGGCCTCGGTGACGACGCCGAGTTCGCCGCCAAGTTCGACCGCGAGGCCCGCGCCGCGGCCCGACTCTCGCACCCGAACGTGGTGTCGGTCTTCGACCAGGGCCACGACCAGGGCCGCCCGTACATCGTGATGGAGTACGTCGAAGGCTGCACCCTGCGGACCGTGATCAGTCGCGAGGGGCCGATCGACCCGATCCGCGCCCTCGACCTGCTCGAACCGGTGCTGGCCGCCCTGGCCGCTGCCCACGAGGCCGGGCTGGTGCACCGCGACGTGAAGCCGGAGAACGTCCTCATCTCCGACCGCGGCCAGATCAAGGTGGCCGACTTCGGGCTGGCCAAGGCAGTGACGGCGCAGTCCTCGACCGCCACCGCCGGGCTGCTGATCGGCACCGTCTCCTACCTCCCCCCGGAACTGGTCACCACCGGCAAGGCGGACGCCCGATCCGACGTCTACAGCGCCGGCGTCGTGTTGTACGAGCTGCTGACGGGCAGCAAGCCGCACGTCGGCGAGACCCCCATCCAGGTGGCGTACGCGCACGTGCACAACGACGTCCCGCCTCCGTCGGCGGCGCAGCCCGGGATCCCCGACTACCTCGATGCGCTCGTCCGCGGTGCGACCTCCCGCGACCGCGAACAGCGACCGCACGATGCCCGGGTGTTCCTGACCCGACTGCGCCGGGTCCGTTCGGCCCTGCGCGACGGGGTCGACACCGATGTCGAGCTCACCATCGACCTCACCCCCGGCCTGGCCACGACCACCATCCTCGATCCCGACGATCTCGCCGCGGCCGAGGAAGCACGCCAGGCCGCCCGGCCCACCGACTATGCCACGGTCCCCGCCCCCAGCAGCCCGGCCACGGCCGCCTCCGCGCCCCCGCCCGTGCTCCCCCGCTCCCGGCCGACCCCGGTCGAGCACTCCGAGGAACCGGATTTCGACGTCCCCGCCGACGACCGTGCCGCCCGCAGCCTGCGCCGGCGTCGCCGCCGCGGCTGGATCGCGCTGCTGATCGTGCTGCTGCTGGCCGGACTGGCCGCGTACGGTGGCTGGTACCTGACCGAGGGGCGTTTCACCACCGCCCCGGCCCTGACCAACCTGACCGAGAACGAAGCCCTGAGTACGGCTCGGGAGGCCGGTCTCAGCATCGACTTCAGCAGCGATTTCTCCGAGGCGGTGGCCAAGGGGGTGGTCATCTCCGCCGACCCTGCCGCCGGAGCCGAGATCGCCGACGGCGGTACGGTGCACGCGGTCCTCTCGAAGGGTCCGGAGCGCTATCCGGTACCCGCACTGGTCGGCCTCGAGCAGGCCGCCGCCCAGGCCGCCTTGACCGACGGCCACCTCGCGGTCGGCACGGTGGCCGAGGCGTGGCACGCGAAGACTGCCGCGGGCAAGGTCACGAAGGCGTCCGTCGGCGAAGGCGAACAGGTCAAGCCGGGCACCGAGGTCGACCTCACCGTGTCCAAGGGGCCGAAGCCGATCAAGATCAACGACTACACCGGGAAGTCCGCCGACACGGCGAAGGCGGCACTGACCGAGGCCGGATTCAGCGTGAAGGTGACCACCGAGCACTCCGACTCGGTGAAGTCCGGACGCGTGATCAGCCAGGCCCCGGACAAGGGCAACGGCCATGCCGGCGATGCGGTCACCCTGGTCGAGTCCCTGGGCCCGGTGCTGGTCACCGTCCCGAACGTGAAGGCGATGGGGGTCGAGTCGGCCACCAAGACATTGGAGGACGCCGGCTTCGAGGTCGTCACCAAGGACGACGAGAACCTGCACCTGGGCATCGGGTATGTCTCCCGCAGCGACCCCAAGGGCGGGACCCAGGCCCCGGAGGGCTCCAAGATCACCATCTACCTGGTCTGACGACCTTCCCGGCCCTGATGAGAACCTCGACTGTCGTCATCCTGATCCTCCTGGCCGTCTGCCTGGTCGGCGGCATCGTCGTCCTGGTGGACCGGCTGCGGCGCCGCCGGTGGGCGGGCGAGGCCGAGGACCTGGGCTGGAGCCACGAGGAGCAGGGCGGGGTCGAGCGGGCGGCCGCCTTCGCGCACCCACCGTTCGACATCGGCTTGAGCCGGGACGTGGACGAGGTCCTGACCGGACGCACCTCCACCGGCACCTCCTTCCAGTCCTTCCGGTACGCCTACGACCTCGGCGCCGGACCGGGCGTCCGCGTCCGGGTCGCAATGCTTGAACTCCCGTTCGGATTGCCGGAGTTCTACGTCGGCACCCGGACCGCAACCTCTCGGGGAGCCCACCTCCCCGAGGTGGTCGTGACCCCGGACCACGCCGCGCAGATCCAGGTCCGGACCGCCGACCCCGACTTCGCCCACGCCGCCCTGCCGCCGAGGGCGTGGTCACTGCTGGCCGCCTGGGCCGCCACCGCTCCCCTCGACCTGTCCTTCGACGGCGCTTGGTTGGTGGCGGTGAACGTGCCCGAGGACCCGGACGAACTGGCCGAGGTACTGGGACGCCTGGACGCCGTCCGCGTGGCGATCAACCCGGAGTCGTTGCAGGCCTGGGCCGTCCCGGTCAAGCAGCCGCGACTCGGGTTCCGCGGCCGCGACTGGGTCTGGTCAGCCCAGGATGACGGCTTGCACACCACCTTCTCCGAGGCCACGGACTACACGACCTCGGGCTTCGCCCACGAGGCGAAGAACGTGATCCGGGGCACCGCACACGGTCTCCCGCTGGTCGCCTTCACCCACACCTGGGGGAACATCAGCCGGAGTCCGCAGCCCGACACCGAGCACCTGGTGGCCCTGCACCTGCCGGTCTCGGTGCCGGACCTGCGCCTCACCCGGAAGGACTTCGCTGAATCGTTCGGCTTCGACGGTCCCGCGATCGCCACCGGCCAGCCGGCCTTCGACCGACTCTTCACCGTCCGCGCGGACGACACGCGCTACGCCCACGACGTCCTGTCCGGCCAACTCGACTTCCTGCTGCAGGCACAGGCTCCGAGCATCACGCTCACCGGGGACCGGGCGATCGCCTGGCCCGACCGGCTCACCGAGCCCGGCGTGGTCGCCTGCGCCGACGTGCTGGCCACCTTCCTGAGGCAGATCCCGACCAGGGTGTGGACTGCTCTTGGGGCCCGGCCTCCCCTCCCGCCGCATCCCTGACCACGTCCAGGAGGCGGGCAGACGGAACACGGACCGGATCTTCGGCACAATGGGGCCTGCTCATCTGATCGGAGGAACTGTCCGTGTCCGAAGTCATCATCATCGTGATCACCCTGCTGATCGCTGCCGCCCTGGTCGCCGGCGCCGTGTTCGTGATCTGGACCATCGGCAAGCGGATGCGGAACGGGCGACCATGACCGTCACCGTCATCGTCATCGCGCTGGTCCTGGTGGCCGCCCTGGTCGGCGGGATCGTGTTGATCAGCCGGAAGGTGCTGCGTAGCGGCTGGGTGTCCGACACCAAGGAGTTGGGGTGGCGCTACGAAGGGGCACCCAACCTGGGCCGGGTGGCGGCACTGGCGCACCCGCCGTTCGATGTCGGTCTGGAACGCGACGTCGACGAGGCCCTGATCGGCCACACCACCTCGGGTACGCCGTTCCAGTCCTTCCAGTACACCTACCGTGGCGCCGGGCCCGGGTTCCGGAGCCGGGTCGCCATGGTGAGCCTTCCGTTCGGCCTGCCGGAGTTCTACGTCGGTACCCGCAACCAGCACCGACGGCTCGGTGTCGACCTGCCCGAGGTGACGGTGAACGCCGAGCACGCCGCGCAGATCCAGGTCCGGACCGCCGACCCCGATTTCGCCCATGCCGCGCTACCTCCGCGCGTGTGGCCGCTGCTGGCCGACTGGTCGGCCAACGCTCCCCTCGACCTGTCCTTCGACGGGGCCTCTTTGGTCGCGGTGAACGTGCCCGAGGACCCGGACGAACTGGCCCGGGTGCTGGATCGACTCGACGCGGTCCGGGAGGCGATCAACCCGGAGGCGCTGGAGGCCTGGGCGGTCCCGGTGAAGCAGCCCCGGTTGGGGTTCCAGGACCGCGACTGGCAGTGGGCCCGGGAGGACGCCCGGCTGCTGCCGCAGTTCAGCGGGGTGCCGGGCTACTCCACCAGCGGGTACGGGCACCACGCCACCAACGTGGTGATCGGCACCGCCCACGGTCTGCGGTTGATCGCCTTCACGCACGACTACGTGGTCCAGCGGAACAACAACCGGCACGCCCGTGCCCAGCACCTGGTGTCGCTGCAACTGCCCGTCGCCGTGCCCAACCTGCACATCGCTCGGAAGACCGTGCTGGACTCGTTCGGGCTCGGCTCCCGGATCCAGACCGGGCACCCCGATTTCGACCAGCTCCACACCGTCCGTGGTGACGCCCCTCGCTTCGCCCACGACGTCCTCGCCCCGCAGCTCGACTTCCTGTTGCGGTCCCGGGCCCCCGACATCACCCTCAGCCGGAACCTGGCGATCGCGTGGCCGACGGAGGCGACCGAGCCGGGTATTGTCGCCTGCACCGACCTGCTCCGCGAGTTCCTGGCCCGGATCCCGGACCGGGTCTGGACCGGACTGGGAACCGCACCGCTCTTCCCCGCGCCCAACCCGCCGGCCCATCGCTGAAAGAGGAGTGATCGTGGAAACCTGGCAGATCGTCGTACTTGTCCTGGTCGGCATCGCTGTCGTCGTCGGCGGAGTGTTGATCTTCCTACGGGTCCGCTACATCAAGGCGATCAGGAAATTCGGCTGGACCTTCCAGAACTCGATCGACTTCCCGGCGGTCTCCAATCTCTCCGTGCCACCCTTCGGCCGCGGCTTCGACCGGGACCCGGACGACCTGATCACCGGCAGCACCGATTCCGGCGTGCCCTTCCGGTCCTTCGAGTACAAGTACGCCGACGGAAATTCGAGTTGGAGTGGGCGGGTGGCCACCCTGCACCTCCCGCTGCCGCTCCCCGAGCTGCTGTGGTCCTCCACCACACCCGGTCCGGGACGTCGCGGCGTACAGTCGCAGGCGCTCGGCACGCCGGACGGAGTGCTGCGGGCCGCCGACCCGGCGTACGCGCAGACGTTCATGACCTCGTCCGTCTCGGCCGCGCTGGCCGCCCTCCCGGATGAGCAGTTCGTCGCCGACGTGGCTGTGGACGGGCAGCACCTCGCCCTGATCGGGGTGCCGAAGAAGCCCGAGGACCTGAAGGCGGTGCTGGAGAAGGCGGGGGCCGTCGTAGGCGCCCTGGACGTGGAGGCGCTGCAGCGGTTCCGGATCGAGCCGACGAACCCCGGCTTCCGTTTCTACGGCCGCCCGGACTGGGTGCTGGTCGGATCCGACAACGGCCTGATCACCAAGTACAGGCTGACCACCGCCGGGCACGGGCACGAGACCAAGAAGGTGGTCCGTGGCGCCAACGACGGCTTGGCGGTGGAAGGCTTCGAGCACCACTGGAAGACCACCCGCACCGAGACCTACACCGATTCCCAGGGGCAGTCCCGGACCCGTACCGTCACCGACCACCACAGTGAGGTCGTCTGCGCGGTGACCGTCCCATTCCACTTCATGGACCTGAGCGTCAACGGGAAGGGTCGCGGCGAGAAGGTGCAGTTCGAGAGCGAGCAGTTCAACGACCGGTACAAAGTGCGGACCGCGAACCCCAAGTTCTCCTACGACGTGATCCATCCCCGCATGATGGAATGGCTGACCGCGGTGGGCGCCCCGGGCTTCACCATCGAACGCGGCTTCATGCGCTTCTACCCCGGCCGCCACGACACCGAGGCGATCGGCTGGGCGGCCGACTTCGCGCACGAGTTCTTCGACCGGGTCCCCTCCTTCGTCTGGAAGGACCTGCAGGTCACTCCACTCCAGTTCCGCGTCGCCGCTCCCGTCTGAGTTGCGCGCAAAAACCACCCCAACTGCGCGCCATCGGCCCGAAACGGCCCCTCCGGGCCGAGTTGGGGTGGATGGTGCGCGCTCAGAAGTCGCGGCTGCGGCCGCCTCGCAGGTCGACGACCTCGGTGTCGGACATGTCCGCGAGCCGGCTGTTGATCAAGCCCCGGCCGCGGTCGGACAACAGTTCGTCATGGATCGGGACGGCGTGGGTGGCCCCGACGGCGCGGACGAAGTCGACCGTCTCCTTCATCGCCGCCCAGGGCCCCATCGACGGGACGGCGACAAGGTCCACCCCCTCGGGCACGGATGCGAGTGAGTCCCCCGGGTGGAACAGGGTGGGCTCCCCCTCGCTGCTGAGCACGAAGCCGGTGTTGCCGATCAGCGGGATGTCGCGATGGATCTCGGCGTGGGTGCCGCCGACGCCGGTGATGGTGATGTCGCCCAGGGTGAGACTGGTCCCGGCGGCCAGCGCCTCGGCGCGCTCCAACTGGACAGCGTCCGGCACACTCGGCTCGACCCACACCTGGGCATCCGGATTGGCGGCGACGAGTGCCGGCGCGTGGTCAGGATCCAGGTGGTCGGGATGCAGGTGGGTGATCAACACCGCGTCCAGGTCGGTGAGCCCGTGCCACAGGTCCGAGAAGTTCCCGGGGTCGATCAGGATCCGCCGTCCGGCGCTCTCAACCAGCAGCGCCGCATGTCCGAGGTGAGTGACCTTCATACTCCCATCCTGCCAGACCCCCAAGTTTTGGTCCTTTCGTTGCGACTGTCGCAGGGAAGGGACCAGAACGTTTCAGCGCAGCAGGTCCCCGAGGACCCGGCCCGCGGCCACGCAGGAGTCGTGGTCGACGTCGAGATGGGTGACGGCACGCACCATGTGCGGTCCAAGGGCAGACACCCGTACGCCCCGTTCGGCCGCGGCGGCGGCCACTTGGGCGCCGCTGCGCTCCCCGGTGTCGAGGACGACGATGTTGGTCTCGACCGCGGCCGGGTCGACCGCGGCCGGATTCCGCTCGGCCACCGCCTCAGCGAAGGAGCGCACGGCCGCGTGGTCGAGGGCGAGTCGTTCGATGTGGTGGTCGAGCGCGTGGTCGGCCGCGGCCGCGAGCATCCCGGCCTGGCGCCACCCGCCGCCGAGCCTCTTGCGTTGCACCCGGGCCCTCGCGATCCGGTCGGCGCTGGCCAGCAACACCGAACCGACGGGTGCGCCCATCCCCTTGGAGAAGCAGACGCTGACGGTGTCGAACAGCCGCCCGTACGTGTGCAGCGGCACCCCGGTCGCCACGTGCGCATTCCACAGCCGCGCCCCGTCGAGGTGGTAGCCGAGGCCGGCGTCCCGACACATCTCGCCGACCGCGGTCAGCGCGTCCAGCGGTTGTACCGTGCCGCCGCCGAAGTTGTGCGTGTTCTCCACTGCGACGGCTCCGGTGGACACCAGGTACGGCCCGGCGTCGGGAGACAACAGCGGCCGGACCAGGTCCGGTTCGAGCAGACCGGCGGTCGAGGGCCAGGTGCGCATGGTCACCCCGTGCACCGCGGCGTGGGCGCCCATCTCGGCCCGGGCGATGTGCGCCTCGACGTCACACAACACCTCCTCGCCGGGCTCGACCAGCATCCGTACGCCGAGCAGGTTGGCCAACGACCCGGTGGCGCAGAACAGTCCGGCCTCGTGGCCGAGCAGGTCGGCGACCCGCTGCTCCAGGGCGTTCACGCATCCGTCCTCGGCGTACACGTCGTCGCCCACCTCGGCGGCCAGCATCGCCTCCCGCATCGCGGGGGTCGGCCGGGTCAGGGTGTCACTGCGCAGGTCGGCCAGGAGTTCACTCACGCGCGGTCCTCAGAAGTCGATCGGCTGGAAGTCCTGCACCGGATTGGCCCGCTTCACCCGACCGTCGGTCAGCCGTTCGGCCACCAGGAAGGCGAGTTCCAGGGACTGGTTCCGGTTCAGCCGCGGGTCGCAAGCGGTCTCGTACCGGCTGGACAGGTCTGCGTCGGTGAGTTCGTCCGCACCGCCGACGCACTCGGTCACGTCGTCGCCGGTCAGCTCCACGTGCACCCCGCCCGGCCAGGTGCCGAGTTCCTCGTGCACGTCGAAGAAGCCGTTCACCTCGTCCACCACGTCGGCGAAGGCGCGCGTCTTGTACCCGCTGGCCGCCTCGAAGGTGTTGCCGTGCATCGGGTCGCACACCCAGGCCACCTGCCGGCCCGAGGCGGTCACCTTGGACACCACCTCGGGCAGCACGTCGCGGATCTTGCCGGCGCCCATCCGGGTGATGAAGGTGATCCGGCCGGGTACGTGGTCCGGGTCGAGGCGGTCCGCCAGCTCGAGGGCGGTGTCGGCCGTGGTCGTCGGGCCGAGCTTCACCCCGAGTGGGTTGCGGACGTGGCGCAGCAGTTCCACGTGCGCTCCGTCGAGTTGCCGGGTGCGCTCGCCGATCCACAACAGGTGCCCCGACACGTTGTACGGGGCCTGGGTGCGGGAGTCGATCCGGGTCATCGCCTGCTCGTACTCGAGCAGCAGGGCTTCATGGCTGGCGTAGAAGTCGACGGTACGAAAGGCGTCCTCGTCCACCCCGGCGGCGACCATGAAGGCCAGCGCGCGCTCGATCTCCTGAGCCAGGTGCTGATACCGCGCACCGGCACCCGACGACTTCACGAAGTCGGCGTTCCAGCTGTGCACGCTGCGCAGGTGGGCGAACCCGCCGTTCACGAAGGCGCGGGTCAGGTTCAGGGTCGCGGCGGCGGCGTTGTAGACGCCCACCAGCCGTTGCGGGTCGTTGCGGCGCGACTCCGGGGTGAACTCGAAGCCGTTCACCGCGTCGCCCCGGTACGCCGGCAGGGTCACGTCGCCACGGGTCTCGGAGTCCTTGCTGCGTGGCTTGGCGTACTGGCCGGCCAGCCGTCCGACCTTCACGATCGGCACCTGGGCGGCGTAGGTCAGCACGACGGCCATCGACAGCAGCACCCGGAGCTTGTTCTGGATGTTGGCCGCGGTCACCCCGGCGAAGGTCTCGGCGCAGTCGCCACCCTGCAGCAGGAAGGCCTCCCCCGCGGCGACGCTGGCCATCTTGGAGCGCAGGTCGTCACACTCCCCGGCGAACACCAGCGGCGGCAGACTGCGGAGCTGGGACACCGCGGCGTCCACCGCATCGGCATCGGCATAGGCCGGCTGCTGCAGTGGGTTCAGGGCGTGCAACTCGGTCAGGCTGGGAATCGGGGAAACGGACACGCTCCAAGACTACGGTGCCCCCGCACGATGCTGGCAGCGGTGGCCAGCAGGTGGGAACCGGGCCAGGATGTCCAAGTCCCTTCCGGACGCTCGCTCTGGTCAAGCGGAAGACAGTGCTGTCAGTCCTGTGGGGAACTGATGTAGGCATCCCAGATCTGTTGCGCCTGAGCCGGCGTCAGCCGGGCAACCTCTCGGCGAGGCATCTTCACCACGTTCACCAGCGTGTGCACGAGCCATCCCGGCACGTCATCAACAGCCGGTTCTGCCGCGGCGTGCGGCCCGTAGGCGACCTTGCCGAGCGCTGACAGTGCCTCGGCCAGAGAGACCGCGTGCGGAGAATCTTCCAGCGCCGTCACCCGAGCCTGAACCTCGGAGTACACCTCGGCGTCACTGCGCGCTCCGAACGCCCACACCTCGGCGACGTCGACAACGATCGTCTGAGAATCGTCGTGAGTCACCCGCCACACGATCCGCCAATCTCGATCACCCACCACGAGCTTCCGGAACCCGATCAAGCTGCCACGCAGTGCGGCCCCGGCCTCGGGATCGTGCTCCAGCAGCAGGCACTTCTTCAGCGCCCACCGCACCACTTGCGGATCGCCCTTCCGCTGGATCGACTGAAGATCAGACAAGGCAGCATCGGTGAGGCGGACGACGACGGCCGCAGCGGCCGGATGCCGCCCCGATCTGCTGCTCACTCGCGACCGGCGGCCAGATCGGCTGCGAGTTCAGCTTCGAGCTCGGCCCGGTCCAGGCCGTAGGTCTCGATCGCGGCATCCAGATCCGTCCGGGCACCACTGTCGGTTGCCATCCGCGCGAGCAACAAGACACTCTCCCGCAGGTCCTGCTCGAGTCGGCTGATCTCCTCCAGGTGGGCCATGCTGACGATCGCAGCCACAGCCTTGCCATGGCGCTCCACCACGACGTCCTCCCCGTGTTCGGCTGCCCGGACCAAACTGGACACGCCTCGGGTTGCCGCCTCGGTGACCGAGACGGCGTGCGGAACTGCTGCGAAGAGTGCCATGGCGATAACTATACAGATTTCTAGACAGAATCCCGGGTTGCTCGACCGGGCCGTTCGATCAGTCCTCGGTGTGGATGCCCTGCTCGATCGCGTACAGGGCCAGCTCGACCCGGTTGTGGAGTTGCAGCTTGCGGAGCACGTTCTGGACGTGGTTCTGCACCGTGCGGTGGGAGACGTACAACTCCTCGGCGATCTCGCGGTAGGCCAGACCCTTCGCGACCTGGCGCAGCACCTCGACCTCGCGACTGGTCAGCACCGGGCCCTGGTCGTTGTGCGACTCGGCGTTCGACACCATCCGGCGGAACTCGCCGAGCACCAGACCAGCCAGGCCGGGGGTGAACACGGCGTCACCGGTCGCGGTCCGTCGGACCCCCTCGACGAGTTCCTCGGTGCTGGCCGACTTGAGCAGGTAGCCCTTCGCGCCGGCCTTCACCGCCCGCAGTACGTCGTCGCGCTCACCGCTCGCGGAGATCACCAGCACCAACAGATCCGGGAACTCCTTGACCAGGATCTCGGTGCAGGTGGCACCGTCCGGGTCGGGGATCTGCAGGTCCATCACCACCACGTCGGGCTTGGTGGCCCGGGCACGGCGAAGCGTCTCCTCGCCGGTGCGGGCGGTCGCGACGATCTCGAAGCCGTCGTCCTCGAGGTCGCCGCTGAGCGCCTCCAACCACATCGGGTGGTCGTCGACCAACATCACCCGTCGGGGCATCTCCACGTTGTCGTCTGACATCACTCCACCGGAATCCTGAACTCCCACTCGACTCCGCGGCCCGGAGCCGTACGCAATGTTGCCACTCCCCCGATGTCGTGCAGGCGGCCGTAGATCGAGTGCCGCATGCCCATCCGGCCACGCTGGAAGGCATCCTCGAACTGGTTCGCGGTGCCACCCACTCCGTTGTCCCGAATGCTGACGATGATGTCGTTGTCCTCGCGTTCGAGCAAGACCCACGCCTGCGCGGCGTGACCGGCGTGCTTCTCGATGTTGCTCAACGCCTCCGCCACCGCGGCGTCGATCTCGCTGGCCCGGCCGGACTCCACCAGTACGGTCCCGGCGGGGGTGGAGATGGTCACCTGCGGGGCCGAGTGCCGATCCAGCACGACCGAGAGGTTGCGGTGGGTCAGGTCCGACGGCTCCGGGGAGGCGACGTCGATGTCGGTGTCCTGCAGCAGGGCCCGCAGGGCACCCTCCTGCTGCCGGGCCTCCCGCGCGAGCTGGGCACCCCGCGGCCCCATCTGGCGGCCCTCCCGCTCGACCAGGGCCAACACCTGCAGGACACCGTCGTGCACCACCCGGGCGAGCCGCTGCCGCTCGGCCATCCCGGCCGCCACCATGTACATCTGCTCCCGCTCCGCGGTGGTCTGCCGGACGGCGTTGACGAAGTAGCCGACCCCGACGCAGATCAGCACCAGGACCAGCACCGGACCGAGACCGGTGAAGGCGAAGTTCGGGTCGACGAGCAGCGCGGCACCACCGGCGACGGCGGCGGCGATCCCACCCCAGATCCAGCCCCGCCACAGAGCGATGGCCACCGGGGCGGCCGCCAGCCAGTACCCGGGCACGCTCAGTTGGTGGGCGTTGACGATGTCCGCGCCGAGGATCCACTCGCTGGAGAGCACCAGGGCGATGGTCACCACCATGTCGGCGGCGAACACCCAGACCTGCCGGCGACGCGTGGACACGTACATCCAACTGGTGAACATGCTCCACAGCAACATCAGGATGCTGGCGACGAGCAACGCCCACGGCTGCTCCACCGCGGCCAGGCGGGATCCGTTGACGATCCAGGCCATCAGCACCAGCACCAACCGCATGACGGTGTGGGCACGGAACAGGGGCCAGAGGAGATCCATGTTCAGGTGGCAGTGGCCTTCGGCCCGGCCTGACCCGTGGTCGCCTGGTCCTTGGCGGCCTGTTCCTTCGCGGCCGGTGCGTACAGGTCGACGTACTGCTGGCCGGACAATTCCATGATCGCGTACATGATCTCGTCGGTGATCGAGCGGAGGATGAAGCGATCCTCCGACATCCCCTCGTAGCGGGAGAAGTCGAGGGGGGTGCCGAACCGGATGGTCGGCGAGATGATCTTGCTGAGGATCTTTCCGGGCGGGGCGATCAGGTCGGTGCCGATCACGGCGCACGGGATCACCGGCACCTGGGCGAGCAGGGCCAGTCGGGCCACCCCGGTGCGGCCCTTGTAGAGCCGACCGTCGTGGCTGCGGGTGCCTTCGGGATAGATCCCGAACAGCTCGCCGCGCTCCAGCACCTTGAGCCCGGCCCGCAGCGCCCCTTCACTGGCGCGGCCGCCGGAGCGGTCGATCGGGACCTGGCCGGTACCGGCGAAGAACCGCTTCTGCGCCCACCCCTTCACCCCGACCCCGTTGAAGTAGTCCGACTTGGCCACGAAGGTGACCCGCCGGTCCAGGGCCAACGGCATGAAGAGCCAGTCGGCGAAGGAGAGGTGGTTGCTGGCCAGGATGGCCGGACCGTGCCGGGGGACGTTGCTCCGCCCCTCCTCGACCGGGCGGAAGATGCGTCGCACGCCCGGGCCCAGGAGGACGTTCTTCAGCATCCAGTAGATGCCGCGACCGCCCGGGGTCCCCTCGATGCGGACAGTGCCCCGTTCGACCGAGACCAGGTCGTCGGATGGCTCCTGACCGCTCACGAGGCCTCCAGCTGGATGCCCTGGGCCTCCGGGGGCATCGGCGGCCGCGGACGGCCGTACCCGGGTCGGGGCAGGACGGGCTGGGCCAGTTCGCGGCCCTCGGCCGCGGCGGACTTCACGCTGGTGCCGTACGCGTCGACGTACTCCTGCCCGGAGAGTTCCATCACTGCGTTCATGATCTCGTCGGTCACCCACCGCAACACGTCCCGGTTGCCGTTCTGCGACGACCACGCCGAGAAGTCGATGGGCGGGCCGATCCGGAGGCCGGGACGCTTCATGTACGGGATCCCGAACCGATTGCGCACGAACTCGGTGTTGACCATGGCCACCGGGATCACCGGGACTCCTGCGGCCAGGACCAGCCGCGCCACCCCGGTCTTGCCCTTGTACAGGCGGCCGTCCGGGGAGCGAGTGCCCTCCGGAAAGATGCCGAGCAGGTCTCCGTCGGCCAGGACCTCGCGGACGGAGTCCATGCCGGCCGCACTGGCCCGACCGCCGGAGCGGTCCATCGGCACCATGCCGATCGAGCGCAGGAACCACTTGACCACGGACTCCTTGACCCCGCCCCCGGCGAACAGCTCCGCCTTGGCCGGGAAGGTGAGTCGACGCCGGATCATCGCAGGGAGCATGAAGGTGTCGCCCGCGGAGATGTGGTTGCTCACCAGGATCGCCGGGCCCTCGTCGGGGATGTTCTCCCGCCCTTCGACCCACGGGCGGCAGATCACCTTGATCGCCGGCAGGAATGCGGCGAACTTGAATATCCAGTACAACAAAGCAGGTCCTCCCTGATCCAACCAAACCCTAGGCCCTCAGCCGCGTTTGCGCGACTGGGGTGCGGTCGATTCTTCTCCGCCGACTACGATGCGCACGTGAAGTCCCTGTGGCAACAACTGACACGGCGACGCCTCCCGCTCGACGAGGCGCCCACCTCGGCGCCGGTGCGCGGCGATGCCGAGTCGCACCACGCCGGCGATGGGCCGGTCGGGGTGCTGCTGTGCCACGGGTTCACCGGCTCCCCGGTCTCGATGCGTCCCTGGGCCGATCACCTGGCGGACGCCGGACTGCGGGTGGCCCTGCCCCGACTTCCCGGGCACGGCACCGTCTGGCAGGACCTGAACCGGACCAGCTGGACCGACTGGTACGCGGCCGTCGAACGCGAGTTGGAGGTCCTGGCGGCCGACTGCGAGCAGGTGTTCGTGGCGGGCCTGTCGATGGGCGGGGCACTGGCCCTGCGGCTGGCCGAACACCACCCCGACACCGTCCGCGGACTCATCCTGGTCAACCCGGCCGTCGCGGTGGCGGACCCACGGCTGCTGGCCCTCCCACTGCTGAAGTACATGGTGCCCTCCCTGGCCGGAATCACGAACGACATCGCCAAGCCCGGTGTCGACGAGGGTGGCTACAGCCGGAACCCGCTGCGGGCACTCCACTCCCAGACCCACTTGTGGTCCGACGTCCGGGCGCGGTTGGATCAGGTGCGCCAACCGGTGCTGCTGTGCCTGTCGGCCACCGACCACGTGATCGACCCGTCGTCGGCACGGATCCTCCGGGCCGAACTCGGTTCCACCGACCTCACCGAGATGGTGCTGCACCGCAGCCACCACGTCGCCACCCTCGACCATGACGCCGAGTTGATCTTCGACGGCTCGCTGGCGTTCATCCAGCGGCTGACTGCGGCAGATGCGGAAACCCGGGCCTGATCGAGATGGCAGACTGATCGAGATGATGGACTGGTCGAGATGACTGGCGAGCACGGACCGGATCCCGGCCGCGATCGGGACGCGGCCGAGGTCGATCGCGCCTTCGCCGAGATGGTCGCGCGCTACGACCTGGAGGCCCCGGACCCCCCGGAGGACTCCGACCCGGTGCCCGCACCCCCGCCGGAGTGGGCTCGGTTCACCCCGCGGCGCCCCGACCCCGAACCCGAGCAGGAGCCGGAACCAGTCGATCACCACGAGGATCCGGTGAACCCGGACAACCACTACGTGCCGGAGAATCCGAGGCCGCTGCGGCGACCCGGAACGCCGGTCCTGCTGGCCCTGATGATGATGGGCTTCGCGGTGGCCTGTGCCATCGTGACGATGCTCGGGGTGTCCCTGCCGTCCCCGATTCGCCTGCTCGGGGTGGTGGCCTTCGTCGCCGGCTTCGTCACGTTGATGGCCCAGTTGCCGCGGTCCCGCCCCGACGGCGATGACGGCGCCGTCCTGTAGGGCGCAGGACACTGGACCGCCGGCGGCGCGGCCAGAAGCCCGGGCGCGCATCACCGGGCGGCTCGACCATCGACCGTACGGCGAGGTCAGCGGCGCCGATCAGGCCCGCATCATTGCGGTGGCGGGCCAGTTCCACCCGCGCCATCGGCCGGAACCCCCGTCCGGTCAGGGTCCGCTCAAAAGCCGACCGGGCCGGCTCGACCAGCAACCCGCCAGCGTCGCTGAGTCCGCCACCGACCACGATCAGGTCGGGATCCAGTCCGGCAGCCAGATTGGCGATTCCGCGACCCAGCCAGAGACCGACCTCGGAGATCAACTCGATCGCGGTGGGGTCCCCACCCAGCGCGGCGGCGGTCACGTCCGGGCCGGTGATCGACTCCGGGCCTCCCCCGCTGGCCTCCAGTATTCCCTGTGCCTGTGGGGACTTCGCCTGCGCCAACTCCCGGGCCTCGCGGACCAGGGCATTGCCCGAGGCGTACTGCTCCCAGCAACCGCGATTGCCACACGGACAGCGGTGCCCGCCCGGCACGGTGACCATGTGTCCCCACTCGCCGGCCATCCCGTAGCTGCCGCGGAACAAGCGCCCGTTGATCACCAACGCGCCGCCGATCCCGGTGCCCAGGGTGAGGCACGCCATCACCGAGGCGCCGCTGCCCACGCCGAAGCGGTACTCGGCCCATGCGGCGGCGTTGGCGTCGTTGTCGACCAGGATCGGCAGGTCGATCCGGCCGGAGAGTCGTTGCTTGAGTGGTTCCTGGCGCCAGGCCAGGTGCGGGGAGAAGCGCACCATCGCCTGCTCGGTGTCGATCCAGCCGGCGGCGCCGATGCCGACCGCCGCCACCCGGTGGTTGGCGCGCAACCTCGAGACCACCTCGACGACGGCGTCCTCGACATCGCGGGGTGACCGGGTGGGGGTCGGGGTGACGACCCGCTCCAACAGTCGGCCCTCGTCGTCGACCACACCGGCGGCCACCTTGGTGCCGCCGATGTCGATGCCGATGCTCAGCATCCCCCGGCCCGCCCGGCGCGGGCTCGCGACAAGGCTCAGCCCTCAACCCGCTGCTTCAGGCCCTTGAGGGCGCCGTCGATGATCGTCTTCTCCGCCTTGCGCCGGAAGACGCCGATCATCGGCATGTTGACGTCCACCTTCAGGGTGTAGGTGACCTTGGTCCCGGTGTCGCTGTCCTGCAACAGGTAGGAGCCGTCCATCGCTTTGAGCAGGTGGCCCTCGACCAGTTCCCAGGTCACCTCAGTGTGGCCGCGCCAGGTGTATTCAAGGACGTAGTCGTCCTTCACCAGCGGGTGGTTGAGCACCATCCGGACCCGTTCGGGTTGGCCGCCGGACGTGGTCTGCACCTCGGCGAGTTCCATCGAGTCCACCCAGGCCGGGTAGTTGGCGAAATCCGAGATGACGGCCATCACCTCGTCCCGCGATGCTGCGATCTCGATACTGGACTGGGTCTGGTCAGCCACCGTCAGCCTGCCTTCCTCGTTCCCTCGTCACCCGCGGTCTGGGGGGTGGTTGGTGCACGGGGTCACCTTACTGCCCGGCAGTGCCGCCTCCAGATCGGTCTTGAGGGTTCCCAGCATCCGGCGAATCCGTCGCTCATGGTTGGCGAGCAGCACCCGGGTGCGCCGGCCCGGCAGCAGGCGGTCGATGAGTACCCGGGTGCTGGCGCGGCCACGCAACCAGAAGTGCACCACGACTCCGCGTTCGCGATCGTCGGCCACCGGGGGACCCGGCTCGAGCCACCATTCCGCCGAACCCTCCAGTGGGCCGGTGACCACCATCCGCAGTCCTTCCGGGCCGCGGTCGTCGTACGGGTGCAGGGCCAGGTCGTCGGCCCATTCGGCGGTCCGGGCCGCGAGGGCGGCCGCCACCCGGGCGGCAGGGGTGCGGACGAAGACAGTGCACTCCACGTGCGGCGGGTGGTCGGTCACGATTCCTCCTCCAGGTCCAGCAATCGGCGCAGGGTGCGCCGGGCGGTCTCGGTGCCGTACCGGTCGCGGATCAACTCCCGTCCGGCCGCGCCCATCGCGGCCGCAACCGCCGGGTCGGCGTACGCCCCGGCCAACGCCCGGGCCACCGTGTCCGGGTCGTTGCCGTCGACCAGCCAGCCCGTCTCGCCGTGCCGGACGGTCTCCGGCGCACCCCCCGAGTCTCCCACCAGGACCGGCAGCCCACAGGCGGCCGCCTCCACGAAGGCCAGGCCGAGGCCCTCCGGAATCAGTCCACCGAACCGGGTGCGGACCGGGAGGGCGAAGACCGACGCGCCCTGCAGCCAAGTGATCATCTCCGAGTGCGGTACCGCCCCCGCCAGGCGGACGCTGTCAGCCACCCCCAACCGCTGAGCGAGCCGGGCCAGTGGCCGGCGCTGCGGGCCGTCCCCCAGCACCACCAGGTCGGCTCCGGCCGGCAGGTCCCCGCGCTCGGACGCCCGGGACCAGCCGGTGATCAGGGTGTCGATCCCCTTCTGCCGGACGAGCCGGCCGACGGCCACGCAGCGCCCGGGGGTCCGCCGGGCGGGATCCGGCCGGAAGCGGCCCAGATCGACCGGGGGCGGCAGCCGGACCAGCCGGGCCCGGTCCGCCGGGGCCAGGGCGGGAGCGACCCGACCCTCGGTGAAGGCGGAGATCGTGGTCAGGTGGTCGACGCCCGCACCGATCCGGCGCAACAGCGTACGGCTGCCGGGCAGGGTGGCCCACCACACCTCATGGCCGTGGCTGAGGGCGACCTGGCGGCGTACCCCCGCGGCCCACAGCCGGGAGGCGAGGAGGCCGAGCGGAGCGGCGGCCCCGTACAGCACCCGTTCGATCCGGTGCCGGGCCACCAGGTCTGCGGCCTGGCGGGCGACGGCCCGGGTGGGCAGCAGCGGCGCTCGTCGGCGATGCACCGGGTAGGGCCAGTCCGGATCCGGCCCGGTCGGGGCTCCTCCCCGATCCCCCGTGAGTACCACCACGTCGCCGTCGAGCAGGTCCGCCGCGGTGGCGACGAAGGTCTCGATCCCGCCCACGTGCGGCGGGAAGTCGTTGCTGATGATCAAGGTCGTCCGGGATGTCATCGCGACCACTCGACCAGCCACTCCTGCCAGCCGACCAGGAGGGACTCCGCGTCCAACCCGAGGGCGGCCAGCGCGGCACCGATGTCGTCCCCGGACTGGACGGCCGTGTGCAGTGCGACGACGTCGGTGAAGGAGTGTCCCGCGGCGAGGTGGTGGCACAGCGACCAGGCCAGCGCGTACTCGAGGCCGAGCGCCTCGGGGTCGTCGCCGCGGGTGACCTCGGGCAACTGCTCGGGCGGTCCGTCGGTACGGACCGAGGCGCGGACGGCCTCGGTGCTGGCGGTGGTGGCCGCCGGATGGATCCGGAAGGCGACCAGATCAGCGAAGCCCTCTTCCAGCCAGAGCGGCCCGTCCCCCTGCACGGCCCCGGTGACCGAATGCGTCGCCTCGTGCGCGATCAGCACCGACACCCCCTCGCTGCTCAGCTTCGCCAACTGGACGGGATTCAGCACGATCGGGTATGGCCCGTCGGAATCCTTGGCCCCGGCCGACCAGGTGATCCCGGCGACCTGGTCGAGGCTGCCGGGCGGCTCACCGAGGACCCGCTCCATCCCGGACTGGCTGCTGGGGACCTGCAGTTGGACCAGGCCACCCGACTGCGGCACCACCGCCTCGGGGCCGATCGTGTCCAGGACGTCGACGACGGACTGCTCGGCGGACTCGACCCACGCCCGCGGGTTGTCCGGGCCACTGCCGACGACGGCCAGTACGTGGTCGGTGTAGACGGGTTCGACGGATTCGACCAGCCAGAGCGGCGTCGCGGCCAGCCGGTCCTCGTCGGGCGCGTCGCCGATGCCGGCCCACCGGACCCCCTCCTCGTCGGCGACGAAGGTGAACCAGAGCTGGTGGACCGTGGGTGGCTGGTCCCCGATCGACCAGGACACCGTGACGGCGGCGGGCCAGGCGTCCGGTCCGAGCAGTTCGCGCCGCTCCGCGGACAGGTCTGCGGTCCGACCGGACACCTGCACGTCGAGCCGGGCGTCCAGACCGGCCAGGTTGGCGTAGGCCATCGACGCCGTGGAACCGAAGGACGGGTCCGCGTCGGCAATCACCGCCTCCCAGGCGCCCCGGTCCGTCTCGGCAACCGCGGCAGCGAGCCGGCCCATCGCCTGTTGGGCAGCAGCGGTCCGCTGCTGGGCCGTACTGGTCGGGGCCGTACCGGTCGGCTCCGATTCACCGCCGGCGCCGGAGCAGCCGACGAGCAGCAGTGCCAGCAGGCAGGCACACACACACGACAACAGCCCCCTCGAGGATCGAGGGGGCTGTGTCGGGCGCGTGGCCAGAACTTGTCCGTTTCAATCAGCCGGGGCGGACCGCACCCTGGTACGGCATGCTGTCCACGCCGGCGTAGCCGATCGGCCTACCGGGCTGGGAGGCGTGCACGATCTGCCCGCCGCCGACGTACATGCCCACGTGGCTGATGCCGCCGTAGTAGAAGACCAGGTCACCGGGCTGCAGGTCGCCCTTGGACACCTGGTGTCCGCTGAACTGGGCCTGCGAGGTGCGAGGGATGCTCACGCCGGCCGCTGCCCACGCGGCGCCGGTCAGGCCGGAGCAGTCGTACGAGCCGGGGCCGGTGGCTCCGTAACCGTACGGCTTCCCGATCTGGGCCTTGGCGAAGGCGACCGCAGCACCGGCGCGACCGGAGGCGGGCGGGGCCGCGGGGGCCTTCTCCTTCTTCTCCTCGGTCTTGGGCTGGGAACGGTTGCTGTCGCGCGAGGTCTGGTCGTTCGAGGTGGTGCGGGTCTCGGCCTGCTCGGCGGCACGCTGGGCCTCGGCGGCCTCGGCGGCCTCCTCGTCGGCGATCCGCTGGCGCTCCTCCTCGGTCAGGCGGGCCAGGGTGGCCTTCGCCTCCTTGACCTTGGTGTCGGATTCCTTGCGGAGCTCGTCCTTCTGCTTCTGGGTGGTGGTGATCTCCGCCACCTGGGCCTCGGACGAGCGCTGCAGGTCGGAGAGGTTGGCCTGCTCGGTCTGGAAGTCCTGCAGCACCGTGTTCTGCTGGTCGCTCACCTTGTCGACGGTGGCGATCTTCGACAGGAAGGACTCGGAATCGGAGTTGAAGAACAGTTGGGCGGAGGTGTCGAAGTTGCGGTTCTGGTACTGGGCCAGGGCAACCTGACCGACCTGGGTCCGCATCGACTCGACCTTCTCGGCCTGCTCGGTGAGGTCACCCTTGGTGGCCTTGAGCTCCTTGCGGCTGTCGGCGAGCTTCTCGACGGCGGCGGCGTAGTCCTGGTCGATGGCGGCGGCCTCGGTGGTCAACTTGTCGACCTTGGCCTTCGCGTCATCGAGCGGGCTGGCCTGCGCTCCCCCCACGAATGAGGTGGCGAGCAGTGCGACTCCGGACACTCCGACGGCTGCAGTACGCAACACGGTGCGCTGGCGTGAATTCACGCGGTCATTCCCCTTCACTCGTTGTGCCTACCAGGTGAGCTGACGGATTCGGACGGGGAAGGTTCGCCCTACAGTCACGGCGTGGAAAAGAACTCCGCCACGACGCCACTGATTCACCCCACAAGATTGGTTCCCCGGCTCACGGGACCGGAAGGAAAGATCCCCCGACCTCGAGATTCGGCACGGTCTCGGCGGACAACGGTCGCCATCCACGGCACCGAGACACGAGGAGCACACTAGGTCACGGAAAGGTCACACGCAAACCCGGGTGCACTCGTCGGCGCGCCGCTCCCCACCGCCTGGAAGAGCGTGGACCGATCGACCGGGGCGGGCCCTCAGCCCGTCACGTCGGCGGCCACTGCGAGCACGTCGTCCGCGGCGCGGGACCAGTTGAAGTGCCGGGCCCGTTCGGGAGCCAGCCGGGCGCAGTCGCGGTACAGGGCGTCGTCGGCCAGAGCGGCCGCGATCGTGTCGGCGAGTTCGTGCGGATCCTCGGTCCGGACCAGCCGCCCACCGGTGCCGTGGTCGATGATCTCGGGCATCGCGCAGTCGTCGCGGCCGACGCACGGCAGGCCACGGCAGAGCGCCTCGGCGAACACGATCCCGAACGCCTCGAACAGGGACGGCATCACGAACAGGTCGTGCTCGTCGAGCAGGGCGGCGACCCGCTCCGGCGACTGCGGTCCGAGGAAGGTGACCCCGTCCGGAACCACACCGCGCAGCGGCCACTCCCGGGGGCCGGCGATGGTCAACTCGACCGGCCGGTCCCAGTCCCGGCGCAGCAACGCGAGGGCGTGGAGCACCTGCACCCCACCCTTGCGCTCGAAGTCCCGGCCGACCATCAACAACCGTCGGCTCGTCCCCCGGCGTCGCAGCGGCACCGGTCGGTCTGCCGGAATCGGCACATTGACGCCGGGGTGCACCACCCGCAAGCGGGACGCGGGCACGCCGTCGCGGCGGTACGCGTCGGCCAACCACTGACTCAGGGGCAGCAGGGCGGCTGCCTCGGCGCAGATCCGCTCCTGGCGCCGCTCCAACTCCTCCAACCGGCGGCGGGAGACGGCATGGAAGTGCGGGATGTCAGCGCCGAACCGGTCCCGCAAGAGGGCATAACTGAGGTCCTGCAGGACCAGGTGGGGCACCTCGGGCAGGGACGCCAGGTCACCGATCTCCAGCACCACGTCGGGGCGCTCGGACGCGACCCGCCGACGAATGTCTCGTTGCAGGAGGGCCCCCGCGGTCCGGCCGTGGTGCCACTGGCTACGCCACCCGGTCGGCGTCGGGCGGGCCCCGGCGAGTCGCAGGCCGCGACGGAGAAGTTCGGGTACGGCCGCGCCGATGTCGACCACCTCAGCCCCGGCGCGCAGTGCTTCGCGGAGTCGCCACGGGGTCCCGGACCACGTCCGCTCCGGCTCCGTACCCCAGTGGCAAGCGAAACCCAAGCGCATGCCACATCCCATCCCTGGCGCGTCCTCGTCCTTGGTGCCGACCCGAGGGCATCCCCCGCCGGCCGCTGAAGGCCAGCGTAGGACGCGACCGGCGCCGGCGGGGCGGATTCGCGCATTTCAGCCATACATCTCCCAGCCCTCGGTGGCGGCCACCGGGGTGACGAGGCGCAGTGGTGGCAGCACCCCCGACTCGGCGAGCGCGGACAGTGCGCCCTGCTCCTCCGGGTCGAGGTCGACACCCTCCTCCGGGGCGCCCAGCAGGACCGAGATGACACAGTCGGAACAGGCGGGGCCACGGGCCTGGCAGGTACCGCAGTCGACATGCAATGTGTTCATGTCGATCACACTGGACGACCCCTCTGACATTTCCTCCGGAGCCCGACACCCCGCCGCGCCACGGGGCACACGTCCACACATGGATAATGGTCCGATGCCCATCTCCCGTCGCGCCTTCCTCGGCACCACGGGCGCGGTGTCCCTCGGCCTGCTGACCGGCTGCGGGCTGGGCACCGACGAGGCGGCCGTCGACCGGATGATGTGGCTGCGCGGACTACCGGGGGTGGAGCGCGCCGAGATGGTCCGCCCACCCGGTTACCGGCTGATCGAGAACCTCCGCCTCACCCTCACCCCAGCACTGCCGGATGCCAAGGTCCGCGACCTGGCCGAGACCGTCGTGGCCGATTTCGGTCCGCACGCCGAGGGGTTCACCGAGGTGGTCGAACTGGAGTTCGACCACTGCCTGGCCCGCTTCGACCCGCTGGAGCCCGAGGCCGAACTGCTCGACCTGGCCCGCGGGTTGTGGGTGCGGGCGGATCGGCGCGCCACCGCGATGCGGTACGGGGAGTCGAATCGGATCATCATCACCGCCCCCCGGGAGTCGGTGCTGGACGTGGCGCTGGACTACGACGAGACGCACCCGGCCGACCCGGTCCGGCGTCGGCACCGGATCGAGACCGAGAACCGCGACCTGGCCGTGGAGTGGCAGCGCAGTGACCGCGAGGAACTGGACCACTCCGCCGTCCGCCAGGTCGCCGACCTGCAGGACAGCCAGCCGGGACTGACCGGCTGGATCGACGGGATGCGGAGCACGGCCGGGCTGCACTTCGACCCGGACGACATCGACCTCGACTCAGTACGGACCGGGATCGACGAACTCATCGACGTCGACCTGTTTCGCAGCATCGACCTCGGCTGGGGCGTGGCGCGGGCGCGGCAGGAACTGTTCGCCGACGGGTTCAGCGGCGCGTTGCGGACCGTCCTCGAGACGCTCGCCCCGGTGGCCGGAGTCACCGAGGTGCGGCTGAACCGACGCCAGGGCAAGCCCGCCCTGGACGTGATCACCGTGCGCAACGGGGAGGGCTTCACCGGCGTACTGGCCGAACTGCCCAAGGTCTGGGACGACGACGTCGAGATCCGACAGATCCGGGAGGCCCCGCTGGAGGTCGGCGAGGACGGCCCGCAGACCTTTCTCACCACGTTGCGGGCCGACCCGGCGGACCTGGAGTTCCTCACCTCGATCGCGGACCTGCCCGGGGTCACCGAGATCGAGTTGAGCAACGACTTCGCCCAGGCCTACTTCGACCCCGAGGTCTCCGACGGCGACCTCGACACCACCCTGGCCGGACTCGCGGCCCTCCCCCGGCTGGCCCGGATCGAGCTCCTGACCCGTGCCCTGCACTCCTCCTCCTTCGCCGCCGCGGCCGCGATCGACGACGGCGAGTTCTCCGACGACCGGAACAAGCACTGGCCGGTGCCGGTGGCCGACGAACTGGTGGACCGGATGGAGCAGGCCTGGCAACGGGTCCAGGGCTGACTCACCTCGCAGGTCGAGGGTGATGTCAGTGGGCCCTCCTAACGTCTGGTTCCATGAGCAGCACCGCGCATGCCGGTCAGATCGACCAGCCGTCCTTCGACGATCTGGGGCAGCCCCTGTTCGACGTGACCTTCGTCGTCGTCGACCTGGAGACCACCGGGAGTACGGCGGAGGACTCGATCACCGAGATCGGTGCGGTGAAGGTGCGCGCGGGCGAGGTGGTCGGTGAGTTCCAGACCCTGGTCAACCCGAACGGTCACATCCCCGCACTGGTGGCGGTGCTGACCGGGATCACCAACCAGATGGTGGCTTCCGCGCCGCGGCTCGCGCAGGTGCTGCCGTCCTTCCTCGAGTTCGCGACCGGCAGTGTGCTGGTGGCGCACAACGCCGGCTTCGACGTCGGCTTCCTGCGCCGAGCCTGTACCGAGCATGAACACCCGTGGCCCGACTTCGGCGTCCTGGACACGGTCAAGCTGTCCCGCTCGATCCTGCTCCGCGACGAGGTGCCGAACCACAAACTGGGCACCCTGGCCCGACACTTCCGTGCCACCACCACCCCCAACCACCGGGCCCTCTCCGACGCCCGCGCCACCGTCGACGTCCTGCACGGATTGATGGAGCGGGTCGGCTCCCTGGGCGTACAGACCCTCGAGGACCTGTCCGAGTTCTCCCGCCGGGTGTCCCCCGAACGCCGGGCGAAACGAACCTGGGCCGCCGACCTCCCGCAGCAGCCCGGCGTCTACCTGTTCAAGGCCGGCGAAGAGGTGCTGTACGTGGGCAAGAGCACCAATCTGCGCACCCGGGTGCGCAGTTACTTCACCGCCTCGGAGCACCGTTCCCGGATCGACGAGATGGTCCGGGTCGCGACCGGGGTGGAGCCGGTGGTGTGCGAGACCCCGCTGCAGGCCGAGGTGTGTGAACTGCGGTTGATCGCCACCCACCAACCTCGCTACAACCGGCGTTCCAAGTTCCCGCACCGCCAGCAGTGGCTCAAGATCACCATCGAGCCGCTCCCCCGGTTGTCGGTGGTGCGGCAGGTGAAGGACGACGACGCCACCTACTTCGGCCCGTTCCGCCGTCGTCAGCAGGCCGAGGAGGTGGCGCTGGCCCTCTACGACGCCTTCCCGATCCGCCAGTGCACGCCCCGACTCAGCCCGAAGCGATCGGTCAGCCCGTGTGCGCTGGCCGGGATGGGGCGCTGCTGCGCCCCCTGCGACGGCAGCACCGACGCCGACGCGTACGCCGCGGTGGTCGAGTCGGTGCGGGACTGCCTGACCCACGACGTACGCCCGGTGGTCGGTGCGGTCCGGCGCCGACTGCGTCGGCTGATCGCCCAGCAGCGCTTCGAGGAGGCCGCCTCGATCCGCAGTCGGTTGGAGACCGTGCTGGCCACTTCGCTCCGCTTCCACCGGGTCCGCGCGCTGGCCGACTGTGCCGAGGTGGTCGGAGCGGTCCGCGACGCCGGCGGCGACTGGGAGATCCATGTGGTCCGCTACGGTCGGCTGGCCGGCGCCGCGCGGGCCCGGCGCGGCGAGAACCCCCTCACGGTGGCGGATGCCTGCGTGGCGACCGCGGAGACCGTCCGGCCGGCCCCCGGACCTCTCCCGGCCGCGACCGTCGAGGAGACCGAACGGGTGGCCGACTGGCTGGAACGCCCGGGGGTCCGACTGATCGACGTCACCGGCGACTGGGCCTGGCCGGTGCACGCCGGCCTGGACGGGCCGGGGTTGATCAAGCACGCCCTCGGTGATATTTCTTGATGTCAAGATACATGACGTCAAGAGGAGCGCCCCATGCGTTGGAACCCCGAGCGATACCTGGCCTTCCGCGACGAGCGGTCCCGGCCGTTCACCGAACTCGTCGCCCGGATCCCCGGCGATGCCGAGACGATCGTCGACCTGGGCTGCGGGCCGGGGCACCTGACGCCGGTGCTCCGCGGCCGCTGGCCCGGGGCGCACATCGTCGGCATCGACTCCTCGGTCGAGATGATCGACCGGGCCAACCGGGAGAACACCGACCCCCGGGTCGCCTACCAATTCGGCGATGTCCGGGACTGGGCTCAATCCGGCACCTCGTATGGGGCCGACCCGGTGGACCTGATCGTGTCGAATGCGACCTTCCAGTGGGTCCCCGAACAACTCGAGCTGATCCCGCGTCTGCGCGATCAATTGGCGCCCGGCGGCCGGTTGGCGTTCAGCGTGCCGAACAACTTCGACCAGCCCAGTCATCGACTGCTGCGCGAGGTGGCCGGTCGCGCGCCGTACGCCGAGTTCACCGCGGGCACCCTCCGGGCAAACGGCGTGGTGCCCGAGACCTACCTCTCCCTGCTCGCCGGGCCGGGATGGCACCTGGACGTGTGGCAGACGACCTACCTGCACGTACTGGACGGGGAGGACCCGGTGTTCGGGTGGATCTCCGGGACGGGCGCCCGGCCGGTGCTGCAAGCCCTTCCGGACGACCTGCGCGCACGGTTCAGCGACGAGTACCGCGCGTTGTTGCGCGCCGCGTACCCGCGACAGGACTGGGGCACGGTGCTCGGATTCCAGCGGGTCTTCGTGGTGGCCGCACCCGAGTCGACCTAGGCCAGACATGCCTTAGGCTCGTGCCATGGTCACCGCAATCGTCTTCGTCCAGGCCGACGTCGCCCGCATCCCCGAGGTCGCCGAGAACATCGCGGCCATCGACGGGGTCAGCGAGGTCTACTCCGTCACCGGTCGGATCGACCTGATCGTGCTGGTCCGCGTCCGCACCCACGATGCGGTCGCCGAGGTGATCGCCGATCGCCTGAACAAGGTGGACGGGGTGCTGGACACCGAGACGCACATCGCCTTCCGCGCCTACTCCTCCCACGACCTGGAAGCCGCCTTCTCGTTGGGCACCGAATGAGGGTCCCCACCCGGAGGTTGGCGGTGATCGCAGCCACCTGCGCGACGCTCTTCGTGGTCCTCGTGGTGGTGCTGCTCTTCTTCTACTTCCCGCCCCCACTGGAATCGCTCGACCTCCCGAGCGTTCCACGCGGCTGATCAAGCCGGCGAGGTCTCGGTCCTTTCGCCGCGATCATCGCAGCAGCGGGACCAAAACTGTCAGAGGGCGATCCGGGCACCGATCGCGAGCAGCAACAGCACGGCGATCCCGGCCAATCCGGCGACCTGCACAGCCGTACGGTGCTGCCGGGGAGCGAAGACCAGCACCGCGGCAACCCCGGCCCCGACCAGGATGCCGCCGAGTTGGCCGAGCCAGTTGTAGGCCAGGCTCCCCATCAGGAAGCTGTAGGCGAGCAACAACACCAACAGGGTCACGTCCGGGCGGACGTCCTCGCGTCGCTTCAGCTTCACCACCCCGTTGGCCGCCAACAGGCCGATCACCGAGGCCGAGGCGCCGACCGAGACCAGGGTCGGCGGCGCGATCACCAGGAGCAGGGTCGCCCCACCCAACCCGGACAGGACGAACAGCACGGCCAGCCGCCAGCCACCGACCACCCCCTCCAGGGACCGGCCGGTGATGTAGAGCACGAAGCCGATCATGATCAGGTGGAAGAGGCCACCGGAGGTGAACCCGAAGGTCAACATCCGCCAGAACTGCCCGACCAGTACGTGACCGTTGGACAGCACCAACAACGACAGCACCCGGTCACGACTGATCAGGTTGAGCAGGTAGACGACCGCCACGGCACCGACCAGGATGAAGGTGACCGGCACCTTCGACGCGCGGATCCGGCCGCCGAACGCCGTCCTCGGTTGCCGGACCGAGGACTTCCCCCGCGCCACGCACTCCGGGCAGTGGAAACCGACGGATGCGGGTTCCATGCACTCACCGCAGATCGGTCGCCGGCACCGCTGGCAGGCGATACCGGTGCTGCGGTCGGGGTGGCGGTAGCAGGGGGCGAAACTCGGCCCGGCAGTCATCGAGAAGGTCCTTCGACGGTGGTGGTCAGGCGATCTCGACCGACTCGACCACGACGGGATCGTTCGGACGGTCCATCCGACCCGTCGGAACGCTGGCGATGGCGTCGACCACGGCCCGGCTGGTGTCGTCGGCCACCTCACCGAAGACCGTGTGCCGGTTGGTCAGGTGCGGCTGCGGCTCCACCGTGACGAAGAACTGGGACCCATTGGTACCCGGCCCGGCATTGGCCATCGCGAGCAGGTAGGGCTTACCGAAGTCCAGGTCCGGGTGGAACTCGTCCGCGAACTTGTAGCCCGGATCGCCGGTCCCGGTGCCGAGCGGGCAGCCGCCCTGGATCATGAACCCCGGGATCACCCGGTGGAAGGTCAGCCCGTCGTAGAAGTTGCCGGTCTTCTTCTCCCCGGTCTCGGGGTCGGCGTACTCCTGGGTGCCGGTGGCCAGACCGACGAAGTTCTGCACCGTCTTGGGTGCATGGTTCTCGAAGAGGTTGAGCACGATGTCGCCGTGATTGGTGTGCAAGGTTGCGGTCTGAGCCACGAAAGGGGCCTTTCTCGAAGGGTGCGAAGAGATGTCCCACCATCCTCGCACGACCCCCCAACCCGGAACCGTCCGATGTCGCGCGGTCCGGCCGGCGGGTACGGTGAAAGGACTCCACCGTGGAACACCACGTTGGAGAACCTGCCACGTAACGGAGGAAACGACGTGAAGCGCAAGAAAGACGCAGTCCTGCCAGCCGCCGCAGAGTACGCCCAGACGGCCGCTGAGCGTGTTGGTCCCGCCGCCCAGCGTGCCGCCGACGTAGTCGGCCCGTACGCCCAACAGGCCGCCGACAAGATCAGCCCGTATGCGCACCAGGCCGCGGACAAACTCGGCCCGTACGCCCACCAGGCCGCGGACAAGATCAGCCCGTACGCCCACCAGGCCGCGGACAAGATCAGCCCGTACGCCCACCAGGCCGCCGACAAGCTCGCGCCGTACGCCGAGGACGCGAAGCAGCGTGGGGCCTCGGCCGCTCACCAGGCGTTGGAGAAGTTCGGTCCGAAGCTCGACGACGCCCTCGACCGGGTGACGCCGGCGGTCGATGCGGCCCGGGACAAGGTCCAGTCCGACCTGCTCCCCCGCCTGAACGACACCTTGGCCGAAGCCGCCAACTCGCCGGCCGCCACCGAGGCCCGGAAGCGGGGCGAGGCGGTTGCCGCCGCCCTCGCCGGTGAACTCGAGGTGGCGAAGCCGAAGAAGAAGCGGCGCTGGGTGAAGCGGATCGCCATCGTCGCCGCCGTGGGTGGTGCGGCCGCCTTCCTCGCCAAGAAGTTCCTGGGCAGCCAGGACTCCGAGTGGCAGGCCCCGCGGCCGACCAACTACACCCCGACCCGGGCAGCGACCCCGAGCACGCCCGCCAGCGCTCCGACGAGCACGCCGCCCCGAGCCACGGACACGGCGGACACGAGCGCACCGGCAACGGCAGCCGGCGAGCCCAAGGACGTGACCGCCAGCGAGGAGTCCAACTGGGCACCCGCCGCGGACAGTCCAGCCGCGGACACCGAGACTGCGGCACCCACGGAGAAGGTGGAATCCCCGCACGGGGAGGGGTCCTACGTCGGTCAGAACCCGCCGGAGGGCTTCATCTTCAAGGGCAACGAGCGCTCGATGAAGTACCACGGCCCGGACTCGCCCAGCTACGAGGGCACCAAGGCCGAGGTCTGGTTCACCAGTGAGGCGGCGGCCGAGGCCGCGGGCTTCAGCAAGGCCTCGCGCTGACCCACCTGTACGACCCGCTCACGCACCTCTGAGCGGCTCACGCACACAGCATGCGCGAGTCGACCGGGGGTGCGTGAGTTGGTTCCGGGGTCAGCACTAGCCCGCCCGCGGGGCGTCCGGAGCCGGCGGCTCGGCGGCGGGTTCCCGGTCCAGCCTGGCCAGGGCCTCACCGATCGCCCGGTCAAGCTGGACGTCGCCCTCCCCGATCACGTCGGCGGGGGTCTCGATCACCTCGATGTCGGGGTCGACGCCGTGGTTCTCCACTCCCCAGCCGTACCCCTGCAACCAGAAGGCGTAGCGCGGCTGCGTCACGCCGGTCCCGTCGACCAGTTGGAAGCGGCCGTCGATCCCGACCACGCCACCCCAGGTACGGACGCCGATCACCGGTCCGACGCCGGCCGCCTGCGCGGCCGCGTTCACGATGTCCCCATCCGAGCCGGAGTACTCGTTGGCCACCAGCACCACCGGACCCCGGGGGGCTTGGGCCGGGTACGACTGCGGGCTCGCCTGGTGTCGCCCGGTCACCCAACCGAGCACCCGACGGGCCAGCCTCTCGATCACCAACGGGCTGGTGTGCCCGCCACGGTTGAAGCGGACGTCGAAGACCAATCCCTCCGCACGGGTGGCCAACTCGATGTCGCGGTGGAACTGGGCCCACCCGATGCCCATCATGTCGGGCACGTGCACATAGCCCAGCCGACCACCGGACTGCTCCACCACGTACCGCCGACGGCTGGCCACCCAGTCCTGGTAACGCAGCGGCTCCTCGTCGCCGAGGGGCACCACGACGACCCGACGCAGCGTCCCGTCGGCCCCGACCAGGGAGATCTCGACCGGCGTGTCCGCCGCACCCATCAGGGCTGTCGACGGGCCGGAGGTGGAGTCGAGGCGCCGGCCACCGATCGCCGCGATGACGTCCCCCACCGAGGCGTTCACCCCGGCCGCCCGCAACGGGGAACGGGCCGCCGGGTCACTGGACTCCCCCGGCAGGATGCGGGTGATCTCCCAGCCGCCGGCCTCGTTCAGGGCCAGGTCGGCGCCCAGCATCCCGAGCCGGCGATCCTGGTCCCCGACCGCGCCGGCCGGCTGGACGTAGGCGTGTGAGGTGTTCATCTCGCCGACCACCTCCCACAGCAGGTCGACCAGGTCGTCGTCGCTGGCCACCCGGGCCAGGGCCGGGCGGTAGTGCTCGGCAACTGCGGCCAGGTCGATCCCGTCCAGGTCGGCCCGCCAGTAGTGGCTGCGCATCAGCCGGACGGACTCGTCGAACATCTGGCCCCACTCGGCCACCGGGTCAAGTTCGTGCCGGAGCCGACCGAGGTCCACCCCCACCCGTTCCGGGCTGTCCTTGGGCACCGCCTTCCCGGCCGGAAGCACCACCACGTCATCCCCGGTCCGGGTCACCACCCGCTTGCCGTCGCCGGAGACCGCGTACGCATCGACCCGGTCCAGCAACACCTCGACCCTGCGGCTCTCGATCACGAAGGACTCCAAGCTCGACCCCGGGCCGTCGCCCTCCACACCGGCCCGCGCGGAGCCGAGTACCCCGGCCGGCTGGTCGCGGATCCACAGCACGGAGCCGTCGGCGGTCGAGAGGTCGCGGAACTCCCCCGAGGCGACCGGGAAGGCGACGATCCGGTCCTCGAAACCGTCCACGTCGAGGGTCGCGGACTTCGCCGCCGATCCTCCAGCGCCGGATGACGACCCGCCGGGGGACGACTCGTCGGGGGACGACTCGTCGGAGGGGTCCGGCTCGGCCGGCTCGGGGCTGCTGATCCGCCAGCCGTCGACGCTCGGTCCGAACGGCGCCGGCTCGGTCGCCGACAGCGGCACCAGCCAGGGCCGCTCGGAGGCGCCGAAGGCGAGGTCGAACGAGTGCTTGTCGTAACTGGGGTCGAAGGTCCGCGAGGACAGGAAGACCAGGTAGCGCCCATCGGGGGTGAAGGCGGGCGAGAAGTCGTCGAAGCGGCCGCTGGTCAGCTCCACCGGAGCACCCCCCGGATTCTCCCGGTCGACAGCCACGAGTTGGTGGTAGTCGTTGAAGGAGGTCGGGCGGCTCCAGACCAGGTAGCGACCGTCCACCGACCAGGTCGGCGACATCGGCTCCCCCTCCGCGCTCTGGTCGACCTCGGCGAGGGTCCCGTCGGCGACGGTGAGGATCCGGACCGTCCCGTCGTGGGACACGACGGCGACCTCCGCCCCGGACGGGGAGGAAGCCAGGTGCAGCACCCGGCCGAGCTGCCCGGCAGCGAGCCGGCGGGGCTCCTGGGTGCCGGTCAGCGAGCAGATCTCGAGTGCGTCCTCCCCCTCGACATCGGTGGCCATGATCGCGTACGGGGTGCGGCCGAGCAGCCGCGGTTCGCGGACCCGGACGCCCGGAGTGGCCGACACCACCCGGGCCGGGCCGCTGCGGTGGGTCAGGTGGAAGGCGTTGCCGCGCCACTCGACCAGGCTGGCGTCACCGCCGTGGTCGGGCTCGATCCGGGTCAGTTGATCACTGGGGTCGAGCAGCCGCGGTGTCCGGGCGGCGGGGGCGGCGGGCAGCGTGATGTCCAAGGAGCGTGGGGATTCCGCGTCCGGCTCGAGCAGGTGCAGCACTCCCCGGGAGTGGTACACGATCCGCTCCCCGTCGGTGCGCGGATCGCGGACATACCCCTCCACCACGGTGTGAGCGGTCAACCGGACCGGCTCCGCGGCAGCATCGGCGAGCACGTCCAGGGAGTACAGGTTGGCCTGTCCGTCCGGATTCCCGGGCAGCGTGGCCTCCAGGTCACTGGCGAAGATCAGCGCGTCGCCTCGCCATTGCGGAGTGGCCAGTCCGGCGTCCTCCTCGGCCAGCAGTTGTTCCCAGTGCTCGCCGGTTCCGGTGCGGTCCAGCCACAGGTTCGAGGCGGTCCCGCCCCGATAGCGCTTCCAGTGCGCGGGGACCCGACTACCGGGCGTCGACACCGCGACAGCCCCGGCCGGATGCACGGCCACCCCGGAGGCAGGGCCGTACGGCACCTGTTCCACCGTTCCGTCCAGGGTGACGGCCCGGACCATGATCAACCGCAGGTTGGGCTGGCCCGCGGCCGAGGCCACCAGCACTCGGCCATCGGGCGTCCAACCGAGGACGCGAGTGGTGGCCGTACCCCACCAGGTGAGCCGGCGTGGGGTGCCTTCGGCGAGGTCGACGACCATCGCCTCCCAGTGCCCGTCGCGGGTGGACGTCCAGGCCAGGTGGGTGCCGTCCGGGGAGAACCGCGGATTGGCCACCGGGGTCTCGTCGGAGGTGAGCCGCCAGGCCTGCCCGCCGGTCACCGGTGCCAGCCACACGTCGTCGGCGGCACAGAAGGCCACTCGGTCGCCGTACACGTCAGGGAATCTCAGATATGCCTCAGCCATGTGCCGACCCTAGCGCCGCCGTCCACAGGTACCGAAGGAAATCTCCCGTCGCCGCCGGGACACCCCTAGGATCACCTCATGGCCTCCCCCGGCACACTCGTGATCGCCGTGTTGATCACCGCGGTACTGACGGCCATGATCACCCGCCCGATGCTGCGCCGACTGCCCGAGCCGTCCGGCCCGGAGGCGATGGACAAGATCAACTACCGCAGCCTGGCCGAGCTCCGGTTCGAGCTGGCCACGGTGGCGCTCAGCCTGGCGGCGGCGACCGTGGCCTGGGCCTGCCTGCCGGTGTCCGTGCAGGCACCGTGGACCGTACTGGCCGTGCTCGGTGTGCTGCTGGCCGCGATCGATGCGGTCACCACCTGGTTGCCCCTGAGACTGACGCGGATCGGTTGGCTGGCGATGGCCCTCGCCTGCGCCGCGCTGCCCCTCACCGCTGACCTGTCCGCCCTGCTCCGCGCCGCGGCCGGAGCCGCGATCGCCGGCCTCGCCTACTGGGTGTTGTGGTGGGTGAGTCGGGGTGCGATCGGTTTCGGCGACGTCCGGTTCGCGCCGCTGCTCGGTGCTGCGGCCGGCGCGGTGTCCTGGTCGGTGCTGCTGTGGGCCCTGCTCGCCGGCAGCCTGGCCGGCGGGATCTGGGGTCTGGTCCGGCTGGCCCGTCGGCGTCCCGGCCCGTTCGCGTACGCCCCGCCGATGCTGCTCGGCTGCTACCTCGCCGTCGCCGTGTCCGCACTGGCCTGAGCGCCGGACTCGGTCCGGCGGGCGGCGAGCAGGGCCACGGCGTACGCGTCGGCGGCGTCGGTGACCGGATCGGTGTGGTGGGTTCCGCGGGCGTCGGACCAGGTGACGACGTGGCCGCCGCCCTGCCGGTCCAGGGAGAGGAAGCCCTCGCCGAGCAGGTCGCGCAACTGGTCCTCCCGCGGCAACCAGACCGCCGCGGCCGTCTCCACCGAGTCCAGCGCCCACTCGGTGGTCCCGTTGAACCTGAACAGCGACTCGACCCCGTCGCCGACGTGCTCGACCACCATGTCGCTGACGGTGAACACGATGTCGGCGATCTCTTCGCGCGGGATGAAGAACTGGTCCCCGTTCGTCGGGTGCCAGTCCAGCAGCGGTGCGAGTTCTTGGGCCACCTCACGCGAGATCACCCTTCGAGCCTAGGGCGTGTCTCCGAATCCGTGGTCAATGGCGAGCGGCGTCCGGGGCGGGACTGGAGCATCATTGCTGCCTGGCGCGACGGCGCCCCGACATTCGTACAGGTGGATCTCGGGCACCGATGAATCCGACCCTCGACGCAGGTCAGAACACGCGGCAGACTGGATCACGACGCAGCAAGGAGCCACGGATGAGCCAACTCGAATCGGAAGAGGACTTCACCCGAACCGCAGAGGGGTATCGGCGCGAGTTGTTCTCGCACTGCTACCGGATGAGCGGATCCGTGCATGACGCAGAGGACCTGGTCCAGGAGACCTACCTGCGAGCCTGGCGGGCGCACGGAAAGTTCGAGGGGCGGTCCTCGGTCCGCACCTGGTTGCACTCGATCGCCACGAACGTCTGCCTGACCAACCTGCAGGGGCGCAAACGGCGTCCGCTGCCCACCGGGCTCGGCACCGAGGACTCGGCCGCCGGGGACGCACTGGAGGTCGACCACGAGGTCCCGTGGATCGAACCGGTACCGGACACCTCGGTGATGGTGGCCGAACGCGACTCGATCCGGCTGGCCTTCGTCGCCACCCTCCAGCACCTTCCGGCGCGGCAGCGCGCCGTACTGATCCTGCGCGACGTGCTGCGCTGGAGCGCCGCCGAGGTGGCCGAGGCGCTGGAGACCACCCCGACCGCGGTCAACTCGGCCCTGCAGCGGGCCCATGCGCAACTCGCCCAACGGCAGTTGAACGAGGACGACGTGACCGCCGACCTCACCCACGAGCAACAGAACCTGCTGCAGGAGTACACCCGGGCCTTCTGGGACAAGGACCTGGACGCGATCACCCGACTGCTCAAGGCGGAGGCGACCTGGGAGATGCCGCCGTTCACGAGCTGGTTCAAGGGCGCGGAGAACATCGCCGCACTGATCGAGTCACGCTGCCCCGGCGGCGCCCACGACATGCCGATGGTGGCCACGTCCGCGAACGGCCAGCCGGCCTTCGGCCTCTACATGCGCACCGAGGACGGGGACTTCGTCCCCTTCCACCTGCAGGTGCTGCAACTCGATGGCGACCGGGTGGCCCACGTGAGCGCGTTCTTCGACACCTCCCTGTTCGCCCGGTTCGGGCTACCGGACCGACTCCCGGCGGACCACCAGCCCGTGGCGGCGGCCCCTGTGGCCGTCGGGGTGTGACCACCTGCCTCTGGTCCGCCGTTGAACTGCTCGACCGTGCTGTCGCCTACACGCGCGGCACGCTGGCGCACGTCGCGGCGGCCAGCCCGTCCCGACCCACCCCCTGCGCGGAGTGGGACCTCGGCCAGTTGCTGCTGCACATGGACGACTCGCTCTCGGCGTTCATCGAGGGCAGCCGGCACCTGGTGTCGCTGTCGGTTGCGGTCCCCTCCACCAGTGCGTCCGGGTCGGGTACGCAGGCGGTCCTCGACTCCCTACACACCAAGGCCTGCGCGCTGCTGGGGGCCTGGTCCGACCCCGACCTGACCGCCGACGCGGTCCGGATCGGCGACCAGTACCTGGACCGAGGTTGGGTGGCGACCGCCGGAGCCCTCGAGATCGCCGTGCACGGCTGGGACGTCGGAGTCAGCACCGGCCACCCCGCCCGTATCCCTGAAGCCCTGGCCGCCGAGTTGTCGACCTGCGCCGACCATTTGGTCGCGCCGATGGATCGCCCCACCCGGTTCGCCGCCGCCCTCCCCTGCCCGGACACCGCCGACACGTCCACCCGACTGCTCGCCTTCCTCGGCCGGACCGACCCGACCGGCTGAAGCTGCCGCATTCGCGGCCTGGCCGCGAGTCAGTGCGATGCGCGCAACCAGTCGATCGGGTCGCCATGGCCCAGGTCGAGCCCGGCCTCGCGCAACAGGTGCCGCACCAACTGGCGGCGGTGCGCAGAGTAGGTGACGACGTGCGCGAACACGCTGCCGAGGACGAAACTCTCCGGCGGTTCGCAGAGCGCGTCGATCAGCCGGTCGTCCCAGGCGTTGCGCTGTTCGATGTCACGCACCACGGCGGCCCACCGAGGTGCGACGAGGTCGTGTCGTACGGCCAGCGCCGCCGGCCCGTCCGCACCACGCGCCGGTAGGTCCGCCCCCTCGATCGAGGCCAGCCACACCTCCTTGGCCCGGACCTGGTGGTCGAGGACGGCGGCGAT
>JBQDIN010000014.1:0-55786 GCA_052094425.1 Propionibacteriaceae bacterium
CCGGGTGGCGGCGCGGTGGTCGGGCCACCGGGGTTGCCGATCGGCGCGGTCGGCGCCACCCCGGCGCCGGACGTACCCGGCTCCTCGGGTGGTGCGACGGGTTGGCTCTCGATCGGTGGCGGGGGGCCGTACGTCGGGGGAGGAGGCGTGTGGTGCGACCCGCCGGAGTCGTTGCCGCCTGAGTTGCCGCCTCCGTGATCGACCGGCGGCGTGTACGTGGGGGCCTCGGGCTGGGGTGGCGGCGGGGACCACGGATTCTGGTTGTTCCCGGGCGTGGGGTCGATCGGGGTCGGCCGTGACGGTGTCGGATCGTTCCCGGAGGGAGTCTCGTCCGCCCCGCCGTGGTCGGAGCCGTTGCCGTCGGATCCATTGCCCTGGTCCTCTGGCAGTGGAGGCGCGTCGTAGATCGGTGCGGGCGGACCGTCCTCGGTGCCCGGGCCGGGACCGCCCCCCTCGAACTCGTCGGAGGGGATGATCGGCTCGGGGCGTTCGGTCGGGTCCTCGCCGAGGATCTGCTCCGGGGTCATCCCGTCCGGGTTGGTCGGGCTGGTGTCGCTGCCGGGCGCCGTGTCGTAGCCGGAGTCGGGGATCGCGTCCGGGTCGACCTGTTCGGCGTCCTCGGTCAGGTTCGGCTCGGTGTAGTCGGTGGTGTCGCCCTCGTCGAGGTTGGTCAGTGCCTCCTCGTACATCCCCTCGCGTTCCTCGTCGCTCAGCGCCGAGTCGCTCGCGTTCTGGAGGCCCTCCGGGCCCTGGCCCGGAGTTCCGACCCCCGGGGACATTCCGGGGGTGGTGCCGTTCTCGTCCATGGCCGAGGTGGCGTCATCGGCGCCCACGATGTCGGAGATGTCGGGGAAGCCGTCCTCCATCGGTACGTCCCCGCCGACCTTGCTGCCATCGGTGTCGTCGGCGTACCCGATCGGGTGGGCCGGGTTGTCGCCGAGCCCGGGCAGCAGGAGTGACTTCGGCTTGGGGAGCTCCGGCTTGATCTCCACCTCGGGCTTCAGCTCACCGAGCTTGGTCACCAGGGCGCGGCTGAGGGCGTCGATCTGTGCCTGGGCGGCGATCTGCACCTGCCGGATCTTGATCAACTTGCCGGCGACGTCGAGGATGTTTCCGCCCTCGGCCTTCAGGATCTTCTGGGTCGAGACCTGCAGGCTGAGCAGCACCACGTTCATCGCGATCTTGGTGGCGGTGATCAACACCGACGCGGCGGTGCAGGCCTCGCTCAGCGACGTACATCCCTCGGCGCCGGACTCCAGCCACGTCCGGGTCTTCTCCGCGGACTGGTTCGCTGCCCGGGCCGCCGGACCGGAGTAGGTCTCGGACAGGGCCTCCATCGCGTGCAGGAGTTCCTCGGCATGGGTCGTGTTGGACTCGGCCTGTTTGGACCAGGCCCGCGCCAGTTGGGCCAGGGCGGCCTCGTCACCCTCGGGGAACTTTCCCTCGTACACCCAGCCGGGGACGAGTTCGCCGATGGTCGGTGCGATCGTCATCAGACGGTCCGGGTCGGGGCGTCCGTGGGGGGCGGTTGGTCGTTGCGGAGCAGCGCATTGGAGGTGTCAGCGTTGACCTGCTCGGTCTCCTCGTGGCCGTCGGCGGCGTTCTGCAGGGTCGCGGAGATCCGGTCGAGTTGGTGGCCGACTTGGACGACCGCGGTCAGCGCCTGCTGGGCCGGGTCGAGGTACACCCCGGCGAACGCGGCCCCAGCCTCGTCGGCCCCCCAGGCCACCCCGATCCCCTTGATCTCGGACACGGTCGAGGTGACGGTCGAAGTGGCGCCGGTGGCCGCCTTCCCGACGGAGGAGGAGGCGTCCCGGATGGCCGAGACGTCATGGGTGCTGAGGTCACTCACAATGAGTCGTGTCCTTTCCAGAACCCCGAGTTCGCGGGGCGTGACCGCTCCGGCTTCGCCTTTTCGGGCGGCGCCTCGGCGAGCAGGCGGTCGGTGAGCCCGTCCGGGAGGAGCGCATCGATCTCCGGCATCCGGGCCAGGAAGGAACGCACCGGATCGTCCTCGTCACCGCCGCTGCCGGCTTCCTGCAACTGTCGCCGTACGTCGTCACTCGCCTCGGTGAAGGCGTCCTTGATCGCCTGTTGCAGGGCGCCGATCGAGCCGAGCCGCAGTGCGCGCGGATCCAGTTCGAGGTCGACCAGCTGGTTGTCGGCGTCCAGGACCACGGTGACGGCCCCGTCCTCGGCGTCGCCGCTGCCGCGTACGTCGGTACCGGCGGCCAGGGTGTCGGCGAGGGTGCGCTGGTTGCGCTCGTACTCCTGCATCAGGAGTTCGCTGCGCCGCTGCAGCGCCTGCAGTTGGTCGGCCGGCTCCGCGGTCAGCGGAGTCGAGGCAGCGCGCTCGGTCATCTGCTGGCTCAGCCCTTCCGATCTCGTACCTGCGGTGGGCGCTCATTGTTGCGTGGCAGGGGTTCATCTCCGCGCGGGGGCAGGCGCTACCGTGAGAACGTGACAGACCCCACTCCCGACGGACCCTTCCGCCCCGATCGGTGGGCCACCGTCCCCGGTTTCGACTTCACCGACATCACCTACCACCGGGCCGTGGACGCGCCCGTGGTGCGGATCGCGTTCGACCGCCCCGAGGTGCGCAACGCCTTCCGGCCGCACACCGTGGACGAGTTGTACCGGGCCCTCGAGCACACCCGGACGTCCTCCGATGTCGGTTGCGTGCTGTTGACCGGCAACGGGCCCTCGGCCAAGGACGGGGGCTGGGCCTTCTGCAGCGGCGGCGACCAGCGGATCCGGGGGCGCGCCGGCTACCAGTACGCCGAGGGTGAAGGGGCCGACTCGGTCGACCCTGCGGCGCTGGGCCGGTTGCACATCCTGGAGGTGCAGCGGCTGATCCGGTTCATGCCGAAGGTGGTGATCGCCCTGGTCAACGGCTGGGCCGCCGGGGGCGGGCACAGTCTGCACGTGGTGTGCGATCTGACCGTGGCCAGTGCCGAGCACGCCCGGTTCAAGCAGACCGATGCCGATGTGGGGTCCTTCGACGGCGGCTTCGGTTCGGCCTACCTCGCCCGACAGGTGGGACAGAAGTTCGCCCGGGAGATCTTCTTCCTCGGCGACACCTACGACGCCGAGGCCGCGCACCGGATGGGGATGGCCAATGCGGTCGTGCCGCACGCGGAACTGGAGGAGGTCGGGCTGGAGTGGGGCCGCAAGGTGTGCGGCAAGAGTCCGACCGCGCAGCGGATGCTGAAGTACGCCTTCAACGCGATCGACGACGGTCTGGTCGGCCAGCAGATCTTCGCCGGTGAGACCACCCGGCTCGCGTACATGACCGATGAGGCGGTGGAGGGACGGGACTCCTTCCTGGAGAAGCGCGACCCGGACTGGTCCGAGTTTCCCTACTACTACTGAGAGCGGGACCCCGAGCGCACGAGATCAGCCACGAGTTGCCATACAGGAAACTCGTGCTACTGTTTCCTGTATGGAAACAAATGACGAAGGGCCGCCCACCCCGGAGAAGGCCCGTATCGCCCTCGCCCAGGCCGACACCGAGGAGAAGGCGACGCTCCACCGCCCCACACCTCGGTGGTACTTCCCGGCACTCGCCGCGATCATCCTCGCCCTCTTCTGCCTCAACGCCGTTGAGGAACGCTCCACGATCTCGCGGATCGTCATGGGTGTCCTCGTCCTTGCCCTGGCGGCCTCCGTCGGCGCCCTCGTCGGCAAGGTGACCTTCAACCCCTCCGGATATCAAGGCATCAAGTTCGACTGGGCCGGGACCATCCCTGTCTCCCTCGTCGCCGTGGCCTTCCCGGTCGCAGCGATCGTCCTGGACGGCATCATCGGTCGATGGGTGTGGATTCCCGCCGGTGTCGTGCTCGCGACGCTCCTGCTGACGCTCGGCCTCATCCAGCAGCGGGCGATCCGGCGTGGCTGAGGCCAGGTTCGACCCCCTGATCCACGCACCCCATCGGTTGCGGATCTGTGCCATGCTCTCCCAGGCTGCCACCATCGAGTTCGGAGAGATCCAGGAGCGCACCGACTTGTCGAAGTCGGCGCTGAGCAAGCACCTGACGCAACTGACCGAGGCCGGCTACCTCGCCGAGAAGTCCTTCGTGCGGGGTGGCCGGTCGCGACTGATGATGTCGCTCACCCGACAAGGGCGCGGGGCCTATCTTGCGCATCGTGAAGCCCTCGCGGAGATCCTCGCCGCCGACACCGGCCTCGAGCGCGCGAAAACTGCCGCAACTTCCGGTGATGGCTCCGGAGGGGAGCTTCCGTGGCCGGTTACGGCTGATTCTGCGCGGCCCGAGGAATAGACCCCGCGTGGGGTCCGTTGTCATGGACATGGCTGCCACCCCGATCTCCATCCTCGACCTCGCCCAGATCGGAGCCGGCGGGAGCGCCGCGGACAGCTTCCGGGCCAGTGTCGAGATCGCCCAGCTCGCAGAACGCAGCGGCTATCACCGGATCTGGTACGCCGAGCACCACAACATGGCGTCCATCGCGTCGTCGGCGACCAGCGTGCTGATCGCGCACGTCGCCGCGCACACGGAGACCATTCGTCTCGGCGCCGGCGGGGTGATGTTGCCCAACCACTCCCCACTGGTGATCGCCGAGCAGTTCGGCACCTTGGCGACCCTGCATCCCGGCCGGATCGATCTCGGTCTGGGTCGCGCCCCCGGCAGCGACCAGAACACGATGCGCGCACTGCGCCGCGACCCGACATCGTCGGATGCCTTCCCCCGCGACGTCCAGGAACTGCAGGGCTACCTCACCGGCAACTCCCTGATCCCCGGCGTCGACGCCGTCCCGGGCCAGGGCACCGACGTCCCCCTCTTCATCCTCGGCTCGTCGCTCTTCGGTGCGAAGCTGGCCGCCGCGCTGGGCCTGCCGTACGCCTTCGCCTCGCACTTCGCACCGCAGGCACTCACGGATGCTGTCGCCACCTATCGGCGGGAGTTCCAGGCCTCCGACCAACTGGCCGAACCCTGGGTGATCGCCGGCGCCAACGTCGTGGCAGCCGACACCACCGAGGAGGCGCAGGCGCTGCTGCGGGAGTCCCAGCGATTGCGCGTCACCCAGCTCGTGGGCCGGGGACGCACCTTCACCGACGCCGAGGCGGACGCCGTCCTCGACTCACCGTCCGGGCAGCAGATCCAGCAGATGAGTCACTATTCCGCCGTCGGCACCCCCGATGAGGTGCGGGCCTACCTCGACGAGTTCACCGTGCACGCTGATGCCGACGAACTGATCGTCGCCTCGATGGCTCGCAGCACCGAAGCGACCCTGCGCTCCTTCGAACTGCTGGCCCAGGTCGCGGACCTGGGCGGCTGACGTTCGCACCCCTCCGGTGAGCCAGCCGCGGCCCGATCGCTGATGCTCAGTCGGCGACGCCGTACAGGCGGTCGCCGGCGTCGCCGAGACCGGGGACGATGTAGCCGAGTTCGTTCAGCCTCTCGTCCACCGCGGCGGTGACCAGGGTGCAGGGGACCTCCAGGTCCTCCAGCAGGTGGGCGAGTTTCTCGATGCCCTCGGGGGCGGCGAGCAAGGTGATGCAGGTGATGTGGTCTGCGCCCCGGTCCACCAGGAACTTCACCGCCGCGGCGAGGGTGCCGCCGGTCGCCAGCATCGGGTCCAGGACGTAACACTGTCGTCCGGACAGGTCGTCGGGCAGCCGCTCGGCGTAGGTGGACGCCTCCAGGGTCTCCTCGTTGCGGACCATGCCGAGGAAGCCGACCTCGGCCGTCGGGACCAGCCGGGTCATCCCCTCCAACATGCCGAGTCCGGCGCGCAGGATCGGCACCACCATCGGCCGGGGGGTGGACAGTCGTACGCCCTCGGCGGGCCCCACCGGGGTCTGGACGGTGTGCGGGCTGACCCGCACCTCGCGAGTCGCCTCGTAGGCGAGCAGGGTGACCAGTTCCTCAGTGAGCCGGCGGAAGGTCGGGGAGTCCGTGTCGGAGTCCCGGAGGGTCGTCAGTTTGTGTGCCACCAGCGGGTGGTCGACGGTGCGCAGTTCCACCCCTGAACCCTTGCACATGCCGAGCCGGTCCGGGAAGCGGATCCCGGACGGATTGGAAGGTGTCAGCGCGGCGATAGTCTGACACCATGGGTAGTCGCGAGTCGAGCCTCGACTGCTGCGCGGTTGTGGAGGTATGGGTGTGAACGAGAACAACGAGGACTACGAGTCCTTCGATGGCGACGACGATTCGCAGTTGAGCGTGCGCGATCTCGCCCTGGCCGATGCCGACCTCGATGACGATGACTCCGACGACGACGACGACGACGACTTCGACGATTCCGATGACGATGACGACTCGGACGATGATGACGACGACGACGACTCGGATGACGACGACGACGATGACGAACTGACCGATGCCGGCGAGGACGAGATCGACTTCGTGATCTCCGCCCACCGCGAGGACGGCAACAGCGTCGTACAGGCCCTTGCTGACGACCTGGCCAACGACCTCGAGGAGTTGATCATTCAGCTGCGCCGACTCCCCGGAGATGCGGGCGCGATCGGCTTCGTCTCCCTGGTGGAGGAGTTGTTCGTGATCGTGCGGGTCCGCGGGGGCAATGTGCAGGTGCTGTTGTCCGACGCGACGGCCGCCAACGACTTCCCGATCGCCCGCGACGTGGCGGACTTCCTCGGCGTGGACGTACCCGACGAGGACGAGGACGGCGACCCGATGGGCGATCTGGGCGTGCTGTCCGACCTCGGGGTGAGTGAACTCGACCTGGCCGCCGCGTGCGACGACGTGGACTCCTCCAGCGACGAGATCCTCACCGATCTCGCCGAGCGGATCCGGATCGGCCCGGAGTTCGGCAAGCTGGCCGAGGCCGCCTTCGCCGACGACTGATCGTATCGTGGGGAGCCAGTGGGACGGCGCCATGCGACAGGCGCTGCAATGCGCCCGTACCGCCGAGCAGCACGGGGACGTGCCGATCGGTGCCGTCCTCCTCGACCCGCGGGGTGAGGTGGTGGCCGCAGCCGGCAACGAGCGCGAACTCACCGGCGACCCCACCGCCCACGCGGAGGTGTTGGTCCTGCGCGAAGGGGCGAAGCGGGCGGGGGAGTGGCGCCTCGACGACCACACCCTCGTCGTCACCCTCGAACCGTGCACGATGTGCGCGGGCGCACTCGTCCTGGCCCGAGTGCGGACCCTGGTCTTCGGAGCCTTCGACCCGAAGGCCGGCGCGGTCGCCTCGCTGTGGGACGTGGTCCGCGACCGCAGGCTCAACCATCGGGTCGAAGTGGTCAGCGGCATCGCCGCGGACGCGTGCGGCGCCGTGCTGCGGGACTTCTTCGCCCGACAGCGCTGACTTGGCCGCACGCCTCAGCTCGGGGTGATCCGGACTGCACGCAGCTTCTCCGGAATGCGGACCATGTCGATCCGGGTGATCATCCCCCCATGATCAACCGCAGGTTCGCTGTCCCTTCAGCAGGTCCAGGTCCACGGTGTCGCCCATCGCCTTGTATCCGAGGTCGTTGGGGTGGATGTGTCCGCCGCCGGTGTCGTACTCGGGCTTGAGTGCGTGCGGGTTGTCCGGGTCGCGGGTGACCGCGTCGAAGTCGATGACTCCGTCGAAGGCTCCACTCGTCCTGATCCACCGGTTCACCTCTTCGCGCTCCTTCTCGCGTTCCGCGGTGTAGGCCGACGACCCCTCCCACGGAGTCAGGGTGCCGCCCAGGATGTTCAGGCAGTTGTCCTGCGCGGTCGCGATGATCTGCTCGATGGCGTCGATCACCTCGGCTGCGGTGTGCTTGGCGGCGATGTCGTTGATGCCCTGCATGAAGATGACGTCGGTGACGCCGAGCTGATCGATCATGTCGCGATCGAGGCGGTTGAGCGCGGACTCGCCACCGGTCGGCTTGTCGTTGAGGATCTTGTTCCCGCCGATTCCCGCATTGACGACCGAGAACCTCGGGGTGCGACGCGCGAGCCAGTCGGTGTACCGCCCGTTGCCGTCGATGGTCGCGAAGTGCCCATCGGTGATCGAGTCGCCGAACGCGACCACGGTGCCGGCCACGGGTGGTCCCTTGACGTCCACCCCGGCCAGGAAGAACCACGACGGAGTCATGGTCTGGTACGGCGAGCCGCCCGGTTCCTCGGTCCAGTCGCCTGCCTGTGAGATGTAGGTCGTTGCCTCGGCCCACCGGTGGAAGGTCGCCGGTCCGGTGGGCTGGGGCAAGAAGATGCTGACGACGAGGCTCTGGTCGCGCTTGACCCTCAGGTCGACGGGATCGCTCACCACCTCGGCGCCGACCGGGATCGAGAAATCGGCCTGGCCGTCGACGGTGACCGCACGGCGCGACTCGGCCACGATGCCCGGGCCGCTGGTGTGCGTGGCCACTGATGCGCGCCCGACTTCGACCGGATCGGTTCCGTAGGCGTTCGACAGCCGAATGCGTGCCTCGTGGCCGGTGGCATCGGGCCGGATGATCATGCGTACGGTCTGGTTGCTGAATCCCTCGCCACTGGTCCCGGAGATCGGTTGCTGGGGAGCTGTCCGCCACGCATTGACCCACTGTCGGCCGTGCTGTTCGTGTTCGGTCAATGCAGCGTCCACTTCCTCCCCTTGGTGGGCCGGAGGCTGCGCCGCGACCGGCGCGATGATCGACAGGGCGCCGATGGTGAGGGCCGACGATGCGATCGCAACGACCGGCCGGAACAGTCTGCGTAGGTCCATTCGGTGTCCCTCATTTCCTGTCCGGGGCGTCGCTTCTCGGATCCAACTGCAATCGATTGCATCAATCTAGGGTCGACACCATTGCCTGTCAAGAGGGGTCGCGGGGTGGTCGGTGGCTCCAGCAGGAGAGCCCGCCCAGCCCTGTGCTGGACGGGCTCCCAACACCTGGGTGTCACTCAGGATGCGTTGGGGCAACTGACTCCGACGTCACATCCGGACACTGATGGCGCGTGTCGGTGGGGGCGTCGCCACGCTCTTCTGCACGAGGAGTTCTCCGTCGATGAGCACCCCCGCGACGGCCGGGACGTTGCCGCGGCGCATGGTGTCGAAGGCGTCGGCGTCCTCGCTCCCCAACGGACTGTCGAGGATGACGAGGTCCGCGCGCATCCCCGGCGCAAACCGCCCGAGTGCGTTGTGTCCGTAGCGTCGGGCGGTCGAACCGCTGGCCACGCAGAAGGCGGTGGCTGGATCGAGCCCGCCGAAGCTGACGGCCTCGGTGAGAAGGCGCAGCATGCCGAGCGGCACCACGCCGGTGCCACTCGGCGTGTCCGTACCGAACTGCAGTCGGTCGACCTCGCCCCGGTCGATCAGTCTGCGAACGATCTCCATCGCCACCCGGGTGTTGCCCGCGAAGACGACTTCGATGGCCGCATCGGTGTGGTCGATCAGGTGCTCCACCTCTGCAGCCGGGCGGGCGGTGGGGCCACCGTTGGCATGGCTGATCACCGATGGCTTCAGCACGAGCGCCATCTCGAGATCGACAACGCTCGAACCCGGAACCGAGGCACCCCCGAAGTGCAACGGAGCCACCCAGCCGAGCGAACGCGCGTACGCAACGAGCTCGGCCATCCGAACCAGGTCCTTCTCCGAACCCAGGCCGATCTCGCCCAACTTGGTGACACCCACGGAGTCCAGATCGTCGATGTCAGCCTCGGAGATGCCTCGATCGAGGAGCAGCGCCCCGCCGAACACCCGTGCTGACTGGGGCGTGCGGAGACGCGAGGAGAGGTGGGCTGCTTTGCAGATTGCCGCCGCCTCGACACCGTCCTTGGTACGCCCGGGCCAGTGGGTCTCACCCGCCGAGATCAGCGAGGTCACGCCGCCGTGAACGACGCGAGCGGTCCAGCCCACGGTGTTCTGCCGAGGCGTGTAGTCGCCGATCACGGGGTGGGAGTGGGAGTCGACGAGTCCGGGAACCACGGTCGCGCCGTGCACATCGATGACGCGGGTCGCGTCAGTGGATGCGCGTCCTCGCCCCACCTCGGAGATCGTCTCACCCTCGATCAGGATGGAGTCGGCGTCGATCAAGGGGGAGGCGGTGTCACCGGAGACGATCTGCCCGCAGTTGACGAGCAGGGTCGCCCCGCTCAATGGATGCCGTCCTCGCCGATGGCGTCCTGCTCCTGCAGCCCACCCACCCGGGGGTGCGGGCGGGGGCCATCGGTGACGGCGAGCAGTACCAGGATCTCGTTCGACATCGGCGCATCCGCAACGCTCACCGAGATCGAGTCGAAGTAGTCCCGAACCATCATGGCCGTCTTGTGGTGCACCGGGATGTCGATCGTGCACCCGACGTGGCCACGCTTCTTCACACTCGGGAGGATCGAGATTCCGCCGGAGAGCGTGCGGGTCGGGGCTCCGAATCGGGGGTGCAGGAGCGCAGCGACGTGCTCCAGTTCCCCGTTCTCGCCGACAACGCCTGCCTTGCCGTACGCCTTCACCTCGCCGCCGAGCAGCTCCATCGCCTCGGACATGGCCCACTTGCCGAAGACGCCGCCGGCCTCCTGCAGCATCGCCAGTCCTTCGTCGTACGTGCCCGCGTAGGGATTCTCCAGCACGGCGCCGACCACGACCCGGTGGATCGGGCGCTCGACCGGACGGCCGGCGTCCGAGACGACGGTCTCCAGGAGGCGAATCGTCTTGCGTGCGGCGATGGCGCCGGCTTCGGTTTCGATGATGGTGAGGTCAGTCATGGTTGGTCCCTTTCGATTGCTGTGTAGTCGGTGGTGTCACGATCCGTGACGGAATCAGGGGTTGACAGGCCCGCCTCGACCTCGGTCACGGACATCACGGTGCCGAAGTGCGTCGCGATGTCGTACAGGGTCGAGTCGTGCTCGCGTTGGCTGGTTGCCTGGGAGGCGTCTTCCACCACGAAGACGTCGTATCCGTGGAAGAACGCGTCGTGAACCGTGCTGCGGACGCAGATGTTCAGGGCGACTCCACTCACGAGTACCGACTCGATGCGGTGCTCACGCAGGTAGGAGTCGAGGTCGGTTCCGAAGAACGACGAGTACTTCCGCTTCCGGATGATCCTGTCCTGCTCGAGTGGGAGCAGGTCCGGGTGCAACTGGGACCCGGGGCCCTCTCCGATGGCGTGCGGTACGCGCTTGCGGAACAGGCCGTCGGCGAGCTCGGTGTGCCCCGGACGGACCCAGATGACGAGTCCGCCGGCCGCTCGGCAGGCGTCAACGAGCCGGGTGGTCGCCGAGACCACGGGGCCCGGATCGCTGACCGGCATGGTGCCCTGCGGGTCCAGGTAGTCGTTGACCATGTCGACGACGACGACCGCGAACGACAACCGATTGATCTCCGGGGTGTCTGCGACCATCTTCGATGAGAATGCATCGACTTCTCGTACTTCTTCCATCACTGCGTTCCTTCCGTGTTCAGGCGACCTCGCCGCCGTCGGCCGGCAGGATCACGCCGGTCAGATAGCTGGCACGGGTCGACAGTAGAAATGCAATGGCTTCGGCCACCTCGCCGGCGGTTCCGGCTCGACGCATGGCGGTGTGCTGGGCCACCTCGACCAGCCACTCGTCCGGCGTGTAGCCGGCAGGCTGGGTGGAGCGCAGCATGGGGGTGTCGATCGGGCCGGGGCTGACGCAGTTGACCCGGATGCCATCGCTCGCCAGCTCCCAGGCTGCCCCGCGGGTCCATCGGACCAGCGCCGCCTTCGCCGACCCGTAGGCGGAGAACTCCGGATAGGAGCGCAGTCCGGCCGCAGAGGCACAGACCACGACGTTCGCCCGGGAGGAGTTCCTCAGGTGGGGGAGAGCTGCCCTGGTGATGAGAGCCTGCCCGACGACATTGAGGTTGAACGCGTCGATCAGCCGCTCTGCAGTCGTGTCCTCGATCGAGGCGTACCCGCCACCCCCTGCCGTCACGGCGATCGCGTCGATTCCGCCCAACCGTGCCGCGGCATCGGCCACCAACGACTCACACTGGGCCGGGTCGGTGATGTCGGCGACGATGTCCATTCCTTCGCCGGCCTGCCGGTCCACGCGTACGACGTGGGCGCCCCGGTCGGCGCAGAGCTCGGCAGTTGCGGCGCCGATGCCGGAGCCCGCGCCGACGACGATCGTTCGGGCCCCCGTCAGGCCCTCGGTAGGCGTCGTCACGCCGGATCTCCTTGCAGTGTTGAGGAACCCCAGTGTGCGAAGCGCGCCATCATCTCGTCCGGGAAGGTCCCATCAGTCCGGAGGATGACCCGGCAGTGCGCGCCTTCCTGGAGAGGGAAGCCCTGGTACATCCCGCGGGTGTCACAGATCGTCGCACCGCGTGCCGGCCCGTCGTTGCAGTCCACCTGCACGTCGATGATCGGCGCCAGTTGGGGCGTCACGGTTCCCGCCGCGATGGCTGCGGCCAGGGCGTCGTGGCAGGGGGAGCGACGTTCGGAGAACGACTCCCCGTGGAAGTAATTGAAGTAGTGGTCGGTGATGTCGGCAACGAACTCGGCGACCGGGTTCCCGGCTGCGCGCAGGGCGTCGCGATGGCCCTCCGTCACGATCTCCTTCATGGTCACGTCGAGGGGGACCAGGGTGATGTCCCAGTTCGCGCTGAACACGGCTTGGGCCGCCTCCGGATCGTGCAGGATGTTGGCCTCCGCCGCGGGGGTCTGGTTGCCCGGTGCATCCGCTGCGCCACCCATGATCGTGATCCGGGGGAGCAACTCCGTGAGGTTCGGTTCCAGGCCGAGGGCCAGCGCAACGTTGCTGAGCGGACCGGTGGCGATCAAGTGCAGCTGCCCCGGGTTCTCGCGCGCCAGCCGCACGATCAGTTCCGGCCCGGTCTCGTCGCTGATCGTCGTCTCGGGGGCGGGCAGTCCGGTGTTGCCGAGCCCGTCGTGGCCGTGGACGTGCGGTGCGAGCTCGGGGACGTCGCCACGAATCGTCGTGTCGGTTCCCTGAGCCACGGGAATGTGGGTCGCCCCGGCGAGTTCGAGGACTCGTAACGTGGCTTGGGCGGCAACGCCGGCGGAGATGTTCCCGAACACCGTGGAGATCCCGAGGATCTCGATCTCCGGTTTCGAGAGCAGGTAGAGCAACGCCATGGCATCGTCGACTCCCGTGTCGCAGTCGACGATGAATCGTGTATCGGTCATGCAATCTCCTCCACTTCGGTAGGCGTGTCACTGGATCGGTGACCCATCGATGAATCGGACAACTGGGCTCTGCGGGGCATCGAGTTCTGTGCCCCCAGCCCCGTACAGGTGAGGGCGGCCGCCCGTACGGCGAATTCGACTGCCGCCTCGGTCTCGCTGCCTTCGGCGAGGAGGGCCGCGAGTGCTCCGACGAATGTGTCACCCGCACCAGTCGTGTCGATGACGGGAACCGAGACGCCCGGGACGTGACACACCTGACGGGAGTCAGCGAGTACGGCACCCTGGGCGCCGAGAGTCACGATGGTGTCGGCTCCGTACTCGTCCCGGATTGTGCGGGCGGCCTGGAGCGCCTCCGGCAGAGTTCCCACCGGTGACGCCGCGAAGAATTCCGCTTCGGATTCGTTGACGACGAGCAGGTCGATCAGGGTGAGCAGGTTTCCGACATCCATCGCCGGAGCAGCATTGAGGATCACCCGCGCACCGGCTCGCTTGGCGGCTTCCACTCCGGCGGCGGCTGCGGCCACCGGTATCTCGAGTTGGAGGACCAGGAGGTCACCGCAGGTGATCGACTCGGTCAGTGCCGCGGCGTCGGCGGGTGCCAGGCGTCCGTTGGCTCCCGGTACGACGAGAATGGAGTTCTCCCCAGCAGCGGAGACCGTCAGGAAGGCAGATCCGGAGACCCCTCCACGCACTCCGATCAGCGACGTGTCCACGCCCTCGCGCTCCAGTGCGGCGACCATCTGCCGTCCGGAGGCGTCAGCACCGACCAGCCCGTGCATCTGCACATCAGCACCGAGCCGTGCCGCGGCGACGGCTTGGTTCGCGCCCTTGCCTCCGGGGAACAGGTGGAGGCTCTCGGCGAGAACGGTCTCTCCCGGCAGGGGATGCTTCTCGACCGTAACGACGTGGTCGAGGTTCATCGACCCGAGAACGAGAACGGAGTTCACTGATCACCTCGCTGACTTGCGGCACCGGCCGCAGAATCGGGGTGTCCGGTGGGCCGGGTCGTCCCGCGGACAATGAGTTCGGGGTCCAGTACGACAGCGCATTCACCGTCCTGTCGCGGACGGCGCAGCATCGCCACGGCTGCGGCGGCGATCGAGTCCCGGGGTTGGCGAACCGTCGTCAGGCCGATCGAAGCGCCGATTGACGAGTCGTCGTAGCCGACCAACATCACATCCTCCGGGATGCGGATCCCGCGGCCCATGCACTCCTGTAGAACGCCGGCAGCGATGAGGTCGTTGCCGCAGACGATCGCGTCGACCGGGAGCGGTCCGTGCTGGTCGTCGAGAGAGTCCAGGAGTCGTCGCGCTGCAGCGCGTCCCCACTCGATGGAGAAGTCACCGAGCAGCGCCTCCGCTGTCTCGATTCCGTGCCGGGCGGCCTCCGCGAAGAGGGCATCGTGGCGTCGGCGTCCCGTGCCCGTGGTGAGATCGGCCGAGATGAACTGGAGTGTGCGCACCCCGTGGGCATTCAGGTGCTCCAGCACCATGGAGATCCCAGCCTCGTCATGTCCGCGGACGCACGGGACTCGAGTTCCATCGACCTCGCGGTCCAGCAACACGAGTGGCACTTCGGCCGCGGCCGAGTTGACTGCCTCGGCGCTGGCCTTCTGGGACAGCGGGACGATGAGCAGCCCATCCACCTTGCGGGCGAGCAGCGCGCTGATGCGCTTGCGTTCAAGACTCACATCCTCCTGGGCGTCGCACAGGAAGAGATCGACGTCCTCGGTCTGGAGCTGGTGCTCGACCGCCTCGACGAGGGCCGGGAAGAAGGGGTTGGAGATCCGCGGAACGACCATGCCCACCGTGCGCGTACTGGACTTGCGGAGCGCAGTGGCGATCGCATTGCCGCGGTAGCCGAGTCGTTTGGCTGCGTCCTCGACCCGACTCCTCGTGTCGGCTCCGGTCGCCCGAGAGTTCGTCAGGACCCTGGAAGCCGTGGCGATCGAGACACCCGCAAGGTCGGCAACGGCGGCCAGGGTCACCGTTCCGTGCGGCTCCATTCCGGACGCCGGAGTCGCCGCTTCGTCCGGGGCGCCGGGATGCTGCGCCGGGGGTTCGCTTGTCATGGAAGTGGATTCCTCACCGCAGCAGTGCGCCAGCGTCGACGAGGGAGGTCGTGCCGGTCACGTACCGCGCCTCGTCCGAGCACAGCCACCGGATGTTCATGGCGATGTCCGAAGGCTCCATCCGACCCACCGGCATCGGAAGTTCGAGAGTGTCGGACACTCCGGGTGCCGTGGCCTGCCAGTGCTCCGCGGCGTCGTTCTCGGTCATCGGGGTGCCGGTCCCGCCCGGGTGCACGGTGTTGACCCGGATCGAGTCCCCGGCCAGTTCCAGGGCCAGGCTCTTCATCAGGGCGACCAGGCCGAGCTTCGCCGCGGCATAGTGTCCGATCGTCGCCACCGGCTTGAGTGCGGCCGACGAGGAGACGAGGACGATTGCGCCGCCGCGGCCCCCTTCGAGCAGGTGCGGGATGGTGGCGCGACAGGTGTTCCACGTCCCGGTCAGGGTGACGTCGATCATGGTGTTCCACTGCTCCTCGGTGGCCTTCCAGGTGGCTTCGGGCCAGCTGGCGATCCCCGCATTCGCCACCACACAGTCGATCCCGCCGAACTGCTCCACGGCCCGGTCCGCCAACGCACGCAACTCGTCGACGTGCCGTACGTCGACGGAGCCGCTCAGGACCGCAGCGCCCGTGTCGGTGACGAGCTTCTCGGTCGTCGCGAGGTCATTCGCGCCCGCCGTCTCGTAGGTGAGGCCGTCGAGTTGGCGCTCGAGATCGGAGATGACGACATTGGCGCCGGCCTCGGCGAAGGCGATCGCGGTCGCCCGGCCGATGCCGCGGGCGGCCCCGGTGATCAGGACGGTCTTTCCGGTGAGATCCATGGTGTTGCTCCTTGTTCGGGTGTCTGCTGGTGCCCTCGAGGTTGCTGCTACTTGTCGAGTCCCGCTGAGTTGGACGTGACGAAGTGCTTCTGGAACCGCATCAGCAAGATCATCGGAATGATCGCGAGGACGACGGTTCCGGCGAAGATCTGGCCGGGGTCGAACCCGTACTCGGCCTGTCCCTGCAACTTCGCGAGCACCACGGGGGCCATCTGCATCTCGTCGCGCGAGATGACGATCAGGGGCCAGAGGTAGGCCTGCCACTGGAAGACGAACAGGATCAGGCTCGAGGAGATGAGGGCCGGTTTGGACATCGGCACGTAGATGCGCCAGATGATCGACCAGGTCCGCGCGCCGTCGAGCTGGGCGGCTTCCCGCATGTCCTTGGGGATGCCCAGGAAGAACTGGCGCAGCGAGAAGATGGCGAGCCCGTTCCCGATCCCGGGGAGGATCAGCGCGGTGTAGGTGTTCCGCAGACCCCAGGCGTTGAAAATCTCGCCGAGGGGGAGGGCCACTGCGTCGAAGGGGATGAGGAATCCCACCACGATGCAGGCGAAGACGGCGTTCTTCCCCCGGAAGTCCAGCGCACTCAGGGCATAGGCCGCCAGCACACAGACGAGCAGTCCGAGGACCACGGTCACCGCCGAAACCAGGATGGAGTTCAGGGCCGCCCGCCAGAAGACCCCCTGGAAGATGTTGACGAAGTTCTCGAGCGTGAACTCGGTCGGGATCAGGCTCTGGGGGGTCAGTGGCGAGAGGTAGCGGAAGATGTCGTTGGCCGGCCGCAGCGAGGAACTGAGGATCCACAGCAGGGGGATGAGGAAGACCGCGCCGGTGATCACCAGGAGTACGGGCAGGACGACCCAGCGGACCGGCCTGGGGAAGCGCTCGTTCATGCTCATTTCTTCGCCCCCTTCTCGCGCAGGAGATAGAACTGGAAGCCGACGATGGCCAGCAGCAGCGTGACCGTGATGACCACGTGGACGTTGGCCAGGCTCTGGTCGTTGAACGTGAACGCCTGGGTGTAGGCGGAGTACATGATCAGGTTGGTGCTGCCGTTGGGGCCGCCCTCGGTCATGATCTGCACCGGGGCGAACATCAAGAAGTTGACCGCCGTCGAGGCCACCAGCACGAACGCAATCTGACGACGGAGCAGCGGGATGGTGATCGAGAACAGCCGGCGCCACCACTGGGCACCGTCGAGGGCCGCTGCCTCGTACAGCTCTCCGGGGATGTCCTGCATCCCGGCCAACAGGAACATCATCCAGTACCCGACGCCGACCCAGGAGGCCATGATGATGATGGCCCACATCGCCTGGCTGGGGGAGGTCAGCCACGGCTGACCGGGAATCCCCAGCAGCTCCAGGAAACCGTTGATGAGGCCGTCGCTCGGCCGGTAGGCGACGTTCCACACAATGGCGGCCACGGCCGCCGGCAGGGTGGTCGGCGCGAAGGCCAGCACCCGGACCCACTTGGACCCGGCCACCTTCTGGGCGAGCAGGACGGCCAGGACCAGGGCCAGGAGCACCTGGAGTGGGTTGATGATCACGTTGAAGATCAGGGTGGTCTTCAGCATGTCCGTGAAGGCCGGTGTGGTGAAGAAGTAGGTGTAGTTCTCGATCGTCCAGGAGCCACTCCGATCCTGCAGGCTGGACTTCACCGCGTTGAGCGCGGGCGCGAACCTGAAGAGGATCAGCGCCACCACCGCGGGGGCCAGTAGGCAGACGACGGTGATCAGGCCCTTGCTGTGGGGCTTGCGGCGACCGGTCCCCGGTCCGGAGCGGCGCTGAGTGTTGCGCCCCTCCGGACCACGGGTCACCGAGCCGGGAACACTCCCGGCAGGCTGTACGGAGTCCATGTGAGATCCAGATTCTCTGCGGTCGAGGCCTAGAGCCGTTCGAATGCCTGCTCGATCTCGGTGTTGCCCTGGGCCAGTCGTTCGCTCACGTCGGCGCCATTACGGATGTCTTCGAGGACTTGGGCGATGATCTGTTCGAACTGGACGTATCCGACGCTGTTCGGCCGGGCCACCGCAGTGTTCTCCATCTCGAAGGTCGCCAGGTCGGCGAAGCCCTTGAGCTCGGGACGGGCGCCCTCCAGTTCGGCGAGATGAGTCGGCTGGGCCTCGAGGTTGGCGGTCGGCACACCGAGTCCGCTCGACATCGCGAGCGCCCCTTCCTTGCTGAGGGTGACCCACTCCGCGAACTCGATCGCGGCCTCGGGGTACTCGGTGGTCGACGCGACGGCGAGGTGCTCGGAATCCGTCGGGGTGACGGCCTCTCCGCCCTCGAACGACGGGTAGGCGGCGACTCCGAAATTCAGGTCCTCGTTCTCGGCGAACTCGGGGATCCACCACGGGCCGCCCGGCATGAATGCGGCCTCGCCGTTCTGGAAGACCGGCTTGGTCTGGTCCGGGTTGATGCCGCGCGGGGCCAACTCATCGGTGTAGAGGCTGGCCCAGTACTCGGTGGCCTCGACGAACCCCGGATCGGTGAGTGCCGGCGTCAGATTCCCCTCGCCGGTCAGGCCGCTGCCGCCGCCCTTGGACTCCGCCAGTGGCTGGAACTGGTAGTAGCGGCTGACCTGGTCGTCCACGTATCCCCACTGGGCGCCCGCGCCCTGCGCCTGCTCGGCGAGGTCAGCAAGCTCCTCCCACGTGATCCGCTCGTTCGGGTCCATCGACGGTGGCTCGATGTCCGCCTGCTCGAGGAGATCGATGTTGTAGTAGAGCACTTGGGTGGAGGTGCGCATGGGGAGTGTCCACAAGCGACCCTCGCTGTCGGTAGCCGTTTCGATCCCCGCAGCAGACACCTTGCCCTCGAGGTCGTCGACCTCGTCGGTCAGCTCGAGGGTGTAGCCGGCGTCGATGATGCTCGGATTGCGCGGTGCATCGGCGAAGAACACGTCGATGTCCCCGGTGTCGCCGCCGACGCGCTGGGCGATCACGGCGCTGAGGTTCTCGAAGGGAACAGACTCGTACTCAACGGTGATTCGGTCCTGGTGTTCGTGGAAGGCGTCGAGCGTCGGCTGGATCAGTTCGGGTGGCTGAGTGCCGACGAAACGGATGGTGACGTCCTCGTCCGTGCCGGCGCCGCCACTGCCGCCGCAGGCCGTCAGGACCAGCGCGCTGGTGGCCAGCGCCGCGCCTGCTGCAAGTCTGAACTTCCTCATTGCTCCCCCTAGAGTTCGGGCACCATTGCCTTGGCAAACGATTGCCAAGCGGGTTTTGAGGACGCTAACAACGGCGAGTGTGGAGGTCAACAAGGACCGAGGATCGTCTCAAGGGGTGGGGCAGTGGCAGCGCCGGGGGCCTTCATTGGCGCCATCGCCAACGCCACCACATCCCCCAAAAAGCAATGGCCCGAACCTGCGAACTGCAGGTTCGGGCCATTCCGATGTCGTTCGACATCACGGGCGGTGGCGGTGGGATTTGAACCCACGGTGGGGATGAACCCACACGCGCTTTCGAGGCGCGCTCTTTAGGCCGCTCAGACACGCCACCGCGGACGAGGTTACCGAATCGGATGCGGCAGGGCGAATCGCGCGCTACCAGCTCCAACTGAGACCCAAGGCCTGGCCTGGCGGGACGTTCTGCCGTTGCAACCGGACGCTCCCGGTCTCGTCCGGGCGCACCGGCTCGCTGAACTGGCGCACCTCCTCGTCGGCACCCATCTGCGTGAACGGCCGGATCTGGGCCGGGGCGGTGCCGGTGAACTGGACCTCCAGCGCGAAGGTCCCGACGGGGCCACGGGATCCCTCGGTCATCTCGCAGTCGGGTTCGGTGCGCTCCCGAAATGCCGCCGGGGGACTGTCGTCGATGGTGTAGCCGTACGCATGGGGGTCACCGATACCGAGGGCTCGCGGGAGTGCCAACTCGATCACCGCGATCCGGTGCTCGGCCAGCAGCCACTGCTGGGAGACCTCGACACCGAAGGGGTCGAGGATCGGCGGCACCGCGTCGACGTCGTACTCGTACATGATCATGCACATCACGTGGGTGAGGTTCTCGATGGTTGAGCGGATCACCCGGTGCACGCGGTTCAGCTCGAAGTGACCGTCCGCGCCGACGACCTGGTGGCAGTGGTAGACGTCGCTGGTCCAGTTCGCGGCGTGCGCGGCATCGTGCAGTCCCTGCAACTGGTCCTGCAGGAGGAGCGGGGACACTCCCAACACCTCGGACATGTCCGCCACCGCCGGTGCCACGAACGTCCGGGCGAACTTCATCGCCTGCACCTCCGTCAAGCCCAGGGCTCGGCCCAGGGCACGCAGGGTGGCCGGGTGCGGGCGATGGGTCCGGTCCGACTCGAGGGACCGAATTGCCCGTTGGCTCACCCCGGACCGCGCCGCGAGGTCGGCCTGGGTGAGGTGCCGCAGCCTGCGCAGGTCACGCAGGTGGGAACCGCGCGGGGTAACCGTCATGAGGGCATTGTCCCGTGTCCGGGGGGCGAGCCCGCAACCGGCAGCCCACACCGTGAGAGGTCATCGTCCACTCAACCAGCCGGGAACACGGCGCCGAACTCCCGGTGTGCGGCCTCGAAGAGAGCTTGCAGGCGCGGAGTGCGCCCGAAGACCGTTCGCATGGGGATCCGTTGCGGCGGTCTCCGCCTCGAACGTGCTCCGGCTCCCGGATGGCGAACCAGCTGCTCGCTGTGGATTCGTTCGATGCCCTGTTCGGTGAGGTGATAGGTCAAGATCGGCATTCCCTTGGCCGGCCACCTGGCGAAGGTGCGGGTGATCGAGATGGTGGTGACCTCGCTCCAGAAGACCCGGCCCAGGGTCCGCCACTCACCGTGTCGGCGTTGGTCCTCACGGAAACCCTCCGCGGTCAGTACCAAGCGACTCGGGCGGACGATGAGCAGGACCAGGCCTCCGAGGCCGAAGACGCCGAGGGCGCCCGCCGCCAGCCCGATCAGGAACGCACCCACGATCCCGCCGTTGAACCCGTTGGCGACGAACTCCTGTACGCCGATGATGATCATGAACACGCCGAAGGCGGTGAACGCGAGCGAGCCGAGACCGGGTCCGATGATGCGTCGGAGCTGCTGCGGATGCACGATCGGATCGCCGTTGTGCAGTTGCCGGATCTGGGCGGCCACCGGTTCGGTCATGGGGCCAACCGTACCGAGCCCCCCCGGGGGTTACCTGGTCGGACAGCAGGGTGCTCCGTCAGTTCCAGCGCGCAGCCTCGTCGGCCAGGGCGCCAAGGACGATCTGCACGACTCGACGTTCGGCGTGGTCGGGGCGCAGCAGCGCCTCGACGTGTCGACCGGCCCGGAAGCCGGCCAGTGGTACGAGTCGGAAGTGGCCGGCTGCCCGCGCGGCGGAGGTGTGCCGAGGGAGCAGAGCCAGTCCGTGTCCGGCGGCGACGAGGCGCTCGGTCAGCGGCAGGTGGGTGGTGCGCAGGACCACCTCGGGCGGGCGGCCGGCCTGGGCCGCGAGCGCGGAGAGCATCCGGTCCAGCGGGAACCCCTCGGGGACACCGATCCACGGGCCGTCGACCACTTCGTCAGGCTGTACGGACTCCCGGTCCGCGAGCGGGTGGTCGAGGGGGAGCCCCACGTCGACCGGCTCGCCCAGCAGTGGGTGGACCACGAGTGACTCGCGTTGCGGGGGCAGCACGTCGTCGGAGCGGTGCCCGATCACCACGTCGTGGTCGGCGGTGAGCGCGGCGAAGGCGTCCTGGCGGACGTCCTGGTCGGTCACCGCCAGGTTGATCCCGGGATGGGACTGCAATCGGGTCAGCAGGCCGGGCAGCAACAGTTCGGCGGCGGAGTAGAAGCAGGCCAGCCGGACCGTGCCGGTCGGCTCCCCACGATAGGACTGCCAGGTCGCCTCGGCCCGGGCCAACGCGGCCTGCACGTCGACCGCGCTCCGGGCCAACGCATGACCGGCATCGGTCAGGCGCACGCCGCGGCCGACCCGCTCGACGAGGGCGACGCCGGTCGCGCGCTGCAGGACCTTCAACTGCTGGGAGACCGCGCTCGGCGTACGGCCGGTGGCGTGCGCCACCTCGGTCACGCTGCCGCGCTCGGCGAGCTCCCGGAGCAGGATCAGTTGGGCCACGTCCATGAAGCCACGCTACAAGAAGCCTTCATTGTTTTGAGATTGTCCTGAATGGAGGCGTGGAGGACGATGGGCGAGTGCCGCTGAGAGATCGACTGCTCGCCGTCCTGGTCGCCGTCTGTTGGGGAGTGAACTTCCCGGCCACGGCGCTGGCCCTCGAGCACTTCCCGCCGCTGCTGATGGCCGCGCTCCGGTTCGCGATCCTGGCCGTGCCGACCATGCTGCTGGTGCCCCGGCCGAAGATCGCCATCCGGTGGCTGATCGGGGTCGGGCTCGGGATCGGGGCGATGCAGTTCTCCTTCCTCTACCTGGGCATGGCCGCCGGGATGCCGGCGGGTCTCGCCTCCCTGGTGTTGCAGGCCTCCGCCCCGTTCACGGTGATCATCGCCGCGATCTGGCTGCGGGAACGAATCTCCGGTCGGCAGGCGCTCGGCATCGCGGCGGCGGTGATCGGCCTCGCGGTGATCGCCGTGTACCGGGCCCAGGTGGCTGCGGCGCTCCCCGTGGTCCTCACTCTCTGCGGCGGTCTCGGCTGGGCGATCGGCAACGTGTGCAGCCGTCGGGCCCGGGGTGGCAACCCCCTGCACCTCACCCTCTGGATGTCCGTCGTCCCGCCCGTACCGCTCCTGATCCTCTCGCTGCTCGTCGAGGGGCCGGAGCGGATCGGCACCGCACTGGTCGGCGTCACCACCCGCGAGGCGCTGCCCGCGGTGCTCGGACTGGCCTACATCGTGATCATCGCGACCGTCCTCGGCTACGGCATCTGGACCGCCCTGATGAGTCGCTACCCGTCCAGCACCGTTGCCCCGTTCTCGATGCTGGTTCCGGTGATCGGTGTGGTGTCCTCATGGCTCGCGTTCGGCGAGACGGTGGACCCGGTCGAGATCATCGCCGGTGCCGCCGTGATCGGCGGTGTGCTGTACGCGAGCCGGGTGCCTCGCACGCCCCAATCGGCGGCCATCTCCGCCCCCGACCGAGCGCGCGCGGAGGAAACGCGAAAAGATGGCTGAATGATCGACGTCGACGGCATCCTCCTGGTGGGGGCTGTCGTCGGCATCCTCGCCATCATGGCGGCCCGACTCGGGACCTCGATCGGCCTGCCCTCGCTGCTGCTCTTCCTCGGGCTCGGGATGGCGATGGGCAACTCGGGACTCGGCATCGACTTCCACGACGCCGACCTGGCCCACGCCCTCGGATTCGCCGCCCTGGTGTTGATCCTGGCCGAAGGCGGCCTGAGTACCAAGTGGTCCGACATCCGGCCGTCGATGGGGGCTGCGGGCGTGCTGGCGACCGCTGGCGTCGTGATCAGCATCGCCCTGATGGCGGTGTTCGGACACTTCGTGCTCGGTCTGGACCTGTGGATCGCGGTGCTGTTGGGGGCGGTCACCTCACCCACGGACGCGGCAGCCGTCTTCTCGGTGCTGCGGCGGGTGCCGCTCCCCCTCCGGCTGCGGGGCGTACTGGAGGCCGAGTCCGGCCTGAACGACGCGCCCACCGTGCTGCTGGTGGTGGCCGCGAGTGCCCTCGCCCTCGGCGAACAACCGGAAGGTGGCGTGATCGGCCTGGTCGCCCTGGTGGTCGCCGAACTCGGTGGCGGGGTGTTGGTCGGCCTCGGCCTCGGCTGGGTCGGTGTCTGGTTGCTCCGCCGGGTGGCGTTGCCGTCGTCCGGGCTCTACCCGTTGGCCGCCCTGGTGTGGACGATCTTCGCGTACGGCGTCGCGTCCGGTGTGCACGTGAGCGGGTTCGCCGCCGTGTATGTCGCGGCCCTGGTGCTCGGCAACGGCCAACTGCCGCACCGTGCCGCCACCCGATCGTTCGTCGAGGGGGTCGGCTGGATCGCCCAGATCGGCCTGTTCGTGATGCTGGGACTGCTCGCCGATCCGGGCCGGGTGAGCCTGCGGGCGCTGGTGATCGGGTTGGTCGCCGGGCTCTTCCTCACCGTGATCGCACGGCCCGTGTCGGTGCTGCTGTGCACCTTGCCGTTCGGGCTGGGGCGTCGCGAGCAGATGTTCCTGTCCTGGGCCGGGCTCCGCGGCGCGGTGCCGATCGTGCTGGCCACGATCCCGCTGTCGACCGGGGTCGGGGGCTCGGAGTTCCTCTTCGACGTGGTGCTGGTCTTCGTGATCGTCTACACCTGCATCCAGGGGCCGACCCTGCCGTGGGTGGCGCGCAAGCTGGGCCTGGTCACCGGTCAGGAGGCCGAGGACATCGAGGTCGAGGCCGCCCCGCTCGACCGCATCCAGGCCGAGTTGCTGCAGGTCCGGATCCCGGGCGGGTCAAGGCTCGCCGGGGTGCGGATCGGGGAACTGCGCCTCCCCGCAGACACGGTGGTGTCCCTGATCATCCGGGAACGGACTCCGTTCGCGCCCGGTGACCGGGACCCGATCCGGGTCGACGACGAGTTGCTGATCGTCACCCCGACGGTCCAGCGGGCTGCCACCGAGCGTCGCCTGCGTGCGGTCGGACGGGCGGGCCGGCTCGCCCGCTGGCGCGGTGAGGACGGGGTTGCGGAGAATCCCTGAGCGCGAAATCACTCGCCAGCGGGGGCGGCGGACTGCTCGGGGTCCTGCGGGAGGCAGACCGTCTCGGTCTCGACCGGGATGGAAGTCTTCGCCTTCTTCTGGAAGCCGCCGTACTTGTTCCCGACCAGGACGTCAACCGAGTGGTTGCTGCGGTCATCGACCTCGACCTCGGCACCCTTGAAGAAGCCCTTCACCAGCAGCACCTCCGGGTTCTCCTTCCCGGCGCCGACGATGACGGTGGTCTCCACGGTGCGGTCCTCGGTGTTCCCGACCCGGTCGACCTTGAACTTCTTGCCGACCAACTGTTCGCCGACCTCACCGGCCAGACCGCGCTTGCGCCCCCCGTTGAGCACGTTGACGGTGACCTGGCTGGACTTCAGCGTGCCCTTCTCGACCTCGGTCTCGACGCAGGGCTCGGGCTTGGCGGCCGGGGCCGGGGCGATGACCTTCTCCCAGCCCCACCATGCGCCGTAGCAGAGAACGGCGAGGAGGACCAACAGGGTCAGCGGCGTACGAATCGCACGGAGTACTCGACCGAGCACGACCCCTCCTTCTCCGATCCGACGTCCTTGCCGGGTGAAAGCCTAGCCGTTCGCACCGACGTACGACTCACTTGAGTTCCAGCACCCGGGCGTGCATCGTCTGCCGTTGCTGGAGTGCTGCCCGCAGGGCCCGGTGCAGACCGTCCTCGAGGTAGAGGTCGCCCCGCCACGCGACGACGTGGGCGAACAGGTCGCCGTAGAAGGTGGAGTCCTCCTCCAGCAGCGCCTCGAGGTCGAGGGTGCGCTTCGTGGTGACGAGTTGGTCCAAGCGCACCTGGTGCGGGGCGATGGCCGCCCACTGCTTCTGCACGTAGCCATGATCAGGGTACGGGCGGAGATCGCCAACGCGCTTGAAAATCACGAAGCACACTCTAATCAACTCCGCCGCGATACCCGGACACGGCAACGTCACAATTTGGCTGCGGACCGCTCCTACCGCCCACGGTGTGAGATGTGCAACGCTGGGCCGCATGACAGAGAGCACCGCGTCCCGTCAGGAGCGCCCGTCCGCGGGCCTGGGTGAGGAAGCGCAGCGGATCCTCGACGGCTACACCTTCGACGAGCCGGCCATCGACCTCGGCGTGCTGCTGGAGGGGGAGAACCCGCAGCCCGGGGCCGGCGTCCGGATCCCCATCGGCATGCTCAACCGACACGGCCTGGTGGCCGGGGCCACCGGCACCGGAAAGACCAAGACCCTGCAGGTGATGGCCGAGCAGATCTCCGCCGCGGGCGTGCCGGTCTTCGCGGCCGACATCAAGGGTGACCTGTCCGGACTGGCCTCGACCGGCACGTCCTCGGACAAGTTGGTCGAACGCACCGAGGCGATCGGCCAGGAGTGGCAGCCGACCGCCTTCCCGGCCGAGTTCTTCTCCCTCGGCGGTGGCGGAGTCGGCGTCCCGCTGCGCGCCACCATGACCTCCTTCGGGCCGGTGTTGTTGTCCAAGGTGCTCGGCCTGAACGATGTGCAGGAGTCCTCCCTCGGACTGGTCTTCCACTACGCCGACAAGGCCGGCCTGCCGTTGCTCGACCTGTCCGACCTGCAAGCGGTGCTGAAGCACCTCACCGGCGACGAGGGCAAGGCCGAGCTGAAGGATCTGGGCGGGTTGTCCGCCGCCACCGCCGGGGTGATCCTGCGTGCGCTGATCACCTTCGCCGACCAGGGTGCCGACGCCTTCTTCGGCGAGCCGGAGTTCGACACCGCCGACCTGCTCCGGGTGTCCGAGGACGGTCGCGGGGTCATCTCCCTGCTGGAACTGCCCGACCTGCAGAGCCGCCCTGCCGTCTTCAGCACCTTCCTGATGTGGCTGCTGGCCGACCTCTTCCACGACCTGCCCGAGGTCGGGGACGTCGACAAGCCCAAGCTGGTGTTCTTCTTCGACGAGGCGCACCTGTTGTTCAATGACGCATCCAAGGCATTCCTGGACGCGATCGCGCAGACCGTACGCCTGATCCGCTCGAAGGGGGTCGGCGTCTTCTTCGTCACCCAGACGCCCAAGGACGTCCCGGACGAGGTGCTGGCCCAGTTGGGCTCGCGGGTGCAGCACCAGTTGCGGGCGCACACCCCGAACGACGCGAAGGCGCTCAAGCAGACCGTCGCCACCTTCCCGAAGTCGCACTACGACCTGGCCGAGGTGCTGCAGCAACTCGGCACCGGCGAGGCGATCGTCACCGTGATGGACCCCGACGGGGCCCCGACCCCGGTGGCCCGGACCAGGATGCGCGCCCCGCAGAGCCTGATGGCCCCGACTCCGGCGGAGGAGTTGGCGCAGGGGGTCCAGGCCTCGGCCCTGATGGAGCGGTACGGGAAGGCGGTGGACCGCGAGTCGGCCCGCGAGATCCTGGCCGCCAAGTTGGAGCAGGGTGCCGCCGCCGCCGCGAAGGAGGGCTCGGCCGAACCGGACTCCGGTAAGACCCCGAAGAAGGAGAACGGCCCGAAGAAGGGCGCGCAGAAGAAGGACGACAAGGGCTTCATCGGCGGCGTCGTGTCCTCCAGCGTCTTCAAGCAGTTCGCCCGTTCCGCCGGTCGCGAGATCGTCCGCAGCCTGTTCGGCACCGCCCGTCGGCGCTGAGCCCACCCGTACGCAGTTCTGGTCCTTCCCATGCGACAGTCGCCCGTTGACGACAGTCGCAGTGAAGGGACCGACATTTTCGCCAATCGAGAGGAAGTCATGCCAGCCAAGGAACTCGAGTTCGGCCTGTTCGTCCCGCAGGGATGGAAGTTCGACCTCGTCGGGATCGACCCGTCGGATCACTGGGAGACCATGCTCGGCGTGGCCCGGAAGGCCGACGAGGGACCATTCGACTCGATCTGGGTCTACGACCACCTGCACACCAGTCCGAATCCCACCCAGGAGGCCACCCACGAAGCGTGGAGCCTGATGGCGGCCTTCGCGGCCAGCACCGAGCGGGTCCGATTGGGACAGATGTGCACCTGCATCGCCTACCGCAACCCGGCCTACCTGGCCAAGGTGGCCGCCACCGTGGACGTGATCTCCGGTGGCCGGGCGATCATGGGCATCGGGGCGGGCTGGTACGAGCACGAGTGGCGGGCCTACGGGTACGGCTTCCCCGAGGTCGGCGATCGCCTCGGCGCGTTGCACGACGGGGTCCGGATCATGGCGGCGCTGTGGCAGGACGGGCAGGCCACGTTCGAGGGCAAGTACTACTCGGTCGACGGGGCGATCTGCCAGCCGAAGCCGTTGCAGGAGGGCGGTATCCCGATGTGGATCGCCGGCGGTGGCGAGAAGCGGACCCTGAAGTACGTGGCCAAGTACGGAGCAGCCTGCAACATCGGCGGCGACGTGGACACCTTCAAGCACAAGCTCGAGGTGCTGCGGGGGCACTGCGAGAAGGAGGGGCGGGACCCGGCGGAGATCACCGTCAGTGCCAACTTCGCGGTGATGCTGGCCGACACCGAGGAGGAGGCCCAGCGGAAGGTGCAGGAGGTGGAGGACCGGGCGAGCGCCGCCGGGGCGGAGCAGTCGGTGTTGAACGTCGCCTACGCCGGCACCTCGGCCGGGTTGGTGTCGTTCCTCTCCGAGCGGGTGGACGCCGGCCTGGAGTATCCGATCCTGATTGCAGGTGACGCGGCCTACGACTCCGGCACCATCGATCGGCTGTCGAGTGAGGTCATCCCTGCCCTGAAGGGCTGATCCGTCCCGCAGGCCCCAGAAACAGAACATCCCCGTCATCGTGTCGATGACGGGGATGTCTGTGTTCAGTGCCGTGGTCGGCTCCGCTGGGGGCCGTTCCGGCTGTGCCGGCCGAGGTCACGAGAGGGCCCGGGCGAGGACGGTGCGGACACCGAGCCTGTTCCGGCGAGACTTCCGGTGGACGTGCTTCCGGCTGTCGTTCTGCTCACGTGCGGCGTTCAGCAACGCGTACTCGCGGGCTGCCCGACGGCTCTGCTCCTTCTGCGAGACCAGGCGTTCGTGGTCGTACAACATGGTTTCTCCTTGGTTGGTGCTGCATCTTCTGGAATTCGGCGTCAACATGACGCCAGTGTGACATCGCTATGACGTCACCGTCAAGCCTTGCGACGTCGCGCTGTGTCAACAGCGGTGCGGTTGCGGTGGCGAGACGGAGCTCGGTGGGAGACCGTCCGGGCAGGCCGGGGCGATCCGTGGGGGTGGAGCCATCGATGACTCGAAGGAGTCGATCAATGGAGGGGACGGACGCGGTGGACCGTCAGTGCGGGAGGCAGCGCCTCGCCAGCGAAGTCAGCCGGCAACTCCAGGGGAGGCGATGAGGGTGGCGCTCCGGGCGCCGTTGGTTTCGATCATGATCATTTCTCTTCGCCTCCTTTCGTGGGGCTCGACTCAGGTGGAACGATGACGACGTTACGGGGGTGTCGACGAGGGTGCAACAGGTTTAATCCGTCGACCTGTTCGGTCGGGCCAATCGGTCCAGGAAGTTGATCATCAAGGCCTCGCGCAGGGCCGGCGGGGCGACGTCGAGCAGGGCGTTCACCGGGGCCATCCGGCGGGGCAGGGCGACCGCTCCGGAGTCGCCGGCCAGGCCGGCCAGTTGCAGCAGGCCGGTGAACGCGGCGTCGTCCAGAGTGGCTGGGTCGAGAGCCCCGGCGGCTGCCGCCAGTTCGGGAGCGATGGCGACCGGGCCGTGGTCGCGGGCTGCCGCCACTGAGCCCGCCAAGGCAGTCAGGGCCTCGTCGATCCGGTCGGTGGTGGCCGCACTGAGCGACAGGTGCACGGACGCGGGAAAGGGGCCGAATCCCATCTGGGGTTGGACGAACCAACCGCGCTCGGCCATCTCATCGGCCACGGTGAACACGTCGCAGGTGTGGTCGGTTCCGAGCGCGAGCAGGCTGGAGTCGGGCGCCACCAGGGGATGCACATGGTCGATCCGCTCGACGCCGGCGAGCAACGCGGCCATCCCGTCGCGGACCCGCTCGGCCAACCGGAGATAGCCGTCGATCCCGATGTTGTGGGTCACCGCCCAGGCCGCGGCCAACGGTCCGCCGGAACGCGTCGACTGGGTGGTCGAGTTCAACATCGTGTAGCCGGGCCAGCGGGCACTGGCGAAGAACTGGGGGCGGCGCAGTTCGGCATCGCGGTGCAGCAGGATCGACGCGCCCTTCGGGGTGTAGGCGTACTTGTGCAGGTCGACGGAGATGCTGCTCACACCGGGGACCGCGAAGCTGAAGTCGGGGACCAGTCGGCCGTCCGGGGTGCGATCCAGGAAGGGGAGCAACCAGCCGCCGATGCACGCGTCCACGTGGCAGCGAACGCCGCGCTCGGCCGCGGCCGCGGCGATCTCGCCCACCGGGTCCACCACCCCGTGCGCGTACGAGGGCGCGGAAGCCACCACCAACACGGTGCGCTCGGTGATCGCGGCAGCCATCGCGGCCGGGTCCGCCCGACCCGTGGTCGGGTCCACGTCGACGAACACCGGGGTGACGCCGAAGTAGTGCGCCGCCTTCTGGAAGGAGGCATGGGCAGAGGACGGGAGCACCATCTCGGGTACCGTGACGTCTCTGCAGCCATCCCGTGCCGTCACCACCGACAACAGGAGGGACTCGGTCCCACCGGAGGTCACCGAGCCGACGCACCCGGGCGGGCCGGCGAGCAGGTCCGCAGCCAGCCCGACCAGGTCGTTCTCCATCTGCAGCAGGGACGGGAAGGCCGTCGGATCGAGCGCATTGCTGGCGGCGTAGCCGGCCAGTGCCTCGCGGCCCAACTCGTCGGCGGTGGCCAGGCCCGAGTCGTACACGTAGGCGAGGGTGCTGCCGCCGTGGCTCGGCAGGTCGGCGGACCGCAGGGCGGCGAGGGAGGTGCGGATCTCGGTCGGATCCATCGGGTGCTGGTTCACGCGGTCTCCTGGGGCAGGTGGTCGACATCGGCGCTGGTCAATCGGTAGCGGTGCAGGGCGATCAGGCTGACCGCGAACAGGATCGCCGGCAGCAGGGAGAAGCCGATTCGGATGGCGTTGATCGCCGACTCCGGCTGGGCCACCTCCGTGCCCGTCGAGGACACGTAACCACCCGCGGCCAGGACCAGCGCGAACAGGGCCGGTCCGAGGGCGAGCCCGAGAGTCTCGCCGGCCGTCCAGACGCCGGTGAACACACCGATCCGGTTCTCGCCCGAGTTGCGGGCGTCGACCGCCGCCACGTCGGGCAGCATCGCCATCGGGAACACCTGCGCCCCGGCGTACCCGATCCCCGCGAGCGCGGTGGCACCGAAGACCACGCCGATCGGTGCTCGGCCGGCCAACAGCAACCCGAGTCCGCCGACCAGCAGGAAGGCGGTGGCGAGGACGTACCCGGCCTTCTTCCCGATCCGGTCCGCCACCCGACCCCACAGGGGCGTCACCAGCAGGGCGGGTCCGACGAAGCAGGCGAACAGCACCGACGAGGCCCCCGGACGCTCCAGCAGTTGGCGCGCCACGTAGTCGACCCCGGCGAGCATGGCGCCGATCCCGAGGGCCTGGAGGGCGAAGGTGCCGAGCAGTCGGCGGAAGTCGGCCACCCGGGCGACCAGGGCGATCTGGGAGCCGAGGCTGCCGGTGGTGGTGCGGACCCGGACCGGTGGTGCGGACCGGGTGCCGAGGAACGCCCCGAGGGTGCCGACCAAGATCAACAGGCCGACGAAGACGGCCATCGCGCGATAGCCGTCGGCCCCGCCGACCAGGTCGCGGATCAGCGGCGCGGTGGCACCGCTGACCAGGATCGCCACCGCGAGCAGCGCCACCCGCCAGGTCATCAGCCGGGTCCGCCCAGCCGAGGTGTCGGTCAGTTCGGCGGGCATCGCCACGTACGGCACCTGGAAGAAGGAGTACGCGGTCGCCGCGCCCAGGAACACCACGACCACCCAGCCGACCGCGAGGCCGGCGGGCTGGTGCGGGCCACTGAAGAGGGCGACGAAGGTGATCGCGAGGGCCAGGCCACCCCAGAGCAGGAAGGGGCGGCGGGAGCCACTGCGGACTGCGGCGTGGTCACTGAGCCGGCCGGTGATCGGGTTCAGGACCACGTCCCAGGCCTTCGGCAGGAAGACGATCAGTCCGGCCAACGCGGAGGCGATGCCGAGGGAGTCGGTGAGGTAGGGGAGGAGGAGCAGGCCGGGGACGGTGCCGAACGCGCCGGTGGCCACCGAGCCGCTGGCGTACCCGAGCCGGAGCCCGGTGCTCGGCTGGTGCGCGACGGTGGACACGCGTTCATTGTGCCGGAGATCGGTGCGGACGTTGGTCGAGCTCCGAAAACCCGTCCCGCGCCGCAATTGCCACTCGATCCACGCGACGCACCGTTTCGGGCCCCGATCCGGGCACGAGTGGTAGATCCCGCGCGGACGTAGCCCTGGATCAGGCCCGGCCGGCCCTGCGGGTGCCGAGCATCAGTGCGCCGACACTGAGGGTGCCGAGGCCCAGCAGTAGGATGGCCAGCAGGCCGCCGGCTGCACCGGTGTCGGCCAGGCCGCCACCGGAACCAGCGCCCGAGCCATCACCCGCGCCGCCACTGCCGGCCGCGGTGACGGTGACCGTCGCTCTTGCCTCGTCCTCGCCAGCGATGGCCACGATCTCGTGGGTGCCCGGTGTGGTGTCCTCCGGGATGGTCGCGGTGCCGGTGGCCGCGCCATTCGCGTCGGTGATGAGCGTGCGCAACTCCACCGGATCGGAGTGCAACTCGAGTTCGACCTCCGTGTGCGCCGGCCAGCCCGCGATCTTGACCACGAAGTCGTCGCCCGCAGCAACCCTGTCGGCGCTCACCGACACGGTCGGGCCGTCGCCCGCAGCCGAGTCGTCCACGGTGACCGGGATCGAGACGACCGTCTCGCTCGGGTCCGCGGTGAGCAGCAACTCGCCCGCTCCGGGCTCGGCGTCGGCCGGGACGGTGAGGTCCACTTCGGCGACCCCATCGCTGACCGTCGCGGTGCCGACCCCGGCGCCGTCCAAAGTGGCGGTCAGCTCCGTGTTCTCGACGCTGCCCTGGCTGGTCAGGTCAAGGGTGTTGTTCGGGCCGCCGGTGCCGCGTTCGGGCGAGCCGACCTGCACCGTGGTGGTCTCGCCGGCCTTCAAGGTCGTCGGCAGCGGGGTCACCGAGACGGCCCGGCGGGCGAAGGACGGGGTGATCGTCTCGTTCTCCTGGATCCAGTCGGTCCAGGAGTCCAGGTCGATCTTGCCGGTGTCCTGCTTGTTCGCCCCCTCGCCGAAGGCCCAGAAGTTGTCCCCGCCGCTGGCCAGGAAGCTCGCGGTGCCGACGGTGTAGGTGGCCTCCGGCTCGTACGGCTTGCCGTCGACGGTGATCGAGGTGATCCGTTCACCCCACGTCTTCGATTCGTCGTAGGTGTAGGAGACGTTGTCCGACAGGCCCAACTGCAGGTACGGGCGGCTGCCGTCGATCGGGTCGCCGTTCTCGTCCACCTGCCACTGCTGCTCGAGCGCGGTCTTGAACTGGTCACCGGTCAGCTCGACGGTGTTCAGTGTGTTCGCGAACGGCAGCACCGAGGCCGCCTCGCCGAAGGTGATGTCACCCTCGGCCAGGTCCTCCCGGTTGCCGCCCGGGTTCTGCACGCCGATCTGCGCGCCGTCGATCTGGTCGCGGAACATGGTGGCGACCACGTTGCTGATCGTCGACTCGCCGGCCCGGTCCTCCAGGGTCGTGGTCTCGCCCGGGTTGTCCGGGTCCTCGCCGATGATCTCCGCGCGCGTGATCGGGGCGGTGGCCTGACCGATCACCGGCTTGCCCAGTTCCTCGGCGGCGGCCAGGGCCTCATTCACGATGTCGTTGATCTCCTTCACCTGCGGGTAGGTGTCGATCAACTCGTCCTTCGGTGTCTCGGTCACCTCGAGGTTCTCCGCGGTGTAGGCGGTCACCTCGCCGTCCTCGCCGAGGGTCAGTGTGACCTTGCCGAGGTTCTCCCCGTACGAGCCGGTCTGAACGATCGGCCGGGTGCCTTCGGCATCGGGGATCGGGGCGTCCCAGGCGTAGGTCTGGTGCGTGTGGCCGGTGAAGATCGCGTCCACCTCGGCGGAGGTCTCGTTCACGATCTTGGCGAACGCGCCGCCCTTGGAGACCTCGGAAGCGAGATCGCCGGTCGGCTGTCCCTCCACCGCGCCCTCGTGGTACTCGGCCACGATGACATCGGCTTCGCCGTTCGCGTCATCGCCGTCGGTGAGTTGGGCGCTCACCCGGTTCACCGCATCCACCGGGTCGCCGAACTCGATGTCCTTGATGCCCTCCGGGGACACCAGCGAGGAGGTCTCCCCGGTGACGACACCGATCACGGCGACGGTCCGGCCGCCCACCTCGTGGGTGGTGTACTCCTCCAGGGCCGGGGTCTCGGTGCCCTTCTCGTACACGTTGGCGCCGGTGTAGTCCCACTCGGCCCGGTCGGCGACCCGACCGGTCAGGTCCGTCATCCCCTTGTCGAACTCGTGGTTGCCGACCGCCGAGCTGTCCAGTCCGGCGGCGTTGAGCACGTCGATGGTCGGCTCGTCCTCCTGGATGGAGGAGGCGAACAGGGAGGCACCGATGTTGTCCCCGGCGGAGAGGAACAACGACGTGTCCTCGCCGGCGGCGGCCTCCTGCTCGGCCAGCGTGCCGAAGAAGGCGACGGTGTCCGGTTCCTCCGGCGCGATCCGCCCGTGGAAGTCGTTGATGTTGAACAGGGTCAGGGTGTTCTCGTCCACCGGGGTCTCGGCCTCGCCGGCCTCGAGCCCGACGATCACCGGGTCATGATCACTGGAACGCTGCGCGGTGGCGGCGTGGTAGTCGTCGGCGGTCACCGTGTACTGGGAGTACTCCAGCGCCGTGGACTCGCCTGCGTTGATGTTCCACACCGCGCCGCCGGTACTGCGGGCCGCGGCGGCCTCGTTCACCAGTACGTGGTCCAGCGAGCCGGCCAGGCCCGAGTAGTTGTACGAGTACTGGTCGTACGGAGCGCCGCTGGTGAAGCCGCTGTCGTAGAGGACCTGCATCGGGTCCTCCTGGCTGTAGGAGTTGAAGTCACCCAGTAGCACAGCCGCCTCGGTGCCGGCGTCCTTCTCGATCGTCGGCAGCCAGTCCACCAGGGCCTGCGCCTGCTTCTTCCGGTCCCCGTTCCAGGCGCCCTGCCCGTCGCCGGAGTCCGCGTTGTCGCCGGTGGCGTCGTCGCCGGAACCCTTCGACTTGAAGTGGTTCACCGCGACCAGGGTGGCCTCGCCCCCGTCGGCGGCGGTGAAGGAGGCGGCGATCGGCGTACGGGCGTTGGCGAAGGCGCCGTCCTGACCGGCCTCGGAACCGAGGGCGTACGCGTCCCCGGCCAGCGACACCGCGGCCGGCTGGAAGATCAACGCGTTGGTGATCACATCCTGGTCGTCCACGTCCTGCAACTCGGTGGCCGACGGCACGAAGTCCCACTTGTCCGACCCGGCCGCAGTGTTCAGTGCCTCGACCAGGGTGGCCGTGGCCTCGTCCGGATCATCGTCGACCTTGGCGGAGTTCTCGATCTCCATCAGGCCGACCACGGAGGCATCCAGGTCATTGATCGCGGTGACGATCTTCTCCTGCTGGCGCTGCAGGTCGTCGGTGTCCCAGGCGCCGCGCACGTCGCAGTCGTAGGTGACGTTGCCGGTCCCGTCGGTGGACTTCGGCGTGCCCTCGACGCAGCCGCTCCGGCCCTGACCGACGGTGGTGAAGTAGTTCAGCACGTTGAAGGAGGCCACCGAGAAGTCGCCGCCGGGAGCCGGTGCCTCCGGGGTCGCGGCCGGCGTGATCTCGGCCGGCTCCTCGCCCGCGGCGACGGCGCCGGTCGGGTTGAGCTTCCACTTGCCGTTGCGGTAGTCGATGATCACCGGATCGGACAGCGACAGGCTGTCGCCGACCGTCACGTCCTGCTCCGGGGTGAGGTACGGCAGGCTGCTGTCGCCGGTGAACTTGGCGTTGGTGCCGTCATCGAGGTTGACCATGACCTCGGCGTTCGTGGCCGCTTGGGCCGTGGCCTCGCCGGAGTCGGGGGTCCCGACGTCGGTCGGCTGGACCGGCAGTTCCCCGCCGGCGGCCAGACCCAGTTCGCCATAGGCGAGCAGCGGGTAGGTGTCGCTGACCAGGAAGGTCTCGGTGCTCTGGTAGAGCATCGACTCGACGTTCTCCCGGTGCTCGGCGGTGTCGCGCCACGCCGCGGTGATCGAGCTCGGCTCGGCGAGTCCTGCTGCCTCGTCCCCCTCGCTGGGCGTGATCGTCACGTCACCAGCGATCTGGGTGAGGCCGTCGTACTCCCCGGCGGTGCCGGTGACGCTGACCACGTCGCCCTTCGTGACTGAGAACGCCTCCTTCGCCATGTAGACGAAGATCGCGTCCGAGCCGGTGGCGGGGTCCTTGTCCCCACCGGAGCCGGCGGACTGGATCACGAAGCCGTTGAACTGGCCGTCCCCCTGCTCGTACACCGCAGTGACGAAGGAGGGCTCAGTGGTCACCTCCTGGCCATCGCGCGGCGTTTCGGCTCCGGTGCCCTGGATCTCGGCGATCGGCAGCACGTCGGCCGCATGCGCCGTGGTGGGCGCCGCGACCAGACCGGCAGTGAACAGGGAGAACATGGCCGCACCGGCCACCCCCCGACGGATTCTCATCGATCAAAGCTCCTCGGTTGAACTCTGCCGCGCCTCGGTTGGCGGGCGGTCTCGGCTCGTAACCTTTCGTGCTGCGCGGTGTGGCACAAGGCCGCGGGCGGGTTGTTCCTCGAGACTTCACCTGAATGTGCGTGCCTCGCCATCCTCGTCCTTCGTCGGGTACAGGTCGACTGCTCGACCGTTGCCGGTTCCGGCAATCTCCGGGTGGTTGCTCGTCGGGCATCGAGTGCGGCGTGCTGTTCCGGATCGGGACGGGTGCCGCCGTCCGACCGGACCAGTGCGTAATGTGTGACATGCTTCACTGCCCCGAGGAGAACCCCATGCCGCCGACCCACGTGTTCGAGTCCATCGCGCCCAGCGGAAGCCTGCGCGAACAGGTGGAGACCTCCCTCTCCGCCGCGATCATCTCCGGACAGGTGGAGCCGGGCGACCTGTTGACCGTGCCGACCTTGGCCGCCCAGTACCACGTCTCGGCCACCCCGGTCCGGGAGGCAGTGCTCAACTTGGCCCGGCGGGGATTCGTCGAACCGGTGCGGAACAAGGGCTTCCGGGTCACCGCGGTGAGTCAGAAGGAGCTGGCCGACCTGGTCGAGATCCGTCGCCTGCTGGAGGCGCCCACGATGCGCACGGTCGCGAAACGCTTCGACCCGGCCGAGCGGCCGCGCTTCGACGCCCTGGTGGAGCAGATGCGGGTGGCTGCTGAGACGCGCGACTTCGTCACCTACTTCCGCTCCGACAACGGCTTCCACCTCGGCCTGCTGGAGGTCATCGGCAACGACAAGTTGACCGACAACGTGCGCTACCTGCGGGAGCAGACCCGGACCACCGGACTCGCGGCGCACCTCGGGCGGACCGAACTGGACGGCACCATCCAGGAGCACGTGGACCTGCTGGACCTGATCGTCGCCGGCGACGGCGCGGGGGCGGACCGGTTGATGCGCCACCACATCGGGCACGTCCTCGGCTGGTGGAGCGGTCGCGCCGAAGCCTGAGTGGGGCTGGACCCCGTTCGCTTCGATCACCGTTCGTCAACGGTTTCCGGGTTCGGCTGCCGATCCCGGGGCGAGGGTGTAGACAGCGGAGATGGAAACCAGATCGTGACCTGAAACGGCTTCCGCTCCGGTTCCCACTCTGTAATGTGTCACACACTAGTCACGGCGGGAGGTCCCGTACGGACTGGTCGAGGATCCGAAGACGTATCTGGAAAGGACCACTCATGGGGACCCCACACACACGCCGGGCGCCGGGCGTCCGTGCCGCCGCGGCAGCCATCGCCTCCCTGGTCGTACTCGCGGGCTGCGGGAGCGGCCTGGGCAGTGAATCGGCCGACGAGGGCGAGACCGAAGGGCCGATCAAGCTCGGCATGCTGGCCCCGTTCTCCGGGACCGAGAGCGCCTTCGGCGACTACATGAAGAACGGCGCCACGATGGCCGTGGACGAGATCAACGAGGCCGGCGGTGTCGACGGTCGGGACCTCGAGTTGGTCACCGAGGACGACGCGTGTGATGCCACCACGGCGGTGGCCGGCGCCAACAAGTTGGTCTCGGAGGGGGTCGCCGCCTCGGTCGGCGGTTACTGCTCCGGCTCCACCCTCCCGACGCTGCCGATCTTCGGGGACGCGAACCTCCCGATGGTGATCCCGGCGGCCAACTCCAACGCACTGGTCGATGCGGGCCAGTCGAACGTCTTCCTGATCAACGGCACCGGGACCCAGCAGGCCAAGGCCGCGGTGGCGTACGCGCAGAAGATCGACGCGCAGAAGATCGGCGTGGTCAACGACACCACCGACTACTCCGCTGACCTGGCGAAGTCCTTCGTCGCCCAGGCGGAGGAGGCCGGGATGGAGATCCTCTTCGACGACTCGGTGAACCCGAAGGAGAAGGATTACGCGGCGGAGGCCAACACGATCGCCAAGTCGGGTGCCGACCTCGTCTACTGGACCGGTTACTACCAGGAGGGTGGACTGATCAACCGCCAGTCCCAGGACGCCGGCTATGACAAGGTCTTCATGGTGGCCGATGGTTCCGTGGACGCCACCTTCGCCGAGATCTCCGGTGCCGACTACACCGACAACGTGGTCGCGACCTTCACCCAGACCCCCGACATGTTGGAGGGCGCGGAGGACTGGATCGCCGACTACAAGGAGCAGTTCGGTGCCGACCCCGGTCCCTACTCCACCCAGTCCTACGACGCGGTGCGGGTGATGGCCGAGGGGATGAAGAACGCGGGATCGACCGACGGTGACGCCGTGATCGAGGCACTGGAGGGCTTGGAGGGGTTCGAGATCTTCTCCGGGCCGCTGACCTTCACCCCGGAGCACACCCTGTCGGAGGGTGGCTTCGCCATCCTCGAGATCAACGACGAGGGCGTGTTCGTCCTGAAGGACGATCTGAAGAACTGATCGCGCGGGCGGGGCCACCAACTCCGGCCCCGCCCTGCTCTCCCGAGGGGACTCCATGGCCCAGATCCTGTTGAACGGGTTGTTCGTCGGCTCGTTCTACGCCCTGATCGCGCTCGGCTACAGCATGGTGTACGGCATCATCAAGCTGCTCAACTTCGCCCACGGCGACGTCTACATGATCGGCGCCTTCGTCGGCTTCCTCACCCTGACCTCCTTCGGTGGACTCGCGCAGGGGGCCACCATCCCGGTGCTTCTCCTGTTGCTGCTGATCGCGATGATCTTCACCGGGCTGATCGGAGTCACCATCGAGAGGGTGGCGTACAGACCCTTGCGGGGGTCACCACGACTGGCCGTGTTGATCACCGCCGTCGGGATGTCGTTCTTCCTCGAGTACGGCGTGCGGCAATTGTTCGGCGCGTCCCCGAAGGCCTACCCGGTCCGGCTGGGCGGCGACGCACTGCAGTTTCTGGGGGCACGGATCTCAGTCGCCCAGATCGTGCTGATCGGCATCGCCGTACTGCTGATGGTGGTGCTGGCCTTCTACGTCAACCGGACCCGGGAGGGCCGGGCGATGCGCGCCATCGCCCTGGACCCGCAGGCGTCCACCCTGATGGGCATCAACGTGAACGCGATCATCTCCCGGGTGTTCTTCATCGGGTCCGCCCTGGCCGGTGCTGCCGGTGTGATGGCCGGCGCCTACTACGGGTCGATCGACTTCCTGATGGGTTTCGTGATGGGCCTGAAGGCGTTCACCGCGGCGGTGATCGGCGGCATCGGAAACCTGTACGGGGCGATGCTCGGCGGGCTGCTGCTCGGCCTGCTGGAGGCCATCGGTACGGCGTGGCTCGGCGGGGAGTGGCGTGATGTGTTCAGCTTCGCCTGCCTGATCCTGTTCCTGTCCATCAAGCCCACCGGACTGCTCGGTGCGCGCGTCGTGGAGAGGATGTGACCCGATGACCGACGTGTCCCCCTCCGTCCACGACAAGGGGCGCAAGCGGGTCCTGCTGAATGCTCCGGCGCCCTTCCTGAAGCGGCCGGAGGACAACCGCGGCCTGCTCGCGCCGGATCGGTTCATGAACCTGTTCGGGCTGGTGCTCTTCGTGCTGGTCCTCGCGCTGCCGTTCATCAACGCCTCGCCCTACATCATCTCGATCTCCACCACCGCCCTGATCTACATCATGATGGCGATGGGGCTGAACGTGGTGGTCGGCTACGCCGGACTGCTCGACCTCGGTTACATCGCCTTCTTCGCGGTCGGCGCCTACACCTCCGGCATCCTCACCACCACCCTGGGGTGGCCGATGTGGGCCGCCATCCCGGCCGTCGTGCTCGCCTGCATCGTTGCCGGGATCCTCATCGGCGGGCCGACCCTGCGACTGCGCAGCGACTACCTGGCCATCGTCACCCTCGGCTTCGGCGAGATCATCCGGTTGACCGCCAACAACATCGAGATCACCGGCGGGCCGACCGGTATCCACGGCATCCCGACCTGGAGCTTCTTCGGCTGGAGCTTCGCCGACGGGTTCACCCTGGGTGGGATCGAGTTCACCTCGAAGATCATCTTCTACTACTTCGTCGCGATCGTGGTCGCCGTCGTCGGCGTGATCGGTGCCAGCCGACTGGCCCGGGGCAAGATGGGCCGGGCCTGGAAGGCGGTCCGCGACGACGAGGACGCTGCCGAGGCGATGGGCATCAACACCTACTTCACCAAGATCACCGCCTACATCATCGGCGCCGTCTGGGCCGGACTGGCCGGACAGCTGATGGCCACCCACCTGACCGCGATCTCGCCGAACAGCTTCATGTTCCTCTACTCGGCGTTGATCCTGATGGCCGTCGTGCTCGGCGGGATGGGGTCCACCCCGGGTGTCATCATCGGCGCGGTGTTCGTGTCGCTGATGCCCGAGGTGCTGCGTGACTTCAGCGAGTGGCGCTACGTCATCTTCGGTGCCCTGCTGGTGATCGTGATGATCTTCCGTCCGACCGGTCTGTGGCCGGCCACAGCGGTGTTGCCGTGGTTGCACCGCAAGCCGTCCGAGCGACCCGAGCACGGGGAGATCGCCGAGGGGGCTGATCCCACGCCGACCCCGCAGGAGATGGTCGAGGGCGAGCAGTCGGCCGGAGGGGACTTCGAAGCCGATTCCGGTGCCGACGCGGATCCGCCGGGTCGGTTCGACTCCGACCCGAACGCGGACCAGGGAGGTGGGCTGCGATGAGTTCCGCCGTGACCCCGCGGGGCGAGACGGTCCTCGAGGTCAATGACCTGCACCTCGCCTTCGGTGGCGTGAAGGCCGTCGACGGGCTCAGCCTGGAGGTGCACGCCGGCGAGATCGTGTCGGTGATCGGACCGAACGGGGCCGGCAAGACGAGCGCCTTCAACTGCATCTCCGGGTTCTATCGGCCGACCAGCGGCATGATCACCTTCCGTGGCCGTTCGATCCGCAAGGCGTTGCCGTCGACCATCACCAAGCTCGGGATGGCCCGCACCTTCCAGAACCTGCGGCTGTTCAAGGAGATGAGCGTGCTGGACAACGTCAAGACCGCGATGCACTCCCGGTTACGGGAGACGTGGTTCGACGCGTTGCTGCACACCCCGCGCTACCGCAACGCCGAGAAGGCGTGCACCGCGGACGCCCAGGGATGGCTCGACTTCGTCGGCTTCCTCGGCGACGAGCAGTTGTACGTCGGCCAACTCCCGTACGGGGAGCAGCGGCGGGTGGAGATCGCCCGGGCACTGGCCACCTCGCCGCAGTTGCTGCTGCTGGACGAGCCGGCGGCCGGCCTGAACCACGGCGAGAAGCGGCAGTTGATCGCCCTGATCCGCAAGATCCGTGACCTGGGGGTCGGGATCGTGCTGATCGAGCACGACATGAGCCTGGTGATGGACATCTCGGAGCGGATCATCGTGCTCAACTACGGCAGGGAGATCGCTGACGGGACCCCCGCGGAGATCAAGGCCGACCCCCGGGTGATCGAGGCATACCTGGGTGCCGACGAGGAGGACCAGGCATGAGTAGCCTGATCGTCGATTCGGTGGACGTCTTCTACGGCCGGGTGCACGCACTGCGCAGTCTCAGCTTCGAGGTGGGGCAGGGGGAGATCGTCGCCCTGCTGGGCAACAACGGTGCCGGCAAGACGACCACGATGAACCTCATCTCGGGGCTGGTGAAGCCCAAGTCGGGGACGGTCACCTGGGACGATTTCGACCTGAGCTCGGTGAAGCCGCACGACCTGGTCGCCCGTGGGGTGGTGCACGTGCCGGAGGGGCGGCGGATCTTCTCCACCATGAGTGTGCACGAGAACCTGCTGCTCGGCGGCTATCGGGTGCGGGACCAGAAGAAGATCTTCGAACGGGTCAATCGCGCCTACGAGCTGATGCCGCGGCTGTACGAGCGCCGCAGGCAACAGGGCGGGACCTTGTCCGGGGGCGAGCAGCAGATGCTCGCGATCGGCCGGGCGATCGTCACCGGCCAGGAGTTGCTGTTGCTGGACGAGCCGTCAATGGGCCTGGCGCCGTTGGTGGTGAAGCAGGTGATGGAGATCATTGCCGACATCAACGCGCTGGGGACCACCGTGCTGTTGGTGGAGCAGAACGCCCGTGCGGCACTCAAGATCGCCGACCGCGCGTACGTCATCGACACCGGCGCCGTGACACTGTCCGGCCCGGCTTCCGAGTTGGCCCGGGACCCGCGGGTCGTCGAGGCCTATCTCGGTTCCTGAGCTGCCCACGCTGCGCGCTGGCGAAGACCTGGGTCAACCAGTACTATGTGATATAGCACTGAGTGGAACGGGAGGGACGGGCCCATGGAGGCGGTGGTGATCGGCGCCGGCGTGATCGGTGCCGCCTGCGCTCGGGAGTTGGCCGCACGCGGCCACCGGGTCACCGTCCTCGAACGCTTCGCCGTCGCCAGTGGCACCTCGAGTCGCTGCGAGGGGAACATCTTGATCTCCGACAAGATCCCCGGTCCCGAGTTCGACCTGACCGTGGAGTCGCTGCGGTTGTGGCCCGGTGTGGTCGAGGCGCTGACCGAGCAGCTCGGGCCGCGTTCCCCCGACATCGAGTACGAGGCGAAGGGTGGTCTGGTGGTCGCCACCACCGCCGACGGGGCCGGAACACTGGAGGAGTTCGCCAACCAGCAACGAGCCGCCGGGGTGGACGCCCGCCAACTGACCCCCCGCGAGGCCCTCGTCCTCGAACCGCACCTCAACCCCGAGGTCACCGCGGCGGTGCACTACCCGCAGGACTGCCAGGTGCAGCCGACCATCACCACCGAGGCGCTGCTGGCCTCGGCCCGCGCGTACGGGTGCCGGGTGCTCACCGAGGTCGAGGTCACCGGCGCCGAACGCGACCCGGGTGGTCAGTTGTCCGCGGTGCTCACCCGGCACGGCCGGTTCCCGGCCGACGTGGTGGTGAACGCCTGCGGCCCGTGGGCGGGGGAGACCGCCGGACGACTCGGCGTGCACCTGCCGGTGCTGCCGCGGCACGGGACCGTCCTGGTCACCACCCGGATGCCGCACCGGGTCTTCCACAAGGTGTACGACGCCGACTACGTCGGGGCCACCCAGGCGGCCGCGGAGGACCTGATGACCTCCAGCGTGATCGAATCCACTGCGGCCGGGACCGTGCTGATCGGATCCAGTCGGCAGCGGGTCGGCTTCGACGACCGGTTGGATGTCGAAGTGCTGCGGGCGATTGCTGCCAAGGCCGTCCGGATCTTCCCCTTCCTCGCCGACCAGCAGATCCTGCGTTCGTACGCGGGCTTCCGGCCCTACATGCCGGACCACCTGCCCCTGATCGGTCCGGACCCACGACTTCCCGGCCTGTTCCACGCGACCGGGCACGAGGGGGCCGGGATCGGGTTGTCGGTGGCCACCGCGACCCTGCTCGCCGCCCTGGTCGCCGGGCCCCCCCCGGCCGCCCCCCCGACCGCGTTCGGTCTCGACCGGCCTTCGCTGGTTCCGCACCTGCAGGAGGCGGCATGACCGCGGCGGGTGACCTGGTGATCAACTTCGAAGGGCGTGAACTCCGCGGGGAGCACGGCCAGACCCTCGCCGGAGTGCTGATCGCGAACCGCATCCTCGACTGGCGTACGACCTCGGTGTCGAACGAGCCCCGCGGCCTGTACTGCGGTATCGGGGTGTGCTTCGACTGCGTCCTGGTCGTCGATGGAGAGGCCGACGTACGCGCCTGCCTGCGTCGCGCCACCGACGGGGCGGTGCTGCAGCGCCAGCATGATCAACTCCCGGTCCCGGCAGCGGAGCGCGATCATGGGTGAACCCGGCGACAACCGTAATGCGGTCGACGTGCTGGTGGTCGGTGCGGGGCCGGCCGGCCTGGCCGCGGCCAGCTACGCCCGACGACGCGGACGCACCGTGCACCTGCTCGAGTCGGGCGACGCCACCGGCGGCCAGTACTGGCGCCACCTGCCGCCGGAGCGGAGTCGCGGTGATGACGAGGCGATGCACCACGGGTGGTCGCACTACGTCTCCCTGCGTGATCAACTCGAGGGCGATCCGGGTTGCACGATCCTGACCGAGGCCCAGGTCTGGGCGATCGAACCGCGCCGTACCGGTGCCGACGGGACCGACCAGCTTCGACTGCGGGTCGCCCTCGGCCCGGCCGATGCCCAGCGCCCGCAACACGTGTTCGACCCGGCCGCCCTGGTGCTGGCCACCGGTGCCCACGACCGCACCCTGCCGATCCCCGGCTGGACGCTGCCGGGCGTGTTCACCGCGGGTGCCGCGCAGGCCCTCGCCAAGGGGGAGCGGGTGGCCGTGGGGGATCGGGTCGTGATCAGCGGAGCCGGGCCGTTCCTGTTGCCGGTCGCCGAGTCCCTCACCCGGGTGGGGGCCCGCGTCCTGGGCGTCTACGAGGCCGCCGGCGCGCGCCAACTGGCCCGGGGGTGGGGCGCCCGACCGTGGCAACTGCTGCGCACCGCCGCCAAGCTCGGCGAACTCCTCGGCTACGCCCGCCACCAGGTGCGCGCCCGGGTGCCCTACCGGATCGGCACCGGCGTGACCCGGATCCACGGCGACCGCCGGGTCGAGGCCGTCACCTGCGCTGCCCTGGATGCTGACTGGGCTCCGATCACCGGCAGCGAGCGGGTCGTCGAGTGCGACGCGGTGGCGCTCGGCCACGGGTTCGTGCCCCGTCTGGAACTGCCCATCGCCGCCGGCTGCGCAATCGGCGCGGATCGGTTCGTGGCCGTCGATGACCAGCAGCAGACCTCCGTCGCCGGGGTGTACGCGGCCGGCGAGATCACCGGGGTCGGCGGCGTCGACCTCGCCTCGGCCGAGGGGGCGATCGCGGGCTGGTGTGCCGCCGGGGGAGAGCTCGACGACCGGGCGGTCGCGGGCCCGGTGCGCCGCCGCCGCGCCTTCGGCGGCTTCGCCCGCCGCCTGGATGCCGCGCACGGAGTGCGGCCCGGCTGGGTCCGCTGGCTCACCGACGGAACCCTCGTCTGTCGCTGCGAGGAAGTCGCCCACGGCCGGCTTCGCAGCGTCCGGGAGGCCACCAATGCGACCGGACTGCGCTCACTCAAGCTGTCCACCCGGGCCGGCCTCGGCCTGTGCCAGGGGCGGATCTGCGGCCGCACCGTCGAGGAGCTGCTCCGCCCCGAGGGCGGGTTCGCCGACGGTGTCAGCACCGACCGGCGTCCGATCGCCAGCCCGATCCGGCTCGGCGACCTGATCCGGGAGCCGGAGCCGCCACCGCGCTGACGCCACCCGTACCCCCGCACCACTCCACCCTTCATCCAGCACCACCAGTTGAGTCACGAAAGGACCCACCATGACCGAGAAGATTGATCTCGGCGGCGTTGTCGTCGCCACCGCCCTGGCCTTCAAGGAGGACGCCTCCGCACCTGCCGGGCTGGCCGTCGACTACGACAAGTTCGGCGAGCACATCGACTTCCTGATGGCGAACGGTTGCCGCGGCGTCGGCCCGAACGGATCCCTGGGCGAGTACTCCTCGCTGACCGACGAGGAGCGCCGCAAGGTCATCCAGGTCGCGGTCGAGGCCGTGGACGGCCGCGGCATCGTGATCGCCGGTGTGCACGGGGTCGGCTGGCACCAGGCCCAGCAGTGGACCCGCTTCGCCCAGGAGGACGGGGCCGACGGCATCTTGTTGCTACCGCCGACCATCTACCGGGCGAATGACGACGAGGTCTTCGAGCACTACCAGAAGGTGTCCGAGCTGGGGATGCCGATGATGGCCTACAACAATCCGTTCGACACCAAGATCGACATCACGCCGAAGCAGCTGGCACGGATCGCCGAACTCCCCAATGTCGTTGCGGTGAAGGAGTTCTCCGGTGACGTCCGGCGGGTGTACGAGATCCGAGAGCACAGCGACATCGACGTCATCGCCGGTGCCGACGACGTCCTGTTCGAGAGCATGATCAACGGCGCGGTGGGCTGGTTCGCCGGCTACCCGAACGCGTTCCCGAAGGAGGCCGTCGAGCTCTACAACCTGTGTCGCGACGGGGACTGGCACGAGGCCAAGGCCCTGTACGAGCAGTTGGTCACCGTCTTCCGCTGGGACTCCAAGACCGAGTTCGTCCAGGCCATCAAGCTCTCGATGGACATCTGTGGCAACAGTTACGGCGGCGTGACCCGGCCGCCCCGGGGTCCGCTCTCGGAGGAGGCGGCAGCCCAGGTGAAGGCGGACACCGAGCGCGCCGTCGCGGCCCTCGAGGCGCGGAAGTAACCTCGAAGGCATGCGCAGCAGCAGGATCTTCCACGCGGTCGACTCACACACCGAGGGGATGCCGACGCGGGTCGTGACCGGCGGCGTCGGCGTCATCCCCGGGACGACGATGAACGACAAGCGGCTGCACTTCATCGAGCACCTGGACCACATCCGCAAGGTGCTGATGAACGAGCCGCGCGGGCACGGCGCGATGTCGGGGGCGATCCTGCAACCGCCGGTCCGGGAGGACTGCGACTGGGGCATCGTCTACATCGAGGCGAGCGGCTGCCTGCCGATGTGCGGGCACGGCACCATCGGGGTCGCGACGGTGTTGGTGGAGACCGGCATGGTCGAGGTCACCGAGCCGGTCACCGAGATCCGTCTCGACGTACCGGCCGGACTGGTGATCGCCCGAGTGGCGGTCACCGACGGCCGGGCCACCTCGGTGACCCTGGAGAACGTGCCCTCCTTCACCGAACGGCTGGACCAGACCATCGAGGTGGACGGAGTCGGCACCGTGCCGTACTCCGTCGCCTTCGGTGGGAACTTCTACGCCATGGTCGATCTGGTCGACGTGGGCCTGCCGTTCGACCGGTCCCACCAGGACGAGATCCTCGCCTGTGGCCTGAAGATCATGGATGCGATCAACACCCAGGCGCCGCCCAAGCACCCGACCATCGCATCCGTGGACCACGTGCACCACGTCGAGTTCATCGCGCCCGGGTCTGATGCGCGACGTTCCCGGCACGCGATGGCCATCCATCCGGGGTGGTTCGACCGCTCACCCTGTGGGACCGGGACCTCGGCCCGGATGGCCGAATTGCACACCCGTGGTGAACTGGCCTTGGACACCGATTTCGTGAACGAATCATTCATCGGCTCCGAGTTCACCGGCCGTCTCATCGGCGAGACGACCGTGGGTGGGCTCCCTGCCGTGATCCCGACCATCACCGGTCGAGCGTGGATCACCGGGACCGCCCAGTACATGATCGACCCGCACGACCCGTTCCAGCGGGGATTCGAATTCTAGGAAGGAAGAGATGACTGCGTTGACACCTGAGATCGAGGAGGTCGTCGCGGCCGCAGCCGCCGCGGCCCGTCCGTACGGCCGGACCGCCCCGCGGGATCGCGCCGCCGCCCTGGTGGCGGTGGCGGACGCCCTCGAGGTCCGAGCCGACGACATCGTCGCGCTCGGGATCGAGGAGACCGGGCTCGCCGAGGGCCGGATGCGGGGTGAGCTGAAGCGCACCGCCAATCAGTTGCGGCTGTTCGCCGAGGTGGTCGTCGAGGGCGCCTACCTGGATGCCCGGATCGACGAGGCCGACCCCGACTTCGTGATCGGCCCGCGGCCGGACGTACGACGGGTGCTGGTCCCGGTCGGTCCGGTGATCAACTTCGCCGCCTCCAACTTCCCGCTCGCCTTCTCGGTGGCCGGCGGCGACACGGCGGCCGCCCTGGCCGCCGGCTGCCCGGTGATCGTGAAGACCCACCCCGGGCACCCGAAACTCTCGGAGTTGACCGGCAGCATCGTCGCCGAGGCCCTGGCCGGGGCGGGGATGCCGGCCGGCGCCTTCGCGACCATCTCCGGCGACGAGGCCGGCGTCGCCGTGCTGACCGACGAGCGGATCCGGGCGGGCGCCTTCACCGGCTCGAACCGGGTGGGTCAGCTGTTGGCCGGGAAGGCCGCCGCGCGCGCCACGGCGATCCCCTTCTTCGGGGAACTCGGCAGCGTCAATCCGGTGGTCGTGACCGAAGAGGCCCTGGCCGAACGGGCCGACGACATCGCCACCGGCTTCGTCACCTCGGTCTCCGGGAGTGCGGGGCAGTTGTGCACCAAGCCCGGCTTCCTCTTCGTGCCCGACGTCGAACCACTGCGGGCTGCGATCAGCGAGGCCGCCGACGGGGTGGCCGAACACCGGGAGCTCAACCCCGGCATCGCCCGCGGGTACGACCGCCGCCGGCACGCGGTGCTGGCCGCCGACGGGGTCGAGGTGTTGGCCGAGGGCGGCCAGCGTCTCGATGACGACGACCAGGGCTGGGTGACGCCGACGGTGGTGTCGATCTCGCTGGCCGATCTCGAGGCTGCGGGGGAGGCCGTGCTGGAGGAGACCTTCGGTCCGTTCTCCGTGGTGGTCCACTACGACTCCCTGGCCCAGGTGGCCGACGTGCTGGAGCGGCACTTCCCGGGGAACCTCACCACCACCCTGCACGCGGCCGAGGGGGAGACCTCGCCCGACCTGGACGACCTGGTCGCGACGCTCACCCAGGTGAGTGGTCGGGTGCTGTTCGGTGGCTGGCCGACCGGGGTCGCGGTGACGCCGGCGATGCAGCACGGTGGACCGTCACCGTCGACCACGAGCGACAACACCTCGGTCGGCACCGCGGCGATCACCCGGTTCCTGCGCGGCGTCGCCTACCAGTCGGCCCCCCAGGAGACCCTGCATCCGGCCCTGCGCGACGACAACCCGTGGGGCGTCCCGCAACGACGCAGCGAGGCCGGCTTGTCGGCCGACTGGGGGCAACTCACCGGCCGCTACTGACCGGCCGCTACTGACCGGGCGCTACTGACACGGACGGGCCCGGTGACGCCGGGCTCACTGCGTGGCTGCGGTCGTTGCCTGGGTGGCGACCACCGCAGTTGGCAGCGGGCGCGGATTCGAGAGCCGGACGGCGATCAGCAGACACCCGAGGAGCAGCAGGACGCCGTGGGCGATCCGCATCGGCGGGGTGCCGAAGAACTGGGGCAGGTAGAGCACCAGACCCAGCCCGAGGGTGAGGCCGGCGAGGCGGGTCACTCCGCCCGCGCGCCACGTCGAAGCGGCGATGCAGACCCCGGCGGCGGCGAGGCAGAGCAGTCCGGCGCCGAAGAAGATCATCGGGACCGGCCCGTACCGAAAGGCGTCGGCGAGGAGCAGCAAGCTCGTGTCCTGGTCCGCGACCGCCCGGGCGCCGATCGCCTGGAGGGCGAAGGTCTCCGCACCGTAGTAGGGCAGGACCAGCGCGGTGCCGAGCCAGCCCAGGACGGCCGCGGTGACCGTGCTGCGACGCCCGCCGGAGTGGAGCGCCAGGCTCATCAGACCCAGGCTGAGCAGCACGAATCCGATCATGCCGAAGGTGTGCGCGGCCACCCACGTCCCCGACGCCATCCCGGCGGCACCCACGAGGGCGGCCTCGTCGTGGTACGGCCGAAGGGCGGGGTAGGCGGCGAACAGGACGCCGGCGAGGGCCAACGCGGGGGCGCCGACTCGAGCCAGGGAGTGCCGTGGCGTCGCGTGCGAGGCGGGGTGCCGGGGACGGGCCTCGGTGTGGGTCTGTGGATCGGGCATGAAGGCTCCTGAGAAATGTGAGCAGTGCTCTCTGTTTCGTCCAGCATGACGGCCGGAGCACCGAAAAGCAAGAGCATCGCTCTCGTCAGTGACTGTCGCTCACTTGCGTGGCAGGATGCGCCCATGGCCGAACCCAGGACTGCCCGAGCGCGGGCCCGTGCCGCACTGACCGCCGACATCAAGGAACTGGCCTTGGGGCAGTTGGCCGCGGACGGGGCGGCGGGCCTCTCGTTGCGGGCCGTCGCCCGCGAACTCGGGATGGTGTCGTCGGCGATCTATCGCTACTTCACCAGCCGGGACGAGTTGTTGACCGCGTTGATCATGGACGCCTACTCCGATCTGGCCGACCAGCTCGACCGTGCTCGGGAAGACCTCACGTCCGAGTACACCCCGCGGGAACGCTGGATCGCAGCCGCCGTCGCGATGCGCAGTTGGGCGCTGGCCCAGCCGCACCGGTTCTGGTTGATCTACGGCACCCCCGTACCCGGCTACGCCGCGCCGGCCGACACCACCGGGCCGGCGGAGCGAGTGATGCTCGCCTTCTTCGGTGCCCTGGACGAGGCGGCCCGGCGCGGGGAGCAGGCCTCGGTCGACGAACTTCCCGAGGATGCCGGGCTGCTCCGCGGCCAACTCGTCGCGGCTGGCGCACTGCTCGGCGAGGCCATCCCGTCCCCGGCCCTGGCCCGGGGGGTTGCTGCACTCGCGCAGCTGATCGGCATGATCAACTTCGAGCTCGGCGGTCACTTCGCCGGCGGATTCGAGCCGGCGGACGACCTGTACGAGCACACCGTGTCCGGACAGGTCGCGGCCTTGTTCTCCTGACCGGTCAGGAGCCCTCGGACTCCGCACCGCCACCCTCGTCACCTTCGGGGCCACGCCGCTCAGTGGGCGGGGCGGGCCACCACGGCAGGTCGGACCGGACCTGTCCCGACGAGGGGCCGGAAGTTCTGGAACGGGGCGGACAGGAGGTGCGGATCGAGAGGCGGGCGGATCCACCGACGCACCTGCCCGAGGACGGCCAGGACGAAGAAGCCGGCGATCAACTTGTCCACCACGGAGGTGAACAGGTTGGCCTGGAACACCGCCAGCACCAAGGGTTCGCCCATCGTCGTGAAGGTGTGGGTGAGTGAATCGCCCGCGTGCCCGGTCTCGCCCTGGAAGAGGGCGAGCAGGAGTGGGGCCGCGACCACGGTGCACACCACGGCCGTGAGCGCGTTGAGGGTGAAGTAGCGGGGCAACGACCTGTTGAAGCGTGCACTCCGCGCACCGAATCCCCAGACCAGGGCGCCGGCCACGTTCACCACCCCGAAGGGGAGGGCCATCGGGCCGTTGACGGACACGCCCAGGACGTTGGTCAGCACGGCCACGGCCACTCCGTGCCAGGGGCCGAGCACGATGGCCGCCACGGCCGTACCCACCATGTCGAGGTAGAGGGGGAGAGCGAGCCATCCGACTGCCGCGTGACCGGTGTAGTTCAGGACGAGGCAGGCCAGGATCAGGCGCAGGGACGCGGTCGCCCCGGGCCGTCGAGGCGTGGGATCCGGCGCCGGAGTCGGTGCCGGGGCTGGGTCCGTGGCGGGGCTGGGTGCGGCAGCTGGGGGCGGAGCGGTTCGGACCCGCTGACCATCATGGCGGGCCCGGATGCACCGTTGCTCCCATCGCGTGACCTCGTCCGCACCGGCGCCGAGGGCACGCACGATCTCTCCGACGAGTTGGGCGTTGACGCGGGAGCGGCCTGTCCGGAAGGCGTCGTAGACCGTGGTTCGGGCGGGGCGTGCGGCTGTCGGGGGAGCGCCACCGGCCTCTCGGTGCTTGCCGACTCGGCGCACGATCTCGGCGTAGGAGACCTCGCCAGCCTCGAGGCGGAGCAGGTTCAGGTCCGCCGCGATCCGGTCGAAGGAGTCCCTGTCGTCCCGCTGTTCGCCCTCGCGCTCGCCCATCCCCCACCTCACCTACGGCCCGACCGTTCGAAGCGTGACTCTATCCCGGCACCCGGACCCGGCCGCTCGGTGTTCGGGTTTGTTCGGGTTCGTCGGAGCCGTGACGCTGCGCGGGTTCCCGGGCTTCGACGCCACCTAGGGTATGTCTCCCAATCCGTGGTCGATGGCGAGCGGCGTCCAAGGCGTGGGTGTCGCGCAGCCGATCAGGGATTGGGAGACATGCCCTGGCGTGGTGCGGCGGCGACAGGCCTTGGATGGCCGTTCCTCCCGCTCGGCTCCGGGCGCACTCCGCTCCACGATGGAAGGCAGTTCTGTGGCACCACCTCGTCCAGGGGTCCAGCAGTGAGTTCTCGTTGGCAGTTGATCGCCGACACCGATCCCGCCCGCGATCCACTGCGGCACGGACTGCGCGGCGAGGCTGCCGACATCGTCACCGAGTCTGTGTGGGTTCCGGGCGGGCTGGCCCTGTTCACCACCCTCTGGATGCTGGTGCTCGTGATCATCAACCCCACCGGGGAGGCGCAGATCCCCGGCGTCGCGGCCGTCACGGCCGCGGTGGTCCTGCCCATCGTCGCGGCGGCGGTCGTCGTCGCCGTGCGCCGGCGGTTGCCGTGGTGGCGGGCGGCGCTCGTGGTCGTCGGGGCGCCGTCGCGCGGGTACGGGTGGCTGATCAAGCGGCTCGTCGGACGGTTCCTCACGGGCTTCGTGGTCGTCACCGGGATCATCGGGTCGATCCTGCTGCTGGTCGTCCTCGTGGCCGGAGCCCTGACCTTCCGGACCGGGGCCAACCAGTACGGCACCTGGGTGCGCGGAATCAATCCGGTCTGGGCCATCGTCATCGGACTCGTCGTCCTGTTGGTGTTCTTCGTGTGGGTGCTCTGCGTCCTGGTCGCGGTGGCGCCCTACTGGTTCGGGGTGATGGGTGTGATGACGTGGACCGCCATCCAGGTCTCGGACGGCGGGCCAGGGGCCGACACAATGATGATGTACGCGATCCCGGTCTGCCTGCTGTTGTTGTTCTGGATCCCTTCCAGCGTGACCTGGGTGATGGGACAGCTGGCGCCGAACCAGCAGGGTGTCCTGGTCCTCCCGCGCTTCCACCTGGTCAGTCGGACGAATCTCGTCCGGCAGACGAGCGCGGCCCGTCAACTGCGCGAGGGTCGTCCGGTCGGCCCGGGAACGAGGTTGCTGACGGTGCTCGTGGTGATCGGCAACTGCCTGGTGAGCATCCCGATGGGGCCGTTCCTCCCGATCCGGGAGTGGACGGCGGGCGAGGCCGGGCGGGAACTTCTCCGCCAACGGGCCAGACAGTGAAAATCCCCTCACCCGCGTCGTGACGCAGGTGAGGGGCTTCGGCGGAGGATAGGGGATTCGAACCCCTGAGGGCTATTAACCCAACCCGCTTTCCAAGCGAGCGCACTAGGCCACTATGCGAATCCTCCGCGCGGAAGATTACCGGTTGGCGCCGGTTTCTGCGAACCGGGGCGATCCCGTACACTCGTCGGCAGTCCCCCGCGTGGCGTAATCTCACCGAACTCCCCCAGGGTCGGAAGGCAGCAAGGGTAAGTGAGCTCTTTCGGGTACGCGGGGGACCCTCATGTCTCCGGGCAGGTGTCTCCGGAAGGCGGGCGGAACCGGCCGGTGGCGCCCAGGATGCCGATGAGCAGGAGGGGAACGATCCAGCCCGACCAGCCGAGCACGCTGGCCTGATAGGGCGAGAAGGTCTCCCCGGCGGTGACGAACACCAGTTGCAGCCCGACCGCCGCATTCAGCGACCCGTGGGCGACGGCGGCCGGCCACACCGAGCGGGTGCGGAGCCGGAGCCAGGCCAACAGGGCGCCGAACACCGTGGTCATGCCGCACATGGCCGCCAGGGCCAACCACCTCGGCCCGGTCGGGTAGTTGTAGCCGAGCAGGATCAACGGTGCGTGCCACAACCCCCAGAGCACGCCGCTGATGATCACCGTCGCCGGCGTCCCGAGAGGCTGCAGGGCGGGCACCAGCCAGCCCCGCCAGCCCAACTCCTCGCCGAGGGCCGGGACGGTGTTGATCACTGCGCCGATGGCGATGTTGATGAACTGGCCGGCGACCAGTACCCCGATCGGTATGGCCGGTGCGGGCACACCCAATCGCTCGAACTGCTGGTCCATGGTGGCGGCGAAGCCGGAGAAGTGCACGAAGTCGGCCGGGTAGAGACCCAGCAGCCAGCCCACCACCAGGGCGACCAGCACCAGCGCGACGGGCGCGAACAGGGCAAGGGCCAGGAAGCCGAGGAAGCGTGGCACCGAACCCACCCCGACGAGTCCGAGGGCGCGCGGGATGCTGTCCGGGCGGCGTACCCAGCGGGACACGCACAGGGCGGCGATCGTGGGAGTGGCCATCATCACCACGGCAACCAGCGGCAGGAGGGGATCGCTGGTGCCCTGGCCGCGCAGCCACACCGGGAGCGCGACCAGCCAAGCCAGGCCGTACGCCAGCAGGACGAAGATGCCGAGGGCGCGGAGGTCGACCCGGTCGGGGAGGGGGTGGTCGGTGGCTGGTCCTGTCACGTTCGTCCTTCCCTTGCGCCGCGGACCTCCGTATCCTCTCACCGGTGCGAGCGGCCCCGTCCGGCGCCATGATGGGAGCCATGACATCCGAGCGAGCGGTACGTGTGGTCGTCCACGGGAGGGTCCAGGGGGTCTTCTTCCGGGACAGCTGCCGACAGCGGGCGAGCGAGCTGGGCGTACGCGGCTGGGTCCGGAACCGGCCGGACGGAACGGTCGAGGCACTGCTCTGCGGTCGGTCGGACGACGTCGATGTACTGCTCTCCTGGATCCGGGTCGGGCCACCGCAGGCGGTGGTCACCGACGTAGGGGTCGCGGTTGCCGAGGACCCGGGAGGCACCGGCTTCGAGGTCCGCTAGTCCCATCGGACTCCGGCCGTTCTGGTCGGTGTCGTCGGCAGAGACTAGGGTGCAGTGCGTGGAAGAAGCTGCCGAGCCCGCCGAATCGGACGACGCCCTGTTCGAGGCGCCGGCCGCCCCGGAGGCCCCGCTCGCGCTGTATCGCCGGTACCGGCCGGACACCTTCGCCGACGTCATCGGGCAGGAGCACGTCACCGAGCCGCTGCAGCGCGCCCTGGTCAACAACCGGGTCAACCACGCGTACCTGTTCTCCGGACCGCGCGGCTGTGGCAAGACGACCAGTGCCCGGATCCTGGCCCGAGCGCTGAACTGCGCCAAGGGACCGGCCCCGGTGCCGTGCGGGGAGTGCCAGTCCTGCCGCGACCTCGCGCGCGGCGGCAGCGGCAGCATCGACGTGATCGAGATCGACGCCGCCAGCCACGGCGGTGTCGACGATGCCCGCGACCTGCGCGAGCGCGCCTTCTTCTCCCCGGTCGACAGCCGCTACAAGATCTACATCGTCGACGAGGCGCACATGGTCACCACGGCCGGGTTCAACGCCCTGCTGAAGCTGGTCGAGGAGCCACCGCCGCACGTCAAGTTCATCTTCGCGACCACCGAGCCGGACAAGGTGATCGGAACCATTCGGTCGCGGACCCACCACTACCCGTTCCGGCTGGTCCCGCCGAAGGTGCTGAGTGGCTACCTCGGCGAGTTGTGCGAGGCGGAGGGGATCGCGGTCGAGCAGGCCGTGTTGCCGTTGGTCGTCCGGGCCGGGGCCGGGTCGGTCCGGGACTCGCTGTCGGTGCTGGACCAGTTGCTCGGCGGTGCCGCCGAGAACGGGGTGTCGTACGCACAGGCCACCGCGCTGCTCGGCTACACCCCCGATTCACTGCTGGACGAGGTGTTGGACGCCTTCGCCGCCGGTGATGCCGGCGGCGTGTTCGCCTGCGTGGACAAGGTGATCGAGGTCGGCCAGGATCCCCGCCGGTTCGCCGAGGACCTGTTGCGCCGGATCCGCGACCTGGTGATCGTGGCCGCGGTCCCGGACGCGCTCAGTTCCGGGCTGGTCGACGTCGCTCCCGACCAGGGCGAACGCCTGCAGAGCCAGGCCGCCGCCCTCGGCGCCGGGGAGCTGACCCGAGCTGCCGAGGTGATCGCCGCCGGGCTGACCGAGATGCGGGGGACGACCGCGCCCCGGCTGCACCTCGAGTTGATGTGCGCCCGGGTGCTGCTGCCCGGGGCCGATGTCGACGAGCGGGGCATCCACGCCCGGCTGGAACGCCTGGAGCGTCGGATCGGGATGTCCGGTACGGGGGCGGTGAGTGCCGAGGCGGCTCCCGCGGCTCCCGCACCCGCGCGTACGGCCGAGCCCGCCCGGGTGGATGAGCCCCGTTCGGCTCCTCCCGCTCAACCGGCTCCCCCGC
>JBQDIN010000014.1:55886-58993 GCA_052094425.1 Propionibacteriaceae bacterium
CCCGCCCGGGTGGATGAGCCCCGTTCGGCTCCTCCCGCTCAACCGGCTCCCCCGCGGTCCGCTCCCGCGGAGCCCGCGGCGGAAGCGCCGCAGCCCGAGGTGGAGTCGCGGGCCGAGGCCCCCGCACCGCCGGACCAGCCCGCACCGGTCGAGCAGCCCGCACCGCCGGACCAGCCCGCACCGCCGGATCAGCCCGTACCGGTCGAGCAGCCGTCAGTCGAGCCGCCGTCCGCGGAGGCGTCGGCGTCGGTGCCGGGGGCACTCGGTGCCGCCGACGTACGCCGCCTGTGGCCGGAGGTGCTGGAGGAGGTGAAGACCCGACGGCGCTTCACCTGGATCCTCCTGAGCCAGAACGCCCACGTGGTGGACGTGCACGACGGGGTGCTGCACCTCGGACTGACCAACGTCGGTGCCCGGGACAGCTTCGCCCGCGGCGGCAGCGAGGACGTACTGAAGGACGCGCTGGTGCAGGTGCTCGGAGCGAACTTGCGGATCGAGGCGATCGTCGACCCGTCCGGACCGTCCGGGGACTCCCGTGGTGGGCCCGGCGGACCCCCGTCCAAGGGGCCGGGCCCCAGCGAGCCGCCCACGCCCGCCGAGCCGGCGCAGTCCGCGGCCGGATCCGACTGGCCGACCACCGCAGCCCCGGGCGGACCGGGTGCGGACGGAGATCCCGCTCCCGGCGGCGGCTCCGCGCTCGGCCCGCAGGATGCACCCACCGCCCCGCCGCCGTGGGCGGTCGACGCACCCGGGTCCCCGAACTCACCGACCTCCGATCCGCGATTGCGGGACCAGGCCCGGGGGAGCATCCGCCGGACTCGGACCGGTGGCCCCGCACCGACCACCCAGGACGAGGATCTCAGTGCGGGTGCGACCCGGGACGACCTCGACGTCGAGGACGCGACCGAGTCGCACAACGAACTGTTGGCCCGCCACCTCGGCGCGGAGTTGATCTCCGAGGAGGAGCACAGGCCGTGAGGCGTTCGGCGTACTCAACTACGCTGGGCGTGACCATGCGAGCAGCCGGAGACGGCCGAACACAGATGAGGAGCTCCTCGTGATTCCAGAGGGTGGCCAAGGTGGCCAAGACATGTCGGGGCTGCTCGCCCAGGCGCAGGCGATGCAGGAACAGCTGATGCAGGCCCAGCAGGAGCTCGCCTCCTCCGAGGTCGAAGGCAGTGCGGGCGGCGGTCTGGTCAAGGCTGTCACCAATGGTTCCGGGGAGTTGTTGCGGCTGGAGATCCAGCCGGAGGCGGCCGACCCGGAGGACACCGAGACGCTGGGCGACCTCGTCGTCGCCGCGGTTCGGGACGCGAACAGCAAGGCCCAGGCGGTCGCCGCGGCCAAGCTTGGCCCGATGGCGGGCGGAATGGGCCTACCCTTCTGAGTGAAGCCCGTACCGCGCGTGGAGTTTTTCACCGTGGGACCGGAGATTGCGCTGGGCAAACTGGCAGTGTGCCGGGCAAATTTGCCCGGCAGACTGCATGAATACCACGCACGCGTGGTAAACCGACGACTCGCACAGGCGCCGAAGAGAATGAGGAATCCAGGTGTACGAAGGCCCGGTCCAGGACCTGATCGACGAACTCGGGCAGCTGCCCGGGATCGGGCCGAAGAGTGCCCAGCGGATCGCCTTCCACCTGCTCGCCGCCGAGTCCGCCGACGTGGAGCGGTTGGCCGCGATCCTGACGCAGGTCAAGGCGACGGTGCAGTTCTGCGACATCTGCTTCAACGTGTCCCAGGAGGAGCGGTGCCGGATCTGTCGTGACCCGCGCCGGGACGAGACGATCATCTGCGCGGTCGAGGAGTCCAAGGACGTCGTCGCGGTGGAGCGGACCCGGGAGTTCCGCGGCCGCTACCACGTACTCGGCGGGGCGATCAGCCCGATCGACGGGATCGGCCCCGGCGACCTGCGGATCCGCGAACTGTGCACCCGGCTCGCCGACGGCACCGTGACCGAGGTCATCCTGGCCACCGACCCCAACTTGGAGGGGGAGGCGACCGCCACCTATCTCAGCCGACTGCTGCTCCCGATGGGAGTGCGGGTGAGCCGGCTCGCCAGCGGCCTGCCGGTCGGGGGCGACCTGGAGTACGCCGACGAGGTGACCCTCGGCCGCGCGTTCGAGGGCCGCCGCTTCGTCGATGCCTGATCGACGCCGGCACCGACTGTTGGGTGCGGCCCTCGCGGTGGCGCTGGTCGCGGCCGGATGCAGTGGCGGGACCGAGGAGAAACGGGACGAGCGCGCGGTCAACGACTTGGCCGACCAGGTCGCCACGGCACTGGCCGAACGAGACCTCAGCGGGCTGCCGATCACCGGGGCGAGCACGGAGGAAGCCGCCGCGGAACTGGAGAAGGTCACGGCCGGACTCGGTGACACCCGAGCGAGCGTTGACGTCTCCGAGGTCCAGGTCAACGGGGGCGAGGCACAGGTCACCCTGGAGCAGGTGTGGCAGTTCCCCGGCGCGGCCGAACCGTGGAGTTACCCGAGTCAGGTGCGGCTGACCGAGACCGACGGGGAGTGGCAGTTCAGCTGGGACGTCACGGCGATCAACCCCGACCTCGAGCCGGGCAGCAGGCTCCGCCAGGTCCGCAGCCCCGCGGCCCGCGGCGAGATCCACGGCTGGGACGACGACGCCCTGGTCACCGAGCGGGACGTGTGGCACGTGGGCCTCGACAAGCCCCGGGTCAAGGGGGCCGAGCAGGAGCGGGCCGCCCGCCAACTCGCCGCACTGCTCGACATCGATGCCGACAACTTCGCCGCCAAGGTCGCCGACGCAGGAGAGCAGGCCTTCGTGGCCGCCATCACCTACCGGGTGGCGGACCGGGCGATGCCGAGCGACGCGGAACTGCAGCGCATCGACGGGGCCCGCAAGATCGGTGACCGACAGATGCTCGCGCCGAGCCGCACCTTCGCCCGTGCCCTGCTGGGCACGGTCGGCGAGGCCACCAGCGAGGTGATCAAGGAATCCGAGGGCACCATCGCTGCCGGGGACGCCGTCGGGTACGGGGGCCTGCAGGGCCGCTACGACGAGCAGTTGCGCGGCCATGCCGGGGTGGATGTGCAACTGGTCCCGGCCGAGGGTGCGTCGGCGGAACCGTCCGCCAG
>JBQDIN010000014.1:59003-63943 GCA_052094425.1 Propionibacteriaceae bacterium
CCCACCCCGGCAGAACCCGCCCCGGCAGAACCCGGGGTGCTGTTCAGCAGTGCCCCGGAACGGGGCGCGGACCTCGAGACCAGCTTGGACGAACGCACCCAGCGACTGGCGGAGGACGTCCTGTCCGAGGTGGGCCCCGCCAGTGCCCTGGTCGCGCTGCAACCCTCCACGGGGTCGGTGCTGGCCGCAGCGGAGGGGCCGGGGGCGGACGGCCAGGCGATCGCCACCACCGGGCAGTACGCCCCGGGATCGACGTTCAAGATCATCTCCGCCCTTGCCCTGCTCCGGTCCGGGCTCGAACCGAGCTCGACCGTCTCCTGTCCCCGGACCGTCACGGTCGACGGGCGGACCTTCGAGAACTACGACGACTACCCGGCCGACCAGCTCGGCGAGATCACCCTGCAGCAGGCCGTGGCCCACTCGTGCAACACCGCCTTCATCGGCGAACGTGACCAACTGACGGACTTCGACCTGGCCCGCGCGGCGGGCTCCCTCGGGATCGGTCTTGATCATGATCTGGGCTTTCCGGCGTACTTCGGTGCGGTACCGGAGGACGAGACCGAGACCGGGCGGGCGGCGGCCATGATCGGGCAGGGGAAGGTCCTCGCCTCGCCGCTGGCGATGGCCGGTGTGGCCGCCTCGGTGGCAGCCGGGGAGACGGTCCTGCCCCGGTTGGTGGACGCGTCGGTCAGTCCGAACGCCGAACCGCTGACCGAGGCCGAGGCGGCCCAGCTGGCGGAGATGATGCGCTCGGTCGTCACCGACGGCAGCAGTCGGTTCCTGTCCGACCTGTCCTCCCCATCGGTCGGCGCCAAGACCGGGACGGCCGAGTACGGGGACACGGACCCGCCGGCCACCCACGCCTGGATGATCGCCACCCGGGGAGATCTGGCCGTGGCCGTGTTCGTCGCTGACGGGGAGTCCGGATCGCAGACGGCCGGACCGTTGCTGGAGGAGTTCCTCGAGCGGCTCTGAGTCGGACCAGCCCCGGGATCGGGTCGGAGTCGGGATGTGTGAGGATCAGAGCATGGACGACGTCGTCACCGCTCCTTGGGAGAGCGAACAGATCATCACCTGCCGCGATGACACGGTAGGCCTGCGGGCGGTCATCGCGATCGACAACACGACCCTGGGGCCGGGGTTCGGCGGGGTGCGGTTCCGGCCCTACCCGAGCACACAGGCGGCCGCGCAGGAGGCGCAACGACTTGCCGCGGCGATGACGTTGAAGCATGCGCTCGCCGAACTCCCGTACGGCGGGGCCAAGTCGGTGATCATCGCCGATCCCGACCGCATCCTCGACGCGGACGGCCGCCGTGCACTGATGGCACGCTACGGCGACTTCGTCGCCCGGACCGCCGGTACCTACATTCCGGGCGTCGACATGGGCACCACGCCCGACGACATGCAACTGATCCGCGACCTCGGCGGGGCCCGCGCCTTCTGCGACGAGGTCGATCCCGGCCCGTACACCGCACGCGGGGTGTACGCGGCGATGCGCGCCGGGGTCCGACACGCACTCGAGCGCGACATGTCCGGGGTGCGCGTGGTGGTGCAGGGCACCGGTCACGTCGGCAGCGCACTGGCCTCCTTCGCCGCCGGTGACGGCGCGGAGGTGACGGTCTGCGACGTGGACGCGACACGGGCCGAGCAGGTCGCCGCCCAGATCGGTGGCCGGGTGGGCGATCCGACCGAGGCGCCCTACGCCGACTGCGACGTGTTCGCCCCCTGCGCCGTGGCCCGGGTGGTCACCGCTGCCGGAGTGGACCGGATCCGAGCGAAGGTCATCGCGGGCGCGGCCAACGACACCCTCGACACCCCCGAAGTGGCCGACCTGCTGCAGTCCTCGGGGATCACCTTCGTGCCGGACTTCGTCGCCAATGCCGGTGGCGTGATCCAGGTGCATGCCGGCCAGGTGGGCTGGTCCGCCGACCAGCTCGACGCCAAACTGGAGGCGATCGGCGACCGGGTGGAGAGCATCCTGTCCGAGGCGGAGGCCCGCCGGATCAATCCGGTCCGCGCGGCCCACGACCGCGCCGACCGCGTCCTCGCCGCTGGGTGAGTGCCGCCGCCACCGAAGGAATTGGACCAGTGGACGACATACAGGTCGTAGAGGCTGAGGACGCGCTTGCTGTAGACGGCCGCACCACGGCGCACCTCTTCGTCCGACGTATCCATCAGCAATCTCCTCCTCGGTGGCGACGACAGGACCCGTGACGCAGCAGCGTGCGACCGTCCGGGCCGCATTGGCGACGATGACGGATTGCATCCGATGGGGCCAAGGAGAAAAACTCCAGGAGAGCCGCAGGAGATGGCCGGGGGTTCATCGGCCGCCCGGTGTCAGAGGGCGGCGGGATCCTCTGTGTGGTGGACCCCGAGCTGCTCGCACGCCTCGTTCAGAATGCGCTGCACGGCCACGGTGTCGTCCAAGGGCATCACGGTGCTCTCGGTCCGGCCGGCGTGGAGGGACTCGGTGACCTCGATCAACTCGTGGGAGTAGCCCGCACCGAGGGCGGGGTGGACGATCTCCTCGGGCTCGGATCCCTTGCGGGTCAGGATGATCCGGTCCGGGTGGTGGAAGCGGGGCACTACGTCGATCCAGCCCTCGGTGCCCATGATTCGGGCCGATCCCGGCGTCGGATTGCGCAGCGAGGCGAGCAGCATTGCCGCCCGGCCGTCGTCGTAGGAGAGCAGTACACCCGCTTCCAGGTCCACACCGGTCGGCGCCAGTGAGCCAGTGGCGGTGACCCGGTCCGGGGTGCCGAGGAAGTAGTGGGCGAAGGACACCACGTAGACGCCCAGGTCCAGCATCGCCCCGCCGCCCTGGGCCGGGTCGAAGAGTCGGTCAGTGGGGTCGTACGGGCGGTCCACGCCGAGGTCGGCCTGGACCTGGCGGATCTCCCCGATTGCCCCGTCCTGGACCAACTCCACTGCGGCTCGGATGACTGGTTGGAAGCGGGTCCACATCGCCTCCATCGCGAAGACGCCGTGCTCGCGGGCGGTCGCGGCCACCTCCTCCGCACCGGCCACGGTCGCGGTGAACGCCTTCTCCACCAGCACCGCCTTGCCGGCCCGAATCGCAGCCAGGGCGATGGCGTGGTGCTGGGGGTGCGGTGTCGCGATGTAGACCGCATCCACCGCGTCGTCGGTGAGGAGGTCGGCGTACGAGCCGTGGGCACGATCCAGGCCGTGCGCGGCGGCGAAGGCGCGGGCGCGGTCCAGCGAGCGGGAGGCCACGGCGACCGGCCGTGCCCCGGGTGCGTGCGCGAAGTCCGGCAGCACCAACCCGGCGATGCGTCCCGGCCCGATGATGCCCCAGTGGATCTCCCTCATGGGGGCCACTGTAGTCAGGACCCCGGTGGTGCACACTGGCCAGTATGAAGTGGAGAACTGCCCTTGCCGCCACCGCCGCCGGAGTAGGTGTGCTCGCCACCCGGGACCTGTTGCAGCGCAAGCACGCCCTGCTGCGGAACTTTCCGGTGATCGGCCACGGTCGGTACCTGCTCGAGTCGATCGGCCCCGAGCTGCGGCAGTACATCATCACCGACAACGACGCGGAACGTCCGTTCAGCCGGGACCAGCGACGCTGGGTGTACGCCTCCTCGAAGCGGGAGAACAACTACTTCGGCTTCGGCACCGACAACGACCTCGAGTTCCTCGAGGGCTATCCGATCATCAAGCACCGCACCTTCGCCAGCACTGCCCCGCCGGCCGGGGACGCCAGCGGTTTGGACGCGCAGATTCCCGCAAGCAAGGTGATCGGCGGCCCGCGCGGTCGGAGGCACGCGTTCCGGCCGAAGTCCGTGGTCAACATCTCCGCGATGAGCTTCGGCTCCCTCTCCGCCCCGGCCATCTCGGCGCTGAACCAGGGCGCCGCGGCCGCCGGCTGCCTGCACAACACCGGCGAGGGCGGTTTGTCCTCCTACCACCGCCAGGGTGGTGAGTTGATCTTCCAGATCGGCACCGCCTACTTCGGCTGCCGGGATGCGGACGGTCGGTTCAGCCTGCCGAAGCTGCAGGAGCTGGTCGCCTCCGCGCCGGTGCGGATGATCGAGATCAAGCTCAGCCAGGGCGCCAAGCCGGGGCTCGGTGGATTGCTGCCGGCGGCGAAGGTGTCGGCCGAGATCGCCGGGGTGCGCGGCATCCCGGAGGGTCAGGACTGCGCCAGCCCCGCCAGGCACGCTGAGTTCTCCACCGTGGACGAGATGCTCGACTTCGTGGAGCGGATCGCCGCGGCGACCGGCCTGCCGGTGGGGATCAAGTCGGCGGTCGGGGATCTCACCTTCTGGGAGGAGCTCGTCGAACAGATGGCGACCACCGACCGCGGTGTCGACTTCATCACCATCGACGGTGGCGAGGGCGGTACCGGCGCGGCACCGTTGATCTTCTCCGACAGCGTGGCCCTGCCGTTCCGGCTCGCGTTCACCCGGGTCTACCGGCTGTTCGCCGAGGCCGGTCTCACCGACCAGGTCACCTTCATCGGGTCCGGCCGTCTCGGCCTGCCCGACCAGGCGATGGTCGCCTTCGCCCTCGGTGTCGACATGATCAACGTCGCCCGGGAGGCGATGCTGGCCGTCGGCTGCATCCAGGCACAGAGTTGCCACACCGACAAGTGTCCGACGGGTGTCGCCACCCAGGACCGATGGCTGAGCCGCGGTCTCGACCCGGAACTCAAGTCGGTCCGCGCGAGGAACTACATCCAGACCCTGCGCCGCGACCTGCTGAAGGTCGCCGAGGCCTGCGGGGTGCTGCACCCGACGATGATCACCACCGACGACATCGAACTGGCCGACGGGAACCGCTCGGCCACCCCGCTGCGGGAGGTGTACGGCTACCAGCCCGGTTGGGGACTCCCGTCCGTCGACGACCTCGCGGAGATCACCCGGCTGATGGCCGCGACCGCCCCCCAGGGGAGGGCCGAGGCCGACCTGCCCGGCCACTGA
>JBQDIN010000015.1:0-61310 GCA_052094425.1 Propionibacteriaceae bacterium
ATGCACACACTGATGGCCCCGGACTGGGCCGAGGTGATGGCGCCGCACGCGGACGTCCTGGCCCAGCTCGGTGACTTCCTCCGGGCCGAGAACGCCGCCGGACGGGGCTACCTGCCCGCCGGGGAGAACGTGCTGCGGGCCTTCTCCCGGCCACTCGCCGACGTACGCGTGCTGCTCGTCGGCCAGGACCCGTACCCGACTCCGGGGCACCCGGTGGGGCTGTCGTTCTCGGTCGCCCCGGACGTCCGTCCGATCCCGCGGAGCCTCACCAACATCTACCGCGAACTGCACGACGACCTCGGCATCGCGCCAGCGGCCAGCGGTGACCTGGCACCGTGGTTCGAGCAGGGGGTGTTGCTGCTCAACCGGGTCCTCACCGTGCAGCCAGGACGCTCCGGATCCCACCGCAGGCAGGGATGGGAGACGATCACCGAGGCGGCGATCCGAGCCCTGGTCAGCCGGGGCGGTTCGTTGGTCGCGCTGTTGTGGGGGCGCGACGCGCAGAACCTGATCCCACTGCTCGGCCCGGACCCGGACGGACGCACCGTGCCGCACGTGGCCTCGACCCACCCGTCACCGATGTCGGCCGACCGGGGCTTCTTCGGCTCCCGTCCCTTCAGCCGGATCAACGCACTGCTCACCGAGCAGGGCGCCACCCCGATCGACTGGTCCCTCGACTGACCGCCTGCTCGCGCACCCTCAGCGACTCACGCACCCGGCATGCCCCCGCTGCCAGCAGGGTGCGTGAGCAGTTGCGGGGTGCGTGAGCGGGTCTGGTGAGCCGGAGGTCAGCTGAGGACGCGGTCCAGGTCTGCGATCAGGTCCTCGATGTCCTCGATGCCGACACTGAGTCGAACCAGGTCCGGCGGGACCTCGAGGGCGGTTCCGGCCACCGAGGCGTGGGTCATCTTGCCCGGGTGCTCGATCAGGGACTCGACCCCACCGAGGGACTCGCCGAGGGTGAAGTGCTCGGTCTTGGCGACCAGGTCCAGGGCAGCCTGCTCGCCCGCGGCCACCCGGAAGCTGACCATGCCGCCGAAGCGACGCATCTGCTTGGCCGCCAATTCCTTGCCGGGGTGGGAATCCAGGCCCGGATAGAAGACCTCCGGGACGGCCGGATGCTGGTCCAGGAAGGCAGCAACCTGCTCGGCATTGTCGCTGTGCCGCTCCATCCGGACCGCGAGGGTCTTCAGGCCGCGCAGCACCAGCCAGGAGTCGAACGGTCCGGCCACGCTACCGATGGAGTTCTGGTGCCAGAGCAGCCGCTCCCCCAGCTCCGGATCCTTGACCACCAGGGCACCACCGATCACGTCGGAGTGGCCGCCGCAGTACTTGGTGGTGGAGTGCACGACGACGTCGGCACCGAGGGACAGGGGTTGCTGCAGGTACGGCGAGGCGAAGGTGTTGTCCACCACGACCAGCGCCCCCGCAGCGTGGGCGATCTCGGAGATCTGGGCGATGTCGGCGATGTTGAGCAGCGGGTTGGTCGGGGTCTCGACCCACACCACGGTCGGCTTCTGCTCCTCGACGGCCGCCGTCAAGGCAGACAGGTCGGTGAGGTCGACCGGGGTGTTGGTGATCCCCCAGCGCTCGTGCACCTGGGCGAACTGGCGGAAACTGCCGCCGTACGCGTCATCGGGGACGATCAGGTGGCTGCCGGGCAGGCAGATCGTACGCAGCAGGATGTCCTCGGCCGCCAGGCCACTCGCGAAGGCGAGTCCGCGCACGCCGCCCTCCAAGGCGGCGATGCACTCCTCGAGAGCAGTACGGGTCGGGTTGCCCGAGCGCGAATACTCGTACCCGTTGCGCAGTCCGCCGACGCCGTCCTGGGCGTAGGTGGAGGTGGCGAAGATCGGGGTCACGACGGCGCCGGTGGTCGGATCGGGTTCCTGTCCGGCGTGGATGGCGCGGGTCGAGAAGCCCAGACTGGAGATGGGGTGGTCTGCGTTGCTCATTCCCCGAGCGTAGCCCAGCCCACGCGGGGGGAATGTCCGCCTCCGGTTGGCCGTTCACCCAGTGGAGGGCCCACCGTACGGCCGTCCGGAGAGGCACACTGGAACCATGTTCTTCACGCGCGCAAAGTCAACCCTGGTCACTGCGGACGAGGCCTTGCCCGGCCGTCAGAATCCTGTTCTGGCCCAACCCACCTTCCACGAGATCTTCGGGCACCGGGTGGACACCGTCCCCGAGGGGTCCGAGATCGCCCGATTCGCACTGGGCTGCTTCTGGGGTGCGGAGAAGTTGTTCTGGGAATTGCCCGGAGTCACGTCCACCTCGGTCGGGTACGCGGGCGGCTTCACACCGAACCCGACCTATGAGGAGGTGTGCAGTGCGCGGACCGGTCACACCGAGACCGTGCAGGTGACCTTCGACCCGAACAAGATCAGTTACGAGGACCTGCTGAAGACCTTCTTCGAGAACCACGACCCCACCCAGGGCATGCGGCAGGGCAACGATGTCGGTACCCAGTACCGGTCGGCGATCTTCACCACCACGCCCGAACAGGCCGCGACGGCGACCGCGGTCCGGGACCGCTTCCAGACCGAGTACACCCGGGCGGGCTACGGACAGATCACCACTTTGATCGCACCGGGCGGCGACTACTACTTCGCCGAGGACCAGCACCAGCAGTACCTGGACAAGGTGCCGAACGGCTACTGCCCGGTGCATGCAACCGGCGTCACCTGCGGTTGAGTGGCCCACTCCCCCCGTGCCACGGTGGAGGAATGAGCACCACACCCGACGGTCAGCCCCACCTGGACGCCGTGACGGTCGAGCTGGGCCGACGACACGGCCTCGACCTCATCCATGAATCCTTGCAGCACAACGAGATGGGCCTCGACTTCCGAGTCACCATGGCGCGGACGACTGCGGGCGAGGAGTGGGTGCTCCGGGTTCCTCGTCGGCCCGACGTGATGGATCGCGCCGAGACGGAGGCGGCGGTGCTCGCCCTGGTGCGTCCGGTCTTGAAGGCTGCGGTCCCCGACTGGCAGATCCACTCACGGGAGTTGATCGCGTACCCCCTGCTGCCCGGGCGACCGGGGGTGACTCTGGACTCGACCGGATCGCCGGTGTGGCACCTCGACCCCTCCTCGTTGGGCTATGCCGAGTCCCTCGGCGAGTTGGTCGGGCAGCTCCAGTCGGTCAGCACCGAGGCGGCCGAGTCCGCCGACATCCCGGTCTTCTCTCCCGAGGAGGTCCGGTCACGCTGGCAGCGGGACCTCGACCGGGTCGGGGCGGAGTTCACCATCGCGCCGACATCGCGCCGGCGCTGGCAGGCGTGGATCGATGATGACTCGTTCTGGCCGTCGTGGTCGGCCCTGAGCCACGGCGAGATCTATCCGGCGCACACCCTGCTCGATGACCGGGACCAGATCGTCGGGGTACTCGATTGGACCACGGCCGAGGTGGGTGACCCGGCTCGCGATCTCACGCTCCAGCACAGTGCATCCTCCGGCGAGGCCTTCGCGGCCACCCTGGATCGCTATCGGGCCGGTGGGGGACGCCCCTGGCCCCGGCTGGCCGAGCACTGTTCCGAGATCCATTCGGCCGGCGCCCTGGGCTATGGGAGTTACGCCCTGCTGACCGGCGAAGCCGCACACCGCGAGGCTGCGGCCGCCATGCTGGCCGCGGAGATCGAAACCGACGAAGCGACCGGTTGAACCTGATCACCCCGGCCGAGTATCAGTCGGGCTTCCGCTCGTCTCGGTCCGCCGCCGCCCCCGCACTCTTGATCATGGGAAGCAGGGTCAGGTAGGCGAACCCCATCACGTCTCGGTGACCGCGGAGCCAGATCGAGCGGGCTTGGTCGAGTTCGGCCGCCACCTGGGGTACGTCCGGGTGATTGGGGTGCGCCACCAGCCATGCCTCCCGGGGTGCGAGATGACCGCTCTCGAACTCCTCCCACTCACCACGGGTGGCCGTCTCGACTCGGAGCAGACGGAATCCGGCCCGCACGGACTGGTCCACGAGGCCCGCGAGATCGGTGCAGTCGCCGGCAGTGGTCCCCTCCCACATGCCGTCCAACTCCTCATCGGTGGGCGGGTGCTCCCAGTACTCCGCACCGAAGATCACCACGCCGCCCTGCTCGACCCGATCATGGAGGATCCGCAACGCCTCGGCGGTCGTACCGAACGCGTGAAAGGCACCGATGTTGATCACGACGTCGGCCCGGGTCGCGTGATCGACCACATCGCCCTCAATCAAGGTGACGCGATCCGACAGGCCACGCCGGGCCGCATCATTCTGTGCACGCAGGATGTCCGGCCCGTGTTCGTCGATCCCGGTGCCGCGCGCCCGCGGTGTGGCCGCGAGGATGTCCAGCAGCAGCGTGGCCCATCCACATCCGACGTCGCTCACCGTCGCCGGCTGCGCCGAGGCAATCTCGGCCACCCATTGCGCCACCCGATCACTCGACAACGGTGAGTTGTACGTCAGGCGAGACCCGTCGCCCCCCGGCGGTGGTGCCGCGGCAATTCGACCCCCGGACTCCTTGCTGTCTTCCGATTCGACGTCCATCAACAAGCACCTCCTCCGTTGGCTGCGACCTTAACGACCGCTCCCACCGGGGTCGATGTATTTTCGACCTCGGTCGCGATGCTGGGCGAACTCGACGAGAATCCCGCAGCTCCGGCCACCGACCGGATCGACCTCAATCGGCCGACAACCCCGCTGATTCAGCCCGCGTCGCACCGTCCGGTGGCAGGGCGGTGGAGGACGGCGTGGTCGGGGTGCACGATCACCCGTTCGCCATCGAGGACGGCAGCCCCGTCGACGATGAGGGAGTGCCCGGTGGCGTCGGACGGCGGCCAGACCAAGGAGACCGCCGGGCGCTCCGTGACGTTGGCGCGGGTGCGGCGGCCCATACCGCCGATGTGCAGATCGGTCCCGTCCAACTGCGGGACGACCGCGACCGCGTGCGGGCGACCGTCGTCGGCCACGGTCAGCAGGTACGCGAAGGATCGGTCGGAGAGTTCCTCGGCGAGAGAATTCAGCGGGACGACATGGCTCATGCTCCGAGCGTAAGGTCCCGGTATGACTGGATGGAACCAGACCCTGATCTGCAGCCGCGATGTGGCGGCGTCGAGTGCTTGGTATCAAGCGGTGCTCGGTGCCAGCAGCGGCCACGGCGGAGAGGAGTACGACCAAATCGTCCTCGACGGAGAACTGGTCCTCCAACTGCACCGGCTGGAGGCGGCGGACCACCACGGCGCGTTGGCCGACCCGGCCCAACCACTGGGGAACGGTGTCGTGGTGTGGTTCGAGGTGGCCGACTTCGAGGCCGCCGTCGGCCGGATCCGCAGCCTCGGTGCGACGGTGGAGACCGAGCCGCACGAGAACCCGAACGCCCGCCAGCAGGAGGTCTGGTTGACCGACCCGGACGGCTACCGGGTGGTCATCGCCGGACCGTCAGCATGGCGGCCTCGCACCTGACTGCGACCCGGCCGGGCGTCCGCCCAGTCAGCCGTTGGTGGTGGCGATGTGCTCGATCAGTTCGGTGGTGGAGATGGACGGGGTCCGCGGCAGGTAGACCACCTTGCAGATGTCGTTCAGGAAGTCGAACTTCCCCTCCCAGTCGTCGCCCATGACCAGTACGTCGGCCTGGTGCTCCACGACGTAGTCCCGCTTGAGCTCCAGGCTCTCCTCCACGAACACCTCGTCCACCACGGCCAGGTTCGCGATCAACTCCAGTCGCTCGGCCTGGCTGAACACCGGGTTGCGACCCTTCTTGGAGAAGTTCAGCGCGTCCGAGGAGACCCCGACAACCAGCCGGTCGCCCAGTTCGGCAGCCCGGTTCAGCACCCGGACGTGGCCGACGTGCAGCACGTCGAAGGTGCCGAAGGTGATCACAGTGGTCGGGGCCATGCTGGGTCCTCCTGGGACGGTGGGTTGTCGTACGCGGGCCAACCTTACCGGCCGCGTGACCGGAATCGGACACCACGACGAAGGTTCGGTCCCAGCTCCGCTCGACGAGGCGCCCTCGAGCGGGCTGCCTCCACTCAGCCTGACTCCACGCTCAGGGTGGGACCGATACGGTGACCACTCCGTGCCGGGAGCATACTCAGGTCCAGCACCCGCAGTACGGACGAAACCCGACCAGCAGCAGGAGGCCACCGCCATGACGGACTACGGAAACGACCTGCAGTTCGGGACCTTCATCACCCCCACTGCGGACCCACCCGAGGCACCCATAGCCCTGGCCCAGGCCTCCGAACAGGCGGGTCTGGACCTGGTCACCTTCCAGGACCACCCGTACCAGCCCGCATTCCTGGACACGTGGACACTGATGTCGGCCGTCGCCGCGTCGACCGTCCGAATCCAGATCGCACCGAACGTGGTCAACCTGCCACTGCGACCGCCGGCCGTACTGGCCCGGGCCGCTGCCAGTCTGGACCTGCTCAGCGGCGGACGATTCAACCTCGGAATCGGCGCCGGCGCCTTCTGGGACGCCATCGAGGCCATGGGTGGCACCCGGCTCTCCCCCGGCGAGTCGGTGCGCGCCACCGAGGAGGCGATCGACGTGCTCCGACAAGTGTGGGACACCGACACCCGCGGCGGAGTCCGGGTGGACGGCGAGTTCCACCGGGTGCAGGGCGCCAAGCGCGGCCCGGCGCCGACTCATCCGGTACCGATCTGGGTCGGGGCGTACGGGCCGCGGATGCTCCGGCTGGTCGGACGCCGGGCCGACGGCTGGCTGCCCTCGCAGGGCTATCTGAAGCCCGGCCAGTTGGCCGAGGGGAACGCGATCATCGACCGCGCCGCCACGAAGGCCGGGCGCTCACCGGCCGACGTGGTCCGGCTGCTGAACATCGGCGGGCCGCAGGGATCGACCGAGCAGTGGGTGGACGAGTTGACCACGCTCGCTCTGGTGGACGGCATCAGCGTCTTCATCCTGAGCGCGGACGACCCGACCATGATCAACCAGTTCGGAACCGTGGTGGCTCCGGCCGTCCGTGAGCGGGTCGACACGTCCCGACTGACCCCGGATGAACCGGGTCCGTCGGGGGCCGCCACCCCATCCGTCCCGAGCGAACCGAGGCGAACACCCGGAGTCGCCCGGCGCTCCTTCTCGGTCCGGCCCACGCCGGACGAGGGCCTCCGACACAGCAGTACGACGCTCTGGGACGAGGCCACCCGTCCCACCGGACCGGAGCCGGACCTCGAGCGCACCTACACCGAACATGACCTCTCCCAGGGCCAGCACCTGATCGACATCCACGACCACCTGCGCACCGAGTTGGACACCGTCCGCGACCTGATGGGACAGGTCCTCGACGGGCAGACCACCGTGGCCGCGGCCCGGTCCCAGTTGAACCAACTGACGATGCGGCAGAACAAGTGGACCCTCGGCACCTACTGCCAGCAGTACTGCCGGGTCCTGACCGGCCACCACAACCTCGAGGACCAGGCGATGTTCCCCCGGTTGAAGCGCCTCGACCCGGACCTCACCGACGTGGTGGACCGGCTCGAGGCCGAACACGTGATCATCCACGACGTGGTCGAGTCGGTGGACGACGCACTCGTCGCCTTCGTCGGCGAGGACGACGACGGCACCGCGCTACGGGAGGCGGTCGACCTGCTCACCGACACCCTGCTCTCCCACCTGTCGTACGAGGAGCGCGAGCTCGTCGAACCGCTGGCTCGGTTGGGGTTGTCGTGACGCTTCCCTGCCCCTGTGGAGGAACCACGTACGCGGACTGCTGCGAACCGCTCTTGGCGGATCCCCGACGGGCGGAGACGGCCGAGGCATTGATGCGATCGCGCTACACCTCCTTCGTGAAGAGCGATGCCGACCACCTGTTCCGGACCTGGCACCCACGGACCCGGCCGGTCGAGGTGACCGTGTCCCCCTTGATCACCTGGCACGGCCTGGAGATCATCGGCCACCGAGCCGGGCTCGCGCCCGATGGCGAGGGTGAGGTGGAGTTCCGAGCCCACTTCGAGGACCCGAACGGGCCCGACGTCCTGCAGGAGCGCTCCCGGTTCGCCCGCCGGGCCGGGCGCTGGATGTACCTCGAGCCGATCGACTCCAGCACCGGGTGAACTCCTGCGTGTACCGTGCAACTCGTGATCATCATCGGGAGGACCGACGCAGCGGATCCCGTGTTCGAGCAGGAACTGCCGCACGGGGTCTCCCCCGCAGCCTTGGCGGGCAGTCTGGGCTGGGCCGTGGAGCGACCGCAGTCCGCGGATCGGGTCGACGGTGAGATCGTCCTGCACGTCCAGGTGTCCCCGCTGAACGGCCACACCCCGCCGATGGACGTCTCGCGGGGCCGCGACCGCGACCTGGTGATCGGCTCGGACGAGCCGGTGACCCGACGCCAACGCGTTGCCGCCTACGCAGTGGTGACCGCGGAGCCGGGACTGCTGGCGACGGAGTTCTCCGACCGCACCGCAGTACCCGGTAGGTGGGGCCTGCCCGGCGGCGGGATCGACCCGGGCGAGCAGCCCCGTGACTCGGTGCTCCGCGAGGTGGTTGAGGAGACCAACCAGACGATCGAACTGGGCGACCTGGTGGAGGTGCAGAGCAGCCACTGGGTGGGGCGGGCTCCCTCGGGCGCGGTGGAGGACTTCCAGGCGATCCGGTTGGTCTACACCGCCACCTGCCCCGCCCCGAGCACCCCGGAGGTGCTGGACATCGGCGGTACGACCGAACAGTCCCGCTGGGTTCGGCTCACCGACTGGGACAGCCTGCCCTGGACCGAGGGCTGGCAGGACATCCTGACCAGACTGATCCGCCCCACCGACTGATCAACTCGCCGGGATCAGCCCAGCCGCAGCATCAGGGACACGATCATCACGATGATCACCGTGTTGAAGGCGAAGGCCAACAGACTGTGCAGGGACACCTGCTTGCGCATCGACCGCGTGCCGATGCGGACGTCTGTCGTCCCCAGGGTCTGCACGCCGACGGAGAGGTGCACGTAGTCGGCGAAGGACTTCGGGTCGTCGCCGGAGAATGCCAGCCCGCCAACACTCAGGTCGAGGCGCGCGTAGTGGAGGCCGTACATGATCATCACGTCGAGCCAGCAACCGGCGACGAGGAAGAGACCCAGGCCGGTCACCAATGGGTTGCCCTGCAGTTGCGGGCTGAGAGCCAGGGCCACCACCAGCGCCAGGGCCACAACGGACATCTGGACCGACCACGACGGACCGTCACCGCTGCCAGCCACAAGTTGACTCACCGTACGCCGGGGCAGTGCGGCTGACCGGTCCCGACGGGCTCGCTGGAGGGCCGCGGAGAGCTCGGCCCCCTCGAGGCCGCCGAAGGCGAGGCCGGTCAATCCGGAATGAAGGAGGACCAGGGTCGCCCAAGAGGCCAGGATCGCGACCCAGACGATCAGGTCATGCTGTGCCGGCGAACCCAGCGCCATCGACACACCCACGACGAGACCAACCAGGACTGCACCGAGACCGCTCACCAGTGAGCGCCAGGTCTCGGAGACGAGCCATGGCGGGGCAACGGATCGCACGGTCATTCGCGTCAGCGTAGTCGTGCCTCAGGCCAGCGACGCATCCCGGGTCGGCACGTCCGGCCACGCATCGTCGTCGCGCCCGTAGTGGATGATCTTCTGCAGCAGCTGCTCGCGCGACATCCGGACGCTCTCCTCGGTGAGCGAGCGCGCCTCCTCGGCGGCGCCGCGCCGGATCGCGTCCACCAGCCGGTGGTGGTTGTGCTTGGGCGGCATCGGCCCGCCGTCGGCGTGCTGGGCAGCCAGGAACCACCGCATCTGGTCCTGGAGTCCGGCGACGATCGAGGTGAGTTGCGGAACCCGCGCGATCCGGCACACGTTCACGTGGACCTCGGCGTGGGAGCGCAGGTCGAGCATCTCCTCCCCCGCACTCAGCTGGTGGTCGTCCAACCGCTCGAGTTGGACGATGTCCGCCGGGGTGGCCCGGTGGGCGGCCAGCGCGCTGGCCTCCGGCTCGACCAGACCCCGGATCAGGTAGACGTTCTTGATGTCGCGGACCTGGACGTGGCGCACCAAGGTGCCGCGGCGTGGGTAGACCTCCACGAAGCCGTCCGCCACGAGCTTACCGATTGCTTGCCGGACCGGCGTTTTGGAGAAGCCCAACTCTTCGGCGAGCGCCTTCTCGTTGATCAGGCTGCCCGGTTCCCGGGCGCAGGAGAGGATCTCGTCCTTGATGGCTGCATAAGCCTTCTCGGCCAGGAGCTCCATGGACCATCCTTCTGTGGGCGAGGAAGAATTCTCGGACAAGGCTAGTGCACTCACTGAAATTTCAGTAGCATCTCATAGGAATTGTTTGTCACCGCTGGGAGAGGGATGTAGATGGCACTCGCCGTGCTGGGGGATTCCCAGGCCACCGCCGCAGCAGGGCTGGCCGCTGCCGAGACCGGGGAGACCGTTCGGCTCGCGCTGACCCCCACCGGATCGGGCCACACGGCCACCTCGGGCCACACCGGCGTGGCCGGCATCCGTACCGGCGCCATCGATGTGGTGGCCGACCCCGCACCGACCGCCGACGCCTTCCTCGTGGTCAGCACCCACCTCGGGTTGCGAGCCGTGATCGAGACCCACCGCGAACGACTCGCCGGCCGCCAGGTGCTGCTCGCCCCCGGCGGTTTCGCCGGCGTCCTCCGCGTCGCCCGCTGGTTCGACGAGTGGGACCTCCCCCGGCCCATCCTCGGCGAGGCAACCGGCTTCCCGGTGATGGGCAGCGGAGCCGAGGGCCTGATCACCGTGACCGGGACCAAGGATCGACTCCCCCTCGCCGGGGTGGACGAGGTGGCCAGCAAGGAACTGCTGACCGGCTTCCAGCCCTACTTCCCCAACCTGGTCGCCAGCGACCTGGTCACCACCTCACTGTCCAACACCAACCACATGGTGCACCCGGCGATCAGCCTGCTGAACGGAGTCCGGATCGCCCGCGGGGAGGGGTTCACCTTCTACCGCGAGGGCCTCACCCCCGAACTCACCCGGGTGCTGGAGGCCGCCGACGCCGAACGGGTCGCGGTCGTCCGCGCCCTCGGTGGCGAACCACTCACCGTGTTGGACTGGATGCTCCGCTTCTACGGCCACCAGGGCATGCAGGGCGACACCATCGTCGACTGCCTGCTCAGTTACGCCCCGTTCGACACCAGCCCGGCCCCGACGACCCTGGACTACCGCTACTTCACCGACGACGTCCCGTACGGCACCGGTGCCCACGCCGCGCTGGCAGCCGCGCTCGGACGGCCCGCGCCCATCCTCACCGCGGTCAACACCCTGGCTGCGACCTTCCTCGGCGAATCGCTGGACACCCCGGCAGAGCTGGTCGAGGAGTTCCTCACCCTCACCCGGGGTGCCCACCCCGCCCCGTCCCCCGACCACCAGGCAGCCGCCTCGGAGAGGAAACAATGAACATCAACGAAGAAGTCGAGAAGATCGGAACCCTCCGACGCCAGCTGCTGGCCGGCGACATCAGCCGCCGCGGATTCCTCACCGCCGCCATGGGTCTCTCCTCCGCGGCCCTGCTCACCGCCTGCGGTGGTGGCCTGAGCCAGAACAGCGGTGAAGAAGGCGGAACCGTCGGTGACCCGAAGGTGATCCCGCTCTACACCGTGGAGAACGACCCGGCCACCCTGTCCTTCTACAACATGGTGATCGCCAAGTTCGAGGAGGCGCACCCGGACCACAAGGTCGCCGTCACCGTCTACTCCGACTCCAACCAGTTGCAGTACCTCACCACCGCATTCCAGAACGGCGTGGACGTCGGCATCTTCTCCCCGCCGGTGAGCTCCTTCCCCGACTTCCGGGCCGCCGGGCACCTCGCGGACCTGACCGACGTGATCAACGACATCGGGGTCGACGACTTCCTGCCCGGCACCAGAGTGGTCATCAACGGCACCGACTACGGGATGCCGCTGCAGTCCAACTCCTCCCTCGTCTACTACCGCAAGGACCTGCTCGAGGCCGAGGGCCTGTCCGTGCCGACGACGTACGAGGAGTACCTCAACGCCGCGGAAACCCTGCACGGCAAGGACAAGCGGATCGGGATCGCGATGGCGGTCGGGGCCACCCCGCAGCTGCCACTGCAGTTCTTCGCGCCGTACATCTACCAGTCCGGCTGGGACTACTTCGACGCCGAGGGCAACCTGACCTTCGACCAGCCGGAGGTGCTGGACGCGGTCAAGCGGTTCACCGGCATCATGAAGTACGCATCCAAGTCGCTCTACAACGCCGAGTACGGCGACATCGTGAACGCCTACACCGCCGGCCAGGCCGGCTTCGCCACCTTCCCCGGGCGGCTCGGCGTCACGCTCGCGGAGAAGGCACCCGACATCGCCGCCAACACCGGCGTGATGGCCATCCCGGCCGGTCCGTTCATGACCGGTGAGTTGCACTTCGGCTCCGGCCAGCAGTACGGCCTGTTCTCCAAGACGTCCAACCCGGACCTCGCCATCGAGTTCCTGAAGATGCTGACCACCGGCGACGATGCGCTGGAGTTCGCGCTCACCGTCCCGGGCCACCTGCTGCCGCCGCTGAAGAGCGTCCAGACCAAGTTGGTTGAGAAGATGGCCGCCGGCGGCGAGGGCTACATCTACGACCACACGGACTGGATGGAGACCTTCCTGGAGCAGGTGCCGAACGCGATGACCTCGTCGGTGTCGATGGGTGCCGTCACGAACAAGACCTTCGACGGCAAGACCCTGAACCTGATGCCCTGGGCCGCCGAGATCTGGCCCTCCCCCGCCATCGACGGCGACATGTTCCAGGACATCCTGCTCAAGGGCAAGGACCCGGAAGAGCCGTGGAAGAAGGCGTCCGAGCGGATGGGCAAGGTCGCCGACGAGTGGAAGAAGGCCAACCCGGACTGGGAACCCGAAGTCACCCAATAGGGGGAGCGCCATGACTGCACCAACTGTCGAGGAGACGCAGAACCGCCCTGCGCCGACCGGGCCACCGCCCCGGCGCCGCCGGAAGTTCACCCCACTGCGCGGCTTCCAGTACGTGATGATGGCGGTGGTCCTGTTGTTCTCCGCCGGACCGCTGCTGTGGGTGATCATCAACTCCATCCGGCCGGAAACCGAGATCGCCGCCTACCCGCCCCGGCTGCTGCCGGGCGAGTTGACCGGCGAGCACTTCATCTCCCTGTTCGGCCTGTACGGTTTCGGCACCTACCTGGCGAACTCGTTCGTGGTGTCCACCGTGGCCACCGCGTTGGCGTTGTTCTTCGGCACCTTCGCCGCGTACGCGATGGCCCGGTTCAACTTCCGGCTCGTCCGCGCCATCGGCGAGTTGTCCCTGGTCGCCTATCTGATCCCCCCGATCCTGGTGCTCGTCCCGGTCACCCAGATCCTGTTCGGCTCCGGACTGGGTGACAACCGGGCCGCCCTGGCGGTGCTCTACACCGCCACCCTGCTGCCCTTCGCACTGTGGATCCTGCGCCCCTACTTCTCCGGCATCACCGTCGACATCGAGGAGGCGGCGATGATCGACCGCTGCACCCGCTTCGGCGCCTTCATCCGAGTCGTCCTCCCACAGGCGGTTCCCGGGCTCGTGTCCACCGGCATCTTCACCTTCAACGCGGCGTGGAGTGAGTACCTGTTCGCCGCCACCTTGATGACGACCAACTCCAAACTGCCGGCAAATGCTGCCGTGTTCCTGCTGATGGGCCACATGGGCACCGAGTCCTGGGGCCTGCTGATGGCGGCCGCGGTGACGATTGTGGCACCCGTGGTGGTGCTGTTCATCTTCGCCCAACGCTGGTTGATCTCCGGACTCGGTGATGGGGCGGTGAAGTGACATGTCCAACACCCTGAGCTCACGCGACAAGGCACGCAGCGAAAGCAGTGTCCCGAAAGCACGCCGGACCGGGCTGTCCGACCGGCAACTCGCCCTGGCGATGGCCGCCCCGGCAGCGCTCCTGCTGGTCGTGTTCGCCATCTATCCCTTCCTGATGGCGTTCTGGAACAGCTTCAACGAGGTCGACATCAACACCGGTGCGACCACCTTCAACGGGATCGACAACTACAAGGCGATCTTCACCAGTCCCGAGACGGTCGCCTCGATGGGCCGGTCGGTGGTGTGGACCGTGTCGAACATGATCTTGCAGGTGTTCCTCGGAGTGGCCGTGGCCCTGTTGCTGAACGCCAACCTGAAGGGTCAGCGGTTCACCCGGGGTCTGGTGCTCTTCCCCTACATGGTGCCCGCGATCGTGGTGGCATTGATCTTCCGGTTCATGTTCAACGACGTGACCGGCATCATCAACTACGGGATGCTGAAGGTGGGACTGATCGACAAGCCGATCTCGTGGCTGTCCGACCCTCGGATGCTGATGACCACCATCGTGTTGGTGAATGTGTGGAAGTACACCCCGTTCTTCATGATCATCGTGCTGGCCCGACTGCAGACCATCCCCCGGGAGCTGTACGAGGCGGTCTCGGTCGACGGCGGCGGCCACCGACACCGGTTCACCGCGGTGACCCTGCCCGCGATCGTCCCGGTGGTCCTGGCCGGCATGCTGCTGCGAACGATCTGGACCGCGTACGACTTCGACCTCCCGTTCCTGCTGTCGAACGGCGGTGGTCCCGGCGGGGCCGCGGTCACCGTGCCGTTGGAGATCCGCCAACTCGCCTTCGACTCGCAGAGCATCGGCGAGGCCTCCGCCCTGGCGGTGTGTGCGGCGATCCTGCTGACCGGCGCGTCCTACTTCTACATCCGTGGGTACGGCCGGGCTGAGAAGTCCGAGGGATGACGTGACGGTTCCCGCTCGAGTCCCCGCGGTGGCTGTGATCGGCGCCGGCCCCCGGGGGACGTCGGTGCTCGAACGGCTGGTCGCCAACCATCCCGAACTGGGGTCCGGGCCGTTGGTGGTGCACCTGGTCGATCCGGCACCGGCCGGTGGCGGCCGGGTGTGGCGCCACGACCAGCCGGAACACCTGATGATGAACACTTTGTGTGCCGACGCCACCCACTTCACCGACGACACGGTCCAGTGCGCGGGACCGATCGTGCCCGGCCCCACCCTGTACGACTGGTGCCGGATGATCGTCGCGGGCGAGGTGGAGTGGCCCGACCCGGTGATCGCCGCGGAGGCGCACCGGGTGCAGCCGCACTCACACCCGTCGAGACGGCTGCTCGGCTCGTACCTACGCTGGTGCTACCTGACCGACTGCGAGCGTCTCCCGGCCGGGATGGAGGTCCGCGAGCACGCGACCCGGGCGACCGGGCTGACCGCGGCCGCCGACGGGCAACTCACCGTCGCGCTGGCCGGCGGGGACGCATTGCACGTGGATGCCGCCGTACTGGCCACCGGGCATGCCGACACCGCTCCGGTCGGGGCGGACCTGGCCCGGGTGCAGCACGCCGAGCGGACCGGCGCCTGGTACGGCCGTCCGGCCAATCCGCTGGACCAGGACCTGTCCGGGATCGAGGCCGGCGAGACGTTGATCATGCGCGGCCTGGGGATGAACTTCTTCGACTACGTGTCAATGCTCACCGTCGGCCGTGGCGGCTCCTTCGGCACCGAGGACGGACGACTCCGGTACCGGCCGAGCGGGGCCGAGCCGGTGCTGGCGATCGGTTCCGGCCGGGGCACCCCGTACCGCGCCAAGGGCGTATTCGGGCGGATGACCCCGCACTTCCCACCGCACTTCCTGACGCGTGAGGTGATCGACCACCTCGACGTCCGCCGGGGGATCGACTTCCGCACCGACCTGTGGCCGTTGATCATCAAGGACACTGCCTGGGTCTATTACTCGGTCCTGCACGAACACCGACCGGAGGCCTTCGCCGGTGACGTCGCTGACATCCTCACCGGCCTGGCGCAGTTCGACCACGACGACCCTGCCTTGCAGCAGATCATTGAGCAGGTGGTCCCGGAAGAGCGGGATCGTGCCGACCACCACCGCTGGGACCGCCCCCTGGACGGAGCACAATTCGAGTCCGCGGACGCCTTCCGCAGTTGGTGGCTCGCCGACCTCTCCCACGACCTGGCCGAGGCTGAACAGGGCTTGGCCAGCGCGTACAAGTGCGCCTCGGTGGCACTGGGCCAGGGCCGCGGAGCGTTGCGCCGGCTGATCAGGTACGGCGGTCTGCACGGCCGTTCCTACGACCAGGACGTGGACCGGTGGTACCGCGGGTTCGGCGGTTCACTGGCCAGTGGCCCCCCGGCCACCCGGATCGCCGAGTTGATCGCCCTCACCGAGGCCGGGCTGGTACAGCCGATCGGTCCGTCGATGCGGATCATCGACGTCGAGGGCGGGTTCGCCGCCTCGTCTCCGCAGGTGGGCGACAGTACAGTGACCGCCCGGGCCCTGCTGGAAGCACACCTACCCCCGGCCAGTCTGGGTGAGACCGCGGACCCGCTGCTCGCGCACCTGCGCGACCACGGCCGGGCCCGCCGCTACCGGATCCCCGGCCCGGACGGCAAGGACTTCCTCTCCGGCGCGCTGGAGGTGGGGCCACCCCCGTACCGGATCAAGGATGTCGACGGCAACGAACAGCCGCGACTCTTCGCCGTCGGGGTGCCGCTGGAGTCGCTGCACTTCGGCACCCAGCTGGGCCCACTGGCGCGGACCAACTCGCAGTTCCTGCGCGATTCCGACGCCGTGGCTCGAGCCATGCTGGCCCGCACCGACACCGAGCCGGGTGTACCGGCCGATGCGTGGGTCGGTTCAGTTGTGGACCGGGACGTCGCCAAGTAAGTCCTGTCGGGTGAGCACGCCGACCGGCTTGCCGCCGTCGAGGACGAGCAGGGCGTCGCTGCCGACCAGGGCCTCGACCGCCTCGGCCACGCCGGCGGACGCACCGAACATCGGCAGCGACGGTTCGAGCACCGAGTCGACCGAATCGGTGAGGTGCGCGGTCTTGCCGAACAACCGTCCGAGCAGTCCCCGCTCGCTGACCGCACCGACGACCTCGGCGGCCATCACCGGCGGTTCGGCGCGGACGACCGGCATCTGCGAGACGCCGTACTCCTTGAGGATCTGCACCGCCTCGGCGATGGTCTCATTCGGGTGCGTGTGCACCAGCGAGGGCAGGTCGCCGGACTTCTCCCGCAGTACGTCACCGATGGTGCGCCCGGTGTGGTCCGCACTCGCGAAACCGTACTTGGCCAGCCAGTCATCGGAGAAGATCTTGGTCAGGTAGCCCCGGCCGGAGTCGGGCAGCAGCACCACGATCACGGCCTCGGGATCGTCGAGCTGGTGAGCCAGCCGGATCGCGCCGACCACCGCCATCCCGGCGGAGCCGCCGACCAGCAGCGCCTGCTCCCGTGCCAATCGACGGGTCATCGCGAAGGAGTCCGCGTCGGAGATCTCGAAGATCTGGTCGCAGATGGTCCGGTCGTAGTTGGCCGGCCAGAAGTCCTCACCGACACCCTCGACCAGGTACGGCCGGCCATCGCCACCGGAGTAGACCGAACCCGCCGGGTCGGCGCCGATGACCTGCACCTTTCCGTCCGAGACGTCCTTCAAGTAGCGCCCGGTGCCGCTGATCGTGCCACCCGTGCCCAGCCCGGTGACGAAGTGGGTGATCCGCCCGTCGGTCTGCTCCCAGATCTCCGGCCCGGTCGACTCGTAGTGGCTCTTCGGGTTGTGCGGGTTGCTGTACTGGTCCGGCTTCCAGGCCCCCTCGATCTCGGTAGCCAGCCGATCCGAGACCGAGTAGTAGGAGTCCGGGTGGTCCGGATCGACGGCGGTCGGGCAGACCACCACCTCCGCGCCGTACGCCTTCAGGACGTTGCGCTTGTCCTCACTCACCTTGTCCGGGCAGACGAACACGCAGTGGTAGCCCTTGGCCTGGGCGACCATGGCCAGCCCGACCCCGGTGTTACCACTGGTGGGCTCGACGATGGTGCCGCCCGGGAGGAGTTTGCCCTCCTGCTCGGCGGCCTCGATCATCTTGACCGCGATCCGGTCCTTCACCGAGCCGCCCGGATTGAGGTACTCGACCTTGACCAACACAGTCGCCTTGACGTTGCCGGTGATCGAGTCACCCAACTTCACCAACGGAGTGTTGCCGACCAGCTCGATCATTGAGTTCACGTAGCGCACGGCACAAGGATAGGCGACTCCCCCGAAACGCGACGGACCGCCGCCCCAGCGAGGGAGCGGCGGCCCGTTGTGCGTCGTGGCGCGGTGTACCTCAGGCAGGAGTGGGTCAGCGGCGCAGGTAGGACAGGATGCGCAGGATCTCGATGTAGAGCCAGACCATGGTGACGGTCAGACCGAAGGCCCCGCGCCAGGAATCCTTGGCCGGGGCGCCCATCTGGACGCCGCGCTCGATGTAGTCGAAGTCGAGGACCAGGTTGAGCACGGCCAGCACACAGCCGAGCAGCGAGAAGCCGACGGCCAGCAGGCTGACCGGACCGGTGCCGCCGTCCCGCAGGCCGAGGTTGATTCCGGCGAAGGAGAGGCCGAAGTTGAGCAGGCAGACGACGGCGAAGGACGCCGTGGCCATGAAGAGCACCTTGCGGAACTTGGCGGTGACGCGGATGTTGAAGAATTTGTACGCTGCCAAGGTGACCCCCGCCGCGACGAAGGTGCCCAACACCGCCTGGGCCACGATGCCGTCGTAGAGGTACTCGAAGTACTTGCTGATCATGCCGATGAAGACGCCCTCGATGATCGCGTAGGCAATCACCAGTGGCGGGCTCACGTGCCGGCGGAAGGAGACCAGCAGGACGGTGACCAGGCCGACCAGGCCGGAGCCGATCAGCGCCGGGAGCATCAGGGTGTCGGGGATCACGTTCCACGCGACGGCGGCGGAGGCGATCAGCAGGCCGATGGTGATGGCCGTCTTGGTGACGACGTCGTCGAAGGTCATCCGGTCGCCGGTCCCGACCGGGCCTCCCGGCGGCTGGGCCGGGTAGCCCTCGAAGCCCTGTTGGGGCTGGCCGAAGCCCTGTTGGGGCTGGCCGAAGCCCTGCTGGGGCTGCCCGTAAGCCTGCGGCTGGCCGTAGCCCTGCGGGGCGGCCGGGGTGAACGCATCCTTCTTGGACAGGATGGGGTTCGAACTGCGCAACATGTGTGTGGTCCTCCTGATGGCGTACACCACGACGGGTGTGGATCTCCAGTGTATAGAACGCGACACCCGGACCGGGGGTTCGCCCGGCCCATCCACGCACTTTCAGCGCCTTCTCAGCCGAACCGGTCGGGGAAGCTCCCCGCGGCCGGACGGGTGACGTACGCGAAGTTGGCAGCGAAGATCCAAAATCTAGAATCTGTTGGACACACATTGAGCCTTCGCTCGGAGGCTTCCGCCACCCCATGGGTGCTTGCAGCGGGTCAGAGTCACGGTGATGAGGAAGAACGAGATGATGCCCGGGCGACGAGACACCTTGGTGGGGCAGGCTTGTACCGAGATCCGTGGGGCGATCCTTCAAGGACGCTTCGCCCCCGGGACCAAACTCGTCGTCCGACCGTTGACGGACGAGCTCGGACTGTCCGCCACGCCGATCAAGGCGGCCCTGGAAGCACTCACGACGGAAGGCTTCGTCGAGACAATTCCTCATCGGGGCTACTTCGTTCCGATCTTCACTCCCCAAGACATCCGAGACATCTGCGCGCTGCGCGCCACCTTCGATCGACTCGGCGCCGAGCTTGCCGCGAGCCAGACAGACCGAGTGGAGTTGGCTCGTTCCCCTGATGCGACCATCAGGTTGCAGCGAGCTGCGGTTCGCGATGACGACCTCTCGAGGTACGCCGATCTGAACACCGAGTTCCACCGGGCGCTTTTGAACGGGTCGCGGAACGGACGCCTGATCCGGCATGCCGAGAACCTCTACGGCCAGATTCGGCTGCTGGTGAACACCTCGGCAGGGTTGCCCGGCCGTCCGAAAGAGGCCATCCGCGAGCATGCTGCGATTGCCCGCGCGATCCGAGCCGGTGACACGGCAGCTGCGGAGCAGATCGCTGTGGACCACGCCTGCCGCTCGAAGTCGGCGCTCCTGCAGCGACTGGGACTGGCTGAAGACTGAGGAGCCCGCCGAGCCAGTTGCTGCGGAGTGCCACCTGCGGCACCCGCTCCCCGTTCGGATGCGGGCCGGACCCAGGGCCACGACGTCCGCGCCGAAAATTGTGTTGCCACCGCGCTCAGGGCGAACAGGCGTCTCTCGTCAGGGCATTCCGGTGCTCAGTTACCAGTTCGACTGGTTGACGTCTCTCGACCGGGAGCCGGTTCAGCGACTCTTCTCGTCCAGGTGGGTGAACAATGACCCCAGCTTCTCCGCCATCTGTTCGGACTGGGTCTGGGAGTCGTTCGCGGTCGTGGTGACGGCCGCCTCGTTGGCCTTGGTGAACTCGGTCTGGATCTTCAACACGTTCTTCTGCGACTTCGCGCCGCTCGCCTCGCCCTTCTCGGCCTCGGCCAGGAACCGCTCCAGTTCCGCGCGGAGTGCGTCGACGTAGGCGACCCGCGCCTCCGCTCGCGCCTTCTGCGGAGCCTGCTCGACCGCGCTCCGGGCCGCCGTCTCACAGTCGCCGACGGCCTCGTCGAAGATCTCTGGAGTGTCGGTCTCCTCGAACTGGAAGTAGACGTTCGAGTCCATCTCGTCGCAGGCCACCTGCATCAGCCCCAGCGGCTTCATCGAGGCCGCATACTGCCGCAGCCAGGCCACGTAACCGTCACCCTGGTCGCGCGCCGTCCGGTAGACGACCTCGGCCTCGTCGTCCTTACCGATCACGCGTGCGTTCTCGATGTCGCTCAGTTCGGTGTCGAACTCGTCGACCTTGCCGGTCAGCACCTGGACCTGGGCATCCAGCTTGGCCTCGTCCTTGCCCGGAGTCTGCAGCATGTTCTGGAAGGTCATCTCCAACAACTCCCAGATGCGTCCAGCCTCCTCGGTCTCCGCCGCGGCCTGGCTGTAGTCAGCCTTGTTCAACGGACGGAACAGGATCCACCCGCCCAGCACCAGCACCGCGAGCACGATGAAACCGACCACCCCGGCGAGGATCTTGACCACCAAGGGGGGGCCCTTGCGCCTCGGGGCCGGTTGCCCGGGCCCCTGATTCGGCGGCGGTCCCTGGTTCGGGGGCGGCCCCTGATTCGGGGGCCCCTGGCTTGGGGGCGGCCCCGCAGGGAGCCCTTGGGGAGGTTGCCCGTACTGCGGCGACGGTCGGCTCGGGGGTTGCTGCGGAGGGTTCCCGGACATGTTGGTGGAGTCTGCCAGATCGACCACCGGACGCGCTGGCCGACCACGCCCGACTGTGGACAAGGGTTGGCCGGGCCGGCTGCCGGTTCCGGAAGTCTTTGACCCGACGGTGGTTCCGCATGCCCGCCCCACCGTAGGTTCGGACCACACCAAGGTCGTGCGGGGACGACGGAGCCAGCGTCGAGAAGGAACCAGACTCGTGTCCCGAACCCACTCCCGCCGTACCGTCCTCACCGCCAGCGGTGCCGCCCTGCTCGGCACCCTGGTCACCCCGCACGCGATGGGCCAGCCGCGTTCCGGCGGCTCCGCACCGGCCACCCTGGTCACCGCCTTCGAGCAGGCCGCCCGGGCCCACGACGTCCCGGCCGACCTGCTCGCCGCGGTGGCCGACACCCTGACCGGCTCCCGCTCGGTGTCCACCCCCTGGGGTGGCATCGGCACGATGCAACTGATCGAGCGGCCGGACCTGAAGATCCTGCCCAAGGCGGCGTCCGCCGGCGGCCACTCGGCCGGCGAGGTGCGCGAGGACCTGGCCGCCAACGTGGATGCCGGGGCCGCCTGGCTGCGCACCCTGGCGGACCGGTTCGGACTGAGTGCGCCCGACCGGGGGCGACTCGCTGCCTGGCACGGCCCGCTCGAGCTCTACTCCGGCATCAAGGACGCCGCGGTGGCTCGGCGCGAGGCAGACATGGTCTTCGCCCGCCTGGCCCGCGCCACCGGGGAGGTGGTGCCCGAGGTGACCAAGGCCCTCGCGGTGCAGCCACTCGCCGCGGAGTACCCGGGATCACACTGGGTGTCGGCCAGCACCAGCAACTACCGGGTCGGCAGCCGGGGCGCCGCCGACATCGACCGGGTCGTGATCCACACCACCCAGGGCGCGTACGCCGGTGCGATCAGTTGGTTCCAGAACCCGACAGCCCAGGTGTCGGCCCACTACGTGATCCGCTCCGCAGACGGGGACATCACCCAGATGGTCGAGCACAAGGACGTGGCCTGGCACGTCGGGAACACCAATGACCGCTCGATCGGGATCGAGCACGAAGGCTGGGTGGACGACGCCTCCTGGTACACCGAGGAGATGTACGCCGCCTCGGCCGCGCTGACCAGCTGGCTCTGCGACACCCTTCAGATCCCGAAGGACCGCACCCACGTCATCGCCCACAGCGAAGCACCCGGGGCGACCCACACCGACCCCGGGCCGAACTGGGACTGGGACCATTACATGGACTTGGTCAACGGCAGCACTCCCCCCACGGACGGCTGGAATGTCGTGGTGGACAACGCCGATGAGGAGTTCACCGCGAGCTCCAACTGGGAGGACGGCAACGCCGACGGCCAGCACGGTGCCGACCACGTGCACGCCCAGCCGACCCCCAGCAGTGATGTGGCCTGGTTCGCCGCAGAGGTCCCGGCCGACGGGGTGTACAAGGTGGAGGCCTGGTACCCGCAGGACCCGTCGAACAACTCCCGGGCCCCGTACATCGTGGCAGCCACCGGCGGCAACCAGACCGTCTACGTGGACCAGCGCGCAGGTGGTGGCCGCTGGAACAGCCTGGGCCAGTTCGAACTGGCCGCTGGCGGCGGCAACAAGGTCGGCGTCAGCCGCTGGACCGGCACCGAGGGCTGGATCGAGGCCGACGCCGTACGGATCAGCGAGACCTGAGTGTTCCGCCTCAGGCCGAGATGACCTTGCGGAAGGACCGCATCGAGAGCTCCAGGGCCTCGTGCTTCAGTGCGGACTTGGTCGTCTTTGAGCTCATCCACCCCGCATAGGACCTGATCAAGGCGCTGCACATCGGCGACACCTCGAGTTCTTCCCGGGGTTGACGAATCAGATTAGCCTCGCCTAAGTTACCCCCCGTAACCGGTGCCGTTCGATGGCGCCACGACAGGGGGCTGGAGTGCCGTACGAAATGACCCGGACACGGGTGCGCCGACCGATCACGATCGACGAGATCCTCCGGGTCGGCCGCGACCTCGGTCTGGATCGACTGAGTCTGAATGCCGTGGCCACCGAACTGGGCGTGACGACCACGGCCCTCTACCGCCATGTCGACGGACGTTGGGGGCTCGAACGGCTCGTCGGTGAGAGCCTGCTGGCCGAGCTCGTCCTGCACGACGACCCGGCCGACGACCTCGAACGCCACCTCGTCGCCTTCGGGCTGCAATTGCGCGCCTTCACCCGCACCCACCCCGGCCTCGCCTCCTACCTGCAACTGCTCTTCCCGCGCGGGGAGTCCGGCACCGGACTGCTCGCCGACGAGGTCGACGCCCTGACCCGGCGCGGGTACGCGGTGGACGCGGCGATGGTGCTCAGCGGTGCGGTCGCGTCGGTGTCGATCGCCGTCAGCGCCTCGGAGGAACGTCGGGCCGAGGCCACCGAGGGAGCCCAACGCGGATCCTTCGAGGCCGAGGAACAGGCCACCGCCGAACGAGTCGGCGCGGACCCACGGTTCGCCGCGGCGGTCCCGGCGTTGCCGGTGGTCTCCACCCCGGAGTACGTCGGGCTGCTGCTCGCCGCCTCCGTCCGGGGCATGGTGGCCGCTGCTCCCCCGGGTCGCCCGGTGGATGAGGTCATGGCCTCCTTGAGCAGGTCGGTCAACTGATGGCCCGCGGATTCCAGGGCGCCATGATGCGCGGTTTCGGCGCCCGCGACCATCTGGCCACCGTCCTCGAGACCCAGGTGATCGCGCCACACTTCCGCCGGGTCCGGATGCAGTCCCCGACGCTGTTCGACGACGTCGCGGTCGAGCCGACCGCGTGGCTGCGGTTCTGGTTCCCGGATCCGGACGGCGGCGACAAGGAGTTCCAACGCGCCTACACGCTGGTCGAGAGCGACCCGGACAGCGGTGAGTTCGCGGTCGACTTCGTCCTGCACCAACCGGCCGGCCCGGCCTCGGCCTGGGCCGCCTCGGCCGGGCCGGGGTCGACCGTCACCGTCTCCTCATTCGGCTCCTCCCGCTTCGTCGTACCAGATGACCTCCCCGCCGGATTCCTGCTGATCGGCGATTCGGCCTCCATCCCCGCGATGAACAGCATCCTGGCGGTACTGCCCGCGGATGTGTCGGTCGAGTTGTACCTGGAACGACACAGCCCCGACGACGACCTGATCCCCCTGGGCGAGCACCCCCGGCTGCGGTTGCACTGGGTGGACCGCAGCGGCGATGGCTCCCTCGCAGCGGCCGTGGAGGCGCGCGACTGGTCCGACTGGTTCGCCTGGATTGCGAGCGAGTCGGGCAGCTTCAAGAAGCTCCGTACTCGTTTGAAGGAGGAGTTCGGCTTCCCCAAGCAGGATCTCCACTGCCGGGCGTACTGGTTCCACGGCCGAGCGTTCGGCTCCTCCCGCGGTCCGGCGGAGAAGGAGGTGCAGCCCGAGGTGCCGCCGGCGGGACCGACTGACGACCATGATCAGGAAGACACGCCGACTCCCCCGGCCAAGCGCACCGCCGGGGGAACGACACGAGGCCAGTGGCGTTCCCAGGCATCACGGGAGCTGTTCCGTCCGGTCAAGCCCCAGTTGATCACGTCCGGTGTACTGCAGGGCATCATCACGCTGCTGCAACTGGCCCCCTTCCTCCTGCTCGTGGAACTGGCCCGGCAACTGCTCACGGGAGCGGATCCGACCTCGCTGCGCGGCCTCGCGATCGGGTTCGTGGTGTTGCTCGGTGTGGGCGCCCTGCTGAGCTCGGCCCTGGTGCTGTGGCTGCACCTGGTCGATGCCCGGTTCAGTGCAGCCGTACGCCGACAACTCCTGGACAAACTCTCCCGCCTCCCGCTCGGCTGGTTCGACCAGCGCGGATCCGGTGGCGTCACGAAGTTGGTCCAGGACGACACCCTCTCGCTGCACTACCTGGTCACCCATGCGATCCCGGACGCGGTCGCGGCCGTGGTCGCGCCGCTCGCCGTCCTCATCTACCTGTTCGTGGTGGACTGGCGCCTCGCCCTGGTCCTGTTGCTGCCGATCCTCGTGTACGTCTTCAGCATGTACGCGATGATCATCCAGAGCGGATCCAAGATCACCGAGCACTCCCGCTGGACGGAACGGATGCAGCAGGAGGCCGCGGCCTTCCTCGAGGGCCAGCCGGTGATCAGGGTCTTCGGTGGTGCCGCCGCCTCGTCGTTCCAGCACCGTCTGGACGGCTACCTCGAGTTCCTGAACGGCTGGCAGCGCCCGTTCACGGGCAAGAAGACGTTCATGGACCTGGTCACTCGCCCGACGACCAATCTGTGGCTGATCTGTGCCGCGGGGACGATCTTCGTCGTCACCGATTCGATGGCGCCCAGCACGCTGCTGCCCTTCCTGGTGCTGGGAACCACCTTCGGTGCCCGACTGCTCGGCGTCGGGTACGGCCTGGCCGGGATCCGCGACGGGGTGCAGGCAGCCCGACGGATCGCGGTGGCACTGGGCGGAACCGAGTTGCTCACACAGCCCGAGCGGGAGGCCGGGACAGCCAGCGAGAATCCCAGCCGTGGCACCGTCGCCTTCGACCGCGTCGGGTTCGGCTACCGACCGGGGGTGCCGGTCCTGCGAGACGTGTCGGTGGCCCTGCGCCCCGGAACCGTGACCGCCCTGGTCGGCCCATCCGGATCCGGGAAGTCCACCCTGGCCGGACTCCTCGCCCGCTTCCACGACGTCGACGAGGGGGCCATCCGCATCGACGACCGTGACCTGCGCACCCTGACCGCCGACGAGTTGTACACCCGCGTCGGTTTCGTCTTCCAGGACGTGCAACTCATCCACGGAACGGTCCGCGACAACATCGCCCTCGCCGCCCCCGACGCCAGCACGGACGAGATCCACGCCGCAGCCGAGGCAGCCCACCTCCATGATCGGATCCTGCGACTGGCACACGGCTACGACACCCGACTCGGGGCCGGCAGCCAGTTGTCCGGCGGGGAGGCACAGCGCCTGTCCATCGCCCGCGCGTTGCTGGCTGACACCCCGATCCTGGTGCTGGACGAGGCGACGGCGTTCGCCGATCCGGAGTCGGAGTTCCTCGTCCAGCAAGCACTTCAGCGCCTCACCCACAACCGGACCGTCCTGGTGATCGCCCATCGGTTGCACACGATCACGGCGGCCGACCAGATCGTGGTTCTCGACGAGGGCCGCGTCGTCGAGGTGGGCACGCACGAGGAGTTGCTGGCCCGAGACGGGCGCTATCGGCTCCTGTGGGACGGCGCCACGGCGGCCACCACTCAGTCCGTGATGCACCCCGCAGCCGAGGGGGCGAATCGATGATCCGCACCGTGATCGGGCTGCTGCCCTCCGACGAATCGGGCCGGATCACCCGGTACTCCCTGCTCGCCATCGTCTCCGTCGTGCTGCGCGCGGTGACCTGTCTGCTGTTGATCCCGTTGATCACCAGCCTGTTCGGCGCCGATCCGGCGACGGCATGGCCGTGGCTGGGTTGGCTCACCCTGGCCACGGTGTCGGCCTGGGTCGTGGACACGGTACTCGCCCGGCTGGGCGTCGACCTCGGCTTCGCGCTGCTGAACTCCACCCAGCACCGGATGGCCGACCGGCTCACCAGAGTCCCGTTGGGATGGTTCACCGCGGATCGGACCGTCACGGCACGTCAGGCGATCTCATCCGGTGGCCCGGAGCTGGTCGGCCTGTTCACCAATCTCCTCACTCCGCTCACCGGGGCCGTGCTGTTGCCGATCGCCCTTGCGGCCGGACTGTTCGTCGTCGCCTGGCCGGTCGGTCTGGCCGCGGCACTGGCCGTACCCGTACTACTCGGCGCACTGTGGGCCAGCACGCGGATCGTCCGAGCGGCCGACGCAGCTGACGGGCGGGCCAACGGGGTGCTCACCGAACGCATCCTGGAGTTCGCCCGTACTCAGCAGGTGTTGCGCGCCAGCCGTCGCGCCGACGCGGCCCGGAGCGAGGCCGGTCGGGCCTCGGCGGCTCGGTACGGCACCACCCTTCGACTCCTGCTGTTCCAGATCCCGGGACAGGTGCTGTTCAGTGTCGCGAACCAGGTCGCACTGCTCCTGTTGGCCGGCACGATCGCGGTCCTGACCGTGCGTGGGATCTTCAGCCCACCGGAGGCGGTGGCGCTCGTCCTGGTGGCGGTGCGGTTCCTCGAGCCGTTCAACGCACTCACCGAGATCGCCCCTGGAATCGAGAACGCCCGCGGTACCTTGGAACGGCTGCGGAACGTCACGTCGGCCCCGCTGGCCCGGATCACGGACGCGGAGGAAGGTCCGGAAGTCAGCTGGCCTCCCCGGATCGAGTGCCGCGACGTGTGGTTCCGCTACTCGGGCGCGGACTCCGACGCCGTGGCCGGACTCACCTTCGCCATCGAGGCAGGCAACACGACCGCGGTGGTCGGACCCTCCGGCTCGGGCAAGAGCACCGTGCTGGCGTTGATCGCCGGGCTGCACACCCCGGATCGGGGCCAGATCCTGATCAACGGCCAAGACGTCACCGAACTCGATCCAACCACGCGGGCTGGCTGGGTCAGCGTGGTGTTCCAACAGCCGTACCTCTTCGACGGCTCCATCGAGGACAACATCAGGGTCGGCGACCCGGAGGCGTCTGCCGAAGGGGTCCAGGCCGTTAGCACCCTGGCCCGGGTCGACGTCATCGCCGATCGGGAGCGAGCAGTGGTGGGTGAGGGAGGACGCGGACTCTCCGGTGGCGAACGCCAACGTGTCAGCATCGCGCGGGCGTTGATCAAGCCCGCGCCGATCCTGCTGATCGACGAGGCGACCAGTGCTCTCGACTCCGAGAACGACGTGGCCATCATCCAGGCCCTCGGCAACGACGCACGGGAACGCACCCGGGTGATCGTGGCCCACCGGCGCAGCAGCATCTCCCGGGCCGACCAGGTGATCTTCATCGAGGACGGAGCGGTGGCCGAGCAGGGCTCCATCGCCGACCTGACCGCGCAGGGTGGTCGGTTCGCCGAGTTCTGGCGGCAGCAGGAACAGAGCAGCCACTGGCGGATCACCGCCTGAGCCACCGCGTCGCCCCACACCACCCGACGCAATCCGAGTGACGCTGGTGACCACCCATGACATGATCACTGCGGACACCGTGGCCGCACAGGCGGCGCTCGCTGAAGGAGGATCCTGCCGATGGACACCGTCCTGTGGATCGCGACCATCATCCTCGCCGTGATGATGGCCGTCGCCGGATTGACGAAGGCCGTACGCACGACGGACCAACTGCACGCGTCCGGCCTGACGTACGTCGAGGACTTCCCCGGCGGGTTCATCCGTGCCCTCGGGATGGTCGAAGTACTCGCCGCGGTCGGCCTGACTCTGCCGGGGCTGCTGGGCATCGCACCGATCCTGGTGCCGATCACGGCGGTCTGCGTGGCGATCACCATGGTCGGAGCGATCGTCGTGCACCAGCGCCGGAGTGAGACGAAGAGCCTGGCGATGCCGCTCGGGCTGCTGGCCCTTGCCATCTTCATCGCCATCGGTCGTCTCGGACCGTGGCCGCTGTGAGCGCCACCAACTGAGCACTTCCACAACGTGCGCCGCGCGGGGTGGTTCTCAAACCCGCGCAAGCCGTTGATGACGTTGATTCGCCGGGTTCCACGGCCTTGAAGACAGCGGGCAGCCGGCCGGGCTGTTCCCCATCGTCCACGGGAGCGCCAGTCGGCACCAGTGGTCGAAGCCGGGGAGGTCGGAGTCGGCCAGGTCCGCCCCGCCGTGTGTCACCCGCACCACGTTCGGCGAGATCTACTCCCGGTTCACGACCTCGGCCTGACAGGCGCCGAGGCGGGGTTGGTCGATGTGGATGTTGGTCATGAGAAGGCCTCGCGTCCTGCTCGTGGGCTGGGGGAGATCCGACCCGAAATCACTGCGACTCCTCGACACTAAAGCAAGGCTCACCTAACTTAGGGTGTACAGTCGGCCCGGTGCCGAGTTCATCCGCTCCCCGACCGGCCGACTGCCCCGCTACCACGCAATCCGAGGAGATCTCGTGACTCGAACGTCGTACCGCCTGTCGTTGCCGGCACTCGCGCTGACTTTGCTCGTGGCCCTGGCCGGCTGCGGGTCCGGGACCATGGTCGCTGGGGAGAACACGGGCGAGGCTCCCGGCACGAGTACCAGCAGCGGCGGTCCGGCTGCCGATGTGCCCTCGGTCGATGCCCCCGCCCCGCAGCTGCCGGTGACGTTCACCGGCGACGACGACGTCGAGGTCGAGGTCTCCAGCCTGGACCGGGTGCTGGTGCTCGACGACGCGACCATGGAGATCATGGACGCACTCGGCATGGCCGATACCATCGGCATCGCCCCCGAAACCTCGCTCATCGAGGACGTCGCCGCCCACGCCGAGGAGCGGATCACCACCGCCGGCCGGGGCAGCCTGACTGTCGAAGGCGTCGTGGCGCTGGAGCCGACGCTGGTGATCGGCACCAGCATGCGTCGGCACGCCGACGTGATCGCCGGCCTGCAGGACGCCGGGATCCCCGCAACCCTGATCGACGACACGCAGCTGGCTCCGGAGAAGATCAGCACGACCGCCGCCCTGCTCGGCGTTCCTGAGGCCGGAGAGGAGCTGGCCGGTATGGTCCAGGTTCAGTTCGACCAGGCCGCGGCCTACCTCGAGGGAGTCGAGGCCCGCCCGCGGGTGCTGATCCTGTCCTCCAGCGGTGCCGGGGACAGTGGCAACACCACCGCGGCGGGCAAGGCGACTCCCGCCCACCAGTTGATCGTCCAGGCCGGCGGGCTGAACACCGGGGCCGAGTCCGGGCTGGACCGCTACCAGTCGATCACGGCTGAAGGCCTGATCGCCGCCGCCCCCGAGGTCATCGTCGTGGCTGCCGCCGAGGTCGACGACCTCGGCGGCGAGGACGGCATCTGGGATCAGGTCCAGGGTCTGAGCGGGACACCGGCGGCAGCCTCGCAGAGTCTGATCGTGATGGAGGACATGCAGCTCAAGGGTGGCGGGATCAGCGCCGGGGTGGGCATCCTCGATCTGCAGGCCCAGCTGCATCCCGGCGCATGACCACGGCGGAATCTGCCACCGCGAAGAGCACCGGCGAGGTGACGGCATCGCGCACCGCCGGGGGCCAGGAGACCGAGGGCACCGTCCGCCGTCCCCACGGGCCCCTGGTGGTGGCGATCGTCGCTGCACTGCTGGTGGCTGGTCTGGTGGCCGGCGTGGCCATCGGGCCTGTGAAACTGGCACCGCTGGACGTCCTCGACATCCTCGCTGCGAAAGTCGGGATCGGAGAGGCGACAGGGTATTCGGTGGCCGAGGTCAACGTGGTCTGGGAGATCCGCTTCCCCCGCGTGTTGCTGGCGGCCTTGGTCGGCTCCGCCCTGGCGGTGTCCGGGGCGGCCCTGCAGGGCCTGTTCGGCAACTCGCTGGCCGACCCGGGCATCATCGGAGTCACGGCCGGCGCCTCCCTGGGCGCGATCACCGCCATCGTGCTGGGCCTGACCGTCTTCGGCAGCTGGACTGTGCCGGGCATGGCCTTCATCTTCGGGCTGATCACCACCGGCCTGATCTACGTCCTGGCCCGCCCCGGCCAGGGACGCGGCACCGTCCAGCTGCTGCTGGTGGGCATCGCGATCACCGCCATCGCCGGGTCGGCCAACGGATTCTTCACCTACATCGCCGACACCACCGAGCTGGAATCGATCACCTACTGGTCCATGGGGTCGCTCAACCGGGCCTCCTGGCCGACCATCGTCGCCGGGCTGCCGTTCTACGTCGTCGGCGTGACCACGGTGCTGAGCCTCGCCAGACCGCTGGACGTCCTCGCCCTCGGCGAGCGGCAGGCACACCACGTGGGCCTGCACGTCAAGCGCACCCGGATCCTGCTGATCGTGGCCACCGCCCTGGTGGTCGGCGCGGCAGTCGCCCTGGCCGGCTCGATCGGCTTCGTCGGCCTGGTCGTCCCGCACATCGTGCGCCTACTGGTCGGTCCTGGCCACCGGTGGCTGCTGCCCATCTCCGCCCTCGGCGGAGCGCTCATGCTGGTGCTGGCCGATATCGGAGCCCGCACCCTGAACCCGCCCTCCGAGGTCCCGATCGGGCTGTTCACCGGCTTGATCGGCGGCCCGTTCTTCCTGTGGTTGCTGTTCCACCGCCGCACCGAGATGCGCGCATGACCGGGCTGCTGACCGCCTCCGGGGTGAACGTGATCTTAGGCGGCAACCACATCCTCAAAGACCTCGACATCGACATCGCCGCTGGCGAACTGACCTCCCTGATCGGCCCAAACGGAGCCGGGAATACCACGGTCTTCGCCGCACTGTCCGGGGACCTGGAACCCACCCGGGGCCAGGTGCTGCTCGACGGGGCCCCGGTACGGTCCCACCGGCCCAAGGAACTGGCCCTGCGCCGGGCCGTGCTGCCACAGGACCACCTCGTGCGGTTCTCCTACTCCGTCGAGGAAGTCGTGCGCCTGGCCCGGCTCTCCCACCCCTCCGACCCGGACACCGACGAGAAGATCGTCTCCGCGAGCCTGGAGGCCGCCGAGGTCGGCAACATGCGACGCCGGGACGTGCAGACCCTGTCCGGCGGCGAGATGGCCCGCACCGCGTACGCCCGCACCCTGGCCCAGACCACCCCGATCGTGCTGCTGGACGAACCGACCGCGGCCCTGGACCTGCGCCACCAGGAGGCCGTGCTGCGCCACGCCCGACGGCTGCGCGACGAAGGGGCCTGCGTCGTGGTCGTCCTTCACGACCTGAACCTCGCCTCGGCCTACTCCGACCGCGTCGTCATGCTCCACGACGGCACCGTCGTCGCCGACGGCCCGCCCCGCACGGTCTTCACCGCAGAACGGATCAAAGCCGTCTACCGGCAAGAGGTGCTCGTCACCGACCACCCGACCCGGAACTGCCCGATGATCGTCACCACCGACTAACCGCCACACACTCAGACCACCCTCGCCAACTCGGACACGTCCCTTTCGGTGCACCGTTGGCCTCTCGTGCGGCGGCTCGTCGCTGTCACCGGCGTGCACCGGCTTCACCGACGCGGGCTCGGATGAGCCAGGCGATGCTGGCGGGTCCGAGCCAGAACATCTTGAACCCCTGCCGGATCGCCAGCAGCATCGCTACCGATCCCGACTTCATGCCGCGTCTGGTGCGGATCGCGTCAGCGAGGACATTGGTGGGCATGCAGCAGGGCAGGAAGTTCGAGCACGGATGCTTGCTGCTGGCAAAAGGCGGGACATGATCGGCTCCTCTCCATCGCACGCTTCATCTGGGGAGGCAGTGCGTTGAGAAGGGTCCGAAGCCGGACCGACCGCGTACGGCCGAGTGGTGAGAAGTTACGTCCGGTCGCGTTCGACCGGACGCCGGGAAGCGGGCGGAAACGGGGCAGAGCAAACCGGGAACGTCGCTGGTTCGAACCACGACGCATCGGTGCCCCCGATGGGACTCGAACCCATACTGGGGCGGGTTTAAGCCGCCTGCCTCTGCCGATTGGGCTACGGGGGCGGACCGTGCTGGACAGGTCCGCTCGAAATCCTAGTGCCCTGCTGCGATTCGACTGGCACAGTGGTCCCGCACAGTTGATCAGAACACCCTTCGGAGGAACACCAGATGTCCCTGCAGCACCCCGTCCGACGCGAGGACGGCGAGACCGTCGGCTTCGTGGCCGAGACCCCCGATGGGTGGGTGCCGACCACCGTCTTCGGCCACCCGGTGGGTGCGGCGTGCGACCGGGATGACGCCGAACGTCACCTGCGGGAGCTGGGCATGAGCTACCTGGCGGAGACCTGGGAACTGGCCGCGGCCGACGACTGGATCGCGGTCCAGATCGTGGAGGCGAGCCCGCAGCAGGTGACCGTGTCGGTCATCGACATGGGTCACACCGACCGCTACGGCGAGCGCCACGTGCTGGTGGCTCCGGTCGGGACCGCGCTCCGCCTGCGCTGACCTGCGCCGGCCGGCACCGGAAGTGGCCACCCGGGCCGAAACTCAGTCCCGGGTGGCCCCGGGACCGTGCAGGTGGGCCCGCTCGCCGTCCTGGTCGAAGATGGTGACGATCTCGACCGGCCCGTCGAGGGCCGTGAGCGAGTGCGGCACCATCGTGGAGAACTCGGCGGCATCTCCGGGCTCGACGTCGATGATTCGCTCACCCAGCCGCAGCCGCAGGGTCCCGGACAGCACGGTGAACCACTCCCGGCCCGGATGCACCCGCTGTTCGTGCGAGGCGACGTGCTCGGCGGTGATCCGCATCTTGGCGACGATGACCCCGTGCATGCTCCGTTCCCGCGAGAGCAACCAGGTCGTGACTCCGTCGGACTGCTCGGCCTGGGGCCGGATCACCACGTCCTCGTCGTCGGCTGCCTCGACGAGTTGGTCGACGGTGGTGTCGAGGGCCCGCGCGATCAGCACCACCTGGTCGATGGCGATCCGTCGATGGCCGGTCTCGATCCGACTCAACGTCGACGGACTGAGGTGGCACCGCGCAGCAAGGGCGTCGAGGGACCAGCCGCGAGCCAGCCGCAGGCCGCGGATCCGCTGTCGAATCAGAACGTCCATGGTCACTTCTTGCGTCATAGGCAAGAGTGTATGCCTATAGCGCAAGTCGCGTCTATGGTTGATCCATGACCACCGAACTCGACCAACACAACCACCACCACGGACACCACCACGAGACGGCACCGTCCGGGCCCGAGGCCAAGCACGCGGAGCAGGCCACCCTGCTGGACCTGGACGCCCAACTCGGCCATGACTTCCTGACCGACCTGACCGCCTGGGTTGCCGACCAGTGCGCGACCTCGCCGCAGACCATCGTCGATCTCGGCGCCGGTACGGGCACCGGCACCCTGGCCCTCGCCCACCGCTTCCCGACCGCCCGCATCGTGTCGGTCGACTCCTCCCCGGAGATGGCCGTACGCCTGCGTGAACTCACCCGGGCTGAAGGCCTCGCCGACCGGGTGCAGGTGCACGAGGCCGATCTGGACGAGGCGTGGCCCGCCCCACACGGCGTCGACCTCGTCTGGGCCGCCCTCTCCCTGCACCACGCCGCCGATCCGGACCGGCTGTTGGCGAAGACCCTCGATGCCCTCGCTCCGGGCGGCGTACTGGTGGTCACCGAGATGGACGCCCTCCCGCGCGTGCTGCCCGACGACCTCGGAATCGGCCGGCCGGGCCTGGAGGCCCGCTGCCATGCCCTGCTCCGCGACCTCAACTGGAACGCGCACCCGGACTGGGCGCCTGCTCTGGCACAGGCCGGGTTCGAGTCGGTGCAGCAACGCACGTTCGACGTCGACTCGGTTCATGAGGGCCCCCTGCTGGCTCGCTACGCCCGTCTCTTCCTGACCCGGATCCGATCCGGGCTCGCGGACCGATTGGCCGCCGATGACCTCGGCACCCTCGACCGACTGCTGTCCCCCGGCGATCCGGAGTCCTTGGAACAGCGTGCCGACCTGACCCTGTACAGCCCACGCACCGTGTGGCTGGCCCGTCGTCCCTCGACGGCCACGAACGGAGGAACCACTGATGCATGATCAACTGTTGAACGAATCCAGCGCCCGCCACGACGTGGTGATCATCGGCGGCGGCGCTGCGGGCCTGAGTGCCGCCGTCGCCCTCGCCCGGTCCCTGCGCTCGGTGCTCGTCGTTGATGCCGGCGAACCCCGCAACGCACCGGCCGACGGGGTGCACAACCTGTTGGGGCAGGAAGGCATCGCCCCGGCCGACCTCATCGCCGCCGGTCGGCGCGAGGCCGTCGCGTACGGCGCGGAGATCCGTGCCGGACGGGCGGTGACCGCACGGCGCGACGATGCAGGCTTCTCGATCGACCTCGACGAGGGCAGCACCGTGTCGGGCCGTCGACTCGTCCTGGCCACCGGCCTGGTCGACGAACTCCCCGCAGTGCCGGGGCTGGCCGAGGCCTGGGGGCACTCGGTCCTGCACTGCCCCTACTGCCACGGGTACGAGGTGCGCGGCCAGCAGATCGGGGTGCTGGGAACCAGCCCGATGGGTGTCCACCAAGCCCTGCTGTTTCGGCAGTTGAGCGAAGATGTCACCCTCTTCCGGCACCAGATGCCGGATCCGGAGCCGGAAGCAGTCGAGCAACTCGCCGCCCTCGGCATCACCGTCGTGGACGGCATCGTCGACCGGGTGGGCTCGACCGGCGGAGCCGCCCCGGTGCTGCACCTCGCCGACGGCACGACGTACCAGCCCGACGCTCTCGCGGTGGCACCCCGCTTCCGTGCCAGGACCGACCTGTACGAGCAACTGGGTGGTGTGATCACCGACCACCCGATGGGCGAGTTCATCGAGACCGGCCTGATGGGGCGGACCGCTGTCGAGGGTGTCTGGGTGGCCGGCAACACCGGTGACCTGGGGGCGATGGTGGCGATGTCGGCCGGGGCCGGGGTCGGCGCCGGCGCGGCCGTCAACGCCGACCTGGTCACCGAGGAGGCCCGGATGGCCGTCGTGGCGGCGCGGGAGTCAGCCGCCTGACGCGGCTGCCTCAACCTGCCGACTGACCGACCGCCGGTGCCTCAGCCGCCGGGAGTCGCACTCGGCGCCCCGGGGGTCGGCCGGGCCGTCGGCCCCGGGCTGGCCTCGACGTCCTCATCGCCGAGGCGCTCCCGGGTCTCGGCCGGGACGTCGTCCACGTTCCCGGTCACGAACGGCTCCTCGACCACCGCCTCGCCACTGGGCAGGAAGCGAACCGGCTGGACCCGGGTGATCAACTTCGTGCCCTTGTGCATGCTGAAGAGGTAGACGTCGGCCTCCTTGCGGGGCGGACTGAAGGGGGTGCTGAAGGAGGTGATGGTCGGCTGCAGGACACCACCCGCCGTGCCGGCCTGCAGGGCCACGGTCCACGATCCGTCGGCGTGCTGGATCACGTCCGGACCCAGTTCGGTGTGAAAGTGTCCCCACATCAGCAGTTTCATCGGCGGATCCGGCTGGGCCGTGATCACCTTCGCCGCCGCCGGCTGGTGCACCAGCATCACGTCCACCGGGGAGTCGTCGGCCACGCCGAGCAGCCGGGCCGCCATCTCCTCCTCCGACTCCGGCCGGTCCTTCACCCGGTTGACGCTGAAGGGGATGTTGTACTCCGGATCGTCGTCACCGAGGAAGTCAATCCCGTTCACGCCGACCACCTCACCGTCGAGCACCTCCATCTCCGCCCGGCGCATCTGAGCCTCGGTGATGTCGGAGTCGTGGTTGCCGGTGGACACCACCAGTGGGGAGCCGATCTCGCGCGCTCGAGTGATGCAGGCACGTTCCGCGGCCGTACCGTTCATCGTGTCGTCGCCGGAGCTGATCACCACGTCCGGCTGGACCCGGGCGGACAACCGTCGAATCACCTCGGTCATCGCCAGACTGCAGTGCAGGTCGGAGTACCCGAGCAGCAGCACCTCGTCCTCGCCCGGCTCCATCAGGTCCGGGAACTGGCTGGACATCGACGTGGTGGCCGAGGCGACGTAGGCATCGATCGCCTCCTGCTGCCGCTCCGCCAGTAGTTCCAGCCCACTGATGCCTTGGTTCAGCAAGGCCGCCAGCAACTGGTTGTCGACGGTGAGCCCCTCGAAGGGGGTGCTGTCCTGATCGAGCGAGATCGGATAGCGACTGCCGACCTCAGGTGGTTCCGGCGGCACCAGGATCGAGGCGCCGACCAGCACCAGCGCAATCAACCAGGCGCCGAACATCCGCAGCGGAGTGAGCGCTGCGCCCACCGTAGGGCTGAGGAAGCGACGCCGCTGGGTCCACATCAGGGCGAGTAACAGCAACACCACCTCAGCCTTGGCGGTCTCGCGCAGCGCGTCGAAGGCGAGTTCCTCCGCGATACCGCGCAGGCCCTCCTCCGGGGCATCCACCAGGGTCAGGTAGGCCGACAGGGTCTCCTCGGAGAGGAGGCTGTCGCCCTGCAGGTTCGTGATGGTGCCCAGATCGACCTGAATCCCCAGCACCTGCAGCGGGTCGGGAAGCATGTCGTTGGGCAGGTAGGCCTCGCCCAACGGGCCCAGGTCGAGGGTGAACTCACCGGAGTAGTCGACGGCGAAGTCGGTCCGGTGCGGGCCGAGGTAGTCGGTGGTCCGGGCATGCCCGATCCCCCACAACGCCGCCAGCGGCAGGAGCAACAGGGCCACCAGCAGGGTGATGCCAACGTCCTTCAGGATGGTCCCGGTGGTCTCGATCACCGCATCGGTGTCGATGTGCAGGTCCCCGATGTCGACGCCGTCCCGCTCCACCGGTGTCGTCGAGTCCGCCTGATCCGGGTCCGAGTCCGCCCGTTCCTCGTCCGGGGCAGCCTGCTCCGGGTCGGTACGGCGGGGCCCCATCTCCTCGGACACTACTCATCCTCCGAGCACGGCGAGCCTGGGCCGAAGTGGGAAGTCACACGTCCAGTCTCTCAGGCACTTCCGATGGTCCGGGCGATGCCGTCCAAAATGTCGGACTCGCTCACCAGCAGGGCGCGTTCGGGCATCCGGGCCGACAACCGTGATGCGATCAGGCTGCCGGCGGCGATCACGTCGGCCCGTTGGGGATGCAGCGAGGGGTGCTGGCGCAGGGTCTCGGCCGAACTGCGCAGGAAGTCCGCGGACAGGGCGCGCAGTTCCTCCCCGGAAAGGTGCGCTCCGTGCACCCGGCTCCGGTCGTAGGCCGGCAGGGCGAGGTGGATGGCGGCCATCGAGGTGGTCGTGCCGGCGACCCCGATCCAGGTCCGCACCCGGGACAGGTCGAGACCGGAGGCATCGAGCAATCCGTCGATGTGAGCGGTCGCGGCGGCCACGGCCGCGGGCGTCGGTGGGTCGGCGGTCCAGAATCGTTCGGTGATCCGGACCGATCCGATGTCCAGGGACCGAGCGAACTCGACGCCCGCACGGCCGCCGAGGACCAGTTCGGTGGACCCGCCGCCGATGTCCATCACCAGCACGGGTTCCTCCCCGCCGACGCCGGCCAGCGCGCCCTCGAAGGAGAGCCGCGCCTCCTCGTCGCCGCTGATGATCTCCGGCCGGACGCCCAAGCGACCCTGCACCCCGGCGAAGAACTCCTCGGAGTTGTTCGCGTCCCGGGCCGCGGAGGTGGCGACGAACCGGATCCGCTCCGGCGCCACCTCCCACGCGCGTACGGTCTCGGCGTAGGCGTCCACGGCGGCGAAGGTGCGCGTGAGTGCGTCCGGGTGGAACTCACCGGACGCGTCCACGCCTTGGCCGAGCCGGACGATCTGGAGCTGACGGTCGAGTTCGACCCAGTCCTCGCCGCGCCGCTCGGCGACGAGCAGCCGGATCGAGTTCGTTCCGCAGTCGATGGCGGCGACGCGGGTCACTGCTGGCCCCCGACCGGATCGTCGGCCAGATCGTCGGCCAGGCAGGGCTTCTCCCAGAAGGAGCCGATGGCGGCGACCGCCTCGTCCCCCAACGGGTTGACTCCGGGACCGGCGGCCAGGGCGTGCCCGACCAGCACGTGCAGGCACTTCACCCGGGTGGGCATCCCGCCCGCGCTGATCCCGTCGATCTCGGGTACGTGGCCGAGGCGCCCCCGGTCGGCCAGGTAGGCCTCGTGCGCAGTCCGGTGCGCCGCGGCCAACTCCTCGTCCTCGGCCAACCGCTCGGTCATCTCGGCCATCACTCCGCGGGACTCCAGAGTGGAGCACGCGGCCGTGGCGCGCGGGCAGGTCAGGTAGTAGGTGGTCGGGAACGGGGTGCCGTTCGGCAGCCGAGGTTCGGTCGCCACCACGCCCGGCTTCCCGCAGGGACAGCGCCACCCGACTCCCGCCACGCCGCGCGGCGGGCGCTGCAGTTGGGCCGCGATGGCGCGTTCATCCGCCGCCGTCATCGGCTCGTAGGACTCGGGCGTCACGGTCAGTTGGGTTCGTCGGGTTCGGGAGTGATTGTCGGCTCCGGCTCCGCCGGCGGGCCGCCCTCCGCTCCCGGGGCCGGGTGGTCCGCCGCCTCGATCGACCCGAAGGCGCGCGCCCACCAGGAGTCCCCGGCCTCGTTCAGGTCCGGCTCTCCCGCCTCGATCTCGTGACCGGCACCGATCGGATTGCCGGCCTCGTCGACCACCCGGTAACCAACCTCACCGGGAACAGCCCACCCCAGTCGGGACCGCGCCTGCGCCTTGACGTAGGCGGGGTCCTCCCATCGGGTGAGCTCGGTCTGGAGGTCAGCGATGCGTTCGGTGCGCTGGGCGATCTCGGCCTTGGTGGCCGCGATCTCGTGCTTCTGGTCCAGGTAGATCCGCAGGCTGGACGCGTACGAGATGGTCAGCATCAGCACCACCACGCCCAGGGCGATCGCCCGCGTGGTCAGCCCCGAGCGCCGTCGCGCCAGCGCCAGGAACGACTCGGGCTGGTCCTGGTGCTCCTCGACGGCCGACGTGCGCTCCGGCGGGGTCCGCTTGGTCGCGGAAGCCCGACCCACGCCGCGTGGGGAGGGCTTGCGACCCGGCGTGGTGCGGGTTCGCGTACGGCGTCCCGGACCGGATCCGGAACGCCGAGAGCTGGGACGACTGGGCGCCATCTCAGGCCTGGCCCTCCCCGGCCCGGTAGCGCGGGAACGCGTCGGCGCCGGCGTAGCGGGCAGCGTCGTCGAGGTCCTCCTCGATCCGCAGCAGCTGGTTGTACTTGGCGACCCGCTCCGAGCGGGCCGGGGCGCCGGTCTTGATCTGGCCGCAGTTGGTGGCGACAGCCAGGTCGGCGATCGTGATGTCCTCGGTCTCGCCGGAGCGGTGGCTCATCATGCAGTTGAAGCCGGCCCGGTGGGCGAGTTCGACCGCGTCCAAGGTCTCGGTCAGGGAGCCGATCTGGTTCACCTTGACCAGCAGCGCGTTGGCGGCCTTCTCGTCGATGCCACGCTGCAGCCGCTCGACGTTGGTGACGAACAGGTCGTCTCCGACGATCTGCAGTCGGTCCCCCAACTTGCCCATCAGGGTGCTCCAGCCGCTCCAGTCGTCCTCCGACAGCGGGTCCTCGATGGACACGATCGGGAAGGCGGCACTCCACTCCTCGTACACGGCCGTCATCTCCTCGGCCGTCAGCTCCAACTTGTCGAAGGAGTACAGGCCGGTCTTCTCGTCGTAGAATTCGGTGCTCGCCACGTCGAGGGCCAGCGCGATGTCAGTACCGAGCTTCAGCCCGGTCTTCTCCACCGCGGTGGCAATCAACTCCAGGGCGGCCACGTTCTGCGGCAGGTTGGGGGCGAAGCCGCCCTCGTCGCCGAGGCCGGTGGACAGCCCCTTCTCCTTCAGCACGGACTTCAGCGCGTGGTAGACGCTGACGCCCTGTTCCAGCGCCTCGCGGTAGGTGGCGGCGCCGATCGGGGCGATCATGAACTCCTGCACGTCCACGTCGGAGTCGGCGTGCGACCCGCCGTTGAGGATGTTCAGCATCGGCACCGGCAGGGTGTGCGCGTTCGGGCCGCCGACGTAGCGGTAGAGGGGCAGGCCGGCCGAGTCCGCGGCAGCGTGCGCGACCGCGAGGGAGACGCCGAGGATGGCGTTGGCGCCCAGGTTGGCCTTGTTGTCGGTGCCGTCGAGTTCCAGCATCGCCTGGTCGACGAGTCGCTGGTCGGAAGCGTCTTCGCCGACCAGCTGGGGGCCGATCTGGTCGATCACGGCCAGGACGGCCTTGCTGACCCCCTTGCCGCCGAAGCGGTCGCCGCCGTCGCGGAGCTCGACGGCCTCGAAGGCGCCGGTGGAGGCCCCGGACGGGACCGCTGCACGGCCCTCCGAACCATCGTCGAGCAGCACCTCGACCTCGACGGTGGGGTTGCCGCGCGAATCGAGGATCTCCCGGGCGCCGACGATATCGATGCTTGCCACTGGCGTGCCTTCCACTTCTCTTCGGTCCACGCACCCACGGGTGCGTGTGCTGTCTGTTGCGTACTCGGTACTGGCTCGTGCGTACTCAAGGGTAACGGCGTGATCGACTGTGATCGGCGACCGCCACTCGCCGTCCCGGCTTTTCCAGACCACCGGGCCGGTGGCCTGTCAGCGGGACGGGCGACCGCTCAGCGCGTGCACGGCGTTCACGCCGACGATTCCCGCCCAGCTGATCGCGACGCCGAGCAGCCCGTTCTCGACGTTGACGGCGGCGATCGCGGTGATCGGGACGCCCGCCCCGAGGGAGATGATGCCGAGGACGAAGCGTTGGGTCCGGGTGCTCTGCTCGGCCCGGGCGCGCAAGCGTTCCACCTCGCCGCCGGTGCGGCCGTCGGCGATCTGGATCGCGGCCAACTGCTCGACCCGTTCGACCAGGCTGGCGGCCACGTGGTCCTCGTACTCGGGTCCCAACTCGCGGCGCGCGGCAATGGCAGCTTCCGCCTCGCTCTGGAGTTCCCGATCCGGTGGGGTCATGGCGCCCAGCCTACTGAACTCGAGGCGAACAACCGATCGTGGGCGCCAGCAGACCGGGCAAACATCCCCGGCGTACGCAGCCGGCACCCGTGCGGCCCTACAGTCACCCATGCAGACGTTCCGCCGGAGAGCCCGGCACCTGGACAAGAGGAGTGCACCGCATGACGGACACCCGTTCACTCACCTACTTCATCGCGGCGACGATCGACGGGTTCATCACTGGCCCTGATGGGGACGACCCGACTGGCCCCGGCGGATTCTGGCCCGTCACTGACGACTACGTCCAGTTCCTCACGCAGGAGTATCCCGAGACACTGCCGGCAGCTGCGCGGGAGGCGCTGGGAGTCTCGACCCGGGGAACCCGGTTCGACACGGTGCTCGAAGGGCGACGGTCCTACGAGATCGGGCTGGCGGCGGGCGTCCCGGATGCCTTCCCACATCTGCGCCACCTGGTGTTCTCGACCACGCTCGAGTCTGTTCCCGATCCCGCCGTGGAGTTGGTCCGAACGGATCCGCTGGAGCGGGTTCGGACGTTGAAGAGCGAGCCGGGGAATGGTCTCTGGATCATCGGCGGTGGATCCCTCGCCGCGGCCCTCCGCCCTGAGATCGATCACCTGATCGTGAAGCTCAGCCCGGTCACGATCGGCCATGGCGTTCCCCTCTGGGGCGCCGACGCATCCTTCGAACTGGGGACCTGGGCGAGGACCGACATCACACCACTCCCCGGCGGTACGACAGTCCTGCACTACCGGAGAGCGGCTTGAGCAGTCCGCGTCAGACCGGGTGCGTCAACGACTCCCCCAGTTCCAGGCTGGCCGGTCGAACATGCCCTGGTCGGCGACCCGAGTCTGGCCGAGTTCCTTGACCAGTTCGTACGCTGCCGTCCGGGTCTCGGCCCCGGCCCGGCCGAGGTGGTCGATCAGGGTCCGGGAATGCGAGACGACCACCACCTGGGTGTGCTGGGCGGTGTCGACGATCAACCGTCCAAGAGCGGGCAGTACGTCTGGGTGCAGGCTGGTCTCGGGCTCGTTCAGCACCAACAACCCGGGCAGCCGCGGGCTGAGCAGAGCCGCCGCCAGCAACAGGTAGCGCAGCGTCCCGTCGGACAGTTCGGCACTGGTGAGCGGACGCAGCAGGCCGGGCTGGGTCAGGGCGACGTCGAAGAGGCCACCCTGACTGGTGACCTGGAGTTCGGCGCCGTCGAAGGCGTCGGCGACGGTGGCAAGCAGTCGCGTCTGGTCGCCGTTCTCCATGATCGTCTGCAGGGCCGCGGCCAGGTCGGCGCCATCATGGTCGAGCACCGGGGTCCGGGTGCCCACTCGCGGTCGGCGGGCCGGGGCGTCGGGGTCGGTGCGGAAGCTGTCGTAGAAGCGCCAGTTGCGGATCCGTTCCCGGACCGCGAGCACCTCGGGAGTCAGCTGCGGATCGCTGAGTTCGAACAGGATGCTGCGGTGCGGTGGCAGTGCCCGGGCGGCCTCCTGCCAGGAGCGTCCGTCGCGCACCTCGACCAACCCGTGCTTGCGGCGCACGGAGGCGGCGGCCGGCCGCATCGCCGGACCGCTGAAGATGATCTCCCGCTTGATCTCCGGGTCGGAGGTGAACATGCTCGCGAAGGAGCCGCCCGCCGGCTTCGGCAACCCGAGGTCGACCTGGTATCCGAAGTCGTCCGCCGTGAACCCCAGCTGCAGGCTGATCGGTTTCTTCCGACTGCCGGTCCCCTGGATGGGCACCTCCCCGCGCCGCATCGCCCCGGACAGGTGTTCCGGCCCGGCCCACAGCACCGAGGACAACCCTCCGGTGCGGGCCAGCGAGCCGATCACTTCGCCGGACCCGCAGTCGGCCAGTAACCGCAGCGCCCGGTACAGGCTCGACTTCCCGGTGCCGTTGGCGCCAGTGATCACGGTGAGGTCGCCGAGTTCGAGGACGAGGTCGCGTAGGGAGCGGTAGTTCTCGATCGCGATGGTGCTGATCATGGTTCCGACGCTAGTCGACCGTCCCGACAGATCACCGGCTCACGGGGTGGGCTCGGCCGTACGGATGTCGGCCTCCAGGCCACGCAGCGCATCCCGTACGGCCTGCTCGGCGTCGATCCCGGCGGCCTGCGCCCGCTGGACGAGAGTGAGGACCTCACTCCCGACCTGGTCGGCGGTGACCGGGGTGGTGTCCAGGTCGACCGGCACCTGTCGGGAGCGGGTCCGGCTGATCACCTTCTGCGCGCGGGCCAGGGCGGACAGTTGTTCCGGGATCCCCTCGAGGGCGGAGGTGCGGCCCTTCTCAATCGCCTTGCGCTGCTCCCACGTGGCATCGGCGTCAACCGGGGCCTCGGCGTCGGCGAAGACGTGCGGGTGTCGGGTGATCAGTTTGTCGGCGACCCCACGGGCCACGTCGGCCAGGGTGAAGTCATCGTTCTCCGCGGCGATGGTGGCATGGAAGACCACCTGCAGCAGGAGGTCTCCGAGTTCCTCCCGCAGGTGTTCCGCGTCCCCGGACTCGATCGCCTCGACCGTCTCGCCGGTCTCCTCGATCAGGTACTGGACCAAGGAACGGTGGGTCTGCCGGGCGTCCCACGGGCACTCTTCCCGCAGTCGTCGCATCACGTCGACGAAGCGCACCAGTTCCGGCTGCTCGCCCGAGGTACCTTCCGTCGGATCCACGGTCAGGTCCGCCGGCACCGGGTCAGGCGCCCTCACCCTCGCTCGGCACCGACAACGAGGTCGAGCCCTCCTGGACGCCCGGGGTCTGCGCCTCGGGATCCCAGGAGCCGAAGCGAGGGTTCACCGTCACGTCAGCCCCCTTGATCGCCGCACCGAACTCCTCCGGACCGACCTTGGCAGCGACCAGTTGGGCGTCGGCGAGGTCGTAGGCGATCTCCTTGGCCGCGGGGACCGTGGTCAGCATCTTCCCGGACTCGTCCTGGCCCAGCATCTTGTCGCGTTGCCCGTCAGTGATCGTGATGCCCCGCTCGGCGGCCACCGCGCTGGCGACCTCGCCCTGGATCATCGCGTTCAGCACCGCAGACTTGCTGATCGCATCGGGAGCGCCGTACGCCTCCCCGATGCCCTCGACCCCCGCGGTCAGGGCCTCGGCCGAGATCTCACTGCTGCCCACGTAGGCGGCGACGCGTGGCGAACTCTGGCCGCAACCGGTCAGGACCAGGGCTGCCGCCGCGCCGAGGGCGGCGAGACGCAGGCTGTGGCGGGGGGCGGGGCGCAGTGCCATGGGGTGAGACCTTCCTTCGTGACGAACAGTGCCCTGTGCGGAGGACAGGGCCGATCCTACGACAACCGGATCAGCCGGCGACGAAGACGCCGTTGACGACCTCGGTGCACCACTCCAGCAGCGCGGTGTCGCGCAGCGGCTGGCCACCGACCGGGGCCGTCTTCGGCCGCGGGACCAGGACGAATCCGGCGGCGTCCTTGACCACGCTGCCGGGATACATCCGCTTCAGCCGCAGCACCCGCGACTCCGGCACGTCAGCCGGGGAGAACCGGATGAAATTGCCTTGGCCGACCACCTCGGTGAGCCCGGCCGCCCGGGCCACCAACCGGAAGCGGGCCACATCGAGGAGGGCCAGCACCGGGCCGGCCGGCGTACCGTAACGATCGGTGAGCTCGCCGACCACCTCGTCGATGTCGGCCGTACTGCGTACCTCGGCGAGGCGCTTGTACATCTCCAACCGGAGACGCTCCGACTCGACGTAGTCGGTGGGCAGGTGCGCCTCGACCGGAAGTTCGATCCGCATCTCCGGCTCGGGTTCGGTGTCCTGGCCGCGGTACTCCGCGACCGCCTCCCCGACGAGACGGATGTAGAGGTCGAAGCCGACGTCGGCGATGTGGCCGGACTGCTCCCCACCGAGCAGGTTGCCGGCGCCCCGAATCTCCAGGTCCTTCATCGCCACCGCCATTCCGGCCCCGAGGTCGGTGTGCGCGGCGATGGTGGCCAGCCGGTCATGGGCGGTCTCGGTGAGCGGTTTCTCCGGCGGGTACAGGAAGTAGGCGTAGCCGCGCTCGCGGCTCCGTCCCACCCGTCCGCGCAACTGGTGCAGCTGGGAGAGACCCAGCAGGTCGGCCCGCTCGATCAACAAGGTGTTGGCGGTGGCGATGTCCAGGCCGGCCTCGATGATCGTGGTGCACACGAGTACGTCGGCGCGGCGCTCCCAGACGTCCACCATCACCTGCTCGAGGGCCTGCTCCCCCATCTGCCCGTGTGCGGTCACGACGCGGGCCTCGGGCACCAACTCCCTGATCTTCTTCGCCGTCTTGTCGATCGAGTTGACCCGGTTGTGGATGTAGAAGACCTGCCCCTCGCGGAGCAGCTCACGACGGATCGCCGCGGTCACCTGACCCTCCTCGTACGGCCCGGCGAAGGTCAGCACCGGATGCCGCTCCTCCGGTGGGGTCGCGATGGTGCTCATCTCCCGGATGCCGGTGATCGCCATCTCCAGGGTGCGCGGGATCGGCGTGGCTGACATCGCCAGTACGTCGACGTCCATCCGCAGCCGCTTCAGCGCCTCCTTGTGCTCGACCCCGAAGCGCTGCTCCTCGTCGATGATCACCAGGCCCAGGTCCTTGAACTTCACCTCCCCCGACAACAGTCGGTGGGTGCCCACCACGACGTCGACGGAGCCTTCGGTGACGCCCTGCTTGGTCGCCTTCGACTCGGCGTCGGTCTGGAACCGGCTCAGCGGGGCCACGTTCACCGGGAATCCGGCGTACCGGTCGGCAAAGGTGGCGTGGTGCTGCTGGACGAGCAGGGTGGTCGGGACCAGGATCGCCACCTGCTTGCCGTCCTGGACCGCCTTGAAGGCGGCCCGGACCGCGATCTCGGTCTTGCCGTAGCCGACGTCCCCGCAGACCAACCGGTCCATCGGGATGATCTGTTCCATGTCCTTCTTGACCTCGTCGATACAGGCCAACTGGTCCGGGGTCTCGACGAAGTTGAAGGCGTCTTCCAACTCCCGCTGCCAGGCCGTGTCCGCACTGAAGGCGTGCCCGCGGCTCGCCTGCCGGGCGGCGTACAACTTGATCAACTCCGAGGCGATCTCCCGGACCGCCTTGCGGGCGCGACCCTTCCGCTTCACCCAGTCGGAGCCGCCCATCTTGTCCAGGCTGGGGTTCTCGCCGCCGACATAGCGGGTGACCTGGTCGAGCTGGTCCATCGGTACGTACAGCCGGTCGGCGGGTTGGCCCCGCTTCGACGGGGCGTACTCGATCACCAGGTACTCCCGGGTGGAGCCCGACACCGCCCGCTGCATCATCTCGACGTAGCGACCGACACCGTGCTTCTCATGCACCACCGCGTCCCCGGTGGACAACTCCAACGGGTTGATCTGGTTCTTGCGTCGCCCCGGCATCTTCCGGGCGGACTTGTCGGCCGGCCGCTGCCCGGACAGGTCACCGGCAGTGAACACCGCGAGCTCGATCGCATCGGCCAGGAAGCCGTGGTTGTACTCCCCGGTGACGACAGTCGCCACTCCCGGTTGGGGTGTTCGGGTGAGGGCGTCGAGTTGCTGGACGCCGACCTCCCGCTCCTTGAGCAGTTCGGCCATTCGGTCGCTCATCCCGCGGCCCTCGGCGACCAGCACCACCCGCCACCGGTCGTGCACCTTCTGCGCGATGTCGGCCACCGCGGCCTCGGTGTCACCACGGTGCACCTCGGCCGGGCGTACTGCCACTTGGCGCGAGGCCACGGCCGCGGTCCCGCCGACGGCGGAGAAGTCGATCACCTCGCCGTCCTCGGTACGGACCGGCTGGCGCTCCCCGCCCCCGTCGCCGGGACCGGCGCTGAACGAGGACAGGCTCCACCACGCCTGGCCGCGGGCCAGGGCGACGCTGCGTACGTCGGCCAGGGTTCGGTACGAGGACGCGCCCAGGTCGATCGGGGCCGTCCCGCCGCCGGCAGCTGCGGCCCAGGATGCCTGCAGGAACTCCTCGCTGGTCGTGACCAGGTCCGCCGCCCGGCCACGGACCAGTTCGGGGTCGCTGATCAACACGTGGGTGTCGGCCGGCATCAACTCGACCAGCAACTCCATCCCGTCGACCAGGGCGGGCGAGAGTGCCTCCATCCCGTCGACGGCGTGGCCTTGGGCGATTTTCTCCAGCATCTCGCCGAGTTCGGGATGATCCTCGGCCAGGGCGGCCGCGCGACCCCGCACCTGGCCGGTGAGCAGGAGCTCGCGGCAGGGTGAGGCGACCACCTCATCGACCAGGTCCGGGAATGAGCGCTGGTCGGCGACGGAGAAGTAGTGGATCTCCTCCACAGTGTCGCCGAAGAAGTCGATCCGGACCGGGTGGTCCTCGGTCGGCGGGAACACGTCGACGATGCCGCCACGGACGGCGAACTCGCCGCGGCGTTCGACCAGGTCGACCCGGACGTAAGCCGCCCCGACCAGGTCGGTGGCGAGTTGCTCGAGGTCGTGGTCGGTGCCGGTGGTGACCCGTACCGGGATGAGGTCGGCCAACCCCTTCACCTGCGGCTGCAGGACCGAGCGAACCGGTGCGACCACCGTCCGCAGCGCCGGCCCCGGCTCGGTGCCGGCGAGGCGGCGCAGCACCGTGAGTCGTCGACCGACGGTGTCGGAACGCGGGCTCAACCGCTCGTGCGGAAGGGTCTCCCAGGCCGGGTAGTAGGCCACCGAGCCGGGGGCAGCGAGGCCGGACAGGATCGCGGTCAGGTCCTCGGCCTCGCGGTAGGTCGACGTGACCAGCAGCACCGGACGGCCGGCACCACCCTGCTCGGTGTCCGCCGCCAGGGCCGCCGCAACCAAGGGGCGCAGCGCCGGCGGCGTGGTCAGGTCCAGCGTTGTCAGGGCACGCGTGCGTGCGTCACCGATGGATTCGGCGAACGTGGGGTCTGTGGCAATGAGGTCAACGAGTCCCGAAAGGGTCACCGGACCAACGTACAACCTCGCCCCAAGCGGCTGCGGGCCCATTCCGCAGGACTGCCAGAACGACCGGCGTCACTGCAAGAATGACGGGTGTGACCCGCCCTCTCGCCTGGCGCAATGCCCTCTTCGCCCTCTTCTGCACGATGGGTTTCGGCATGGCCAGTTGGATGTCCCGGCTGCCCTGGGTCCGTGACTCGCTGGGGGCCAGCACTCGAGAGATGGGCTTCATGCTGCTCGGCATCTCGGTGGGTTCGGTGCTCGGGCTGACGGTGGCGAGTCACGTGATCCACCGGTTCGAGGCCCGCCGGGTCGTCACCATCGGGCTGGCCGTGGTCAGCGTCGGCTTCGCCCTGGCCGCCTGGGCAGCATCCACGGAATTGGTCCCCGGGATCGTGGGCGGGTTCGTGGTCGCCGGCCTCACCACCGGGATGAGCGATGTCGCGGCCAACGTCAGCGCGGCCGCGAACGAGCGCGCTGTGGGCAAGCCGATCATGCCGGTCTTCCACGCCTTCTTCTCCATCGGCACCGTGGCCGGTGCGGGCTTCGGCGCCCTGGCGGCCGCACTCGGAGTCGGGCTGGGATGGCAGGCCAGCGTCGTCGCGCTGATCATGGTCACGGTGGCCATCTCCAGCTACCGGCACCTGCCCGGCGACCCGGCACCCGAGGACGGATCGAGCGTCACCTTGGCCGAACGTCTCGCCGTGTGGCGCGAACCGACCACCCTGCTCCTCGGCCTGCTGGTGCTCGGGATGGCCCTCACGGAGGGATCGGCGAACGACTGGATGTCACTGCTGATGGTCGACGGCCACGGGTTCAGCGAAGTCGGTGGTGCGCTGGCGTTCGCGTTGTTCCTGTCCGCGATGACCGGCGGCCGGCTCCTCGGCGTCCCCCTGCTCGCCCACTTCGGACGGGTGCCGGTGCTGCGTACGACGGCGGTCGTCGCGGCCGTGGGCCTGCTGTTGGTGATCTTGGTCGACCACCAGGTCGTGGCCTTGGTCGGCACCGTGCTGTGGGGGTTGGGCGCCTCCCTGGGCTTCCCGGTCGGGATGAGCGCCGCCGCCGATGACGAGCGGTTGGCGACGGCCCGGGTCGGCACGGTGTCGACGATCGGCTACCTCGCCTTCCTGGCCGGGCCACCGTTGCTCGGCCTGCTCGGTGAGGAGTGGGGCCTGCGGAATGCCATGGTCGCCGTCCTCGCCTTCGTGTTGCTGTCCGGGCTGACCGCCTCGGTCGCGCGAGAGAAGTACACCGAGTTCTGACGCACCCCCTGAGCCGCACCCCCAGAGTCACACCCCCTGAGTCACCCCCCGGGCCAAGCGAGCCACACCCCTGACATACGCCCGACGATCATCAGGGTGCGGGCGCGCCCCCAGCCGGGCCTTCCCCCGATGTGCGCCGGCCCGGCAACTGGAAATGTGGTCGATGTGCTGCCGGCGTGGGCCGGCCCGGGGTTCACTTCCCGGAATCCGGCACCGAGCCCGGCAGATCGGAACCACTGTGACGAGGAAGTCCCTGTACCTCCGGTCTGCGCGCAACGAGTTGATCAGGAACAAGGGGGTCAACGCCGCGCTGCTGGTGGTCCTGACCCTCAGCACCTGCCTGATGGCCACCGGAGCGATGATGACTGAGCGGCTGGTCGGAGGGATCGACGAGTTGTTCGAGGTGGCGAAACCGCCGCACTTCCTGCAGATGCACCAGGGACCCTACGACCGGGCCGCCCTCGACCGGTTCGCCGCAGACCATCCGGAGCTGGAGGACTGGCTGGTCGAGGAGATGGTCGGCTTCGACGGCGCAGCGCTGACCTGGCACCGTCCCACCACCGGTGAGTCCGGAGACTTCTCCGAGAGCCTCATCGACAACCTGTTCGTGACCCAGAACGCCGGCTTCGACCACTTGATCGACGCGCGAGGTGCCGTCCCCGAACCGGCCGCCGGCGAGATCTTTCTCCCGGTGGCCCACCAACAGAGTCATGACCTCCGGGTCGGTGACCAGCTGGTCGTACGGACCGACGCCGGCCCACACACACTAAGGGTGGGTGGATTCGTCCGAGATGCCCAGATGGCCTCGTCGATGTCTTCGGGCACCCGCCTCCTCGTCGCCGACGTGGACCTCACTGCGCTGCGGCAGGCCGGTGGTGGAGTCGAGGAGATCATCGTCGAGTACCGGCTGGACGATCCGTCCGCGGCGGCGGACCTCCAACACGCCTACGAAGCGGATTCGGCCCTGCCGAAGAACGGCCAGGCGGTCACCATTGAGATGATCCGGATGATCAACGCGTTCAGTGATGGGCTGGTGGCGGTGGCTCTGATGTTCGTCAGCCTGCTCCTGATCGCGATCGCCCTCGTGAACGTACGGTTCGTGATCCGGAGCAACCTCGCCGACGAGGTCCGCGAGATCGGGACGATGAAGGCGATCGGACTTCCGGACAAGGAGATCAGCCGCCTCCACCTGGCGCGCTACGGTGCACTGTCCCTGCTGGCCTGTCTCGTCGGCGGCGGCCTGGCCGTGGTCGCCACCGGGTTTCTCTCCCGCAGCGTCCGGGCCAGCTATGCCGAGCCGTCGACCGACCCCTGGACCATCTTGGTGCCGCTCTTCGCCCTGACCCTGGTGCATCTGATCGTGATCACCATCTGCGCCGGGATCCTCCGCCGGATCAGGAATATCGAGATCGTCGCCGCGCTGGTCCACGTCAGCACCTTGGACGAACGGCAGACCGCGCGCCGAGCCCGGCGGCAGGCCCGAGGGCTCCACCGCTCCACTCTCACCTCCGGTCGTGGCGGGAGTGTCCAGCGCCGGCTGGCTTGGCTGGATCTCCGGGCGGAGCGCGGCCAGTGGGCCCTCCTGCCGCTCGTGAGCCTGCTCGCCACCGTGCTCATCATGCTGCCGACGAATCTGCTCAGCACGTTCGAGAGTCCTCGGTTCGTCACCTACCTCGGGGCGCCGCAGAGTGATCTGTGGGCCGGCGTGCAGTTCCTCGACGACATCGACGTGGTCCAGGCTGACCTGCTCGCGACCATGCAGGCCGATGATCGACTCACCGACGTACGTCCCTTCGCCACAGTGCTGTACGAGACGCGCTCCGCCGACGGGTGGGCATCGCTGCGGGTCGAGGTCGGTGACTACTCCGGCGGCACGGTCGAGTTCCTGCACGGCGAGCGTCCACTGGCCGGGCAGATCGCGTTGTCGGTGCTGAACGCAGCCAAGTACGGGCTCGCGGTCGGGGACGCGATGACCATCCGCCGGGCCGGCGAGGTCACCGCCGTCGTCGTCAGCGGGATCTACCAGGACGTGACCAGCAGCGGGTACACCGCCAAGCTGCAGGGTGCGGCACCGTCGGGAGCGACGAGCCACGTGATCTTCGCGAACACCGTCGAAGGAGCGGATCCGGCGGCTGTGGCCACTGACTACGACCAGCGGTTCGAGTCGGCCCGCGTCATCCCCATGCAGGAGTACGCCCAGCAGACGCTCTCCAACGTGACCGAAGCCTTGCGGGGCGCTTCCCTGCTGGCCTTGGTTCTCGGGGTTGGCGTCGTAGCGCTGATCACCCGGCTGTTCGTCGGCATGCACCTGAGCAGCACCCGCCGCGCACTGGGCATCCTGGCCGTGATCGGCTTCACCCAACGCGAGATCAGCAGGCAGGTGCTGGGCAAGACGCTGCTGGTCGTGACCGCCGGCACCCTGCTCGGGCTGGTAATGGTCAAAACCCTCGGCGACTCGCTCGTCGGTGGCCTGATCTCCCTGGCGGGGTTGGGGATCGCGGACCTCAGTCTGATCCCGAACCCACTGATGGTCTACCTGGCCTACCCACTGGTCACGATCGGTGCCGGACTGCTCGGCGCCCTGCTGGCCACCACCCGCCTACGTGGAGCCGATCTGAGCTCCTGGCTGGACCGATGACAGGAGCACCATGACCACCCTCACCCAGACCCTGTTGGAATGCCGCGAACTGACCAAGACGTATCTCTCCACCGATCCGCCAGCCTTGGTGTTGGCCGGCGTCGACCTGGCCGTACGGTCCGGTGAGTTCCTGGCCGTGATGGGTGCTTCGGGGTCCGGGAAATCGACCCTGCTGCACTGCCTCAGCGGGATGGATCGGCCCAGCAGCGGGGCGGTGTTCCTCGGCGGGGACGACCTGACCTCCCTCGACGACGCCGCGATCAGCCACGTCCGGTTGACCCAGATGGGCTTCGTCTTCCAGCAGGCATACTTCCTGGCCAACCTGAGTGTGCGGGACAACATCTTGTTGCCGGCACTCAAGGCGGCGGCGCGAGACCAGGGTGCCGCGATCGCCCGTGTGGACGGTCTGCTGGAGCGGTTCGGGATCGCGCACATCGCCCGGCACGGCATCAGCCAAGTGTCGGGTGGGCAGTTGCAGCGGGCCTCACTCTGTCGGGCCTTGGCCTGCGAACCATCGGTCCTGTTCGCCGACGAGCCGACCGGCGCGTTGAACAGCAGCGCCACCGTCGAGGTGATGGACGCACTCACCGACGTGCACCGATCGGGAGCAACCCTGGTGATGGTGACGCACGACGCGGCCCATGCGGCGCGAGCCGACCGGGTCGTCTACCTGCGCGACGGACTGCTGGTTGACACCCGCGACCTCGGAGCCTGGCAGGCAGACCGGGCCTCCACCAGGGCGGACGACCTGATCACCTGGCTGCGCAGCCTCGGGTTCTGAACCCCGGGAAAGCGTCAGTCGAAGATCAACTCGTAGCCGTCGGCGCGCAGGTCGGCGATCAGTCGTTCGGTGTGCTCGGACCCCTTGGTCTCCAACTGCAGGCTGATCTCCACCTCGTCGACGTGCAGGGCGGCGCCGGTGCGGACGTGGGCGACCTCGATCACGTTGGCGTCGTCGTCGGCCAGGGCGTCCAGCAACTTGGCGAGGGAGCCCGGGCTGTCCGGAACCCGGACCCGGAACTGCAGGTAGCGCTGGGCGCTCACCAGCCCATACCGGATGATCCGCAACAGCAACAGTGGATCGATGTTGCCCCCGGAAAGCACCGCGACGACCGGCCCCTCGTAGGCCCCGGCCCCCGCCTCCATCAGGTGCGCCACCGAGGCCGCGCCGGCCGGCTCCACCACGAGTTTCGCCCGCTCCAGCAGGAAGAGCAGGGCCTGGGACAGCGACGCCTCGGAGACGGTCTCGATCGCGTCGACCAACTCGGACACGATCGTGTACGGCACCTCGCCGGGACAGCCGACGGCGATGCCGTCGGCCATCGTGGACATGTCGCTGACCGGGACGGGGTGCCCGGCAGCCAAGGAACCTGGATAGGCGGCGGCCTGCTCAGCCTGCACGCCGACCACTCGCACATCCGGCTTCAACGCCTTCACCGCGGTGGCGATCCCGGCGATCAGGCCACCTCCGCCAGTGCCGACCACGATCGTCTTCACGTCCGGGACCTGCTCGAGGATCTCCAAGCCACAGGAGCCCTGACCGGCCACGATGTCGGCGTGGTCGAACGGGTGGATCAGCACCGCCTCGGTCTCGACCTCGAACTCCCTGGCGGCGACCAGCGACTCGTCGAGGAAATTGCCGACCTGGCGCACCTCGGCCCCGTACCCGCGGGTGGCGAGCAGCTTGGGGATCGGCGCGCCAACCGGCATGAACACGGTGACGGCGATGCCAAGGAGCTGCCCGGCCAGGGCCACGCCCTGGGCGTGGTTGCCGGCACTGGCGCAGACGACTCCCCGCGCCTTCTCCGCATCGGTCAGTCGGCTCATCCGGGTGAAGGCGCCGCGGATCTTGAAGGAGCCGGCGCGCTGCATGTTCTCGCACTTCAGCCAGGTGTCGGTACCCGCCACCAACGTCACCGCCCGGGAGTACTCCATCGGGGTGGTGATCACCACATCGGACTGCACCTGCCTGGCCGCACGGATGTCGTCCAGGGTCACGGACGGGGTGGGTGTGGACATGGCGGCAGCGTAGCGGCTGAACTCACCTGTGCGTACCCTTGGCGGGTGTCCCACGACCCACATCGACCGAACTCTGCCCCACCTCCCCGGGGCGGTCCCGGCGCCCCCGCCGGCCAGTTCCCGCCGGCCGGTGGGCCGCCCCCGATGCCACCGCAACCGGCGCCCGGTGGGGGGCAGTTCCCTCCGACCGGACCACCACAGCCCGGCCAAATGCCACCCGGTCAAATGCCACCCGGCCAAATGCCACCCGGCCAAATGCCACCCGGCCAAATGCCACCCGGCCAAATGCCACCCGGCCAGATGACCCCGGTCCCGTACCGTCCGCGCCTGCAGCGCACCGCGGCCAAGGTCGGAGCACCGATCGTGGCGCTGATCTTCGCCGGGCTCGCGGTGGCCGTCGCGCTCGGTTTCAGCCTCTTGATCAATCCGGTCACCTTCCTGGTGGCGCTGATTCCCGCCGTACTCGCCTTCGTGGGGGTGACCGCCTGCTACCTGTGGTTGGATCGCTGGGAGCCGGAGCCACCCCGCCTGCTGCTGTTGGCGTTCTTCTGGGGCGGTGGGGTGTCCGTCGTGTGCGCCCTACTGGCCGGTCTCGTGTTCGGCCAACTCGGCATCCTGTCCGGCCCGATCACCGGCGCCGCGATCCAGGCACCGCTGGTCGAGGAGCTCAGCAAAGGCGCCTTCTTGTTGCTGATGCTGACCGGGCCACGCCGCAAGGAGATGACCACCCTGACCGACTGCCTGGTCTACGCCGGCTTCGTCGGCATCGGCTTCGCCTTCGTCGAGGACATGCTGTACGCCAGTAGTGCCGGCGGACTCGGGGGCGGGCTCGCCGTCCTCGTCCTGCGCCTGGTCACTGGCGCCTTCGGACACGCGCTGTTCTGCACCATGACCGCCTTCGGGATCTACTGGTCCCTGAAGTTCCCCCACGAGCAGCGCGCCCAGCGCTACGGTGCCATCGCCCTCGGCTTCCTGGGTGCGATGCTGCTGCACGGAGTCTGGAACGGTTCCGCAGCGCTCTTCGGCTTCGGCGGGTACGTGATCGCCTACCTCGTCGTGCTGGTGCCGACCTTCGTGATCGCCATCGTGGTGGCGGTGAAGAGCCGCAAGCGGGAGGGTCAGATGTTCGTCCGGGAGCTCCCGAAGATGGTGGCGGCGGAGTTGATCTCGCACCAGGAGGCCACCTGGGTCAGTTCGCTCGGGGGCCGCAAGCGACGTCGAGCCGCGGCGAAGGCCGCAGGAGACGCGACCGAGATCAAGCGGATGCGGGTGTTCGCCGATGCGGTGACCGAACTCGCCTTCCTGCAGGATCGGGTGGATCGCGGCCACGGAAACGAGTGGACCAGCAGGACCCAGTCCGACCTGGTCGCCACCATCCGATCCAGTCGCCGCTGATCCACCCGAGGCCCGCTCACGGGGGAGGTTGGACTCGTCAGGAGTTGTAGCGGTTCTGGGTCGGTTCCAGTCCGTCGGTGATCAACGACTCGACCGCGTCCGCGGCACGATCCACCTCGACGGACACATCCGCCTTCATCGAGGCCGGAAAGGACGTGAGGACGAAGTCGCTCGGCGCCTGGCGCCCCGGGGGACGGCCGATGCCGAACCGAACCCGGTACCAGTCCCCCGTTCCGAGGGCACTGCGCATCGACCGGAGCCCGTTGTGCCCGTTGTCGCCACCGCCGAGCTTGATCCGGAGTTGACCGAAGTCGATGTCCAACTCGTCGTGCACGGCGATCACGTGGTCGGCACCGATCTTGTGCCAGCCGGCGACCTTGGCCACCGGCCCACCGGACTCGTTCATGTAGGTGCGCGACTTGAGTACGACCACCCGCGGGGTGTCCGGGCCGATCGGTCCGAGACGACCCTCGGCGACCTCGGCACGCATGCCCTTGGGGGCGCTGAAGCGGGCGCCCAACCGGGACGCCAACAGGTCCGCCACCATGTACCCGACGTTGTGCCGGTGCGTGGCGTAGGCCGGGCCCGGATTACCGAGCCCGACCACCAACCAGGTCATCGCGTTCTCGCCGACTGGGTCAGTCGGACTTCTCCTCGCCCTCAGCGTCCTCAGCAGCCTCATCACCTGCGGCCTCCTCGTCGCCCTCGGTCGAGTCAGCATCCTCGACCTCGAGGTCGGCATCGAGCTCGGCCTGGGTCGGGGCGTTGGTGACGTTGACGACGAGGATGTCGTCCTCCTCGTTCAGGGTGGAACCCTCGGGCAGGTCGAGGTCGGCGGCGAGCACCTGGGTGCCGGCCTCCATGCCCTCGATCGACACGATCACGTAGTTCGGGATGTTGGTGGCCTCGGCCTCGACGGATACGGTCTGGCGGTCGACGACCACGACGGTCTCCGAAGCGGCTTCGCCCTCGGTTTGGATGGCCACGTCGACGACGACCTTCTCGCCGCGCCGCACAATCAACAGGTCGACGTGCTCGATGAAGCCCTTGATCGGGTCCCGCTGGACCTGCCTGGGCAGCGCCAGCTTCGAGTCGCCGTCCACGTCCACCGCGAGCAGCGCATTGTCCTCGCGGAGCGCAAGCAGGGTCTCGTGGCCGGGCAGGGTGATGTGCAGGGGGTCCGCGCCGTGCCCGTACAGGACGGCGGGAATCTTGTCGGCACGACGGATGCGACGAGCCGCACCCTTGCCGAACTCAGTACGCATTTCGGCAGACAGCTTGACCTCGGCCACGAAACGAACTCCTTGTTCTCTACGAACCCTTGAACGGGCAGACACTCAACGGGCAAACACTGAACGGTCGCGTTGCGCAACGGCGGGATCTGACACCGGGACCGGCTCGACCAGATGGGAGCACGATCCGAAACACACGGATCCTTCTCACCCAGTCGATCACGGACGCCAAGCGCGGCCCTCGCCGAGGCAACCGGACCAGCCTAACCGATCCGAGCCCGCGGCCAAAAATCAGGCCGAGAGTGCCCGCTCCTCAAGGAACTCGGCGATGCTGCGCCGCAGGCCGGCCGGGTCGAGACCGTGCAGCCGATCATGATCATGGGGCTCCCCGTAGCGGTGCGGGTCTGGATCGCCGACTCCGAGCGAGAGTTGCCGATGGTCGAGCGAACTCAGCGCCGCTGCGACCCGCGCGGCGGAGGTGCCGGCCAAGTACGGCTCGACCATGACCACCCGCGGCGTCCCCAGGGTGGCCAACAGGGTGTCGGCATCGAAGGGCCGGACGGTGGACGCGTAGAGCACGGTGACGTCCAGGCCGGCGACGGCCTCCAACACCGAGCGCAGGACGGGACCGACCGCGACGACGGTGCCCGCGCTCCCCTGTCGCAACACGGTCCACCGGTGGTCGGGGTTGACGTGTGGCGTCGGGTTCGGCTCGCCCCCGACCCGGATGTAGACCCGGTCGTCACCAACGGCGGCCTGCCGGAGCTGGGCGTCGAGCTCGGCCGGGTGACCGGGCACGTGCACGGTCCAGTCCCGCAGGGTGTCCAGCAGCGCGACATCCCCTGGGGCCTGGTGGGTCCGACCACCGGCCGGCCAGTCGTAGGAGCCGTACGAGCCAACCAGGATGCCACCGAGGTCCTGGTGACTGAAGTCGAGTTTGACCTGCTCCCACGCGCGCTCGATCACGAAGGCTCCGAAGGAGTGCGCGATCGGTCGCAGTCCGGCCAGGGCGAGCCCGGCAGCGGCGCTGACCAGCAACTGCTCGCGGATCCCGACGTTGATCACCCGTTCGGGGTGGCGGCCGGCCACCTCCTCGAACTGGTTGGCACTGATCTCCGCCAGCACGATCGCGAGCCGCGGATCCTCCTCGATCAATTGGCTCGCGGTCTGGACGAACTGGGTTCGCAGGTCCGGAACGGCCGCACCGATCCAGTTCCGCTGGGGCACACTCGTGGTCGTCATCATCGGTCCTCTCCGTCAGTTCTTCGGTGGCACGTGGGCGACGACCACGCTCGGGCGGGTTCCGTCGCCCTGGGCGAAGGCGGCTGCCAGCGCCTCGCGGTCGTGGCCGTCCACGTCGGTTGCCCGCCAGCCCTCCACCTCGAACCGGCGAGCGATGCCGCCCCGCCAGCCATGGCTGGACGAGTCGTTGTCGATCACCACGGTGGTGAGATTCCCCAGGCCGATCGCGCCGGCGTACACGACGGCCTCGGAGTTGGACCCCTCGTCGAACTCGGCGTCGCCGACCAGCGTGACGACCCGGGCGGGATTCCGCTGGGCACGCAACCCGAGGGCCAGGCCCACTGCGGCCGGGAGGCCATGTCCCAGCGATCCGCTGGAGAACTCCACCCCGGGGAGCAGGAGACGGTCGGGATGATGCCCGAGCCGGGAGTTGTACGCACCGAAACTCGGCAACCACGTCTCGTCGATGAATCCCTTGGCTGCAAGGACGGCGTAGTAGGCCATCGGTCCGTGGCCCTTGGACAGGATGAAGCGATCGCGCCGGGGGTCGTCGATCCGATCGGGAGTGATGTCCAGCACCCGGTCGTAGAGCACCCACAACACGTCGAGGGTCGACGTCGCACTCGGTCCGTGCTTCTCGGCCCCGGTCATCAGACCCATCAACCGGTCCAGGTCACCATAGGTCCGGTCACTGGCCGTCCGGTCCTCTGCTGTCACACTCGCGGTAGTCATGCGAACAAGCATGCAACTTCAAGTCAGGTTGAGATCAAGTGATGTCGACGAGATCCACCAACATGCCAATGGTCCAGCCGACGGACCGGCACCCCCGCGTGAAGATCAACTGTTGCCGTCGAACAGGCTGGTGACCGATCCGTCCTCGAAGACCTGGGTGATGGCACGGGCGAGCAGGGGCCCGATGGACAGCACCTTCAACTTGTCGAAGTGGTGCTCGTCGGGAATCGGCAACGTGTTGGTGACGATGACCTCCTCGAACAATGAGGAGGACAACCGTTCGGTGGCCGGACCGGACAGCACCGCGTGGGTGGCGGCCGCGATCACCGACTTGGCACCACGGGCCATCAGCGCCTCGGCCGCCTGGCAGATGGTGCCGGCGGTGTCGATCATGTCGTCCACCAGCAGGCACACCTTGCCCTGCACGTCACCGACCACCTCGTGCACCGCGACCGTGTTCGCCACGTCCGGGTCGCGCCGCTTGTGGATGATGGCCAGCGGACAGTTCAGCCGGTCGCTCCACATGTCGGCCAGTCGCACCCGGCCCGCATCCGGCGAGACGATGGCCATCTCCGAGGTGTCGTACGTCTCCTCGACGTGCTCGGCCAGCACCGGCAGCGCCCACAGGTGGTCCACCGGGCCGTTGAAGAAGCCCTGGATCTGCGCGGCGTGCAGATCGACCGACATCAGCCGGTCCGCGCCCGCGGTGCGGAACATGTCGGCGACCAGCCGGGCCGAGATCGGCTCCCGGCCAAGGTGCTTCTTGTCCTGCCGGGCGTACGGGTAGAAGGGGGCGACCACGGTGATCCGCTTTGCGGAGGCCCGCTTCAGCGCATCGACCATGATCAACTGCTCCATCAGCCACTCGTTCACCGGCGCGCAGTGGCTCTGCAGGACGTACGCGTCGCAGCCGCGGACCGACTCCTCGAAGCGCACGTAGATCTCGGAGTTGGCGTAGCTGATCGCGCGGGTGGGCACGATGTCGACGCCCATCATCTCCGCGACCTCGCGGGCCAGTTCCGGGTAGGCCCGGCCGGTGAAGAGCATCAAGTGCTTCTCATTGGGTTTCTTGACGCCGCTCACGCCTGCTCCTCGGTGTTCGGATGGGTTGCTGGGTCGGAACTCTGGTCGGGCTCGGGACCCGGCGATGGCTCCTCGGAGCCGGCGCCGTTCCCCGCGGACGTGGCCGCCGCTGCGGTACGGGTGCCGGCTCGTCGCCGGGCCACCCAGTCGTTGATGTTGCGTTGTCGGCCACGGGCCACCGCCAATTGGCCCGGGTCCACGTCGCCGGTGATCGACGACCCGGCGGCCACGTAGCTGCCGTCGGCGAGGGTGACCGGCGCGACCAACACCGAGTTGCTGCCGACGAACGTGTGCCGGCCGACCGTGGTGGTGAACTTGTGCACCCCGTCGTAGTTGGCGAAGATCGTGCCCGCTCCGACATTGGCACCCTCGCCGATCTCGGCGTCACCGGCGTAGGTGAGGTGCGGCACCTTCGCACCGGTACCGATCGTGGTGTTCTTGGTCTCCACGAAGGTGCCGATCTTGCCGTCCGCACCGAGCACGGTCCCCGGCCGCAGGTAGGCGAACGGACCCACCGTGGCCCCGGCCCCGATCACGGCCAACTGGCCCTGGGCGCGGGTGACGGTGGCGTGGCTCCCCACCTCGACGTCGACCAGGGTGGTGTCCGGCCCGATGGTCGCCCCCGAGGCGACCGAGGTGGCCCCTTCCAGCGAGGTGCCGGGCAGCAGGGTGACGTCGGTTCCGAGGGCGACCGAGTCGTGGATCCAGGTGCTGGACGGGTCGATGATGGTCACCCCGGCCCGCATCCACCGCTCGCAGGTCCGGCGGTTCACCTCGGCGTTGATCCGAGACAGCTGCACCCGATCGTTGACGCCCTCGGTCTGCCAGAGGTCGTCGACGACGTACGCCCCGACCTGCCCGCCGGCGGAACGGGTGATGGCGATCACGTCGGTCAGGTACAACTCCGACTGGGCGTTGTCGTCCCGGATCTGGGACAGACCGGTGGACAGTGTGGCGGCATCGAAGACGTAGATGCCGGAGTTGATCTCGGTCACCGCGCGCTGGGCACCGTCGGCGTCCTTGTGCTCGACGATCGCCTCGACCAGACCATCGCCGTCTCGGATCACCCGCCCGTACCCGGTCGGATCGGCGAGGTGGGCGGTGAGCACTGTGATCGCGTCGGTTGCCTCCCGATGGGCGGCCACCAGGGCGGCGAGGGTGTCGGCGGTCAGCATCGGCACGTCGCCGTAGGTGACGATCACCTCACCCCCGAGTTCGACGTCCGCCAACCCGGCGAGCCCGCACTGGACGGCGTGACCGGTGCCGCGTTGCTCGTCCTGGACGGCCGTACGCACCTGCGGGGCGACCTCGTGCAGGTGCTCCTCGACCTGCTCCCGCAGGTGTCCGGTGACCACCACCAGGTGCTCGGGCTCCACCCCGGCTGCGGCGTCCACTGCACAGCTGAGCATCGAACGGCCGCCGACCGAGTGCAGCAGCTTGGAGGTGGCGGACTTCATCCGAGTGCCGCCCCCGGC
>JBQDIN010000016.1:0-58951 GCA_052094425.1 Propionibacteriaceae bacterium
TCGGTGAGGATCCGGTCGAGCTGGCCGACAGCATCGGGAACGGCGGCGCAGCGAGGCTCAAGCGGGTCACCACCGACGCGGTGAATGACTACTTCCGTCCGATCCGGGCCCGGCGACGCGAGTACGCCGCGGACCGGGACATCGTCACCGACCTGCTGCGCGCCGGCAACGCCCGCGCGAACGGGATCGCCGAGGCCACCCTCGCCGAGGTGCACCGGGCGATGGGGACGGCGCGGTGAGCCGCTGAGAGGGGAGCCTCAGACGTTGGCCTTCTCGGCGCCGATCGTCGTGCTGTCCCCGTGGCCGGTGTGCACCACCGTGTCGTCACCGAGGGCGAACAACTTCGTCCGGATCGACTGCACGATGGTGTCGAAGTCGCTGAAGCTGCGGCCGGTGGCGCCCGGGCCGCCGGAGAACAGGGTGTCCCCGGTGAAGACGGTGCCCAGCGACTCGGCGTGGAAGCAGACCGCCCCGGGCGCGTGGCCCGGGGTGTGGATGACGGTCAGCACGGTGTCGGCGATCGGGATCTGCTGACCGTCGCTGAGGGCGCCGTCCGGGTCGGTGTCGTGGGTGAGCCGCCAGACCGGCAGGTCATCCGGGTGCAGCAGGACGGGTGCGTCGACGGCGCGACCCAGTTCGGGTGCGTAGCGGACGTGGTCGTCGTGGCCATGAGTGCACAGCACCGCAACCACCTTCCGGCCCGCCACCAGGTCGACGATCGCCTGGACGTCGTGGGGTGCGTCGATCACCACGCACTCGGCGTCGTCGCCGACCACCCAGACGTTGTTGTCCACGTCGAAGGTCTCCCCGTCGAGGGAGAAGGTGCCCGAGGTGGTGGTGTGGTCGATCCGGGCGCTCATGCTGAGTCTCCTGCCGGTGCGGCGCCGTCCAGGACGACCACCGAGCGGAGTACGTCCCCGCGGTGCATCTTGTCGAAGGCGGCCTCCAGGTCGTTGATGGTGATCTCCTCGGTGACGAAGGCGTCGAGGGGCAGCCGGTCCTGCAGGTAGAGGTCGACCAGCATCGGGAAGTCCCGGCTGGGTAGGCAGTCGCCGTACCAGCTCGACTTGAGCGCACCGCCACGACCGAACACGTCGATCAGCGGGATGTCGGGCACCTTCATCTCCGGGGTGGGTACGCCCACCAGGACAAGGGTGCCGGCCAGGTCGCGGCCGTAGAAGGCCTGCTTCCAGGTCTCCGGGCGGCCGACTGCGTCGATCACCACGTCCGGCCCGAAGGAGTCGGTCAGTTCCTGCATCGCCGCGACCGGATCCTTGTCGGAGGCGTTGACGGTGTGGGTGGCGCCGAGCTCCTTGGCGGTCTCGAGCTTCCGCTCGTCGAGGTCGACGGCGATGATCTTGGCCGCCCCGGCCAGCCGGGCGCCGGCGATGGCGGCCGCTCCCACCCCGCCACAACCGATCACCGCGACGGAGTCGCCGCGGCCGACGTTGCCGGTGTTGATGGCAGCGCCGAGACCGGCCATCACGCCGCAACCGAGCAGCCCCGCAGCGGCGGGCCGGGCGGCCGGGTCGACCTTGGTGCACTGCCCGGCGGCTACCAGCGTCTTCTCGGCGAAGGCGCCGATGCCCAGGGCGGGGGAGAGTTCGGTGCCATCCTCCAGGGTCATTTTCTGCTCGGCATTGAAGGTGTCGAAGCAGTACCAGGGTCGGCCCCGGCGGCAGGCCCGGCAGTCGCCGCAGACGGCGCGCCAGTTCAGCACCACGTAGTCACCCGGCGCGACGCCGGTGACGCCCTCGCCGACCGACTCCACCACGCCGGCCGCCTCGTGGCCGAGGAGGTAGGGGAATTCGTCGCCGATCCCACCCTCGCGGTAGTGCAGGTCGGTGTGGCAGACCCCGCACGCCTGGATCGCCACGACGGCCTCCCCGGGGCCCGGGTCCGGAACGTTGATGGTGACGAGCTCGGTCGGCTCGCCCTTGGCTCGGGCGATGATGCCATGGACCTGCTGGGGCATGGATTCCTCCTGCGTGACGGGTTGGCCCCAATTTAGGGCATCAGTGCTGTGGTGGGACAGCCCCGGACCTGGGTGCGGTCGCCCGGGAAGGGGGTAGACTCATGCGGCGCTCATAACCATTTGACCTCAACCGTGCTTGAGGTTGCATAGTGTCTTCTGGCCATCTGCGCCAAATTTTGTCACCCCTTCGAGTCACCATGGTCGAGAGCCCCGCTCGACCAGCCCGTACAACCTGCCACGCACCGCCTGAGGAAAACGTTCCATGACTGCCGATCTCTCGGCCCCCACGATCACACCGAACTCCGGTGTCGTCGCTCCCACCCACTCCGACAACCCGCTCGACCGGCCGGCGATCATCGGTCCACCGCCGCGGCGCAAGCGCACCAGCTCCTCGCTGTGGCGCCTGCACACCTACATGCTCCCCTACAAGGGGCGCTTCACCGTGATGGTGGTCTGTGCCGTGCTGGGCATCGGCGCCAGCCTGGTCGTACCGCTCGTCACCCGGTCCGTCATCGACGGCCCGATCGCCAACTCCGATCGTCCCGGGCTCTACGCCCTGGGCGCCTTCGCGCTGGCCCTCGGCGTCTCCGAGGCGGTGCTGATCTTCACCCGCCGCTGGGTGGTGGCCCGGGCGACGCTGTCCACCGAGACGGGTATCCGGACCGATCTGTACGCGAAGTTGCAGCGGCTGCCGATGGCCTTCCACGGGCAGTGGCAGTCCGGCCAACTGCTGTCGCGGATGATGAACGACCTGTCGATCGTCCGCCGCTTCCTCGGCTTCGGGCTGCTGTTCATGATCACCAACGTGTTGCAGATCGCCGTCGTCACCGTGCTCCTGATCAACATGTACTGGCCACTCGGCCTGGTGGTGCTCGCCTCCAGCGTCCCGATCATCCTGATCTGCCTGAAGGTGGAGAAGACCTACACCCGGCTCTCCCGTCAGATCCAGGACGAGACGGGCGATGTCGCCTCCTCGGTCGAGGAAGGTGCTCACGGACTCCGGGTGATCAAGGCCTTCGGTCGGGCCAAGCACGTGTTCGAGAAGTTCGATCGGCGCAGCGTGCAGCTCTACGACACGTCGATGGAGCGCGTGCGCCTGCAGGCCAAGTTCTGGACCTTCCTCGAAGTCATCCCGGCCATCACCTTGATCGTGGTGCTCGCCATGGGGGCGGTCGCGGCCGGTCGGGGCACCGTGACCCTCGGCACCCTGGTCGCCTTCATCACCTTGATGTTGCAGATCGTGTGGCCGGTGGCTGCCCTCGGCTTCCTGCTGGCGATGGCGCAGGAGTCGATGACCGCCTCCGACCGGATCGCGGAGATCTTCGACGCGGAGAACACGATCACCGATGGGGACAAGGTGCTCGACGACGTCCGCGGTCGGTTGCGCTTCGAGAACGTGTCCTTCCAGTTCCCGGACGGTGATGAGGAAGTGCTGCACGACCTCGATCTCGAGATCGCGCCGGGGGAGACGGTGGCCCTGGTCGGTGGCACCGGCTCCGGAAAGACGGCCCTGACCGCCCTGGTGCCACGGTTGATGGACGTCACCGGTGGGCGGATCACCCTCGATGGGGTCGATGTCCGTGACCTGGCACTGCCGCAGTTGCGGAGCCTGGTCGCGACGGCGTTCGAGGACCCGACGCTGTTCTCCATGTCTGCCCGGGAGAACCTCACTCTCGGCCGCCCGGACGCGACCGAGGCCGAGATCGATGAGGCGATCGAGGTCGCGCAGGCGCACTTCGTCCGTGACCTCCCGTGGGGTCTGGACACGCGGATCGGGGAGCAGGGCATGAGCCTGTCCGGTGGGCAGCGGCAGCGTCTCGCGCTGGCCCGCGCGGTGCTCGTCAAGCCGGCGGTGTTGGTGCTCGACGACACCCTGTCCGCCCTGGACATCCACACCGAGGCGCTGGTCGAGGAAGCCCTCCAGCGCGTGCTGGTCGGCGTCACCGGCATCGTCGTGGCGCACCGCGCCTCGACTGTGCTGCTGGCCGATCGGGTGGCCATGCTCTCCGGCGGCACCATCACCCACACCGGCTCGCATCACGACCTGCTGGCAGAAGTGCCCGCTTATCGCGAACTGCTCTCCGCCGAGTTCAATGCGGAGGCCGAGATGGACTACTTGGAGACCGATCCCGAGGGGAGTGAGCAGCGATGAGTGTCGAGACCACTCCGGCCGACGCGTCGCGTCCCGAGGGCGAGAACCGACCGGTCGACCGGGATTCCATGGCGGCTTGGCGCGGAGTCGGCGCCGAACAGACCGAGGACATCTCCGAGAAGGGGACCGTCTTCCTGCGGCAGCGCAGTCGTCGGCTGCTGGGCGACCTGCTCCGGCCGTACAAGAAGTTGCTACTCATGCTGGCCCTCCTCGTCCTGTTGGAGAACGCCGCCCGGTTGAGCGTGCCGTTGCTGGTCAGCCGCGGCATCGACTTCGGCGTGCCGCCACTGCTCGAGGGCGGGTCCGCCCGGGTGCTGTACGAGACCGTGGGCGTGATGATCGCCGCGATCGTGGTGCAGGCGGTCACCCGGATCGGATTCCTGAACCTGCAGGGCCGGGTCGGCCAGGAGATCCTGCTGGAGATCCGTCGCCGGCTGTTCAAGCACTTCCAGAAACTGGACGTGAAGTTCCACGACCGCTACACCTCCGGCCGGGTGGTCTCGCGGCTGACCAACGACATCGACGCAATCGCCGAACTGCTGGTGAACGGGTTCGACGGGCTGGTCACCGCCGTGTTGACCATGGTCGGCGTCGGGATCCTGCTGCTCACCCTCGACTTCAAGCTGGGCGCGATCTGCCTGATCTGCTTCCCCTTCCTGATGCTGCTCGTGCGCTGGTTCTCGCGTGCCTCCGCGGTCACCTATCGCAAGGTGCGCGAGCTGAGTGCACTGGTGATCGTCCAGTTCGTGGAGACGATGACCGGGATCCGTGCCGTCCAGTCGTACCGTCGGGAGCACCGCAACCAGGAGATCTTCACCGACGTCGCGGACCGGTACAAGGAGGTCAACATCAAGGCCTTCAAACTGGTGGCGGTCTTCATGCCCGGCGTGAAGCTGATCGGCAACCTGATGATCGGCGTGGTGTTGATCTACGGTGGCCTGCGCGCGCTGGACGCCGAGATCACCATCGGGGTGCTGGCGGCCTTCCTGCTCTACCTGCGGATGTTCTTCGAGCCGATGCAGGAGATCAGCCAGTTCTACAACACGTTCCAGTCGGCGATCGCCGCGCTGGAGAAGCTCTCCGGCGTGTTGGAGGAGGATCCCGAGGTGCAGGAGCCGACCGATCCGACCCCGCTCCCCAGTGCCCGGGGCGAGGTCCGCTTCGACCAGGTCGAGTTCTCCTACGTCGAGGAGACGAAGGTGCTGCCCGGCCTCGACCTGACCATCCCGGCGGGCCAGACGGTCGCCCTGGTCGGTACCACGGGTGCGGGCAAGACGACGATCGCGAAGTTGATCTCCCGCTTCTACGACCCGTCCGCCGGCACGATCACCCTGGACGGGGTCGACCTGCGCGAGCTCTCCGACGACGACCTGCGCAAGGCCGTGGTGCTGGTCACCCAGGAGAACTTCATGTTCGACGGGACCGTGGCCGACAACATCGCCTTCGGTCGCCCCGAGGCCACGCGTGAGGAGATCGTCGCGGCCGCACGGGCGATCGGTGCGCACAGCTTCATCACGGCGCTGCCGCAGGGCTATGACACGGATGTGGCGAAGCGGGGCGAGCGGCTGTCCGCCGGCCAGCGCCAGTTGGTCGCCTTCGCCCGCGCCTTCCTCGCCGACCCGGCCGTGCTGATCCTCGACGAGGCGACCTCCAGCCTGGATGTGCCGAGTGAGCGACTGGTGCAGCAGGCGCTGGCCACGATCCTCTCCGACCGGACCGCGGTGATCATCGCCCACCGGCTCAGTACGGTGGACATCGCCGACCGGGTGCTGGTGCTGGAGCACGGCGAGGTGCTCGAGGACGACTCCCCGGCCGCGCTCACCGCCGAGGAGGGCGGTCGCTACGCGGCCCTGCACAACGCCTGGGTCAACTCGCTGGCCTGACGGGCCCTCTCGCGGACGGCCCACTGGGCACGCTCGGGTCCCACTGGGCACCCTCGGGTCCACTGGGCACGCTCCGTGCACTGGGCAGGCCCGCCCGTGCCTGCCCCGTGCACGTTCGGCTGCCGTGGCGTGCGCGGGTCGAGGAATGAGACCGGAGTGGCAGCGGTGGGGTGTCGCCCACAATGTTTCGGGTGACGTATCCACTCGACGTGTCCGGTGCCCGGGTCCTGGTGGTCGGCGGGAGCAGCGCCTCCCTCGGCACCGTGGCCGGCCTGCTGGACGCCGGCGCCCGGGTGACGGTGGTCGCGGTCGAGGTGGTCGATTCCCTGCGGGACCTCGCCGAACGAGGCCTGGTCGACTGGCGGCAGCGTGAACCGGTGGCCACGGACGTGGCCGACTTCGACGTCGCCCTGCGGCCCGGTCGCACGCCGGCACCGCGTCCCGATCCTTCCGGTGATCGCGCAGATGCTTCCGCGGAATCAGCTGGTCGAGATCACTCCCCAGTGGCCGGCCGCGTCACGCTCGTCGGCGGTGGCCCGGGTGATCCCGGCCTGATCACGGTGGCCGGACTGGATGCGGTGCGAGCCGCCGACGTGGTCGTGTGCGATCGACTGGCCCCACTGGCGCTGCTCGACCAGCTCAAGCCGGGGGCCGAGGTGGTCGACGTCGGCAAGATCCCGCGGGGTCGATTCACTCCGCAGGAACGGATCAACGAGGTCCTGATCGAGCACGCTCGGACCGGCCGGGACGTGGTACGGCTCAAGGGCGGCGACAACTTCGTGTTCGGCCGGGGCGGCGAGGAGTGGCAGGCCTGTGCGACGGCTGGGATCGAGGTGACGGTGGTCCCAGGCATCACCTCCGCCACCGCCGTACCCGCCTTGGCCGGGATCCCGGTGACCCATCGTGACCTGAGCCAGGGGTTCACCGTGGTGTCCGGCCATCTGCCGCCGGGGCACCCGAAGTCCACCCTCGACTGGGACGCGCTGGCGCGGTCCGGGACGACCCTGGTGATCTTGATGGGGGTGGCCAACCTGGTCGCCATCACCGATCACCTGACCGGCCACGGACTCGGCCCGGACACCCCTGCGGCGGTGGTCGCGGACGGTGGACTGCCCAGCATGCGTACGGCCCGGGGCAGCCTCGCCGACATCGCCGAACTCGTGGCGGAGCGGGGCATCGGGGCACCGGCCGTGATCGTCGTGGGCGCCACAGCCGGCTTCGACCCGGCCGGTTGACCGACTGATCAGGACGATTCCGAGCCGGCCGTATCGTCCAGATCCTGCTTGTGCTGCTCGGCGTGCTCGGTCAACTTCGCCCGTTCGGCGGCCGCCGTACGGCTGAACTCCGCGGCCTCCTCCTCGACCGTGGACTTCGCGATCCGCCGGTTCATCGTGAAGCCGATCAGCCGGGTCACGATCAGCGCGATGTAGCCGAGACCGGCGAGCTGCTCGATCATCACCACCGACCGTGCGTGTGCGGTGGCGGCGATGATGTCGGAGTACCCGGTGCTGGTCAGGTTGGTGAAGGAGAGGAAGAGCAACTCCATCCAGGTACGCATCGGCGCCGGGTTGATCTCGGTCACGAACGCACCCGGTTGGAGCAACTGGACGAACTGGAAGACGTACGCGAACGCCCACGCCACCAGCGTGAAGGTGGCGCCGATCGCGAACAGTTCGTCGACGGTGACCGTCCGGTCCCGCAGCATGTAGATCAACAACCCGATGGCGGCCCAGAGGTAGAAGAGCGCGTGCACCACCGCCGAGGCGATGTGGACTCCGGGCAGGTCGACGATGGCCGACAGGATCGACAGCGGTCCGGCCAGCAGCGCCAGCAGCAACGGCGGCCAGATCGGGCCGGCGGCGAACCGGACCGAGGTCACGGCCAGGATCAGCACGATGACGCCGAAGGCCTCGAAGGCGCCCCGGCCGACGGCGGAACTCTCCATGAACGGGTAGACCAGCACGCCGAGCAGTTGGACGACGAGCAGCACCGCAGAGGGGTGGTTCAGCACACGCTCGCGCAGGGTGGTCCGGCTCACGCGATCACCCTAGACCCGCGGGGCTGGATCAGGTTGGTCGGAGGGTGGTGGATTCGCGACGCACTACACTCGCGCCCGTGCCTGCACTCCCTCGACCCGGCCGTCGCCTGCTCGCTGCCAGTTGCCTCGCGGTAGTGGCCCTCACCTCCGGCTGCACCCACTCCACCGTCGTCGCGGGGGAGGGCTTCACGCTGCTCCGGCAGGAGGAGGAGGTCGACTTCGGCCCCTCGGCCCCGATCGACGGAAGCCTGGAGGTCGCTGAGGGAAACTGCTTGGCCGTACGTACCGAGGGCGGCCAGTTCCTGGTCGTCTTCACCGCGGGGACCTCCGCCACCGACGACGGGGTCGAGGTCAACGGAGTGGGTGAGATCCCCCTCGGTGGCTCCTTCCGAGCCGCCGGTGGGTACGAGCCGCAGCCCCTGAGTGAGAACAGTGGCCTACCCCAGGTTCCCGCCGAGTGCAGCGCCGAACAGCCCATGGTCGCCGTCCTGACCTCGGTCGACTCCGTCGGCTGACCTGCGCGCTCACCAAGCTGCGGCCACCAACTCGGCAAGCAACTCGTCCGGGTCCACCGGGAAGCGCCGGGAGGTGAACCAACTGCAGACATTGCGACAGTCCCGGGCCAGGAACTCCATCCCCTGCGGGTTCGTGAGCAGGTCCACCGCCTGGGGCAAGTCGATGATCACCACGCGTTCGTCCGCAAGGAGAACGTTGTAGGCCGAGAGGTCTGCGTGCGCAAGGCCCAGTCCCGCGATCCTGATCATGGACTCCCGGAGTTGCTCCCACAGGACGGGCAGCAGGTCAGGGTCCGGCCGCGCCTGGGCCAATCGAGGGGCTGCGGCCCCGTCCGGCAGTCCGACGAACTCCATCAGGATCTCCTCGCCGTCCAGCTGGAGTGGGTAGGGGACACTGATGCCGGCTGACCAGAACTGGCTGAGTCGATCGAATTCGCTCGCTGCCCAGGCGGACGCCTGCACCTTCTTGCCGTAGGTGGAATTGCGGGCCAGCGCGCGGCGGTCGCGGCTGTTGCGCATCCCGCGGTCCTCGGTGTAGAGCGCGTTGCGGTGGAACTGACGGTGCTCCGGCGCCCGGTAGCGTTTGGCGGCCAGCACGGAGGACTTGTCCGCGGTGGCCCGCTCGAGCAGGAAGACCTCGGCCTCCTTGCCGGTCTTGAGGATGCCCAACTCGGTGTCGATGGCGGCGTCCTCGGTCACCACCCAGTCGGGCAGGGGATCGGGACCGGCGAGGATGCCGATGTCGTCCCAGGTGGACCAGCGTTGGTCGGGGTCCAGTTCAGGGACCTCGGCCCAGGTGAACGGTTCAGTGCGTGCGTGTGCGTCCGGATGGACGGAAGGGGTCGTACCCATGATGTGTGATTGCTCCAAGGGAGAGAAGTGAGGTGGGCCGGGCGTACCCGACAACGGGTGTGACCATGGCTCCTCCTCTCCTCGGACCGGGACCAGCGCGTCCCGGTGATCACCAGCATGAGCCTTCGTCGGGGAGGCGTGCAACCACTTTTCGCGGTGGGCTGGTGGCAGTGCTGTGGTGCGGCCACGCCCGACCGGTGTTTCCAGCGGGCGCCAGTGGGTACGACGCATGGCAGTTGGCTGTGCAGACAGTCCTGGTCAGTACCCGTCCAAGGAGGCGCCCCACCCATGTCGGAGTCCGGTTCCGCGCTCCCCGCACAACGCGGTTTCTTCGGTCATCCGAGAGGCCTGGCGACGCTCTTCGGTACGGAGATGTGGGAGCGGTTCTCCTACTACGGCATGAAAGCCATCCTGCTGTTCTACATGTATGGACGGCTGGACGAGGGTGGCTTGGGGATCGAGGCCACGACAGCCGCTGCGCTGGTGGCCGCGTACGGGGCCTCGATCTACCTGAGTGCCATCGCCGGTGGGTGGGTGGCCGATCGGGTCCTGGGTGCGCGGAAATCGGTCCTGGTCGGCGGCGTGCTGATCATGGTCGGACACATCTGCCTCGCCCTCCCCGCCGGGCGCCCGGCACTGTACGCCTCGATGGTCTTCATCGTCCTCGGCACCGGACTGCTCAAGCCGAACATCTCCAACGCGGTGGGCGACCTCTATCCCGAGCAGGACCGTCGCCGCGACGCCGGCTACAGCATCTTCTACATGGGCACCAGCGTCGGTGCCGTGATCGCCCCGTACGCGATCGGCACCCTGGGCCAGCAGGTCAACTACCACGCCGGCTTCTCGCTGGCCGCCGTCGGCATGGCGATCGGGCTCGTGCAGTACGTCCGCGGCTGGCGCCACCTGGGCGACGTCGGCGCCCGACCGACCCACCCGCTCCGCAAGGATCCCCACGACCGGCGCACTCTGATCGTGATCGGGGTGGTCGCCGGGGTGGTGGGCCTGCTCCTGGTCGTCCTCGGTCTGCTCGGGTGGGTGACCCCGACCAGGATCGTCGCGCTGATCAGCGTGGTGTCGGTGGGCGTTCCGATCGCCTACTTCGTGATGATGTTCCGGAGCCGGCTGGTCTCCCGTGGTGAGCGGTCCGGGCTGCTTGCCTACATCCCGCTGTTCATCGCGGCCGCCTTCTTCTGGTTGATCCAGGAACAGGGAGCAAGCGTGCTGGCCCAGTACGCCGACCAGCGCACCCGGTTGGATCAGTGGGGCTTCGCGATCCCGTCCTCGTGGTTCCAGTCGGTGGGCTCGGCGGTGTTGATCATCCTCACCCCGTTCTTCGCGATGATGTGGACCCGGCTGGGCGACCGACTGTCCACCCCGCGCAAGTTCACCATCGGCCTCGGCTTCGCCGGCGTATCTTTCCTCTGGCTCGTCATCCCCGCCACCACCGGCAGTGGGGACGGGCTCAGCAGTCCGCTCTGGCTGGTCGGCAGCTTCGCCCTGGTCACGATCGGAGAGATGTTCCTCTCGCCCATCGGATTGTCGGCCACGAACCGGTTGGCCCCGAAAGCCTTCCGCAACCAGACCATGGGCCTGTGGCTCGCGGCCAGTGCCTTCGGGCAGGGCGTCAGTGCCCAGGTCGTGCAGTTCTACACCCCGGAGACCGAGGCCTCCTACTTCCTCGGCATCGGTATTGCCGCGCTCATCCTCGTCCTGGGGCTGATCATGATCACCCCCTTCGTCAAGCGCAACATCAGGCGCAGTGAACAACCAGCCACGGAGCCAGCCACGGAAGGAGACACCCCATGACACGAACGATCTTCACCGGTGCGGACCTCTTCGACGGGACCGGGGCGCAGCCCTCGGCCGCAGACTTGGTGATCGAGGACGGACGGATCGTCGCGGTCGGCACCGCCCTCGACGGGGACGAGCAGGTCGACTGCACCGGCCACACCATCCTCCCGGGCCTCTTCGACTGCCACGTCCACCTGACCCTGAGCGACAGTGACCTGATGACCGCGGTCGAGCGGCCGTTCTCACTGGAGTTCTTCGAGGCCGCCGAGAACATGCGGCGCACCCTCACTGCCGGGATCACCACCGTGCGCGACGCTGCCGGCGCCGACCGCGGCATCCGCGAGGCCCAGCAGCGCGGCCTGATCGCCGGACCGCGGGTGCAGGTGTCGCTGAACATGATCAGCCAGACCGGCGGTCACGGCGAGTTGCGCTGGCCCTCCGGTGCGATGGTGGACCTCTTCCCGGCGCACCCGGGCCGCCCACCCGTCCTTGTCGACGGGGCGGACCAGATGCGACACAAGGTGCGCGAACTCATCCGCGAGGGCGCGGACGTGATCAAGGTCGCCACCAGCGGCGGATCCCTGTCCCCGGGCAGCGAGCCGTGGCTGCCGCACTTCCGCGACGCCGAGGTCGCCACGCTGGTGGAGGAGGCGACCGCGGCGGGAGTGTTCGTGATGGCGCACGCCAACGGCGACGGAGCCGCGACGGCGGTACGGAACGGAATCCGTTCGGTCGAGCACGGCGCCTTCCTCGACGACGCCACGATCGAGGAGATGGTCGAGCGCGGGACCTGGTTGGTGCCGACCCTGTCCACCAGCCAGGGGATCCTGGACGCCGCCGAGGAGGGCGGTCGGTTCCCCGGGCGGATGCTGGACAAGGTGCGCGCGATGGCCGACTCCGGCAAGGACTCGGCCCGGCGTGCGATCGAGGCCGGGGTGCGCATTGCGATGGGTACCGACGCGCCCCTTTGGCCGCACGGGGCCAACCTGCGCGAGCTCGAGCACCTGGTCGACTGCGGCCTGTCGCCGGGTCAGGCACTCGTCAGCGCCACGTCCTCGGCCGCCGAACTGATGGGCCTGCAGGACGAACTCGGCACCCTCGCGCCGGGCAAGCGGGCGGACCTGGTCGTGGTGGCCGGCGACCCCTTCGAGTTCGGCACCCTGACCGAACGGATCCGCGCGGTGTACCAGGACGGCGTCGTGGTCCACGCCACCGCACCCACGGTGAGCCAGTAGGACCCGGTCCAGTCGTCGGAGTCGCCGACCGCGGTGTGGACTAGCGTTGGGCCCGACATGACAGCATCGAACGCGCACTCATCCGGGGGGAAGCAACCCATCTGGCGGCTGCCCGGGATGGCCGCGCTGCTGCTGCTCACCCTCTGCGGCTTCGGCGGGTTCTCCGCGCTGATCTCGGTGGTGCCGCTCTACGCGGTCCGCGGCGGCGCGACCGAGACCGGCGCCGGGGCGATCACCTTCCTGCTGCTCGGGGCCACGGTGGGCACCCAGCCCTTCGTGCCCCGGCTGCTGACCCGGTTCGGCCACGGGGTGATGCTGGCCGCGTCGATGGTGCTGTTGGGGGTACCGTCCCTGGCCCTGTGGCTCTCCAGCGACCTGCTCCCGATCCTCGGCCTCTCGGTGCTGCGCGGGGTGGGATTCGGCATCCTGACCGTGACCGGCAGCGCGGTGGTGGCCGATCTGTGTCCCACTCCGCGGCGCGGCGAAGGGGTGGGGGCGTACGGCCTGGCCATTGCCATCCCGAACCTCGTGGTCCTGCCGGCCAGCGTGGTGGTGGCCGACCGCCTCGGTTTCGAAATCGCCTTCGTCGTCGGCGCCATCCCCCTGCTCGGCATCCCGGCCGCCTTCCTGCTCGGCCGTGCCATGGGCGGACTGGAACCGCACGTCGACACGGGTCCGGCGCCGGTGGTGGGGGACCGGGGTCGCGCCGTCCGTCGGCTGGCCGTCCCCGCTGCGGTCCTACTGGCGATCACCCTGACCGGCGGCGCCCTGATGACCTTCATCCCGCAGCTCACCCGGTCGGCCTGGTGGTCGATGGTGGCGCTCCTCGTCTTCGGCGCCACCGGTGCCTTCTTCCGGTGGTGGATCGGCAAGGTGGCCGACCGGCGGGGGATCGGGATGAAGATGTTCTGGCTGTTGCTGGTCGGCGGGACCGGCATGGTCGCCCTCGCCCTGGCCGTGCACCAGTCGTGGGTGTGGCTGCTGCTGGCGTCGGTCGCGGTCGTCGGGGTGGCGTACGGAGCGCTGCAGAGTCTGACCCTGTTGTCCGCCTTCAACCAGGTCGAGCGGCGCCACTACAGCACGGCGAGTGCGGTCTGGAACATCGGCTTCGACGGCGGAACAGCCATCGGCTCGATGGTGCTCGGTGCCGCCGCCGGGCTCGCCAGCTTCACGGTGGGGATGGGCGTCCTGGCCGTGCTCGTCTTCGCCGCCCTGCCGGCCGCCCGGGTCCTCGCGCGCCGTCCGTCAGTGGGCTGACCTGCTGCCCAGCCGGAACTCGGTGCGGTAGTTCCACAGCCAGCCCAGTCGCCGCACGCCGGTGGAGCCCGCCATCTCGTGGAACATCTGCTCGGCCCGCAGCGGGGGAGTGATGCGCCACGTCGCCCGGGTCCGCGTCGAGCCCGCGTTCCACATCCGGTGACCCGTACGGGCCGGGATGTCGAGGGTGTCGCCGGCCCTCAACACCCGCGTCGGCTCGCCGCCGAGGTCGACCGACAGTTCCCCCTCGAGCACCGCGAAGTGCTCCTGCTGGTGCGGGTGCCAGTGCCGCGGCGTCGGCGATCCACCGGTGTCCCAGCTGGATTCGAGCTCGAGGGCTTCGGCCGTGGTCGAGACGACGCGCAGTTCCTGGACCGGGCTGATCCGGATGAGGTCGCTCACTTCTCCGGCTCCTTCGGTGCGTACACGTGCACGACGATGCCGTTGTCGAAGGCGGTCGTGTCGACCCGCTTCAGGTGGGTGGTGTCGATGAGTCCGTCGAGCAGCCGCTGCCCGGTGCCGGCGATCACCCACAGGTGCAGTTCGTCGACCAGCCGGTGCTCGAGGAGGGTCTGGTCCAACTCGCCGGTCCCGTACTTCAGGATGTCGCCACCTGCGGGTCGTCGATGACGCCGTCCAGGGTGACGAACGTCGATTCGATGATCTTCCTCATGGTGTGCCTCCAACGCCGTTGTTGAATCGGTGTTCAATAGCGACCTTGACGTACTGTTGAACTCGTGTCAAGTAGCAACGGGAGGAAGCGCGCCCGCTGGACCACCGAGGCCCGGCGGGGCCAGTTGCTGCAGATCGGTGCCGAACTGTTCGCCGAGCGGCCCTACGACGAGGTCCAGATCACCGAGGTGGCCGACCTCGCCGAGGTGTCGCGTGGGCTGCTGTACCACTACTTCCCGACCAAGCAGGATTTCGCGATCGCCATCACCCAGTCGGCCTGCGGGCACGTCTTCGCCGAGTCCCAGCCCGATCCGGATCAGCCGCCCGACGAACAGGTGCGCGCGGTACTGGACGCCTATCTGGGCTTCGCCGCCGAGAACGCGTACGGCTACCGGGCGATGCACCGCGGGCTGATCGCCGACCCGCAGGTACGGGCCATCCGGCAGCGAGACCTGGCCGACCACGAACGTCGGGTGCTGGCCCTGCTCTCCCCGGGGGCCGAGCCCCCCGCTGTGCTGCGCACCGCCGTCCGCGGGTGGCTGGCTTTCGTGATCGCCGTCGTCCTGGACTGGCTCGAGTTCCGGACGGTCAGCCGCGACGAGGCCGTCGAGGTGTGCATCCGCGCCTTGCTGCGCGGCGTCGCCTGACCCGGGCCGGACGGCGCAAGGACCGCGCAAAATCTCCCCCAACTCGGCTGAGAGCCCGGAATCCTCCCGGAGACACAGACTTGCGGTGGATTGTGCGCGCTCGACCTCAGAACTAGGAGGTACGACTAGTTTTCCGTTCCGCCGAAGGGCTGGGGTAAGTTGACGCCAAGTTGTTGGACCGGGCCACACCCAGTTCCGATCCGGCAGCCCGACCGCCGGCAAGGACGCTCGGAGACCCGCGCTTCCTGCGGAGTGGTCAGGCTCGTCCGACGAGCCGGCACCCGGAAGAGTTTGCGGCGATCCCGCAACGGAGCGAGAGGATGCACTGTGAGTGATGCCAGTGGCATGCAGGCTGAAGTTGACCACGTACAACTCCTGACGCCGGAGGGGCAGCGGGTCGAGCACCCCGAGTACTCCTTCGACGGTGACGACGAGACCATCGCGGGCTACCTGCGCGACATGGTCCTGACCCGCCGGATCGACACCGAGGCCACCGCGCTGCAGCGGCAGGGTGAACTCGGCATCTGGGCCTCGCTGCTCGGGCAGGAGGCCGCCCAGGTGGGATCCGGCCGGGCCCTGCGCAGCCAGGACTACGTCTTTCCGACCTACCGCGAGCACGGTGTCGCCTGGTGCATGGGGGTCGACCCCGGCCACCTCCTCGGCCTGTTCCGCGGAGTCGACCTCGGCGGCTGGGACCCGCGAGAGAACCACTTCCACCTGTACACGATCGTGATCGGCGCGCAGGCCCTGCACGCCACCGGCTATGCCATGGGGCTGGAGCGGGACGGTCTCGTCGGGACCGGCGATCCGACCCGGGACAGCGCCGTGATCGGCTACTTCGGCGACGGCGCCATCAGCCAGGGCGACGTGAACGAGGCCTTTGTGTTCGCCTCCTCCTACAACGCCCCGGTGGTGTTCTTCTGCCAGAACAACCAGTGGGCCATCTCGGAGCCGATCGCGCTGCAGTCGCGGATCCCGCTCTTCCAACGAGCAGACGGTTTCGGCTTCCCCGGCGTCCGGGTGGACGGCAACGACGTGCTGGCCGTCAAGGCGGTCACCGACCGTGCCCTGGAGCGCGCCCGCTCCGGCAACGGACCGATGTTGATCGAGGCCTACACCTACCGGATGGGCGCCCACACGACCTCCGACGATCCGACCAAGTACCGGCTCGCCGATGAACTCGAGCACTGGAAGCTGAAGGACCCGATCGAGCGGGTCAAGGCCTACCTGCGGGGCAGCGGGGCCACCGACGAGAAGTTCTTCGCCGACCTGCAGACCGAGTCCGACGACCTGGCTGCCGACCTGCGCAAGCAGTGCCTGGAGATGGCCGACCCCGACATGGTGGACAGTTTCGACTGGGTCTACGCCGACCAGACGCCGTACCTGACCGAACAGCAGGCCCAGTTCGCCGAATACCAGGCCTCGTTCGAGGGGGTCAACTGATGAGCGCCGACAAGCCCACCAAGATGACCCTGGCCAGGGCCTTGAACGCCGGCCTGCGCCGCGCCCTCGAGGCCGACCCGAAGGTCGTGCTGGCCGGTGAGGACATCGGCAAGCTCGGTGGTGTGTTCCGCGTCACCGAGGGCCTGCAGAAGGACTTCGGCGAGCACCGGGTGATCGACTCGCCGCTGGCCGAGTCCGGCATCATCGGCACCGCCGTCGGGATGGCCCTGCGGGGCTACCGTCCGGTGTGCGAGATCCAGTTCGACGGATTCGTCTACCCCGCCTACGACCAGATCGTCAGCCAGGTCGCGAAGATGCACTTCCGCTCCCGCGGCAAGTTGCCGATGCCGATGGTGATCAGGATCCCGTTCGGTGGCGGCATCGGTGCGGTCGAGCACCACAGTGAGTCCCCGGAGGCCTACTTCTCGCACACCGCCGGGCTGAAGGTGGTCGCGGTGTCGAACGCGGTCGACGGCTACTGGATGATGCAGCAGGCGATCGCTTCCGACGACCCGGTGATCTTCCTCGAACCCAAGCGTCGCTACCACGAGAAGGCCGAGGTGGACGAGACCGCGATGCCGATCCCGCTGCACCAGGCCCGGGTGCTGCGCGAGGGCTCCGAGGTGACCCTGCTCGCGTACGGGCCGATGGTGAAGGTGTGCCTGGACGCAGCCACGGCGGCGGCCGAGGAGGGCCGCGACCTCGAGGTGATCGATCTGCGTTCAGTGTCCCCGATCGACATGGCCACGGTGGTCGCCTCGGTCCAGAAGACCGGCCGGGTGATCACCGTCCACGAGGCGCCGACCAACCTCGGTCTCGGCTCCGAGTTGAGTGCCCGGATCACCGAGCAGTGCTTCTACTCGTTGGAGGCGCCGGTGCTGCGGGTGGGTGGTTACGACACCCCGTACCCACCCAGTCGGTTGGAGGAGGAATACCTCCCCGACCTGGACCGGGTGCTGGACGCCGTCGACCGCTCGCTCGCCCACTGAGCCCTGAACCGAGAGGGAACCTGATGAAGGAATTTCGTCTGCCCGACCCCGGTGAGGGTCTGGTCGAAGCAGAAATCGTCTCCTGGCGCGTTGCCGAAGGGGATGACGTCAAGATCAACGACATCGTCGTCGAAGTCGAGACCAGCAAGTCCTTGGTGGAGTTGCCGATCCCGTACGCCGGTACCGTCTCCAAGTTGCTCGCCAATGAGGGGGACACCGTCGACGTCGGTGCGCCGATCATCATCGTCGATGACGGCACTGGCGCGGCCCCCGCCCCGGAGCCCACCGGCACCGGTCGGGAAGACCTGGTGCCGGCATTACCGGAGGAATCCGACGACGAGGAGATCGAGGCCGGCAAGATCGGCGGCGCCGCTCCCGGCGGCCGGGTCGCGATCCTCGTCGGCTATGGCCCGAAGACCACTGAGGCGAAGCGTCGCCCGCGCAAGGCGGCGGCCAGCACCGACCGGAGCGCTGAGGCACACGCCGCAGTCGCGAAGAGCTTCGACACCGGTCAGCCGGTGTCCCGCACGACCGACGTCCGGACGCCGATGCCCCCGTTGGAGGCCGAGCCCACCGGCGCGCCGTTGCCCGGACCTGGTCACAGTCCGGCCGAGCCGATCGCCGCCACCGGACCGGTGCTGGCCAAGCCGCCGGTCCGCAAGCTGGCCAAGGACCTGGGCATCGACCTGGCGCAGGTCGCGGCCACCGGCGAGGGCGGCATCATCACCCGCCAGGACGTCCAGGCCTTCGCGGACTCCCCGGCCGAACAACAGTCCGTCACGGATGCTGCGCCGAGCGCTCCCGCCAGCCCGTCGGACCAGGACCGTCGGGTGCCGATCAAGGGGGTCCGCAAGATGACCGCGCAGGCGATGGTCGAATCGGCCTTCACCGCCCCGCACGTGACCGAGTGGGTGACCTGTGACGTCACTGCCCTGATGGATTTGGTGGAGAAGCTGAAGGCCCGGCGCGAGTTCCGGGACGTGAAGGTGTCCCCGCTGCTGGTGGTCGCCAAGGCGGTCTGCCTCGCGCTCGGGCGCACCCCGGAGCTGAACTCGAGTTGGGACGAGCAGGCGCAGGAGATCGTGCTGAAGGGCGCGGTCAACCTGGGCATTGCCGCCGCCACCCCGCGCGGGCTGATGGTGCCGAATGTCAAGGATGCCGCCAAACTGCCGCTTCTGGAGCTGGCGGGGCAGCTCAACGAGCTGGTCGCCGTGGCCCGGGAGGGTCGGACCCAGCCCGCGGACTACTCAGCCGGGTCGTTCACGATCACCAACGTCGGCGTCTTCGGCGTCGACGCGGGCACCCCGATCCTCAACCCCGGTGAGGCGGGCATCCTCTGCATGGGTGCGATCAGCCGCCGCCCGTGGGTGGTCGGTACCGGCGCCGAGGAGCGGATCGAGCCACGCTGGGTGACCACTCTGGCACTCTCCTTCGACCATCGCCTGGTCGACGGGGAGCAGGGGTCACGCTTCCTGGCCGACGTGGCCCAGATCCTCTCCGACCCTGGGACTGCGCTGCTCTTCTGAGCCGATTGATCCACCCTCCGAGCCGGTCGAATCCTCCCCTGTTGGATTCGACCGGCTCGATCGATCCATGGGTCAGAGGCCGTAGTTCTCCCTGATCTTGCGCGTGTTCTCGGCCGTACGGACGCTCGACAGGGCGAGCTCGAGTCCGACTCGGACCAAGGTGATGGTCAGCAGCAGGGGGATCCAGCCGACGAGCAACACCGCCGCCACGAAGATGACCGTCGGGGCGTTCGCCAATACCACGACCACCGCGACCAGCCAACTGAGGGTGCCCAGGATGATCGTCAGGACGAAGATGATCTTGGCGACCGATGGAGTGGCGTAGCTGGTGAACCCGAGGTCGAACAACGCCTTGAAGAACCCGACCCGGTTGTCCCCGTGATCGGTGGGCGGCGCGGCCGACGGGGGTGCGGGCACGTGCGGCGGCCCGCCGTACGGCCCGGGCCCGTTGGCCGGCGGCTGGTGCGCCGGAGTGGGCTGTCCGTACGGATCGCCGTACGGGTTCGGCTGGCCTGGTGGTGGATTCTGCTGTGACATGCGATTCACCCTTGCGCATCCGCGTGTCACGGGCCAAGGCCGGGTGTGGACGAACCGCCGGGCGGGTAGCCTCTGGGCGTGCACAGAAAAGTCCGGGCGGCGGTCATCCTCGCCCTGGCTGTCGTAGTGGTGGGGCTCGCCGGACTGGCGCTCGTTTACGCCTTCCTGAAGCCCGATCCGCCGAAGGTCTACCACTACCCGAAGCGCACGGTCACCCTCGCCCCCGGGGTGGTCACCCCGATGGAGATCACCGCATCCGCCACCCCGCAGCCGGACGGAAGCCTGGCGGTTGAGCAGACTCTGGTGTTCGAGGCGACCGAGCAGACCGGCGACGTGGTGGTGCTGAGCTCCAGTGGTGTCGGACTCGGTTGGATCAACGACGACCGGCCCGGTCGCTACTGGGTGAGCCCCACCGTGTCCCAGGTGCAGGCGGCAGATGTGACCTCGGGCCAGCCGGCCGACCTCGACCTGGTCGTCGACGACCAGGACAGGGACGATCCCAGGATGGACGGCATCTACTACAAGCTGGCCGAGGGGCACGACTGGGAACCCGGCCGGCACGTGATCGAGATCGAGTTCACCCTCACCGATGTCTGGGTGGACATCGACGGCACCCGAGCCATGGTGCTGCCGTTGGACTTCTTCCGCACCCAGAACACTGGGGACCTGGACGCCACGATCGTGCAGTTCACCGACAGCTCACTGGTGTGCTCGAACACGAACCGGACGTGGTCGACCGAGAACGTCTGCGCCGACAGCGAGAGTGGTGAGTGGTCCGGGTTCCTGGAATCCAGCATGAGCTCCGGGGACCTGGAGGGGCTCGTCGCCATCGATCCACCCGGCGTCACCGCCGAACCGGAGCCGGTGCAGGAGTGGAAGAGATGATCATGGATCGGTCCGAGCGCCCCCGCCGCGGCACGCGTACGGCCGGCGTGGCCGTCGCCGCCTTGGTGCTCGGTGCGGCCAGCGTGACTGGCGCAAGCCTGGTCACCGAACGGGCCGGCGCCGCCCCCAATCCGATCGGGCGGGGAGAATCCTCCGCGACGATCACCCTGGCCGCCCGGGACGGCAGCTACCAGGTGCGGAAGACGCAGGATGCCGAACTCCTCGACGACAAGTACGACCTGACCTTCGAGTCGGCGATGCACGACGGATTCCGCGCGCCGGACGACGACGAGCCCGGGGCGCCGCCGTACCTGCGACCGGAGTACGTCCTCGACGAGGTGACCTTCGACGGTGCCCCGGCCGCGAGCGACTTCGATCGGGAGGGGCACCTGCTCAGTGTGGCCGCCGGCGGTGATGTGGCCGAGGGTGAGCACGAGGCCCGTTTCACGTACACCGTCAACGGTGCCGCCCTGCCGACCGACGACGGCTACGAGGTGTACGTCCGCGCCGGGGACCTGCCGAGCAACGAGCGCCTGGTCATCGACGGATCGGCGCTCGCCCACTCGGAGATCACCGGATTGCGCTGCCAGTACCGCCCCATCCCGGAACCGTGCGGGGAACGCATCGACGCCGACCAGTGGCATCCGGGTGAGGCCCCCGGCGAGGTGATCATCATCGAGGTCGACGGCCCCTCGGACGCTCTGGTCGAACCCGTCCTCGACCGGGGGTGAGTGTCCACGGGGGCCGATCCCCGTTCCTCTGCAGGGAATCGTGGCCTAGTATGTCCGGATCGAGCTCATGCTCGCGTGCTCCGGGGTCGGTGTAATTCCGAACCGGCGGTGACAGTCCGCGACCCAGCGCAAGCTGGTTGAACCGGTGAAACTCCGGTACCGACGGTGAAAGTCCGGATGGGAGGTGCACGTAGCGTCCGCGCGCGCCGATTCGGTGTGCGTGCGTGACGTCATACCCCTGGAGTCCGCGAGTCCGGACCCACCCGGTCCGGATGGACCGGAAGGGGTCTGATGGCCACCGAGGTGGAATACGCCGCCCTGCGGAGGGCGCTGGCGTGCGCGGCGACGGCGGTCCGCAGCGCCCTGCCCAACCCCAAGGTCGGCTGCGTTCTGCTCGCCCCCTCCGGGGCGGAGATCGCGATCGGGGTGCACCGCGGCGCCGGGACCCCGCACGCCGAAGTGGATGCGCTGACCCGCGCCGGCCCCCGAGCGCGGGGAGCCACCGCCGTGGTCACCCTGGAACCTTGTTCCCACCAGGGGCGGACGGGCCCCTGCAGCCAGGCGTTGATCGACGCCGGGGTTGCCCGGGTGGTGTTCGCCCAGACTGATCCGAACCCCCGCGCTGCCGGCGGCGCCACGGTGTTGCGGGCAGCCGGGATCGACACCGAGGGGGGAGCGCTGGCCACCGAGGCCGCTGCGCTGAACCCCTGGTGGACCTTCGCGGTCCGCCGGACCCGCCCGTTCGTGACCTGGAAGTACGCCGCCACCCTCGACGGCCGGGTCGCGGCGCCGGACGGCACCAGTCGGTGGATCACCTCGGCCGCTGCGCGCCGCGACGTACACCGACTGCGGCGGGAGGCGGACGCGATCATGGTCGGTACCGGCACCGCGGCCACCGACGACCCCCGGTTGACCGTGCGCGATGACCGGGACCGACCGCTGGTGTATCCGGAGCAACCCCTGCGAGTGCTGGCCGGGAGGCGATCCCTGCCACCGGGGTTGCGCGTCTTCGACGACACCGCAGCCACGATGCAGGTGCGCAGCCATCGCCCCCGTGCGGTGCTGGACGCGTTGGCCGCCCGGGAGATCCGCCACGTCTGGCTCGAGGGCGGACCCACGCTGGCGGGTGCCTTCCTGGCTGCCGGGCTGATCGACCGCGTGATCGGCTACCTGGCCCCCGCCGCGCTGGGGGCAGGCCCGTCCGCACTGCGGGGCCCGGCCACCACCCTGACCGACCTCCGAGAGTTCCGGTTCACCGATGTGAGCCGGGTCGGGCCGGACCTACGGGTGACGGCGGAACCGCACGCAGGAACAGAGAACCACCCCACCACAGAAGGGAAACGCTGATGTTCACCGGCATTGTTGAGGAGATGGGACGGGTCGTCCGGATCGTCGATCTGGGGGATGCCCTGCGTCTGACCATCGAGAGCACCCGGACGCCGATCGACCTGGTCGAGGGAGGCTCGGTGGCGGTCAACGGCTGCTGCCTGACGGTGGTCGCACCGATGGGGTCGACCTTCGACACCGACGTGATGAAGGAGACGCTGGATCGGACCAGCCTGGCCCAGGTCGCGGCCGGCGACGCGGTCAATCTGGAGCGCGCCGTCCGAGCCGGAGGGCGACTCGACGGGCACATCGTCCAGGGCCACGTGGACGGCGTGGCCACCGTGGTCAGCCGGCAGGCCAGTGAGCACTGGGAGGTCGTCACCTTCGCGGTGCCCGCCGAACTGGCCCGCTACCTGGCCGTCAAGGGATCGGTGGCGCTGGACGGCACCTCCCTCACCGTGGTCGACGTGATCGACCATGATCAACCACAGTTCACCGTGTCGCTCATCCCCACCACCTTGGCCGGGACCACCTTGGGCATCCGGCAGCCGGGAGACCTGGTGAACATCGAGGTGGACGTGATCGCGAAGTACGTCGAGAGGTTGGCATCGTGAGCTCGGACGGGTTGTCCCCCGATGGGGTCCGGCTCGATCCGGTCGAGGACGCCGTGTCGGCGTTGGCCGGTGGCGAGGCCGTGGTGGTGATCGATGATCAGGACCGGGAGAACGAGGGGGACCTGATCTTCGCCGCCGCCATGGCCACCCCTGAACTGATGGCCTTCCTGGTGCGCCACAGCAGTGGCTATGTGTGCGCGCCCACCACCGCCGCAGTGCTGGACCGGCTGCACATTCCGATGATGACCGCGCAGAACGCGGACCCGTTCCGTACCGCCTACGGGGTGTCGATCGACGCCCGCAGCGGCGTCACCACGGGCATCTCCGCCGCCGACCGCAGCGCCACCGTACGGGCGCTGTCCGATCCGGGCTCCGGCCCCGACGACCTGGTCCAGCCCGGACACATCCTGCCGTTGCGGGCGATGCCCGGGGGCGTGCTGCACCGTCCCGGGCACACCGAGGCAACGGTGGACCTGCTCCGGCTGGCCGACGTTGCACCGGTCGGGGTGATCGCCGAACTGGTCCGCGACGACGGTGCGGTGATGCGGACCCGAGAGCTGCGTGCCTTCGCTGACCAGCACGGACTGCGGATGATCTCGATCGCCGACCTGATCACCTGGCGTCGGCGGCGGGAGAGCCAGGTCCGCCGGGTGTCGCGGGCGCGGCTGCCGACGGCCCACGGAGAGTTCACCGCCCTCGGCTATGTCGACGAGATCACCGGAACCGAGCACCTCGCCCTGGTGCGTGGGGAACCGGACACCGGGGCGGAGCCGCCGCTGGTCCGGGTGCACTCGGAGTGCCTCACCGGTGAAGCACTCGGATCGCGACGCTGCGACTGTGGACCCCAACTGGACCGGGCCCTGACGATGATCGCCCACCAAGAACGCGGTGTCCTGGTCTACCTCCGTGGCCACGAGGGCCGGGGGATCGGCCTGACCCAGAAGCTCCGCGCCTATGACCTGCAGGACCGGGGCCGCGACACCGTCGAGGCCAATCTCGACCTCGGCCTGGCCGTGGACAGCCGGGACTACGCGATCGGCGCGCAGATGCTGAGGGACCTCGGGGTCGCGACGGTGCGACTCCTCACCAACAACCCCGACAAGGAGAAATCGATGATCACCCACGGTGTCGACGTAGTGGAACGGATCGGTGTGCAGGTGCCGAGCACGCCGCACAGCTTGGCCTATCTGCGGACCAAGTCGGAGCGACTCGGGCACGACCTGCCCGACCTCCCCGGCATGTCGCTCGGTACGGGGGTGCGATGAGCGGGCGGGGTGCACCGGCCGGGTCGGTGTCGCGCACCCGTGCGCGGGTGGCGGTAGTGGCGGCCTCTTGGCACACGGAGGTGATGGACGGGCTGATCGCCGGCGCCCGGACGGTGCTGCAGCAGGCCGGTGTGGACCCGCCGCTGCTCCGGGTCCCCGGATCCTTCGAACTCCCAGTCGTCGCTCGCGCCTGTGCCACCTCTCACGACGCGGTGGTGGCCCTGGGGGTGATCATCCGTGGCGGCACGCCCCACTTCGAGTACGTGGCCGCGGCCGTCACCGACGGGCTCAGCCGGGTGGCCCTGGACACCGGTGTCCCGATCGGCTTCGGCGTGCTGACCTGCGACACCGTCGCCCAGGCTCGTGATCGTGCCGGGTTGCCCGGCAGCGCCGAGGACAAGGGCGCCGAGGCGGCGCAGGCGGTACTGGACACCTGCGCGGTACTGGCATCCATCACCTGAGGCGCCCCGGGGCGGGCCGGTGGTGCGGCGGGATCGTCACTCGATCCGGAGGACCCGGGAGCGCCAGATCCGGCCCAGGGTACGGACCGCGCGGTCGCCGGAACTGCCGAACGGGTTGTCCCTGATCATGTAGGTCCAGGTCGCCGACGGCCGACGCAGGCCGAGGTCGTCCAACCCGGACCCGACCTGGGCGGGGGAGAGCCCGGCGACCAGGTCCGCCACGGCTGCGTACACGGTGTCGAAGAAACCGCCGAACTCCTTGATCGCGATCGTGTGGAACTCGGTGGCCGGGTCCTGTCCGCCGAGGGCCCGGAGGTGGATGCCGTCGCGGATCTCCTGCAGCAGGGCCAGGTGCGCCTGCCACTGGTCGTCGAGGTGGAAGAGCGTCACCCGGCGGAGAAGCGCAGCCACGGCATCGCCATCGGTGGCCGCGACCAGTTCATCCACCGCGGTGGTGATCAACGCACGGACGCGAACCAGGGCCGCGTCGGTGTCGAGCACCTCCCCACGATGTTGCAACACCCTCGCCCGTTGGTTGGTGATCGCCCGGTGGTAGCTCCAGGTGGAGCGGTGCCGGTCCCGCCGGACCCCCTCGGCGATCCGCTGGGCTCCGTCGAGCAGCCGTCGGCGCTGGTCCGACGGCATCGTCTCGCCGCGCCACTCGATCTCGTTGCGCTGGAAGTCGGCGGCGTGGGCGCGGACCAGGTCGCTGTCCAGGCTGTCGAACATGATCGACGAGCCCGGGTCGCCCTGGCGGCCGGCGCGTCCCCGCAACTGGGCGTCGAGCCGTCTGGTCGGGTGCCGGCCGGAGGAGATGACCGCCAGGCCGCCGCGAGCCAGGACCTCGGTGCGGTCCGACTGGTCCGGCCCGCCGAGCCGGATGTCGGTGCCCCGGCCGGACATCTGGGTGGAGATCGTGACCGCGCCGCGTTCCCCGGCTCGGGCGATGATGCCGGCCTCGGCCGCGTCGTTGCGTGCATTCAGCACCCGGGCCGGAACTCCCTCGCCCGACAGCAGAGCGGCCAGGTCTTCGGACTCCGCGACGCTGTGGGTCCCGACCAGCACGGGCTGGCCGCCGCGATGTCGGGTGCTCACTTCGTCGATCAGGGCGTCGTACTTCTCCTCGGTGGTGCGCAGGACCCGGTCGGGCTCGTCCGTGCGCGCGTTCGGCTCGTGCCGTTCGATCCGGCCCGACCGGAGGGTGTAGAACTCGGTGAGCTCCTCGGCGATCTCCACCACGGTGCCGCTCATGCCAGACACCGTCGTGTAGTTGGTCAGCAACTCCTGGACGGTGACGGTGTCGAGCACCACCCCGGGGGCCGTCACCGCCAGGGCCTCCTTGGCCTCGACGGCGGCGTGCAGCCCGTCCGGCCACCGCTGGTGGTGTGCGACCCGGCCACGGGCGGAGTTGATCAAGGAGATCCGGCCGTCGTCGACGAGGTAGTCGACGTCGCGGTGCACCAACTGCTGGGCGTGCAGGGCGAGGTTGATCCGGACCAACGTGTCGACGTGGTCGGGGGCGTACAGGTTCACCCCACCCAGTTCGGACTCCAACAGGTCGAGGCCGGCGTCGGTGAGCGTCACATTGGCCTGCTCGGCATCGATGGAGAAGTGTTCGTCGGTGATCAGCCCGGCCGCGAGCTGGGCGGCGAGTGCGACGTCGTCACCCGTCTCCTCCGAGCTGCCGGCGAGGACGAGGGGCACCATCGCCTCGTCGATCAGGACGGCGTCCGCCTCGTCCACGATCGCCACCTCGAAGGTCGGTTCCACCCGTTCGTCCGGACTGGTCGCGAACCGGTCCCGGAGCAGGTCGAAGCCGACCTCACTGACCGAGGCGTACACGATCGGGCCGGCGTAGGCGCTCCGGCGATCGCCCGGTGGCGTGTGTTGGCCCAGCCAACCCACCCGGATCCCGAGCAGGTCGAAGAAGGGTGCCATCCAGTCCGCATCCCGTTCGGCCAGGTAGTCGTTGACGGACAGGACGTGCACCGAACGACCAGCGAGGGCCTGGCCTGCCGCCGCCAGTGCTCCGACCAGGGTCTTGCCCTCCCCGGTGTCCATCTCGACCACGCACCCGTCCAGCAGTGCGCAGGTGCCCAGGAGTTGCTCGTCGAAGGGGCGCAGGCCGAGGGTCCGGTCCATGGCTTCGCGGAGTCCGGCCAAGAACTCGGCGCTCGGTCCGGTTCCCTTCCGCCGGGGGCGCTTCGTCCCGACCGGAACCGTCCGTGCGTGCCGGATCGCCTCGACCAACTCGGCGTCACTACGGACGGCCCACGCGTCCGACTGCTCACCCGCGCGCCGGACCACGTCCTCGAAGCGGCGGAACGACACCGTTCCGGGAGTGTCCACCAGCCTCGCCAGCCAGCCGGGTCGCTTCATCCTGCGAGCGTACGCGGTGGCGCGGGCCACTGGCCCCGACCCGCGTCCTCAACGTCATCTCCCGCAACAACTAGGCTTGCGGGACCATGGCCCGTCGCACCTTCCTCCTCATCGCGCTGCTCTGCACCGCGCTCCACCTGGTCGGGCTCTACCGTCCGGGCGGGTTCGGTGGTGGCGGCCCCGATGTCCCCGGGCTGGACAAGATCGCCCACGTCGCGATCTTCGGCCTGCCGGTGTTCTTCCTGCTGCTGGCCGGCTGTCGGCGGTGGTGGGTCGTCCCCCTCTTCGCCATCCACGGACCGGTGAGCGAGGTGGTCCAGCACCTCCTGCTGCCGCGACGCTCCGGGGACCCGTACGACCTGATCGCCGACGTCGTGGGCATCGGCCTCGGGGTGGCGGCTGCCGCGATGATCAACTTCCGGAGACAAGAATCCGCCGTGGTCACCGATCGGGTGACCACGGCGGATCCGGACGGAACTCCTCGATCAGAGGTCGATGATCAGAACGCTTCCTCGGGCAGGTCCATCAGCTCGAGGTCCACTCCCTGAGCCAGCTCGCGCTCGGTGGTGAGTTTGGGAAGGTTGGTCCGGCAGAACCAGCGGGCGGCCGCGACCTTGCCCTCGTAGAAGGCCTTCTCGTCGGCGGACAGCTCGCCGTTCAGCGCGTTCAGGGCCACCTCGGCACCGCGCAGCAGCAGCCAGGAGCAGATCACGTCGCCGAGGGCCATCAGCAGTCGAGACGTGTTGAGGCCGACCTTGTAGACGTTGCGGACGTCGCCCTCCGGCGCATTCGGAGCCGCGGACTGCAGGTCGTTGATCATCAGGGCGACGATCGCGCCGGCCTCCTCGAGGCCCTTCTGCAGCAACTCCCGCTCGATCTTCAACTGGCCGTTGCCGGCGCCACTGGCGACGAACTCCGCCACTTGGCCGGACAGATAGCCGAGCGCCTGGCCCTGGTCCTTGACGATCTTGCGGAAGAACAGGTCCTGGCCCTGGATCGCGGTGGTGCCCTCGTAGAGGGTGTCGATCTTGGCGTCGCGGACGTACTGCTCCAGCGGGTAGTCGGCCAGGAAGCCGGACCCACCGAAGGTCTGCAGGGACTCGGTGCCCAGCAGCACCCAGGAGCGCTCCGAGCCGTACCCCTTGACGATCGGCAGCAACAGGTCGTTGACCCGCTCGGCCTCCTCGTCGGTGCCACCGTTCGCGACGGCGAGGGCGACCCGGTCCTGCATGGTCGCGGCGTACAGCACCAGCGAGCGCATCCCCTCCACGGCCGACTTCTGGGTCATCAGCGAACGGCGTACGTCCGGGTGGTGGGTGATCGTGACCCGCGGCGCGGCCTTGTCGCTCGCCTGCGTGAGGTCGGCCCCCTGGACCCGGCTCTTGGCGTAGTCGAGGGCGTTCAGGTAGCCGGTGGAGAGGGTGGCGATCGCCTTCGAGCCGACCATCATCCGGGCGTACTCGATCACTTGGAACATCTGCCGGATGCCGTCGTGCACCTCGCCGAGCAGCCAGCCGCGGGCCGGCTCCTTGTCGCCGAAGGTGACCTCACAGGTGGTGGAGACCTTGATGCCCATCTTCTTCTCCACGCCGGTCACGTTGACGCCGTTGCGCTCGCCCAACTCGCCGGTCTCGGGATCGAAGTGGAACTTCGGCACCAGGAACAGCGACAAACCCTTGGTGCCCGGGCCACCGACCCCCTCGACGCCCTCCGGGCGGGCCAGCACCAGGTGCATGATGTTCTCGCTCATGTCGTGCTCGCCGGACGTGATGAACCGCTTCACGCCCTCGAGTTCCCACATGCCGTCCTCGGCGCGGGTGGCCTTGGTGCGGCCGGAACCGACATCGGAGCCCGCGTCCGGCTCGGTGAGCACCATGGTGGCGCCCCATTGGCGATCGATCATGTGTTGGGCGATCTTCTTGTCCCGCTCGGTGCCGTTGTCCCACAGGACGCTGGCGAAGCGTGGCCCGGAGGCGTACATGTAGAGCGCCGGGTTGGCGCCCAGCGCCAGTTCGGCCACACTCCACTGCAGCGACGGGGGAGCTTGCTGGCCGCCCAGCTCCGGCGGCAACTCGAGGTTGTAGAAGCCGGCGTCCAGCCAGGCCTGGTAGGACTTCTTGAACGACTCCGGCAGGGTCGCCGAGTGCGTGCTCGGGTCGAAGACCGGCGGGTTCTGGTCGGCCTCGGCGAAGGAGTCGGCCAGCTTGGTGGTGGCCAGGTGCTCGACCTCGGTCAGGATCGCCTCGGCGGTCTCGCGATCGAAGTCCTCGTACGGGCCCTTGCCGAGCACCGCGTCCTCGCGCTCCAGCACCTCGAACAGGTTGAAGAAGATGTCCCGGAGGTTCGACTTGTAGTGGCTCATGGCTACCCCTGATTCTGCGTGTGATCGCGTCGCTGCGCGGCGGTTACCCGTCGGTAACTTCCATTGTGCTACTGGCCGGTAACTTTGGCAAGCAGAATGGTGGAAACGGCACCGTCGGGCTTCCCGCAGAGCGCTGGCCGTCCACCGCTGAACGGTGCCCTAGGATGCTGTGCTGTGACCCACGAAGCGCCGCACACGGCGCCCGAGCCCGTGACTGACCCGCTGGCCGTCTTCCGTCGTTTCCCCACCGCTCTCGTCGTGTTCCTCGGCGTCCTCGGCGCGGCGGGGATCGGCATTGCACTGGCCCACCTCGGGCGGACTCCGGTCGCGAAGTGCGGCAGCCGCCCGATGTCACCGGATGACCTGTGCACCTTGCGGAGCCGGCGCAGTCGCACCGAGTCCGAGTGGACCTTCCAGGAACGGCTCGACTTCAACAGGTACGAGAACCTGTCGCTGGTGTGGGCGGGGGTCGTGATCGCCGTGGTCGCCGCCATCGTGATCACCATGGTGGTGATCCGCTGGCGCCGCGACATCGCCGTCGCCGACCAGCTGACCGGTGGGCCGGCCCCGCTGGCGGCGTACGCGAAGGCGACCGGGGGACTCACTGGGTTTCTCACCCTGGGTGCCGTCCTGGTCGGCGGGATCGGAGCCCTACTGGCGGTACGGTCCTTCGGCGGCAAGGGGACGCCGACGGTCGGTCTGGTGATGGCAGTCATCGCGGCGGTCGTCGTGGTGGGGGTGTTGTGGGCGGCACGGCCGAAGGGGTGCACGTTGGTCTGGGGCTATCCGCCCGCGGTGCGGGTCGTGACCAGTAGCAAGGTCCACGACATCGCCTGGCCTGACATGCAGTACGTGACCACACTGGGCACGAATCCGGCGACGATGCTGTCCTGGGTCGGGAACAAGGACCGGCTGTCGATCGACGACGCCGACTTCTTCGCCCTGATGCGCGGACAGATCAACACCGCCGTCCGGGAAGGCGTCGCGCAACGCGTCGGCTCCGGTGAGGTGCTGGATTTTCGCAACGTGAAGGTCGCCGGCCCCACCATCACGATCGGCAAGAAGTCCCTCCCCGGGGTCGACCTCGGCGGTTTCGTGGTGCTGAGCGACAAGAACGGGCCGTACTTCGACTTCCGCAATCACCAGGGCAAGTCCGTCGCGTCGACGCCGGTGCGGGACGTCGGCAACATCGACGTGTTGTTCGACCTGCTCGCGCAACAGTTCGGTGTGCGCTTGCAGCAGGGCTGACCCGAACTCAGGCCGAGGCCCGGGCGGCCTCCCCGTCCCACCAGCGCAGGATCCGCAGCGCGTGCAGGGTGATCCACTCCGACGGCTCTCCCTCCGGCACATCGAGGTCGAACCAGACTGCGCCGGGCAGCACCGTCCCCTGCGGCCAGGTGCCGTCGTCGCTCCGGGCGGCCCGGATGACCTCGATGGTCTCCGCCAGGCGCGGATCCGGAGAGGTCCGGTCGAGTCCGGCCGCACGCCGGAAGTACTCCGCGGCGTGCAGCGGACTGCACACGTGCCGGAACGGGTAGGCGACCTGGTGCACCCAGGAGCCGACCTCCGCCCCGGTGGACATCCGGTAGCGCAACCTCCGCTCCAGCAGGTACTCCTCGCCGGCGCGTCGCGCGGTTCGGGTGGCCTCGGTACCGCCGGTGGCCTCCTCGTACGCCAGCAAGCCCTTGAGCGCGTTCAGGGTCGAGTGCACCGAGGACCGGGTCGAGCCCTCCACCCACTCACAGTTCCAGCCACCGTCGGGGAGTTGGTGCTCGACGAACCAGCCCGGCAGGGCGTCGACGTCGGCTCCGAGCCACCATCCGTTCGCCAGCGTCATCGCGTTGATGCAGACGTCGACCTCGCCGCCCCAGTAGGGCAGGTCGTCGTACTCCCACCGGGAGTGCCGCGCGATCAGGTCCGCGGTGTCGTTCTCCTTCAGCGGCGCGGGATCCATGCCCCACTCGCGCAACGTGGTGAGTGACCAGGTGGTCGCGGTCCACGGCTGGCCGGGGAGCTCCTGGTTGGCCGGGTCGTCGAAGAAGCCCGCCGGGAAGTAGGCACCGCCGGCCCACTGGCCGTCCGCGTCCTGGGCGGCCAGCAGGCGCGCGCCGTGCCCCTTGGTCGGGATGCGGGCCCGGGTGGCCTGCCAGGTCTCGGGTGGTGCGCCCAGCAGGTCGCGCTCCACCTGCCAGCGCAGCGTCGGATCGGAGTCGAGCAGCCAGTTCTCCACGTCATCGAGGGTCATGCCGGGAGTTTGACACGGGTAGCGGACGGATCGTTTCCGGAACGATCGGCCTACGCAGGGAGCGGGAAGTCCGTCGGGGACGCCTCGCTCAGGGCGAGCAGGAAGGCGCGCTGCCGCGGATCGGCCCAGGCCTCGGCGTCGTTGTCCTCCAGCGCCCAACTGCCCTCCTCCCAAAGCATGTGGTCCACCGCGGCCGGCCACAGGTCTCGCTCGGCCGGGGTCAGTGTCACGTGCTCGCCGTAGGCGGCGGCGAACGTCTCCCACTCGACCGGGGTGAACAGTCGTCCCGGGGCCCCGTCGCACTCGTTGTGGAACAGGGCGACAGCCAGCGCCAGGTCGAACAGCCGCGGCTCGAGGCCGCCGTTGTCCGGGTCGACCAGCACCGGCCCGGTGTCGGTGAAGACCAGGTTGTTCGCCTTGTAGTCGCTGCTCACGCCGCAGCGGACCAGGTCCTGATCATGCTCGCGGAGCAGTGGCAGGGACTCGTTCCACCAGCGCTCCCCGAGGGTGCGGACGGTGGCAGCCGAGCCGCCGTGTTCGGTCAGGATCGGATCAAGGGTCTCGAGGTCATCGCGCAGCTCGGACTCGTCCGCCTCGGTCCACGCGTACGGGCGCAGGTCGGTGGCCGGCACCGAGGCCGCATGCATCCGCCCGAGCAGGTCGCCCGCTGCAGCAACCTGCTCCGGCTGCGCGGTGTAGGCCTCGCCGTCGATCCACGGATAGACCACCCACCAGTCATCGCCGAGCTGTTGCGGGTTGGCCACGGGCAACGGCGCCGGGCGTACGACGCCGAGTCCGGCCCCGGCCAGGGCCGTGGTCCAGGCGGCCATGGCGGCGACGCGCGCCGGTTCGGTCCCGGCGCGCTTGACCACCACCTCCGTGCGGTCGGTGGTGCGGGCTCGGTGCACGGTGGCGAACCGGGTCAGTGAGTCGGGGCTGATCGACTCCAGTCCGAAGGTCTCGGCCAGCAGGTCGGGCGTGGGCGTTCCGGGCGTCGTCTGTTCGAGCATGGGCGCAAGGCTAGAGGAGGTGGGGATCCCGAGACACCCGGTTGTCGCCGGGGCCGTCAGGAGCAGCCGTTCTCCAAGGTGTCGGCGGCGAGGACGACGGCAGCGGCCGTCCAGGCCAGCGGGACCACCGAGGCGGGACTGCCGTCGGCCAGCACCTTCTCCGGCAGCGATCCGGCCGGGGTCCGGTGCGCGTCCAGCCAGCGCAGCCACTCCAGGGCCGCCGGCCGGTCCGTGCAGGCGGCCGCCAGGGCGACCGTGGCGGTGGACGGGGTCCAGCTGATCCCGTCGTTGCGCCAGGCCCCGCCGGGCGACAGTCCGCCGGCCGGACGCGCCATCGCTGTCGGCAGCCGGTTGAACGCGTCCTCGACCCGGTCGTCGGACAGGCCGGCGAACGGCGGCATCAGGAAGGTCACGCCCAGGTCGACACTGCGCGCCGCGCCGCCGGGGTGGCGGGGGAATCCGTCGGCCACGAAGGCATCCAGCACCGTCGTCTCGAAGGTGTCGGCCAGCCGGCCGGCCCCGGACGCTGATCCGCCCGGCAGGTCCGATGCGATCTGTTGGCTGCCCCGCAGGCCGGCCAGCAGGACCGCTGCGGTCGCCAGGGTGGGCCGGTGTTCGGGTACTTCCCAGTAGTCGCTGGACGGGGGCGGCAGGGTGCGGCCGGCGCTCGTACGGGCCTCGATGACGGCCAGGGAACGGTCGTGCAGCGGCCGGAACTCCGCCAGCAGGTCCTGCCGGGCCTGGGCGGTGGGCAACTCCGCGGCCACCTGCGCCAGCGCCCACAGGGCCCAGCCGGAGCCGTCGAGTTGGGCGCCGCGGTCGTCAGGGACACCGCTGCCGTCCGGCAGGTAGCGGGCGGCGAACTCACCCGACTCCGGCTGCACCTCCTGCAGGAAGCGCAGTTGGGCCACGGCCTCGTCCAGGTGACCGGTGCGGGCGTACGCGGTGGCGACGAAGGCGCTGTCCCGTGGCCACACGTAGCGCCAGTTCTGCGACCAGCCGGCGGTCGTGACCTGATGGGTGCGGTCGAGCACGTGCAGGTCCAGCAGGGCGTCGTTGATCATGGTCGAACCCGCCAGGCCGGGCACCTCGGGGACGTGGCCGGCGGCGAGCCAGTCCTGCTGTTCGGCGGCCAGTGCCGCCGACTCGTCGGCACCCGCCACCACCCGGCTGCCCGGCACCAGTTCGGTGTCGGCTTCGACGGTGCCGACCGACCCGTCCGGATGGACCGCGACGGTCGATCCGTGCAGGTGGATGGCGCGCTGTTCGGCGAAGCGGTGCCCGAGGAGACCGCCGGCCACCAAGGTGGCGGACAGCAGCACGGCCGCGACACGTCGCAGGACGGTACGGACCAAGGGTGCGTACTGCAGGGGGATCACGGTCGGTGGCGGATCAGCTGGTGGGTGGCGCCTCGTCCTCGGTCCAGCCGAGGTTGCGGGCCATCCGCTCCAACACGTCGAGGGTCTGCTCGTACTCCGCCGAGGAGATGCCGTCCGCGACGGTGCCGCGGGTCCGGGTCACGACCTCGCGGAGCCGGCCGAAGGCAGTCTGGCCCTGTTCGGTCAGGGCATAGGAGTCGACCTCGATCCGGACCCACTCGCTCTCCACGAGTTCCTCCAGATGCTCGGCCGAGGACTCGGCGGATCCCTCGTCGAGGAACGGGGCGACGGCACGGTTCAACTCGGTGAGCGGCGCGGCGCCGAGGTCGAGGACGTTCATCAGTTGCCACTGGCGGCCGGTGACGCCGTGCTCCTCCAAGGTGGCGGCGAACTGCTCGTCGAACTTGGCGTCGAGCAGTTTCAACCAGAATCCGATCGGTCGCTGCGCTGGGGCCATGGTCCCACCGTACCCACTCGGGTCGGGCTGGACGATCGGTCAGGCGGGCCAGTCCGTGAGCGGCCAGTCCCCGAACCCGCAGTCGAGCAGCAGCGCGTGCAGTGGGTCGAACAGGTCGGCCGGGGCACAGACGACGAGTAGTTCGGCGGGGTCGGCGCCGTGCAGGCCCTCCACCCGGGCGCCGGCCTCCTCGGCGATCAGCTGTCCAGCGGCCAGGTCCCACGGCTTCAGCCCGCGTTCGACGTAGGCGTCCAGGCGACCGGTTGCGACCGAGCACAGGTCCAGCGCGGCCGAACCGATCCGTCGTACATCCCGGATCCGGGGCACCAGTCGCTCCAGTTCCGCAGCCTGGTGGATGCGTACGTCGGCGCGGTAGCCGTACCCGGTGCCGACCAGCGCCCGGGCCGGGTCATCGATCCGGTTGGCTTGGATCGGGGCCCCGTCGAGGAAGGCGCCACCATCGCGTACGGCGGTGAAGGTCTCGCCGGAGTGCGGGTTGTGCACCACGCCGACGACCGAGCGTCCGTCGACCTGCGCGGCCAGGGACACCGCATAGGACGGGATCCCGTACAGGTAGTTGACGGTGCCGTCGATCGGGTCGGCGACCCAGGTGACTCCGGAGTTGCCCTCGACATCGGCACCCTCCTCGCCGACGAAGGCGTCGTCGGGCCGGGCGGTGAGGATGCGCTCCCTGATCAACTTCTCCGAGGCCAGGTCGACCGCGGTGACGACGTCGGTCGGGCTCGACTTGGTCGCCGCCACGGCAACCGAACCCTCGCGGCCCTTCCGGACCAGTTCTCCGGCCTCGCGGGCCACGGACTCCGCCAACGGGAGCAGGTCATGGCTCATGCGGCTGATCGTACCGGCCGGCCGGGAGGACCCGAACCGGGTCCAGTGCGATGGACGCCGCCCTGATGCATCCCCCGACTCCCACCAAGGCGGCTCCATCGTCGAACGTGGGCCTCGGCGGCCCGGCTGTCGACCACATCTGTTGCGCCGACCTCGTGTTCGTCATCCATTAGACACAAGGGCTTCCGGGTTGGGGAGAGGTATTGATCACGAATTCATAACAATACGACCGGGACCTCTTGCCATACCCGTGACTGAACGTTATATCAGTCCACTCCGCCACTGGGCGGTTCCGAAAACCTCCACTCCCGCGAGCAGGATGGGCTGGCGGGATGCGGACCGGGACCGACCGGTACCGGCGCTAGCGTTCAGTGACACGACGACGCAAGGAGGCCCAGTGGGCGGCGGCAGGAGCAACGACCCGGAACTCACCGTGGTACCGGCGAACGAGGTCGAGTTCGATGATCTGCAGGCGGTCTTCGGCACCCGTGGCCAGGCCGCACTCTGCCAGTGCCAGCGGTACAAGCTCCGCCGCGGAGAGACCTTCGCCGGCACCCCGGTGGAGGAGCGGGCCTTCCGGCTCCGGAGCCAGACCGACTGTGGGAACTCGGACGCGGCCACCACCAGTGGTCTGGTCGCGTGGGTGGCCGACGAGCCGGTCGGCTGGTGCGCCGTGGAACCGCGTACGGCCTACCCGGTGCTGGCCCGGAGTTCCCCGGTCCCGTGGCGGGGGCGTGCGGAGGACAAGGCAGACGCCTCGGTGTGGGCGGTGACTTGTGTCTTCGTCCGGACGGGTCACCGCAGGCGCGAGATCAGTCGTGGTCTGGTGACCGCCGCGGTGGGCTTCGCCCGCGATCGCGGTGCCCGGGCGCTGGAGGGGTACCCGATGACCCGCTCCGACGTGATCAGCGCGGAGTTGCACGTGGGCGCGCTGGCCACCTTCATCGCGGCCGGGTTCACCGAGGTCAGCCGCCCCACCCAGCGCCGCGCCGTGGTCCGGATCGACTTCTGAACTGTCAGTCCAGGTCCCGGACGGTGGCCTCGGCCGAGTCGACGGACTTGGTCGCTGCCTCGGCGTCGATACGGGCCCGGTCCCGGCGGTCGGTGGCGTCGGCGAGCGCGGCCCGAGCGGCCTCCGCCTCGGCCTCCGCTTCGGCCAGTCGGGACTGCAGTTGGGCGACCTGCATGAGCAACTCGTCGGCCCGGTCGGCGGCGGACTCCGCGTCTCGAGTGGCCCGGTCCGCCGCGTCCGTCGCCTCCGATGCGGTGGCTGTGGCCGCACGCAGGGTGGCCTCGGCCGACTTCCGAGCGGCCTCCCGGTCGGCGGCGGCGTCCTTGCCCCGACCCTTCGGTGCCTTCGCGGTGCCCGGCCCGGTCGGGGTGGGGATCCGGCCCGGCGCCACGGCGCCGATCACGTCCAGCGGACCGAAGCCGCCGTACTGGGTCGCCTGGGTGAGCAATCCCGAGCGCACCACGTGGGCGACGTTCGGGTCGGCCAGGGCGGCCTGCAGGGTCTGCGCCACCTCGGTCCGTTGGGCCTCCGACACCAGATGATCATGGTCGGTGGCCAGCGCCACGGCGCGGCGCGTCAGGCTGTCCACCGCGGCATTGCGCTGGGTGGAGAGCCGGCGCAGGTCCGGGCCGGACAGCGCCCGCGTCGCCTCGGCCAGTGCCTGGCCGAGGTCGAGCAGTTCCTGCAGTTCGTCGGCGGCGTCCCGGGCCAACAGGTTGACCACCCAGGCTGACTTGGTCGGTTTGCGGAGCGTGCCGATCTGGGCGGCCAGCTCCTTCTCGCCGGCCGCCTTCACCTCCTTGGCGAGGGCGCTGCGCTGCGCCACGAACTCCGCCGGCGGGACCGCGTACAGCTGGTCCGCCGCCCCCTCGATCGTCCGGCCCTTCGCGGTTGTCATCTGGGGTTCTCCCGGCGTACCTCGTCCGGAGCCTTGTCCGGCCGCCACCCGCGCCAAGCCGGGTGTCGCAACCGGGCCGCCCGGGACCAGCCGACGTGCTCCACCTCGCCCACCCGTTCGGGCCGCACCCAGTGGGCGTCGCGGGCGTCCTCGCGGGGTACGTCATCGAGCGGGGGAGTGGGGTGCGCCAGCTGTTCGAGCAGCGGAGCGAGGGCGTCCAGGTCGGCGTCGCTGAAGCCCGTCCCGACTCGGCCGGCGTAGTTGAGGTCCCCGCCCGGCCCCGGCACCGCCAACAGCAGGGACCCGACCCGGCCGTTCCGCCGTCCGCTGCCGTCGCGCCAGCCGACCACGATCACCTCCTGGTCGAGGCGGTGCTTGATCTTGAGCCAGGTGTCGACACGCCGGCCGGGGAGGTATCGACTGCCCACCCGCTTCGCTATCACCCCCTCGAGGCGCAGGGCACGGCTGGTGGCCAAGGCATCGTCGAAGGCGCCGTCGAACACCGGCGGAACGGCCACCCGGCCGGCGACCTCGGTCACCACCTCCGCCAGCAGCCCGCGCCGCTCGGACCAACTGGATTCGACCAAGGAGTGGCCGTCGATCTCGAGTACGTCGAAGACCATCAGGCTGACCGGCACCCGCGGCACCATCCGCCGGACGTCGGCCGGCTTCGACAGGTTCATCCGCTGCTGCAACTGCTCGAAGTCCGGCCGGCCGTCGTGCAGGGCGACGATCTCGGCGTCCAGTACGGCCGAGGAGGCGTTGATCAACTGGTGCACGTCGGCGAGTTCGGGATAGGTGGGCGAGAGGTCGTTGCCCTTGCGGGAGAACAACCGGGTCCCCTCGGGCGTGCACTCCACCAGGGCACGGATGCCGTCCCACTTCATCTCGACCGCCCAGCCGGAGCCCGTCGGGAGATGATCACTCGCCGTGGCGAGCATCGGACGGTAGCGCGGTGCCGCTGGCCCGGGTGTTTCGTCGGTGCGGGGTGCACCGGTGGCCTTCCGCACGGTGATCGGCGGCACGGCGCTCGGTGGCACGGCGCTCGGTGGCCGGGGGTCCGGCGTGCCGGCTGCCTCGGCCATGGGGCGGGGCGCGTCCGGGTCGAGGAGGGCGGCCAGCGGGTCCGGTCGTTCGGCCAGCAGGGCCAGCACCTCGGGGAACTCGAGGTGGTGCAGGTCGTCGTCGTCCAACTCCGCCCAGGTCCGCGGAGTGGCGATCCTCGGCCGCAGTCGCCCTCGCAGCGAGTACGGCGCGATCGTGGTCTTGCTGGCGGCGTTCTGGCTCCAGTCGATGAACACCTTGCCCGCCCGCAGCGAACGTTTCATCTGGCTGGTGACCAGGTCGGGGTGCTGCTCCTCGAGGGTGCGGGCGATCGCGTGGGCGACCTCGGACACCTCACTCGACGTGCGGTCACCGTCCAGCGCCGCATAGAGGTGCAGGCCCTTGCTGCCGCTGGTCACCGGCATCGGATCGAGGCCGACCTCGCGACAGAGCGCCCGGGCGGCCCGCGCGACGGCGACGCACTCGGCCAACCCGATCCCGTCGCCGGGATCGAGGTCGAGCACGATCCGGTCCGGGTTCTGGGGGCTGCCGGTCGCGGAGAACCGCCACTGGGGCACGTGGATCTCCAGGGAGTCCAGCTGGCCCAACCAGACGAGGGTGGCCCGGTCGTTGACCAGCGGGTACGTCTTGGCCCCGTCGGAGTGCTCGATGGTCCGGGTGGTGACCCAGTCCGGGTGGGAGGTCAGGTCCTTGTGGAAGAACACCTGGCCGGGACGGTCGGCCGTGCCCACGCCGTGTACCCAGCGCTTCCGGGTCACCGGACGCTCGCGGGCGTGCGGGAGCAGCGCGTCGGCCACCTCCACGAGGTACGCCAGCACGTCGCCCTTCGTGGTCCCGGTCTCGGGGTAGAGCACCTTGTCCAAGTTGGTGACCCGGAGTCGGCGCCCGTCCACGGCGAACTCGTTCTCTCCCGCCACCTGACCCATCCTGCCGTGCGGATTCGCCCACGGCGAGGGCCGGTGGGAGAATGGCCGACGTGTCCGATGCCTCCCCCGACCTCCCGACCCGTACCGATCTGCTGGTCGTCGGCGCCGGACCGGCGGGATCCGCCGCGGCTGCCTGGGCCGCCCGGAACGGCCTCGACACCGTGCTGGCCGACGCCGCGACCTTCCCGCGGGACAAGACCTGCGGAGACGGGCTGACCCCGCGCGCGATCGCCGAACTGGACCGCCTCGGGCTGGGTGACTGGGTCCGTGAGCACACCACCAACCAGGGCCTGCGGGCCCACGGCTTCGGCCAGGTCCTGCACCTGCCCTGGCCCGGGGGATCCCTGCCCGCGCACGGATCCGCGGTGCCACGTACCGAGCTCGACGCCCGGATCCGCGACGTGGCGATCACCTCCGGCGCCCGCGCGGTCGACGACGCCCGAGCCGTGGAGGTGGTCCGCGACGGTGCCCGAGTGGCCGGCGTGGTCTTCCGCCGCCGGGATCGTTCCACCTTCACTGTGCACTGTGACCGCCTCGTGGTCGCCGACGGGGTGCGGTCCCCGCTCGGTCGGATGCTCGGCCGCGAGTGGCACCGGGACACTGCGTACGGCGTGGCCGCGCGCAGCTACGTGAAGTCCGGGCACAGTGACGACGACTGGATCTCCTCGCACCTCGAACTGCGCGGCGAGCAGGGCGAGATCCTGTCCGGCTACGGCTGGATCTTCCCGCTCGGCGCGGGCGAGGTGAACCTGGGTGTCGGCACCCTGGCCACCGCGAAGCGTCCGGCGGGCGTCCAGTTGCGTCCCCTGATGGAGTTCTACGCGAGCCAGCGGCGCGATGAGTGGGAACTCGGCGACGAACTGCGGCTCCCCACCTCGGCCCTGCTGCCGATGGGCGGTGCGGTGTCCGGGGTGGCCGGTCCCAACTGGGCGCTGATCGGCGACGCGGCCGCCTGTGTGAACCCGCTGAACGGGGAGGGAATCGACTACGGGCTGGAGACCGGCCGAGTGGTGGTCGACCTGATGCTCGAGCAGGCCGACCTCGACGTGGCGTGGCCGGACCTGCTGCGCACCCACTACGGGGAAGCGTTCTCGATCGCCCGTCGGCTCGCGGGGTTGATCACCGTGCCCCGGGTGCTGCCATTGCTGGGTCCGGTCGGGATGCGTTCGCAGGCCCTGATGACCGTCGCCCTGAAGGTGATGGGCAACCTGATCACCGACGAGGACCGCGACCTGGTCGCCCGCGTGTGGCGCGCAGCCGGACGACTGTCGGTACGCCTCGACCGCCGGATCCCGTTCTCCGGATGAGCCCCGATCTCTCCCGGCCCGCGCCGGAAGTGGCGCCGTTCGTCCTGGGTGCGATCCTGCAGCACGGCCCGGTTGCGGTCCGGATCACCGAGGTGGAGGCCTACGACGGAGCCGACGATCCCGCCTCGCACGCATGGAAGGGGCAGACCGCTCGCAACGCGGTGATGTTCGGGCCGCCGGGGCACGCCTACGTCTACTTCTCGTACGGAATGCACTGGGCGATCAACATGGTGTGCGGGCCGGCCGGGACCGCCTCCGGAGTGTTGCTCCGGGCCGGTGCCGTGCTGACGGGCGTCGAGGTCGCCCGGTCTCGACGCGGCGGAGTCCCGGACGGACGGCTCGCCCGCGGCCCGGCCTGCCTCACCCAGGCCCTCGGGATCACCTCCGACCAGGCCGGGGTCGACCTCTTCGCCGAAGCCGGTGCCGAGCCCGACTCCGGTCCCCGGCTCGTCCTGGCCCCAGTGGCCGGGGAGCTGATCAGTCGTGGCCCCCGGGTGGGGGTGTCCCGCGCGGCGGATCGGCCCTGCCGGTTCTGGTTGACCGACGAGCCCAGCGTGTCGAGCTACAAGCGCAGCCCCCGAGCGCCGGCGGTCGGCGCACCGGACTCGCTGTGATCCGACGATGCGGTGCGAGCCGGGCTATGTGAGTCACTTGACTTGGTCGAGTGTCCCATTGAATACTGGTCTGGCACAGCAATGTTCGGAGGCTCAGGGCAGCGGCACGCCGACCACCCGGGCACCGAGCAGCGCGGCGCCGGGAGTACTCGGGGGAGTCCCGGCGCCGTTTGCTGTCCGGGCAACGCGGCACCCTTTTTCAGGCACCGAGATCCGTGGCCCGAGGCGCGGCTCGAGTCGGGCCGCCACATCGCGACAACGGCCCCCGGGAGCCGCGATCGGTGACAGAATCAGGCCTGTGGGAAACTTTCCCGATGGACCGGCCCGGGGGCCAACTGGAGGTAGTGATCACGTGACGCGCATTCCCGTCGAGGAGCGCCGGCAGGCTTTGGTGCAGGCGGCGCTGGAGGTGATCGCCGAGTCCGGTCTGGCTGCGGCCACCACCCGGGCCATCGTCGCCCAGGCCGACATGTCGCTGGCGAGTTTCCACTACGCGTTCCCGTCCCGGGAGGCACTCCTGATCGAGTTGATCGACTCGGTGACGAAGGGCGAGATGGCCGCGCTGGCCGACATCGTGGAGCACGCTCCCTCGGTCGCAGAGACCGTGGAGGGCGCATTGATGGCCTACCTCGACTTCCTGGTGGAGCACTCCGCACGCGAACACGCCATGCTGGAGTTGACCCACTACGCCCTGCACCACGAGGGCATGCGCGGCGTCGCACTCAAGCAGTACGAGACCTACTGGGCGACCGTTGGCCAGTTGCTGGACGCCGTGTCCGCCCGGTTCGATGTCGAGTGGACCATCCCACGTGAGGCAGTCGCCCGGCACGTGGTGATGTTGACCGACGGGATCACGATGAGCTGGTTGGTGGACCACAACACCGAGGAGTGCCGCCAGGCCCTGCAGGCAGGAGCGGCCGGGATCACCCGGTTCATCCGGCCCCGCACTCCATGACCCAGGCCCTCATGGAGCCGACCACCCGGGTCGGCACCGGCTGGATCGGCCTCTTCTCCTCTGCCTGGCTGGGCATCTGGATGGCCCAGTTGACCCCCGTCCAACTGCTGCTGCCCCTGCAGGTCGCCGAGTTCTCCGCCCCGGTGGACTGGGTGGACAGCGTCATCGGGTTCGGCGCCATCTCCGGGTTCGCCGGGTTGTGCGCCCTGATCAGCTATCCGGTGGCCGGTGCACTGTCGGACCGCACGGCCTCGCGGTACGGGCGACGCCGTCCGTGGCTCGTCGTCGGCCTGCTGCTCTTCGCCGGCTCCCTCGCCGTGCTCGGGTCTGCCCGGGCGCTGTGGCAGGTCGGCCTGGTCTGGTGCCTGTCCAGCATCGGGTTCTGCGTGATCACCGCCGCGCTGACCGCGATGATCTCCGACCAGGTGCCGGTGAACCAACGCGGGCTGGTGTCGGGGTGGATGGCCGCCCCGCAGGCGGTCGGGACCATCCTCGGCGTGGGGTTGATCACCGCGCTGGCGGTCGGTCCACGGGTCGGCTACCTGGTCATGGCCGGCCTGCTGGTCCTACTCGTGTTGCCCGCGCTCCGGCTGCCGGACCCGCCGTTGACCGCCCCGCGGAAGCGGCTCAGCGCGGCCGACTTCGTCAAGAACCTCTGGATCAGTCCACGGCAGCACCCGGACTTCGGCTTCGTCCTGCTGAGTCGGATCCTGGTCAATTTCGGTAACGCGCTCGGTACCTCCCTGCTGCTCTACTTCCTGATGTTCGGCCTGGGTGATGCCGAGGCCGAACTGCACCTGCTCCAACTGATCGCCGTGTACATGGTGTTCGTGGTCCTCGCCTCGATCCTGCTCGGCCGGTTGTCCGATCGGGTCGGGCGGCGCCGCATCTTCGTCTTCGGGGCCTCGATCATCCAGGCCCTGGCCGCGCTGCTGCTCGCGGTGTGGCCCAGCCTGCCGACGGCGTTCGTCGCCGCCGGCCTGCTCGGGTTGGGCTACGGGTGCTTCCTGTCGGTCGACCAGGCCCTGGCCACCCAGGTGCTGCCCAGCGCGGAGGATCGCGGCAAGGACCTGGGCATCATGAACATCGCCACCACGATCCCGCAGTCACTCGCGCCGATGCTCGGTGCCGTGCTGGTGGCCGCGGCCGGCGGGTTCGGCACCTTGTTCTTCGCCGCGGCGGCGGCCGCCCTGGCCGGTGCCCTCGCCCTGTTGCCCGTCCGAGGAGTGCGCTGATGATCATCCACCCCGCCCCACCGACGGGCGCACCGTGGCTGCGGCCGGACACCTACTGGCCGGCACTGACCGAGGCCACTCGCGCCGTCGACCCCCCGTACGCCGTGCTGGACCGGGCCGCGCTGTCGGCCAATGCGCACCAACTCCTGCAGCGGGCCGGCGGCAAGCAGCTCCGGGTCGCGAGCAAGTCGGTCCGAGTGCGCTCGGTGCTGGAGGCGGTGCTCCGCCTCGACGGGTTCGCCGGGATCCTGGCCTACACCTGCGCCGAGGCGCTGTGGCTGGCCGAGTGGTGTGACGACGTGGTGCTCGGCTACCCGACGGCCGACCGGTCGGCGCTGGAGAAGTTGATCACCGATCCCGAGCTCGCCCGGCGGATCACGATCATGGTCGACTCACCCCAGCAGCTGGACCTGGTCGACGCGATCCGCAGCCCCGACCGACGCGAGGACGTTCGGGTCTGCCTCGAGTTGGACTCCGCGCTCGACCTGCCGGGGATGAAGGTGGGGGTGTGGCGTTCGCCCGTCCGCCAACCGGACACCGTACGAGCCGCCGCCGCGGCGATCGCCGCGCGGCCGGGCTTCACTCTCGTCGGCCTGATGGCCTACGAGGCACAGGTCGCCGGCCTCACCAACGAGACCGACAGTCGGAACCTGCTCGCCCGCGGTCGGGCAGCCACGATCCGTACCCTGCAACGGATCTCGGTCCGCGAACTCGCCGAGCGGCGGGCCGCGGCCGTGGCGGCCGCAGCTGAGGTGACCCACCTCGAGTTCGTCAACGGTGGTGGCACCGGGTCGGTGGAGAGCACCGCGGTCGACGAGTCCGTGACCGAGATCGCCGCCGGCAGCGGCCTGTTCGGCCCGCACCTGTTCGACCACTACACCGCCTTCACCCCCGCGCCAGCCGCATCCTTCGCGTTGTCGGTGGTCCGGATCCCGGCCCCCGGTATGGTCGCCCTGCTCGGTGGGGGGTGGATCGCCTCCGGACCGCCGGCGGTGGACCGGCTCCCGCAGGTGGCCTGGCCCGAGGGTCTGCAGATGGTCAGCACGGAGATGGCCGGCGAGGTGCAGACCCCGTTGCGGGGGGCGGACGGGCTCCGGGTGGGGGACCGGGTCTGGCTGCGGCACACCAAGGCCGGAGAGTTGTCCGAGCACGTGAACGAGTTCCTGCTCGTCGACGGCGGTGCGGTGATCGACCGGCTGCCCACGTACCGAGGTGAAGGGAAGGCCTTCTTGTGACCCGTCGCAGCACCGCGACCTGGCGCAACTGGGGACGAACCCAGTCCGTCACGCCGCAGCGGGTGGAGCGTCCGTCCACCGCCGGGGAGGTGGCCGCGCTGGTCCGGCTGGCCCGAGGCCACGGCTGGACGGTGAAGGCGGTCGGATCCGGCCACAGCTTCACCGGCATCGCCGTCGCGCCGGACCTGCAACTCGACCTGTCCCGGATGCGCGGCCTGCTCGGGGTGGATGCCGACCAGCGCCGAGCCACCCTCGCCGCCGGCACCCGGTTGTCCGAGATCCCCGCCCTGCTGGCGCCGTACGGGCTGTCGATGACCAACCTGGGCGACATCGACGCCCAGACGATCAGCGGCGCGATCTCCACCGGCACCCACGGCACCGGGGCTCGCTTCGGCAACCTGTCCGGCCAGGTCTGCGGGCTCGACCTGGTGTCGGCTGACGGTGAGTTGATCACCGTGAACGCTCGACAGAACCCGGAGTTGCTGGACGCCGTCCGGGTGGGGCTCGGGGCGCTCGGCGTGCTGACCGCGGTGACCCTGCAGTGCGTGCCCAGGTTCGCCCTGCGAGCCGAGGAGGGAAAGGAGGCAGTGTCCGGATTGCTGCCCGACCTGCGCGAGCGATTCTCCGAACCCGACCACTTCGAGTTCTACTGGCTGCCGCACACTGATGTTGCGCTGACCAAGGAGAACACCCGCCTGCCCGGGGGCGTCGACCTCGACCCGCTGCCGGCCTGGCGCCGGTGCATCGAGGACGAGGTGATGACCAACGGGGCCTTCCAGGTCCTGCAGAGCGTCGGCCACCTGGCGCCGCGGACCATCCCCTCCCTGAACGGACTGGCCGGACGGCTGGCGGGCGTGCGTACCTTCACCGACGAGTCGCACGCCGTCTTCACCAGCCACCGCCGGGTGCGGTTCCGGGAGATGGAGTACGCCGTACCGCTGGACGACCTGGCCACCGTGCTCGGCCGGGTCCGGGACGTGATCGATTCCGCCGGTTTCCGGATCCCCTTCCCGTTGGAGGTGCGGGCCACCGGGCCGGACGACGCCTGGCTGGGGATGTCCCACGGCCGGGTCAGCGGTTATGTGTCGGTGCATCAGTACCTGCGCAACGAGTACCGCGACTTCTTCGACGCCGTCGAGGACGTCTTCCTCGCCCACCAGGGCCGGCCGCACTGGGGCAAGCTGCACAGCCAGGACGCCGCCAGCCTGGCGCCGCGCTACCCGCGATTCGCCGACTTCCTGGCCGTCCGGGACCGCCTCGACCCGGATCGGGTCTTCACCAATCCCCACCTGGACAGGATCCTCGGCCCCTGACGCGTCCCGCGATCAGTTCTCTCGGGGACGGGCCATCCGGTCCCGGGTGGGCATGACCACCTTCCGGATCAACAGGTCCTTGGCCGCCGAGAACGGTGGGTAGAGCGCGCGCAGGGTGTCCGGGACGAGCGGCTTGTCCAGCACCGCCTTCGGGTGGGTGAAGGTGTCGAAGGACCAGCGCCCGTGGTAGCGGCCGATCCCGGAGCCGCCGACCCCGCCGAAAGGCAGTTCGGGGACCCCGGCATGGGCCGTCGGGGCCGCGCCGAGGCCGAGCGCACCCGAGGAGGTCCGCTGCTCGAACGCCCGGCGAACCTCGGGATCCTCGCTGAACACGTACACCGAGAGCGGTTTGTCGCCCGCGTTGATCTGCGCAATCGCTTCGTCGGGTCCGGCCACCTCGACCAGCGGCAGGATCGGCCCGAAGATCTCCTCGGCCAGGACGGGGGAGTCGCCGGTGGCGTCGGTCAACACCGTCGGGGCGAGATAGCGCGAGGCGGCGTCGTACTCGCCGCCGATCGCCGGCTGGTGGCCCTCGAGCAATCCGAGGAGCCGGTTGAAGTGGCGGTCGTTGACGATCCGGCCGTACGCCGGGCTGCTCGCCGGGTCCGGCCCGTACGTGCGGCGCAGGGACGCGCGGAGCTCCGGCACCAGTCGCCGGTGGGTCTCGGGGGTGGCCAGCACGTGGTCGGGGGCGACGCAGGTCTGGCCGGTGTTGAGGAACTTGCCCCACACCAGCCGGTCGGCGGTGGCGCGCAGGTCGACGTCCGCGTCGACGAAGGCAGGGGAGCGACCTCCCAGTTCGAGGGTGACCGGGGTCAGGTGCTCGGCAGCGGCCTTCATCACGATCCGGCCGACCCGGCCGTTGCCGGTGTAGAAGATGTGGTCGAAGGGCTCGGCGAGCAGGGCGGTGGCCGTCGCGACGTCGCCCTCGACGACGGTGACCGCCTCAGGGTCGACGAAGCGCGGCAGCAGGTCGGCGAGCACGGCCGAAGTGGCGGGGGCCGACTCGCTGGGCTTCAGCACCGCCGTGTTGCCGGCTGCCAAGGCACCGATCAAGGGCGCCAGCAGCAACTGGACGGGGTAGTTCCACGGACCGAGGATGAGGACGACGCCGAGGGGTTCCGGCTGTACCCGCGCCCGGGCAGGCTGCAGGACGAGCGGCACCCCGACCCGGCGGGGCCGCATCCAATCGGCCAGGTGCTTGCCCGCGTGGTCGATCTCCGCGCACAGCAGGCCGATCTCGCTGAGCCAGCCCTCGGTGGCGGACTTCCCCAGGTCCTGGGTCAACGCCTCCTCCAACTCGACGTGCCGGGCGGTCAGCAGCCGGTGCAGGCCACGCAACTGCTCCCGGCGCCACGCAACCGGGCGGGTCCGTCCGGTCGCGAAGGTGGCCCGCAGGTCGGCCAGGACCCGCGCTGCGTCGAGTGGGGCGTTCGGGGGCGTCTCGGTGCTCATGGAGATCAGCCTAGAGGCGGTTTTCCAAGGGTGGGGTTGGGAGATCGGCCCACTTGTGCTTAGACTCTGCGCTTGGTAACGAAAAGGTCTCGACGGCAAGGAAGTGTTCTCGGTGGGTCGTTCCCGTCCTCGTAGGGCTGTGCAGGAGCCATTGGTGGTGCGGGTCGCACGAGTGGCCGTACCCGGGATGCTGGCCACCAGTCTGGTCGCCGGCGGTATCGCCTTCGCCGGGCAACCCCAGGAGACCGTGGTGGCCGCCCCGGCGCCGACGGCCTCCGCCTCGGACACCCTCTCGCCTGACCGCGGTGACCGGCCCAACCGGGACAGCGGTCGTACGCCGGTCCAGTCCCCCAGCGCGACCTCCACTCCGTCCGCCTCGCCCAGTGCGACCGAGACGAAGAAGCCGTCCAAGAAGCCGTCCAAGAAGGCCAGCCCGAAGCCGACGAAGACCAAGACTCCGGAGCCGGAGGTCGTCGGCAGCCGCTACACCACGGTGGACCTGAACGTGCGGAGCAAGGCCAGCGACGGCGGTGAGCTCGTCACCGTCCTCGACGCCGGCGACAAGATGAAGATCACCGACCAGACCAGCGGCGAATGGCGCCAGATCCAGCACGACGGGAAGTTCCGCTGGGTCCGCGGCCAGTACCTGACCGACGAGAAGCCGGAGACCGGCCCGTCGAGCGGCGAGTGCGCTGGCGGCTCCGAGGTCGAGAGTGGCCTGACCCCGGACGCCATCAAGGTGCACCGGGCCATCTGCAACAAGTTCCCGGCCGTGACCTCCTACGGCGGGGTCCGGTCCGACTCACTGCCCGAGCACCCGTCCGGCCGCGCCCTGGATGCGATGGTGTCCAACACCGGGCTCGGCTGGGAGATCGCCAACTGGTTGCAGGCCAATGCCTCCTCCCTGGGCATCTCCGAGATCCTCTTCGACCAGAAGATCTGGACCGTGCAACGCGGCGGCGAGGGCTGGCGCGGGATGTCCAACCGCGGGGGTGCGACCGCGAACCACCGCGACCACGTGCACGTTTCGGTGTACGGCAACAGCGCCAACTGACCTCGGGTTGACCCCCGGGAGGATCCTCCGGCGGGACACAGCAGCACGATTTTGTCAACCACTGTTGGAGATCTAGACTCTACGTATGGACATTTTCGAGGTGGCGATGGCGGTCGTGGCCCTCGCCGTTGTGATCGGCGCACCAGTGCTGTTGGTGCGTGTCTTCGACCTGTTCGCTGGGCGTGAAGACGCCCTGCAGGCCGCTCGCGAGCGATACCAGGTGGCCGCGGACCTCCTGCGCCTGCGGGCACTCCTCTCCGACGAGTGGATCAGCGTCGGGGACCGCCGTCGCGCCGTCACCGAGTACGACCGGGTGCTGGCCGAGGCCTGTGCCCATCTGGACGTCGAGCACGTACTCGACGCCAAGAGCGCGGGTCACCTCGATCGTGAACTCGAGCGCTTCCGGGTCGAGGCTGCACTGCAATCCGTCGGCTGGACGATCGCCGAGCCGCGGCTCCGCGACCAGGACGCCTGAACCAGCCTTCCGGTCCGGGCTCTCCCGCCCGTACGAGCCCTCGTTCGAACTTCCCTCCGCGCTTCGGCGCGCACCATGGCCGCGCGCGTGGCGCACATCACCCTCCTGCAATTTTGGTACGGAAGACTTCGCTGATAAAATTATTGATGTCAAGATACCTAATCGTGACATCCACCAGCACTTCCCAACCCAAGTAAAGGATCGGTAAACCATGTCCCGCCTCGCGAAGGCCGTCCGCAGCCACCGTGAGTCCACGCGCAACCGCCGTGCGATCAACCGTGCGATCACCAACGCCGCGACCCCGAGCATGCGTGATGAGCTCATCGTCGTCGCCCAGCGTCACCAGCAGGCGGGTCCCATCTCGTTCCGCTGAACTCCGTACTTCCAGGCTCCCATCAGTGTTGATGGGAGCCTTTTCGTTGTTCAGCACCGTGTTTGATCCACACGGTGTTTGTCAGGCCGACAGGGCAGCGAGCCACGTGTCGACTGGGAGCAGCAGCCAGATTCCGACCAGGGAGGCGGCCACCGTGACCAGGCCGAAGAGGCCGGTCCACAGCCCGCCCGGGATCTTCGTGATCCGGGCCAACTGGTCGGCGTCGGAGTCCCGGGCTCGGCCTCGTCGTCGGTCCGCGGCCAGTTCGAACACCGGGCGGGGTGCGGCGAACAACAACAGCCAGGTCAGCAGGTGCGCGATCCAACCCTGCTGGACCGGGGTCAGGAACCAACTCGCGGCCGCCACCCCGGCGCCGGCGATGACCAGCACGAGCAGCCCGTACAGGTTCCGGATCTGCAGCAGCATCAGGCCGAGGACACCGACCACCAGCCAGAGCAGCCCGACCGAGCGGCCGCTCCCCAGCAGCAGTGCGGCCCCGAGCCCGAACAGGGCGGGACCGAGGTAACCGACGGTCAGGGTGATCACCATTCCCAGACCTCGCGGGCGTCCGGAGGAGAGGGTCAGACCGGAGGTGTCGGCGTGCAGCTTGATGCCGCGCAACCGGCGCCCGGTGAGCAGTGCAGCCAGGGCATGGGCACCCTCGTGGGTGATGGTGACGGCCATTCGAGTGAGGGGCCAGAGCGGGCGGGCGAGGATCAGTACCAGTGCGGCCAGGGCGAGGAGGGCGACCACCCGGACATCCGGCGCTTCCTGGACCGACAGCGCGCGACGCCAGATCTCCCGCAGCACCTCCACCGCTCCAGTGTGCCCGGCCCTGGCAACCAGTGCTCACCGACTAGCCGACGAGCATCCGGACCCGGTCCGGGGTCCGGGCGATCCGGTACACCAGCACCGCCAGGACCAGGGTCGCCGCGACCACGGCGGTGATCTGGGCCCCGGTGGTGTGACCGGCGACCGCGATGGCCGCCAGGGCCCAGCAACTCGATGCCGCGAACCCGGTGACGGCGGTCAGCCGCAGCGCGAGGACGAGACAGCCGAGGGTCGCCAGCACGAGCAGTCCGACGGCGGCCGGGCCGACCCAGGACGCTTCGGTGTGGGACGGCAGACCGAGGCTGCGCAGGGCGGTGAGCAGTCCGGCGACGGTGGCCAGGGCGATCCAGCCGAGGTACAGGGTGACCGGGAGACGCAGCAGGATGCGCTCCGCAGTGGAGCGGGCCGAGGCCACGGTGAGGCGGAGGGCCGCGCGGACCAGGGCCACCAGTCCGATCATGATCACCACCTCGGCGACCGCGGCCTGGCCGAGGACGAACAGGGGCACCCAGAGAGTGCTCATCCCGTACGCGACGGCCAGGGACCAGCCGGTGCGCCGGTGGACGTGTCGACTGCGCTGGGCGGGAAAGACCTGCCAGACGGCCGCCAACAGGCTGGTCAGGTAGAGCAGCCCCCAGATGGTGAAGGCCCACCCGGCCGGCAGCAGGGGGTGATCGAGCGCGTTGGCGATGCTGCCGACGTCGGATCCGAGCAGCGGCATCACGGCGGCACTGGCCACCTGGGTCACTGCGAGGGCGAGGACCACCAGGCTGCGGCGCAGATCTGCGGAGGCACCCATGCACCCAACCTAGTGTGTTCGTGCAGCCGAGCCGGGGTGCCGCGCTCGGGGGAGAAGACAGAACGGGCCGGTCAGCCAGATGGCTGACCGGCCCGTGCCGACGATCCTGCGATCAGCCGCCGGGGGTACCGACGACGTCGCTGTACTCCTTCAGCCACTCGTCCACACCAGCGGCCGGGTCGTCCTCGTGCTTGTTCACCACGAGATCCTCCAGGGCGCCGTACTCCTCGTCGGAGAGCTGGATGCTGCCGATCCACTCGGCGACCTCGGGGAACTCCTCAGCGAAGCCCTCCCGGCCGAGGAAGTGCAGCGCCTCAGGCTCGCCGAAAGCGCCCTTCGGGTCCTCCAGGTCACGCATGTTGTACTCGGCGTTGGCCCAGAACGGACGCCAGAGGGTGACGACGATCTCCTCTTCCTTGTCGATCGCCCCGCTGAGTTCGGTCAGCATCGTCGCGGTCGACGAGGTGACCAGCTCGAAGCCGGCCTCCTCCAGGCCGTACTCCGGGAACACGCTCGTCTGCGTTGCCTCGGTCAGTCCGGCGCCGGGCTCGATGCCCACGATCCGGCCACCGAGCTCGTCCGCGTAGTCGGGCAGTTCCTCGATCGATTTGATCTTGCTGTACTCGGGTACGGCGAAAGTGAGGATGGCGTTGTCGTAGTAGGTGCCGATGTCCTCGATCTGGTCGCCGTACTCGTCCATGTAGGTCTTGTGGGTGACCTCGGGCCAGGCGGAGGGATACATGTCCACGGCGCCGTCGGCGAGCGCGGTGTAGAGCACGCCCGCCTCGTTCAGTTCCTCGTGCTCGACCTCGTAGCCCGCGTCGGTGAGGATCCGGTCCAGCAGGTACGCAGTGCTGGTGCCATCAGTCCAGGACGGGATGTAGCCGAGTTTGATGGTGCCGCCGGCCTCACCGCCACCGTCACCGCCGCCCGACTCGCCTTCTTCGCCGCCGCAGGCGGCCAGGGTGACACTGAGCGCGGCAGCGGCGGCCACGGCGGCCACCTTGCGGCCCAACTTGGGGGTTCTCATGGGAGTTTCTCCTTCTTTGTTGACAGTGGACACTCAGGTCGCCGGGGCGGCCGTCGTGTCCGATGGTTCAGTGGTCGCATCGTCCGCGGCTGCGTTCTCGTCAGCTGCGACTTCGGCCTGCTCCGATGCAGCCTGCTTGGCCGCTAGGCGGCGACGACGGATGAAGGCGGCGATCGACTTGTTGGTCGGCTGTCCGATCGCGGCGGTGATGCGGTCCAGGAAGATGGCCACGATCACGATGCTGATTCCGGCCTCGAAGGCGGCGCCGACATCGACCCGGGCCTGCGCCTCGACCACGATCTTACCCAGCCCGGGTGAGCCGACGAATCCGGCCAGGACGGCCATCGAGAGAGCGAGCATGATGACCTGGTTCACCCCGGCCATGATCGTCGGCAGACCGAGCGGCAACTGGATACCGCGCAGGATCTGTCCCTTGGTCCCGCCGAAGGCGTGCCCGGCCTCGACCGTCTCCTTGTCCACCTGCCGGATTCCGAGCTCAGTGAGTCGGACCCCGGGGGCCATCGAGAACACGATGGTGGCCACTACGCCGGGGGCGAAGCCGATGCTGAAGAACAGCACCACCGGGACCAGGTAGACCAGCGCCGGCATCGTCTGCAGGAAGTCCAAGCAGGGTCGAACGATGGCGCTGACCACGTTGTTGCGGGCGGCCACGATGCCCAGGGGTATCCCGAGGACGACTGCGACCACGGCGGCGATGATCACCATGGAGAGGGTCTCCATCGCCTCCGGCCACAGCTCCATGCTGACGATCAGGCCCATGCCGATGAGGGTGAACAGCGCGAACCACAGGGAACGGGCGGCAGCGGCCAGGACGGCCAGCAGGACGACGAGCACCAGCGGCGGTACCAGCAGGAAGATGTCGGTCAGCCCGTTGGCCGAGTCGTTGAACAGGTCCTGGATGAACTGCAACACGATCGACAGGTTGTCTTTGATCCAGTCGACGCCGGCGCTGACGTACTCGCCGAACGGGGGATGTGGAAGCGGATTCATGCGGCTCCTCCCGTGGTGGTCGCGGGTTCGGCGGCGCTGTCGCCATCCTCTGGATTCGGTTCGGTCGAGGGATCCGCTTCGGTCGAAGATTCGGGGGGCGCCAGCGCGCTGAGCAGCGTCACCCTGGGGATCACGCCCTGAAGCGTTCCGTCGTCATTCACCACGGCCAGCGGCGCGCGGTTGGCGGCCGCGTGGTGGAACAGGTCCGCCAGGAAGTCGTCCGGACTGACGCTGGCTACGCCCTCGACCTGCACCGGCAGCGTGTCCGAGCCGCGGCGCACGGCTTCCGCGACGTCCTCCTCCCAGACCACCCCTTGGACCCGGCGGTCGTTCCCGACCACCAACAGGGCGTGGGTCTGGTGCTCACGCATCAGCTTGTGCGCCGCCTTGGGTCCCGTCCGGGGCCCGACCACCGCAACCGGTCGCTCCATCACCGCCGCAGCGGTGAGGACCCGGGTCCGGTCCACGTCGGCCACGAACTGGGAGACATAGTCGGTGGCCGGCTCGTTCAGGATCTCCTCCGAGGTGCCCACCTGCACCACGCGACCGTCACGCATCATCGCGATCCGCTCGCCGAGGCGCATCGCCTCGTTCAGGTCGTGGGTGATGAACAGGATGGTCTTGTTCAGCGTGCTCTGCAGTTCCAGCAGCTGGTCCTGCATCTCCTTGCGGATCAGCGGGTCGAGGGCACTGAAGGCCTCGTCCATCAGCATGACGTCGGTGCCCGCGGCCAACGCCCGGGCCAGGCCGACCCGCTGGCGCATGCCACCGGAGAGTTCGGAGGGCAGGTAGCCACCCCAGCCCTTCAACCCGACCATGGCCAGGGACTCCGCGGCCTTCTTCTCGCGCTCGGCCTTGTTCATGCCGCGCAACTGCAATGCGTACGCGGCGTTCTCGCCGACGGTGCGGTGCGGCAGCAGGGCGAAGTGCTGGAAGACCATGCTCACCTTGGTCCGCCGCACCTCACGCAAGCCGGCCTTGGAGAGGTGGGTGACGTCCTCGCCGTCGATCAGCAGGCTGCCGCCGGTCGGCTCCAGCAGTCCGTTGACCATCCGGATCAGCGTCGACTTGCCCGACCCGGACAGGCCCATCACGACGAAGATCTCACCCGGCTCGACATCGAACGAGGCGTCGATCACGGCCGCGGTCAGGCCCTCCTTGCGCAGTTGGGCTCGATCGTGGCCTTCGGCCAGCATCCGCACCCCACGTTGAGGTCGGCGGCCGAAGATCTTGGTCAGGCCCTTGGCTTCTATGGCCGGCACAGTGCTCCCCGCTTTTGACGACTTTGGGCGGCCACCCGGACGAAATCCGCACCGGGCGGCGCTCATCCCGGGGGAACCGGACAGCACCGGAACGGCCCCTGAGACGCCGTCCACTATGGCATGTGGGTGAGGCACCTGCACGTTGAACGAGTCACGCGGGAGTAACGATCGGTGCCCGGGGAGAGCGCTCACAGAGAACTGGCGGACCACAACAGCCCGGGATCACCGCTCAGTCGGGCGGAGAACCGTACCGCCTGCTCGTCGGTGAGCGAGGCGACGAAGTCGACGATGCCCCGACCCCGCGCCATCCGGGCCAACTGCTCCTCGCCAGCCTGGGCATCGAGCAGTTCGGGCCGCTCGGCAGCGACCTTGCGATAGCCGAGGTCGGCGCACTCGATCAGGTCGAGCAGCCGGCGGGGCGCCCGGGCGGCATCCGTACGGTCGGAGAGCCACGCGTCGAGGGCGTCCACCATCCGGGTCAGCACCTGCGACTGGCCCCGCTGCAGCATGGCCAGGTCCGGGCGGTCCAGGATGAAGTACTGGTGCAGGAACTTCAGCACCGACACCTCGTGCCAGGCCTGTGGGCTCAGGGCGACGTACGCGGAGCGGACCGGCGGATCGGGGTCGAGGTGGACCGAGGACACGAAGTGGTCGATCCAGTGTGAGGTGAACCCCGAGATCGCCCGGTCCGCGGCCATCGACCCGTCGTAGGGCACCGCAAGCACCGCGTCGACGAACTCGTCGCTGATCCGGGTGACCGCGTCGGCGAAGGCTTCCTCGGCGAAGATCCAGCCGTCCTTGGTGATCATCCGGCGGCGCAGGCGTTCCATTCCGGCACCCGGTCGCCGGGCGCTGGTGACGAGTTCCGCGTCGGCGAGCTCGGCCCACTCGCGGCGTTCCCGCAGCCAACTGCGGAACTCCGCGGACACCAGGGAGAACTGCAGCACTCCGGAGCGGTGGAAGTCCTCGACGTCGTGCAGGGAGTAGGCGATGTCGTCGGCGAGGTCCATCACCGCGCACTCCAGGGTCTGCCGGCCCGGCGGCAGGGTGGGGAAGGCGGCCAGCACCTCCGTCATCTCGGTCAGGTCCGGTACGTAGGCGGAGAACTTCAGGGCGCCCGGGGCGTCGACGCCGTGTCCGGCCCCCCGTGGAGGTTCGTCCCATCCGGTGGGGTGCGGGTCGGGGAGGTGGAACCGTCCCCATGGGTACTTGCAGACCGCAGCCCGGACGGCGGCGGTCAGGTTCAGTCCCTGGTCGTTGGGCCCGTGCACCTCCAGCTCGGTGAGGATCCGGAAGGTCTGGGCGTTGCCCTCGTACCCGTCGGCGAGGCCGAAGCGGTCCCGGGCGAGCCGGTCCAGCACCCGCTCACCGAGGTGGCCGAAGGGCGGATGGCCGATGTCGTGCGCGACGGCCGCAGCCTGGACCACCACGTGGTCGAGCCCACCGAGGCGACTGAGCAGGTCGCGGTCTTGCGCCTGCATCAGGGACACCGCGATCGCGCGCGCCACCGCCGTGACCTTGAGGGTGTGGGTCAGCCGGTTGTGCACCAGACCGCCGGTGGCGCCGGCGGTGATCACCTGGGTGACCTCGGTCAGTCGATTGAAGCTCGGCGCGAACCGGATCCGCTCCAGGTCGACTCGGAACTCCGACTCGGTTCCGGTGGACAGTGGACGGGCCGTCGCGACCTCCACCCGAGCGCGTTGTTGGCGAGGATCCATGGGTCGAAACCTAGCCGATAGGCTGAGCGGAACGCCCACCCACGTGAGCAGAGCGAGGTTGATCGAATTGGCCACACCGAACGAGTCCGCCCCCGTCGACGCCACCACGACCCGGGCCTGGCAACGCCTGACCGAGCTCCGCGAGCACCTGGAGCCAGACCTGCGAGCCTGGTTCGCCGACGACCCGAGCCGGGTCGAGAAGTTGACCTTCGCGGCTGCGGACCTGCACGTCGACCTGTCCAAGAACCTGATCACCGACGAGGTGCTGGCCGCCCTGCTCGACCTGGCCGAGGAGGTCGGTGTACCCGGTCGGCGGGACGCCATGTTCGGCGGCGAGCACATCAACGTCACCGAGGACCGGGCCGTCCTGCACACCGCCCTGCGCGCCCCGGCCGGAAGCCGGGTCGAGGTCGACGGCCACGACGTGGTGCCGGACGTGCACGCCGAACTGGAGAAGGTGTACGCGTTCGCGACCGCCGTCCGCGACGGTAGTTGGACCGGGGCGAGCGGGAAGCGGATCGAGACGGTGGTGAACATCGGCATCGGCGGCTCCGACCTGGGCCCGGTGATGGCCTACGAGGCCCTGCAGCCGTACCGGCAGGCAGGGCTAGAGGCCCGGTTCATCTCCAACATCGACCCGACCGACCTGGCCGAGACGGTGGCCGGACTCGACCCGGAGACCACCCTGTTCATCGTCGCATCCAAGACCTTCGGGACCCTGGAGACGTTGACGAATGCCCGGCTGGCGCGCGCCTGGTTGTGGGACGGGTTGATCACCGCCGGCGCGATCAGCGATGACGACGCATCCCGGTCCGGTGCGGTGGCCCAGCACTTCGTGGCGGTGTCGACCGCACTCGACAAGGTGGCCGACTTCGGCATCGACCCCCAGAACGCGTTCGGGTTCTGGGACTGGGTGGGTGGCCGCTACTCCGTCGACTCCGCGATCGGCACCTCCCTGGCGGTGGCGATCGGCCCGGACCGGTTCGCCGAGTTCCTCACCGGCTTCCACGCCATCGACCAGCACTTCCGCACCACCGAGGCCGCCGCCAACGTGCCGCTGCTGATGGGGCTGCTGAACGTCTGGTACGTGAACTTCTTCGACTCCGAGACCCACGCCGTGCTGCCCTACGCCCAGTACCTGCACCGATTCCCGGCCTACCTGCAGCAACTGACCATGGAGTCGAACGGGAAGAGCGTGCGCTGGGACGGGTCGCCGGTCAGCACCGACACCGGCGAGGTGTTCTGGGGCGAGCCGGGCACGAACGGCCAGCACGCCTTCTACCAGCTGATCCACCAGGGCACCCGACTCATCCCGGCCGACTTCCTCGCCGTCGCCAACCCGGCGCACGCGCTCACCGATGGTGGCGTGGACGTCCACGAACTCTTCCTGGCCAACTTCTTCGCCCAGACCCGGGCGCTCGCCTTCGGCAAGACCGCCGACGAGGTACGCGCCGAGGGAACCGACGAGGCGATCGTCGCGGCCCGGGTGTTCTCCGGCAACCGGCCGACCACCTCGATCATGGCCCCGGACCTGACGCCCGCGGTACTCGGTCAGCTGATCGCCCTCTACGAACACATCACCTTCGTCCAAGGCGTCGTCTGGGGCATCGACTCCTTCGACCAGTGGGGCGTCGAGTTGGGCAAGCAGTTGGCCCAGGAGGTCACTCCCGCCGTCGCCGGCGACGAGTCCGCATTGGCCGACCAGGACGCCTCCACCCGCTCCCTGATCAGCTACTACCGCACCCACCGGACCCGCTGAGCCGCTGCCCGGCTCGGACCGGCCCGAACCAGTCGCCCAGGAACCGCTCCGACCCCGGCTCTTCACGCCGAAGGGTTTACTTTCGTACGGCACGTAACTAAAGTGGCGACACCAAGGATCAACCGATCGACTGCACCTGACGGGGGTGGGCCATGGATGTCCCGGTGGCGGCGGACCTGAGCTTCATGCGCGAGGTCAACACCACGGCGATCCTGCAGATCCTGCGCTCCCACGACCGGATCAGCGTGGCCGAGATCGCCTCTGCTGCGGGGTTGTCCCGGCAGGCCGTGAGCCGCTCGCTCACCGACCTGCGCGCTGCCGGTCTGGTCGAGATGTTGCCGCCGGAGCGATTCGGGGGCCGTTCGGGCCGCCCGGCGCAGTTGGTGCGTTTCCGCGCCGAGGCGGGGTACGTACTCGGCGCCTTCATCGATCCGGCCCAGGCCCGGGTGGCTGTCGCCGACCTGACCGGGACGATCGTGCACGCTTCGGTGGTCGCGCTGGGGAAGGCGACCGACGGTGCGGATGCCGTGGACGAACTCGTCGCGCAGGTCCGCGTCGCGATCGCCGAAGCCGGGCTCACCCCCGCCGAGGTGGTCGCGGCCTCGGTCGGTGTCCCGGGCATCGTCGATCCGGAGGCGGGGGTCGCCCGCCTGGTGGCCTCCATGCCCGGCCTCAGCGGCGACGTGGTGGTGAAGGCGTTGACGGACTGCCTCGAGTGCACCGTCTACCTCGACAATGATGTGAAGCTCGCGACCCTGGGGGAACAGTGGCGCGGCGTCCAGCGGGACGAAGAATCCCTGGTGGTCGTCCACTGGGGGGAGCGGATCGGCGCCGGCATCCTGCTCGACGGATCGCTGTATCGAGGGGCGAACAACGACGCCGGTGACCTCGGCTTCCTCGATCTCATCGCGGACGCCCAAGATCAACAGACGTCGAACCCGGAATTGGGCCGCTTCGAGGAGTGGGCGGGTGCGTCCGCCCTCATCCACCTCACGACGGCCGAGCTCGCCGCCGCGGACGACTCGGCCGGCAGCCGGGCGCTGCGCGACGCCGGCGAGAGTGCCCTCGACCTGATCATGGCCGGCCTGAGTCGAGGTGAGCAGCCCTACCTCGCGGCGTTGGACACGATCGCGCAGCGCTTCGGCGCCG
>JBQDIN010000017.1:0-58399 GCA_052094425.1 Propionibacteriaceae bacterium
AGTCCTGCATCGCCGCCAACCAGGTGTTCGTCCCGAAGGCGTTGCTGGCCGACTTCACCGAACGGTTGGCCGCCCGCGCGAACGAGCTCGTGCTCGGCGACCCCCGGAGCGCCGAGACCACCCTGGGTCCCCTCGCCCCGGCGGCCGACCCCGCCCGGATCGTTCGCCTCGTCGACGAGGCGGTCAACGCAGGTGGTCGACTGTTGCTCGATCCCGCGGACGTACCCTCCTCCGGGCACTACGCCGCACCCCAGTTCGTCACCGACGTCCCGGTGGACTCGGCCCTGTTCGCCGCCGAGGTCTTCGGCCCGGTCGCCGGTGTCCACGCCTACACCGACCTGGACGAGGTGATCAGCCTGCACCACCGGACCGGGTACGGGCTGGCTGCCTATCTGTGCGGCAGTGACCTGGACCGGATGCGCGCCGTGTCGACCCGCCTCCGGGCCGGCATCATCGGCTTCAACAACGCCACCCCGAACTACCCCGGCGCCCCCTTCGGCGGCGTCGGTCTCTCCGGCCTCTCCTACGAAGGCGGTCGGCAGGGCCTGGAGGCCTTCCAGTCCTTCCGCACCGTCGCCGAGGTGATGCCGACGTGAAGGTGCTGATCGGCCAGACCGGGGCGCCCACCGCAGTGGTCAACCGGAGCCTGGGTGGCTTCCTCGGCGCCGTCGAGGGCCACCAGGTCGCCGTCGTCCGCGGCGGCCCGGATGCGCTGGTCAACGGCCCCCACCCCCTGCTCACAGACTTCGCTGCCGACGAGGTGCCCGGACCGGAGACCTTCACCGCGGCCGGGTCCTGGCTGGGCGGCGGGCGACGCGGCATCCACGCCCGGGACGTGACCACGATCGTGGAGCGACTGGTCACGTCCGAGGTGGTCGGGGTCTCGCTGATCGGCGGCAACGGCACCATGGCGCTGCTCGCCGCCCTGGCCGTCGAAACGCAACGGCAGGGCGCCGAGATCAACTTCGTCGGGATCCCGAAGACCATCGACAACGATCTCGCCGGCACCGACCACACCCCGGGTTTTCCTTCCACCGCGCGGTTCTTGGCGCGTACCGTCACCGACCTGGGCCGCGACCACGCCGCCATGGCCGGGGTGGAGCAGGTCCGGATCGTGGAGACGATGGGACGTGACACCGGCTGGTTGGCGTTGGCGGCCACGTACGCCCGGCACGACCCCGGGTTCGCACCCGACCTGGTACTGCTGCCCGAGCTGGAGTTCTCGGCCGAGGAGTTCCTGAACCGGGTGGCGGCCGTGGTCGAGGCCAAGGGACGCGCCCTGGTGGTCGTCAGCGAGGGGGTCGCCCCGGAGCTCAGCCGACAGCCGATCCACGATCGCAACCACACCCAGTTGATCCACGGCGGCCTGTCTCGGGCCCTGGCCACCTTGGTCGCCGAGCGCCTCGGCCTGACCGCCCGCGGTGAGGTGATCGGCACGGTCCAGCGGTCTGCCTCGTCCGCCGTCGGTGCGATCGACGCCCGGGAGGCCGAAGCCGTGGGCCGACTCGCCGGCGAATGGCTGCTGGCCCCCGACGGTCCGCGCGACGTGATGGTGTCCCTGACCCCGGACCGCTCACCGGACTACCGCAGTGACTTCACCCCCGTCGACCTGGCGGAGGTGGGCGGCGTCGTGCGGTCGGTCCCGACCGAGTGGTGCCACCACGACCCGGCCCGGCTGGGGACCTTCCACGACTGGCTCCAGCCCCTGATGGAGGAACCAGTCGCGCATCACCCCATGGACTCACCACCAGCGCCGTCACAGGGTGTGGCCGCGCCCGACCACCGAACACCGGAGGAACCATGAACAGAACGACCCGACGGGTCATCGCCGCCCTGTCCGGCCTGACCCTGGCCACCACCCTCGCCGCCTGCGGCAATCCGACCGACGCGACCAGTGGGGGTGAGCAGACCGTGAACCTGATCATGTCCAACCACCCGTGGCAGCGAGGACTGGAGCCGCTGATCGCCGACTTCGAGTCCGAGAGCGGGATCAAGGTCAACGTCCAGACCTTCGCCGAGCAGCAGGCACGGGACAAGATCCTGCTCAACCTGCAGTCCAAGAGCGCGGCGATGGACGTCTACATGTCCCTCCCGTCCCGCGAGGGCCCCCAGTTCTCCGGAGCCGGCTACTACGAACCCCTCGACGACTACCTGGCCGAGGCTCCCGAAGAGTACGCCGCCGATGACTTCTCCAAAGGCGCCATGGACGGGATGAAGTCGCCCGAGGGCGACACGATCACCCTTCCGCTGAACATCGAGGGGCCGGTGCTCTACTACCGCAAGGACGTCTTCACCGACCTCGGGATCCAACCCCCGACGACGATCGAGGAGACGATCAAGGCCGCCGACAAGATCAAGTCGGAGGGGGACGGGATCACCCCGATCACCCTCCGGGGCGCCTCGGCCGCGCTGCCCTTCACCTTCGGCCCGTTCCTGCACGGCGAGGGCGTGGCGTGGACCAATGAGGCGGGTGAGCCGAACTTCGACCAGCCCGGTGCCGTCAAGGCCATCGACCAGTACGCCACCCTGGCCCGCGACTACGGCCCGAAGGGTGTGATCAACTACAGCTTCACCGAGTCGTCCACGCTGTTCGCCCAGGGCAAGGCGGCGATGGAACTCGAGTCGAGCAATGAACTGAACAGCCTGATCGACGAGGACAACTCCACCGTCGGCGACCAGGTCGGCGTGGTGAAGATGCCCGCCGGTTCCGCTGCTGCGGCACCGACGGCCCTCTCCTGGGGCGTCGCCATGTCGCCGTTCTCGGCCAACAAGGATGCGGCGTGGGAGTTCATGCAGTGGGCCACCTCCCCGGAGACCCAACTGAAGCTCACCGAGGAGGACATCGCACCACCCCGGGACAGCGTCGCCGCCGACCCCGCCTACACCGACACCCTCGACACGGACACGAAGAAGGAATGGCGCGAGGCGCTGACCGACGTGCAGGAGAACGGCAACACCGAGGTCGGTCCGGTGGGGGTGAAGGCCCCCGCCATGCGTGAGGTCGTCGGTGACGCCATCGGCAAGGCGATCCTCGGTGAGATCGATGCCCAGGCGGCAGCCGACGAGATCCAGCAGGGCCTGACCCCGCTGCTGAAGGAATGATGGAGACCTCCACCACTGGACCCGCCACCCGTACGGCGCCCACCGCGCGGACAACGACGGCGAGCACCCCGCGGCGGCGGCGACGGCCCCCGGCCGACCCCGTCGCCCGGGGCGTGCTGCCGCTGATCTGGCCGGCGCTGATCGCCACCATCGCCCTGGTGTTCCTGCCGATCGGCTACACCGTGTGGCTCTCGGTGTCCGACCGACGGATCGACGGCAGCAACGGTGGTTTCGTCGGTCTGGAGAACTTCGCGGCCATGTTCGCCGACGCGGAGTTCTGGAACGCGATCCAGGTCACCCTGTTCCTCTTCGTCTTCTGCCTCGTGGTCGAGACGGTGCTGGGATTGGCCCTGGGCTACCTGCTCAGCCTGGACGTCCCGGGTCGTGCGGTGTTCCAGGGCCTGATGCTGATTCCGGCGATCACCGCCTCGGTGGCGGTCGCCCTGGTCTGGCTGTTGATCTACGACCCGACCCTGGGTGCAGCGAACCAGTTCCTCCAGGCCGTCGGCCTCGACCCGGTGGTCTGGCTCGGCAGCCGGGAGATGGCGCCGTGGTCGATCGCGATCGTGGACATCTGGCAGTGGACGCCGTTCATGGCGTTGATCATCGCCGCCGGGATCCGGTCGTTGCCCACCGAGCCCTTCGAGGCCGCCGACATCGACGGGGCCAGCCCGGTCAAGAAGGGGTTGTTCGTCGGACTCCCGCTGCTGCGGTCGGTGATCACGGTGGCGATGCTGCTGCGCACCGTCGACCTGGTGCGCTTCTTCGACACCATCTACATCATGACCCAGGGCGGTCCGGTCAATGCCACGAACACCCTGAACGTGTACGGCTACCGCGCCGCGTTCATCGACCAGGACCCCAGTTACGCGGCGACCCTGCAGCTGAGCCTGTTCGTGATGGTGATCGGGATCGCCTTCGTCTTCGCGTGGTTCCGAAGGAGGGAGTCCCATGGCGAGTGAGACCCGTACCCGCCGCAAGGCTCGTACCTACGCCCTGACCTACGCAGGGTACCTGGTGGCCGCGCTGGTGTTCTTCGTACCGGTGTTGTTCATGCTCTGGTCCGCCTTCCGGCGGAACGTGGACATCACCGGCAGCATCTTCGCCTTCCTCACACCGCTGACCCTCGACAACTTCATCAACCTGTTCGAGCGGTTCGCCTTCGTCTACTACATCCGCAACAGCTTCATCATCGCCGGCGGCTCCACCCTGCTGGGGCTGCTGCTCGGGGTGCCGGCCGCCTACGTGGTGGTGCGGCGCAACCTGGCCAGCATCGGCTTCCTGACCCTGCTGGCACGGATGGCGCCCGGCGTCATGTTCGTGGTGCCGTTGTTCGTGCTGTCGGTGAAGATCGGCGCCCCCTCCAACAACGGACTGAACTTCCTGCTGTTGATCTGCGCCCACCTGATCATCACCCTGCCGCTGTGCATCTGGTTGCTGATTCCGTTCTTCGAGGACATCCCCCGGAGCCTGGAGGAGGCGGCGATGATCGACGGCTGCTCGGTCTGGAAGCGGTTCACCCACGTGGTGCTGCCGCTGGTGGCACCCGGGATGTCGGTGGGAGTCACTCTCAGCTTCATCTTCTCGTGGAACTACTTCCTCTTCGCCCTGGCGCTCGCCAACGCTGACACGCTCCCGCTGCCGGTGATCGCCTTCAACTTCATCGGCCAGGGAGCCGGAGACTACGGAGGCCTGATGGCTGCGAGCACACTGATCTCACTGCCCGCCCTGATCCTGACGATCGTCGCCCAGCGGTGGCTGGTGCGCGGGCTCACCGGGGGTGCGGTCAAGTGAGCGCGGTACGCAACCGGGTGGCCCGGTTCCGCGGCGCCGGGGTGATCGACTTCGACGAGGTGGAGCAGACGCCACTGCAGCCCGGCTGGGTCCGACTCCGGGTGGCGGTGTGTGCCCTCTGCGGCTCCGACAAGCGCCTGCTGGACAGCGGATCCGACGTGGTCCCCGGCCACGAGATCGCCGGTACGGTGACGGAATCGGCCTCCGACCAGCTGTCCCCCGGCAACCGTGTGATCGTCTTCATCCCGGTGTTCTGCGGTGACTGCAAGTCCTGCCGGGCCGGCCAGCAGAACCGCTGCCTGCGGTTGAGCCAGTTGATCGGCTGGCAACTCGACGGTGGATTCGCCGACTTCGTCGACGTGCCGGCACAGTGTGCGCTGCCGGTCCCCGACGACATCGGGCTCGATCTGGCCGTCCTCGCCCTGGACACCTTCGGCACCGCCGCACACGCCGTGCGGCTGGGGCTGCGGACGCAGCCGGACGGGGTCGAGAAGGCCTTGGTGGTGGGGTGCGGTCCACTGGGGCTGGGGGTCGTCGCGGTCGCTCGCGGTCTCGGCATCGAGACGGTGCACGCCTGGGACCCGAACCCCGATCGGCTGGCCCTCGCCGTCGGGCTGGGAGCGATCGCGGCCGACGACCTGGACAGCCACAACCAGTACCAGCTCACCGCGGAGGTCAGCGGCACCGCCGGCGCCCGGGAGTTGGCCCAACGGGTGATCGAACCGGGGGGCGCGGTCCTCGCCCTCGGTGAGTCCACCGAGCCGTACACGATGCCGGCCAACCCGCGCTGGCGGCGCACCGACTGCTTCACGGTGCGGTCCTTCTACTTCCCGCTGACCGAGGTCGCCGACAACTGGGACCTGGTCCGCAGCCAGGGTCCCGCGATGCGCGACACGATCATGACCCCGACCGCCCCCGACCAATTGCCCGACACCTTCGCCCGCTTCGTCGCCGGCGACCTGGTCAAGCCCTACGTCACCGCCGAGGAGAACGCCCGATGAGCACCGCCCCGACCGACCAGTTGTTCATGCTGGCCGTGGACCAACGTCCCTGGTTGACCAAGGCCCTGTTCGGACACACCGGTGCGGTCACGCCGGCCGAGCGCGCCCTCACCACCGAGGCCAAGCACTTGGTGCTGGACGGTTTGCTGGCGGCAACCGATCAGTCCGCACGCGGCAGGGCCGCCCTGCTGGTCGATGCCGAACTCGGTCCGGGGGTCGCCGAACGGGCCCGGTACGCCGGCGTGCGACTGGCGGTGCCGATCGAGCGGGCCGGACTGGACGTCTACGCGACCGAGCCGGATGATCTTGCTGGCCACCTGCGCCATCTCGCTCCGGAATTCGCCAAGGTGCTGGTGCGCTACAACCCGGACGGCGACCCGGACCAGAACCTCGCCCAGCGCAACCGCCTGGCCGAGGCCTCCCAGATCTCCCGCGACAGTGGCTGCCGTTTCCTCTTCGAGCTGCTGGTGCCGCCGACCCCCGCCCAGCTGGAGTCCGTGGCCGGTGATCAGGAGCGCTACGCGAACGAACTTCGCCCGGGTCTCACCCGTCAGGCGATGGCCGAACTCCTGGTCGACGTCGGCGTGGACACCTGGAAGCTGGAGCACCAGGGCTCGGCCGCTGACCACGCCGCCACCGCCGATCTCGCGCGGAGCTCCGGCGCTGACTGCATCGTGCTCGGCGCCGGGGCCCCCGCCGAGGTGGTCGACACCTGGCTGGGGAACGCCCGCGCGGGCGGCTTCAACGGATTCGCGATCGGCCGCAGCATCTGGTGGGAGTCGGTGCAGCAGCTGGCCGACGGGCGGGCCGCGGGCTCCGCCCGGGAGAAGGCAGTCGCCCAGGTCGCCGACCGCTACCGTCGGTTCGTGACCGCCTTCGGCATCGATCGCCGGTGACCGGCCTGCCGCCCACCGAGCACTGGGTGCCCGTCGGCACGATCAGCGACGTGGAGGCCCCGGAGCGGATCGGCCTGCAGACGCACCGCATCCTCCGCGATCGCATCGTGACCGGAGTGATCGCCCCGGGCAGCCGCCTGTCGGTTCCTGCTCTCGCCCGGGAGCTCGGTGTCAGCCGCAGCCCGGTGCGCGACGCCGTGCTCCGGCTGGTCCGCGAGGGCCTCGCCGAGGAGGTCTACAACCGGGGCGCTGTCGTCCGACTGCCGGGCCCGGCGCGGTTGGTGAGCCTGTACGAGGTGCGGGAGCCGCTGGAGGGAATGGCCGCCCGGCTCGCCGCTGGTCGGGTCGACCCGGAGGCGGTGGACCGACTGCGGGGACTGCTCCGGCGGCACACCGAGGTCGCGGCCGGGGAGGACTTCCGCAGCCACATCGAGCTCGATGCCGCCTTCCACGCCACGATCCGCGAACTGGCCCGGAACCCGGTGCTGGAACGGCTGCTGGACGAGATCCAGGGCCAGGTGATGGTGGCGATGCGCTCCACCAGTGCCACCGGGGGCATGCGGCAGGCGGTCCGGGAGCACCGCGCGATCGTCGACGCCCTGGCGACCGGGGACCCGGAAGCCAGTGAGGTGGCCGCACGAAGCCACATCGCCCGGCTGACCGGACGACTCCGTGACGGGATGGACCGATGAGCAGAACGCGCCGCTCGCTGCGCTTCCTCGGCGTGGGGGATGCCCGACTGGTCGAGGAGGAGTACCGCGACCCGTTGCCCGAGGAGGCCGTGATCGCTCCCCTGGCCGTCGGGGTCTGCGGTACCGATGTGCACCTGATGGCGGGACACTTCCCCGCCGAGCCGGGGATCGTGCTGGGCCACGAGATCTGTGGCCGGGTGCTGGAGCCCGACGCCGCCTCCGCTGATGAGCCGAGCGCGCTCCGGCAGGGCGACCTGGTCACCGTCGAGCCGCACCGCTACTGCACCCGCTGCAGCTACTGCCGTGCTGGGGACGAGCACCTGTGTGACAGCAAGCGCGGCTACGGGGTGCGGCTGGACGGCGGGCTGTCCACCCGGATGCTGGTACCCGGCCGCATCCTGTACCGACTACCTTCCGACACCCCACCCTGGCTCGGCGCCCTCACCGAACCGGTCGCCTGCTGCGTGCACGGGATGGACCAACTCGGCGCCCGCTCGGGTGAATCGGTGTTGATCAACGGGTGTGGACCGGCCGGCGCCATCCTGGTCTCGCTCGCGCGCCTGGCGGGCCTGGCCCCGATCGTGGTGGCCGAGCCGTCGGCCGAACGACGTACGGTCGCGCTGGCCATGGGCGCGGACCTGGCGCTCTCCCCGGACGACCTCGACCAGCTCGAGGATCCGTCCGGCCCGGTGGGCGGGGAGGGGTTCGCCCACCTGGTCGACGCAGTCGGTTCCGCGGCGGTGCTCGAACGCGCGATCTCCTTGGCCCGCCGGGGTGCCCGGCTGCTCGTCTTCGGTGTCGGGCGGGCGGACGACACCTTCCCGCTCTCGCCGCGGATGATCTACGACAAGGAGTTGACCATCGTCGGGTCCAGCATCAACCCGTACACCCACCAGCGCGCGGTCGCACTCCTGGACCGGCTGCGGTTGCAACATTTGGGTCCCACCCTCCTCGGCCTGGACCAGTGGTCGGTGGCCCTCGAGCAGCAGGCAGCGGGCGCGGGCAAGGTGTTCATCACCCCGAACTGACCATCCGGGCGATCCGGGATACGGCCCCAGCCGCGAGCGTGATCACGTCGTCAGCAGTTGCCAGACTCCCTTGCCCATCGCAGCCAGTCCGCCGACCAGAGCGAGGACCAACACCAGGACCCTGGCCTTCCCTGGTGGGATCCGGCGACCGAGCACGGACCCGACCCCCACCCCGGCGAACACGGCCACGATGGCCGAGATGACCAGCTGCCACGGCAGATGGAACTCGTGCTTGGCAGCCAGGGACAGCAGGTTGGTGAACACGCCGACCACCTGGACGGTGGGGACGAAAGTGATCAGCGGGACGGCCTGGCTGCTGCCGTAGACGGCGAGGGCCGGGCCACCCACACCCGCGGTGACGTTGCTGAAGCCGGACACCACGCCGGCCACCGCGGGGCCGCCCCGGTGGTCCAGTACCCGCATCGGCCGTCGACGGAAGGCCATCGCGACCGCGACCGAGGTGATGGCCCCGACCAGGACCAACAGTGGCGCCTGCGGCAGTTGACGTACCAGCCAAGCCCCCACCGGAATGCCGAGCAGCACCCCGGCAGACATCCCGAGGGCCAACCGTCGGTCAGCGTCACGCCAGGTGCCGATCAGAACCGCCCCCGACACGCACGCCGACAACAGGTTGGCCAGCACGATGGCGTCGAAGGGATTCAGCAACAACACCAGCAGCGGGCCACACACCAACACGAATCCCAGGCCGGTGGTGCGCTGCAGGACCGCCCCGACGAACACCGCCCCCAGGGCCACCCCGAATGTCAGCATGGCCCGGGCGGCAACACGGCGCTCCGCCCCCCAGCCGACCGGCTCGTCGATGAACTACCCGAGGCGGCGCGCTGGCTCACCGCACCGTCCCCGGGGTCACCGCTGGTCGCCGCGGGCCACGAACGTCCGTGGGTTCCCGTCGTCGTCCGCGCTGGCCTGCCCCAGCAGGGCGACCCGGGTCGCGAGCAGGCTTGCTCCGGTGCTGATCTCCGGATCCGTTCCGGTGGCCAGGGCCGTGAAGAAGTACTCCGCGGGCCGGCGCCCGGGCGGCAGCTCGATCGCCTTCCAGTCCTGCCCATGGGTGCCGACGTGCAGGGTGCCGTGCGCCCAGTCCACCTCCGCCGTGCCGAGGGTCCCGGTCACCCGCATCCGGTAGTGACCGTGGATCGGGGCAGCTTCCGGAGACAACCAGTTCGCCTCGATCGTGGCCAATGTGTCACCCGTCCGGAGCAGTACGGCGGTGTGGTCGGCGAACTCGGATCCGTCCGGAGGCCGGCCGCGGCCGGCGTGTGCAGCCACGCTGCCCTCGACTGCGCCGGTCAGCCACAGCACCATGTCGATGTCGTGCACCGGAAGGTCGCCGACAATCCCGCCGTACCCGTCCCGACGAAAGAACCAGTCCGGCCGGGTGCTGGCCTTCAGCTTGTGCGGACCGGTGCTGGCGACCAGGCAGATCGGCCCCAGTACCCCCTCGGCGAGAAGCTGGCGCAGGGCCACGGTGGTCGGGTAGAACCTCTTCTCGAACATCACCGACACGTGTCGTCGCGCATCCTCGGCGGCCCGTTCGATGGCATCGATCTGGTCCAGCGAGGTGCACAACGGTTTGTCGGCCAAAACGTGCGCACCGGACTCGAGGGCGGCGCACACGTCGGCCGCGCGGTCAGCGTAGACGCCCGCAACGACCACGGCATCCACCGGACCGCACTCGGCCAACAGCTCCGGCAGCCGAGGTCGGACGAGGGTGGAACCCAGTGCGGAGCTCCACTGAGCGAGCAGGGCCGGGTCGGATTCGGCCACGCCGACGAGCTCTGCGTCCGGCCAGTGAGCCAGTTCGTCCAGTGCGTAACCGACGTGCGCGTGGGCCAAACCGGCGACGGCGACCCTCATCGGCCCTCCTCCGCGTGGGTGGACTCCAGTGGCCCCGCAGTCGTCGCATCGACCGGGGTGAGCCGGCCACTCTCGGCGGCCCGATAGATCGCTTGGATCAGGGCGACCGTGTCGAAACCGTCGCGAGCCGTGACCGTTGACGAGACCCCGGTGCGCAATGTCAGGAGCACGTCCTGCCATTGCGCGAGGTGGCCCCGGATGCCGATGGCCGCCGGGTCCGAAGCTCCGCTGTCCGGGCCGCGCTCCACCTGCGGCGCATCGAGGCCGGGAAACTCCCACTCCACCAACCCTTCTTGATCAACGGTGACGTGGCCGCGGGTGGTCCGCAGCGACAACGCGGCGGGGCTTCCCGGCGGCGTCGCCGTCGAGGTGACGATCACGCCCAGCGCCCCTCCGGTGAACCGGCAGGTGGCCACTGTGGTGTCCTCGGCCTCCATCGACCGCCCACGCGTGGCCGACTGGCCAGTCACCTCCAGGACCGGCCCGAGGAGCCACTGCAGCAGGTCGACATTGTGCAGCCCCTGGTTCATCAGAGAGCCCCCTCCCGCGATCTGGGAGCGCCGCCACTCAGCCGCGGCGTAGTAGTCGTCATCGCGGTACCAGTGCACGAAGGTCTCCCCCAGAACGGGGGTGCCGAGCTCCCCACTCATCAAGCGGGTCCGCAACTCCTGGTGCACCGGTTCGAACCTGCGCTGCGCGATCGGGCTGACGAGCAGCCCGGTCTGCTCGGCGACACCGACGATCTCGACGGCCTCCGCCACGGACGTGCTCATCGGCTTCTCCACCACCACGTGCTTGCCCGCAGCCAGGGCGCGCAGCGTGTGCTCCCCGTGCACCTCACTCGGACTGCAGATCGTCACCACATCCACGTCCGGGCTGGTCAGCAACGCCTCCACCTCGCGCTGTTCGGCGCGGCTCCAGCCAGCCTCGGCTGCCGCTGCCGTGGACCCGCCGCTGAAGGCGACCAGCTCCACTTCCGACGCGAGCCCGGCGAGCACCCGGGCGTGGGTGATGCCGATGCTCCCGAGTCCCAGGATTCCGACCCGAATCCGCTCCGTCACAGAATCGCCTCCTCGTTGGCTGTCACCGGGTCCATGACTCTAGGGCATGCATGTCGATCTTGCAATCGATTGCAGCACTCTCTAGGATGTCGGGCATGAACCGCATCGGCATCGTCGGCATCGAGAACAGTCATGTTGATCACTTCATCCGCCTCCTGAACGTCGAGGAACGCCACCCCGGCACCCGGGTCACGGCGTTGGCGGGTGGTGAGGCAGGCCGGCGGGAACAACTCGCCGAGACCGGCGGCATCACCGACCTGCTGGACGGGCCGACGGACCTGGTCACCGCCGTGGAGGCCGTGATCGTCAGCAGCCGTGACGGTCGCCTGCACTGCGAGCAGGCTCTCCCCGCAGTCGAGGCCGGGCTTCCGGTCTTGGTGGACAAACCGCTCGCAGCCAGCATCGCCGACGCGCAGCAGCTCCTCGACGCCGCGAAGGGCAGTGGCGCACCGCTGCTCTCCTCGTCCGCCGTACGACACACCCCTCAGGTGGCGACCCTCGCCGCCACCGCGGCCGGCTGGGCCGACACGCAAGTCGTCGCAGTCACCGGCCCCGCCGACCCGACGTCCGAGCACGCCGGTCTCTTCTTCTACGGCATCCACGTCGTCGAGACCGCCCTCGAGCTGGCCGGGGACGGCCCCTTCGGACCCGTGACAGTACAACGCACTGGGGGCAGCATCCTCGCCACCACGACCGTCGGTGACACCCACTTGGTGATGACCTTCGTACCGCCGGGGGACGAACGGGTCCCGTTCCATGCGACCTTGGTCGGCCGTCACGGGATCACCGGTGCCGACCTCGTCCTCGGCCCGGATTACAACGCCCCGGTGTTGGCTCAATTCATCGACATGATCAGCACGCGGAAGCCGCCCCTCACCTCCGAGGCCCTGCTACGACCGGTCCAACTGCTGGCAGGGATCGTCGACCAGCTCTGACTTCTCCTCCGTCCACGAAGGAGAAACCGCGTCCGCCAACCCAGCTCACCACACATCTCCTCAGAGGATGCTGGGTGAACGAGAAGGGATGTGACATGTCGACCAAGAGGGCCACCATCTATTCACTGGCCAAGGAGCTGGGAATCCACCCGTCGACGGTGTCCCGCGCCTTCAGCCGCCCGGATCTGGTGAACGAGGCTGTACGTCAACGCATCCTGACCAAGGCATCCGAGGTCGACTACCAACCCAACAAGGCCGCCCGCGGATTGATCACCGGCCGCCTCGGCATGATCGGCCTCCTGATCCCCGACATCGAGAACCCGTTCTTCCCTCCCCTCGTGCGCGTCATCCAGAGCGCCGCAGCCGAGCACGACCTGAACGTGATGCTGCTGGACTCCGGACAGTCACCCAAGGCCGAACTCGCCCTGGTGCGGCGATTACGCGGGCAGGTCGACGGACTGATCCTCGTCTCCCCCCGCAGCCCGATGACCAAGATCAAGGAAGCTGCCGGCCATCTCCCCATGGTTGCGGTGAACCGCTCCAGCTCGGACGTCAGCACCACCGCGATCGACAACTCCCCCGCCCTGCGCGAGGCCGGGCACCACCTGCACGACTTGGGTCACCGCTCAGTCGCCCTGCTGCGGGGACCCTCCGGCTCCTGGGCAGCCCAACGCAGGGCCCGAGCCGTCCAGGAGTGGGCCCGGCAACAGCAGGCGGAACTGATCGAACTCGGCCCCTTCCCCGCCTCCTACGACGGCGGCCGAGAAGCCGCGGACGCGCTGGCCTCCGTCTCGGCGACGGCCGCCTTCGCCTTCGACGACCTGATGGCCTGCGGCGTGGTGGCAGGCCTCGCCGAACAGGGCCTCCGGGTGCCGGACGACCTGAGCCTGGTCGGCTGCGACGACGTGCTCCTCGCGCGCACCCTGACCCCCGCCCTCACCACCGTCACTGCCCCGGTCGGCGACCTGGGCCGCGCTGCCCTCGCCCAACTGCAGCATCACCTCACCCACCCTGCGGCCGAACCACAAGCGACCACCTTCACCGGCGTCCTGTCCCTACGCGCCTCGACCGGGACGGCTCCCACGCCTCGCCGGCGTCCCCGACAACGACTCCGGGGCCAGAACACTCCTTGACGTGCAATCGGTTGCAAGAAAGGATGGAGGGGTGACCCAATCAGCGAACGACGGCCAACCGACGCCCGCCGACGAACTCTGCGAGGGGTATCTCGATCGCGTCACGGACCTGCTGGGCAGGATCCTCCACGAGGAACGGGATGCGTCCGTCCGCGCCGCGGCGAAGCTCGCCGAGCAGATCACAGCCGACCGACTGGTCCACATCTACGGACCGGGTGGACACTCCAACCTGGCCGCGCAGGAGGTCTTCTTCCGCGCCGGCGGCCTGATGCACATGTCGGCCATCCTGGACGAGGGCACCCTGTTGTCGTCCGGTGCGCTGCGGTCGATGGCCGTCGAGCGCCTCCCCGGATACGGCCGAGTGGTGATCTCCGACCAGGGACTCGGCCCCGAGGACGTCCTCATCCTGGTCAACGCCTATGGGATCAACGCGGCCCTGATCGATGCCGCCCTGGAGGCACGCTCCCGTGGCACCTTCGTGATCAGCATCAGTTCCCACCAACACGCCGCCGAGACCGCACCCGACCACCCGGCACGCCATCCGGAGCAGCACAACCTGCACGACCTCGCCGACATCGCCATCGACTGCAAGGTGCCGATCGGGGATGCCGTCGTGGAGGTGCCGGGAGCGGTGGAGAAGACCGCAGCCGTCTCCACGTTCGCCAATGCCTTCGCCCTCAATACGCTGGTCATCCGTACCATCTCCGAATTGGCTCGCCGCGAGGTCGAGGTACCGATGTGGCGCAGCGGCAATGCGCCCGGCGGGGACGAGGCCAATGCCCGCTTCCTGTCCCGCTTTCGCCATCGGGTCCACTGGCTGTGACCCGCCCCGCCGCGCCGCAGGAGCCTCGGGACCGAGACGGCCAGGAGCCCCGAGCGGCGGTACGCGCCGGCGTAGCGATGGCGGACATCACTCCCCCGGGCCCCGCGGGCATGGCGGGCTTCGTGGCCCGCCTGTCCGAATCCACCGGCGTCCATGATCAACTCACTGCCCGCGCCCTGTGCATCGACGACACCGCCATCCTCACTCTCGACCTGTGCGGAGTCGATGAGGACTTCTGCCACCGCGTCGCCGTACGGTGTGCCATTCCCACCGCGGGCGTCCTGGTGCACGCCATCCACACCCACAGTGCGGCCCAGTCCATCCCCGGGCACCCAGCCGAAGAACCCGACCAGGAATGGCTCTCGACCGTCGAGGACGCCTGCGTTCGCACGTTGGACGAGGCGAGCCGTTCCCGCACCTCGGCCAAGTTGTTCGCCGGGTGGGGCGCTGCGGCAGGGATCGCGAAGAATCGGCGGCGTCCGGACGGACCGGTCGATGACAGCCTGCCCGTGCTCGAGGTCACCACCACCACCGGCGAGCCGCTGGCCATCCTCGTCTCCTACGCCTGCCATCCCGTGGTGCTCGGTGCGCACAATACCGAACTGAGCGCCGACTACCCCGGACACCTGCGTCGTGTACTGGAGGAGCACCGTCCGGGAGCGATGGCCCTCTTCGCCACCGGCTGCGCCGGCGACCTCAACACCGGGCACTCGGCACAGGCCTCCATGCAACAAGCGGGATCACCGAATCGGACGCATGGGGAAGCACGACGGATCGGCACCGTGATCGCCGAGGCCGCACTGACGGCAGACCTGACCGAGGTGACCGGCCCCGCGCGCGGGGACAGCACCGAGGTGGTGCTGCAGTGCGAGGTTCCGACCCGTGCGACCCTGCTCGCCCAGTCGGCCGAGTGGCGCGAGGCCAAGCGTTCGGCCAGCGACCCGGTCGACATCAAGATCAACAAAATCTGGGCGGACTGGGCTGATGTCCTCGCCCCCACGGCCGATGAGCACCTCACCCAGCGACCCTGGCCGGCCCAGGTCTCCGCGCTGCACTGGGGAGACTTCCGGCTGGTTGCGCTGCCGGGCGAGCCGTTCTGCGTGATCGGTATGCGCATTCGCGAGGCGCTCGCGACGACCGGCGTCTCCATGGTGCTCGGCTACACGGGCGGGTACGCGGGCTACCTGCCGACGGCCGACGAGTACCCGCTGGGCGGGTACGAACCGTGCGAGTCCCACCGCTACCGAGGACTTCCGGGTCCGTTCGTCCCGGGGACCGACGAGCAGTTGGTGTCGGTGGCTGGGATGACGTCGCAGGGCCTCGACCAGCCCACCGGCTCCTGACCACCCGAAGCCTGACACAACAGTCCCCTCACACAACAGAGCCCTGACACAGCAGAGCCCGAATGGATCGAGGCCGCGCTCCGAGGAGCGCGGCCTCGATCCATTCGGGCCAGTGTGGGCGGCAGGCTCTACCTGAAGGCCTTGAATCCTGCCGAGACCTCGTTGAACACCCGAGTCGGGCGATCCTTCTGCCAGATGTCCAGCCCCGGGACGAACGCGGCGTGGGTCTTTTCGAACTCCCACCCGTCGTACTTCTCGAAGTCAGCGTTCTCCACCTCGAGTCCCGAGACCTCGAGAGAATCGAAGGAGGTGGTCGTGTGGAAGCTCGACGGCACCTCCTGGCGGACCCGGAAGGTCAACTCGGCGGTCTTCTTGCCCTCGAAGACTGACTTGTCGACCTCGAGCGGTCCCTCGCTCTTGCGCCACCGGCCGTTCTTGTCGTTCTTGTACGTGTAGATGTCGGTGGACCAGATGACCTCGTCATTGACCAGCACCTCGGCGAAGCGTTTGCCTGCGGACTCCTTGCCGTAGAACCGGTTCTGGATCCAGAAGTTCAGTGTGTGCCGCGGGGCCTTCGGATCAACCGTGATCGTCTGCGTGGCCGACTGGTAGTCATCAGTGGCCGGAGCTCCCGCGAAGGCATGGAAGGCCAACCGACCGTTGCCGAACATGGCGTCGTTCTCGGAACTGACCGCAGGCGCCTTGCGGTGCGGGGTTCCATACGAGACGAGCCCCTGGATTTTTCCCAGCTCCGCATACTCGAGCGCAGTGTCCATCAGATCCTTCACGTAACTGGGCTTCGGTGTGTCGAAGGTGCCGTAGCGTCCGGTGTAGAGCAGCAGATCCAGATCCACGTCGTACTCGTCGGTGAGGGCGTGGATCGTGTCCAACTGCTCCGGCAGGTATTCCGCCTGCCGCGTGTTGTGATTGGGTTCGGCGCGATACGGGAACACGACCGAATCGATGAACGGCGCATACAGTTCGTAGAAGGAACTCTTGATCGCCGTCTTGTAGTAGGCGACCGTCCCCAGCTCCAGGTCAGGATTGATCGCGTCCGCGGCCTCCTGCATCTGGCCCATGTACTCGGGAGTGAAGACCTTCGAGTTGCTGCCGTTGACGAAGTCGTCGATCACCCACCCCTTCAGGACGTCGTACTCGTTCGACAGTTCAGCGATGTTCTTCGCCCAGGCGATGTAGTCGGTCTTGAACGGGAGGGAACACCAACCGTCCGCATGGCACTCACTCGGCGGAACGATGTAGGCCCAGACATCGATTCCTGCCCGCTGGGCAGCGGGCAGGAACTCCTCAGTGAAGTCCTCCCAGTCGCTCGGCGAGTGCCACATCAGGAAGTAGTGGGTGTTCGCCCTCAGCCCCCTGAGCTTCTTGATCGTGGCCTTCGTGTCGACGTGGTAGTAGCCGTCGTCGCGGGGCTTCTTCTCGCGAATCTCCTTGTCGATGGTGTGTCCACCGGGGTAGTCCGCGAGCATGAAGTCATCGCCTCCGACCCCGGGGCCACGATCGGCGGGGTCGACGCCACTGGACTCTGTCTGGCGTGCCGAGAGCATCGTGCCAGCAGAGACCCCGGCCACCCCCAACCCCACGGAGAGTGTTGCGGCGAGCAAGAGGGGCAGCGCTCGGCGTCCCCAAGATCGTGGTCGCATGGTGAAGCGTCCTTCCACTGTGTTGATACATCGCGGACGAGGCTCCCCAGAGATCATCGACACAGGTGAGGTGGCGACCCTCTGCTGGCCCAGTACGGGTGCACAGCGCAGTCGCTCCTCCAGCAAGGAAAGCGTCAATGACAGTCTCTTGCAATCGATTGCAAAGGCAAGGTAACATGAGAGGATTCCGGGGGTCAAGGGTCGGTCTCGAAGCGGAACACGAATCGACCGTGGCTGCAGATCAACGAGAAGGGAGGGCGGGATGTCGACGAAGAGGGCCACCATCTACTCACTGGCCAAGGAGCTGGGGATCCATCCGTCAACGGTTTCGCGCGCCTTCAGTCGCCCGGACCTCGTGAACGAGGCGGTGCGACAGCGAGTCCTGACCAAGGCGTCCGAGGTCGACTACCAGCCCAACAAGGCGGCCAGGGGACTGATCACCGGGCGCCTCGGCATGATCGGTCTGGTCATTCCCGACATCGAGAACCCTTTCTTTCCCCCGCTGGTGCGCGTGATCCAGAGCGCCGCCGCCGAGCACGACCTGAACGTGATGCTGCTCGACTCCGGACAGCAACCGAAGGCCGAGCTCAACCTGGTCCGACGACTGCGCGGCCAGGTCGACGGGCTGATCCTGGTGTCCCCTCGCAGCCCGATGGGCAAGATCAAGGAAACTGCGGGCGAGCTGCCGATGGTTGCGGTGAATCGCTCCAGTTCGGATGTCAGCACCTCCGCCATCGACAACTCCCCTGCTCTGCGTGCGGCCGGAGATCATCTGCACGAATTGGGTCACGACTCGGTCGCGCTGCTTCGCGGGCCGTCCGGCTCGTGGGCGGCGCAACGCCGAGCCCAGGCCGTGCGCGAGTGGGCCCAGGAGGCGCAAGCGGAACTGATCGAACTGGGACCGTTCCCGGCTTCCTATGACGGCGGCCGGGAGGCCGCAGATGCGGTGGCGTCGGGTCCGGCGACTGCCGCCTTCGCCTTCGACGACCTGATGGCCTGCGGGGTGGTGGCCGGCCTCGCCCAACAGGGACTCCGGGTGCCCGACGACCTGAGCCTGGTGGGCTGTGACGACGTGCTGTTGGCCCGCACCCTGACTCCCGCCCTCACCACGGTCACGGCACCGGTGGGCGACCTGGGCCGGGCGGCGCTCGCCCAGTTGCAGCGCCACCTGACGGACCGTACGACCGCACCGGAGGCGGCCACCTTCACTGGAGTCCTGTCCCTGCGCGCATCGACCGGTCCGGCCCGCCCGCGTCGTTCCTGACCAGCACAGGCCAGTCGATCAATTCTTGCCAGACCCCGAGGGTCCGTCCTAGACTCTTGCAATCGATTGCAACAATTGGCAACCAAAGGACGTCATGACAACTGTCGCAGGGAAGACCATCCCCACCCGAGTGGGTGCCTCCGAGGCCGAGACCGGCCGGGCCGCCGCACTGGACGCCGCCGACGCCCTCCGTACCGCACTGGCAACGCGAAGCACGGCACGCCTGGTGCTCGCCTCCGCGCCCTCCCAGCACGCGATGCTCGACGCGCTCCTTCGTGCTCCCGGCATCGACTGGAACCGCGTGCACGCCTTCCACATGGACGAGTACGTGGGGCTCTCCCCGCAACACCCACAGGCCTTCGGACAGGCGCTGGCCGATCGAATCGATTCCGTTCCGTTGGGCCGTTTTCACCGGATCGACACCACCGCAGACCCGGACAGCGAGATCACCCGCTACGCCGGACTGCTCGGCGAGGCGTCGATCGACCTGTGCTGCATGGGCATCGGCGTCAACGGCCACCTGGCCTTCAACGAACCCGGTGATGCCGACTTCGACGACGTCCATCTCCTCCGTCAGGTCACCCTCACCGAGCAGTCCCGGCAGCAGCAGGTGGACGACCAGTGCTTCAGCAGCCTCGACGAGGTCCCCACCCACGCACTCAGCCTGACCGTCCCGGCCCTGCTCGCCGCCGAGTCCGTGGTCTGCACCGTGATCGGTCGACACAAGGCGTCGGCGGTGGCCCGGGCGGTCGACGGCCCGCTGAACGAGCGCTGCCCCGCCAGCGCACTGCGGACCCACGCACGAGCGGTGTTGCACGTGGATGCCGACGCCGCTACCGAACTCAATACGAACCGAAGTTAGGCTCGACCGATGATCACCGGCCAACTCCCGGACGGCACGCGAGCCCGGATCACCCTCGACGGTGATCGGATCAGCGCCGTCGACCGTATCGACGACGGAGACGACCAACTGGTCCTTCCCGGATTGGTCGACCTGCAGGTCAACGGCGGTGGCGGTCTGGACGTCAACGCCGATGACTTCGACGTGGCCACCCTGCGGGGACTCACCGATGCCCTGCACGGGCGCGGCACCACTGCCTTCTGTCCCACCATCATCACCGCCCCCGAGACCAAGATCATCCGGGCTCTGGAGACCATCGCCCGCGGAGTGCGTGAGGATCCGGTGATCGCGGCATCGGTCATCGGCATCCACGTCGAGGGGCCCTATCTCGCTGCGGTGGACGGGCCGCGGGGGGCGCACGATGCCCGCTACTTGCGGGACCCGGATCCAGCCGAACTGGATCGATGGATCACAGCCGCTGACGGATTGCTCCGCATCGTCACCCTGGCCCCCGAACGCCACGGGGCAGTGGACTACATCCGCGCGGCAGTGGCGGCCGGAGTCCTGATCTCGGTCGGCCACTGTGACGCCACCGCTGAACAGGTCCACCGGGCTGCTGCGGCCGGGGCGAGCCTGTCCACCCACCTCGGCAACGCCATCCAGACCGAGATCCCCCGCCACCCGAACCAGATCTGGGCCCAGCTGGCCGATGATCGACTCGTCGCCGGGCTGATCACTGACGGCCACCACCTCCCGGCCGACACCGTGACGGCGATGGTGCGCGCCAAGGGAGCGGGGAAGTCCTTCCTGGTCAGCGATGCGGCTGCCCTGGCCGGCTGTGCACCCGGACTGCACGACACCCCGGTGGGTGGACAGGTGCAGGTCACTGAGGACGGCGCACTCCACCTGCCCGGCACCGGCCTGCTGGCTGGATCTGGCGCCTACCTGCTGGACTGCCTGCGATGGGCCCGGGAGCACACGCGGCTGGACCGGACCGAGTTGTTGGAGATGGCGACTTCGACACCTGCAGACCTCATCGAAGCCACCGATCGTGGTCGGATCCGCCCCGGCGCCCGCGCTGATCTCACGATCCTCGACCACACGGGCCAACTGCGTGCCACGATCGTCGGCGGACAGGTCATGCACGGAGACCTCTGAGCGCGGTCGTCGACGCAGTTCACCCGAGCCGGTCGTACCGGTCGAGGGTCACCTCGTCCCGAAGTGCCTGCCCGGTGAGGTGACGCCGCAATTCGGCCACGACGCCCGCACCCTGGCCGTGCCGGGTCTCGATGGTGGCGGCGCCCACGTGCGGAAGGACCACGACGTTCGGCAGACCGAAGAACGGGCTGTCGGCGGGCAGTGGCTCGGTGTCGAACACATCCAGGCCGGCGTTGATCCGCCCCGAGGTGACCTCGTTCACCAGGGCCTCGGTGTCGACGAGGGCAGAGCGAGCGGTGTTGATCAAGACTGCGTCGTCGCGAAGCCGGCCGAGTTGCTCCGCACCGATCATGCCCCGGGTCTCGTCCGTGACGGGAGCGTGCAACGACACCACGTCACAACTGGCGAGCAACTCGTCCAGCGGGACCAATTCGACTCCCAGCTCCCGGGCTCGCGCGTGGTCCACGTACGGGTCGTACAACCGGATTCCACGGACCCCGAGCCCCTGCACCATCCGCAGGTACTGGGTGCCGGTCCGGCTCAGACCGACGATCCCGACCCGGCGGGCGGCCAGGTCGCGCCCCAACTCGGGAGTCCGGGAGGCGGTCCAGTCACGACTCCCTTGGAGTTGCCGGTCGTAGCGGTGCACGTGCCGCAACAGCACCAGCGTCAACGCGAGCGCCGACTCGGCGACCGGAACGGCCTGCGGCTCTGCTCCAGACTGGCAGGCTCGGATTCCCTGCTCCAGCACCCAGCGGGGCACCAGCCATCGGATCGACGCGGCGGCGTGCACGATCAGTTGAAGCCGTCCGCCGAGGAAGCGGTCCGGGTGGCCCGGATCGGTCACCCACGAGGTGATGACGATGTCGTACTCGGCTCCCAGTTGTTGCGGTAGCACCGCTCGCTCGTCGGGCCCTTCCGGGGCGTGGACGATCTGGGCCAGGCCGGCCAGTGCGGCCTGCGCCTCCTGGGTGAACAGCAGATTGAACTCGGCTCCGGTGATGGCCACGTAGATGCGTACGCTCACGGTTGCACGTCCAAACCGGCGGCAGTGACCCGCACCGCCGCCTCGCCGAGTTCATCCGAGGCAGCCAGGGAGACGGCGGCCAGTATCGCCCAGTCATGGTCGTTCTCCGGATCGTGCAGGATCTGTCGGACCCGCCACTCCCCCGGGACGGATTCCGTGTCGATGATCAACAACCCCGGCCCGCGGGCATCCGCATCGGTCAGCAACTCCTCGTGCTCGGCGAAGTAGGGAGCGAGCGCCTGCTGCCAGGTCGCCGCGTCCCAGCCGGAGTCGGCATCCAGTGCACCCAGCCCGGCCCAGTCCCGTCGGGCCATCAACTCGACCCGGCGGAAGAGCGCGTTGCGGACCAGGACCCGGAAGGCCCGCTCGTTGCCGGTGACCGGTCTGTGCTCGGTCTCGAGAGCGGGTGGGCGTACTGCCACCGCAGCCGGGCCACCGGCAGCCAGTTCCTCCCACTCCTCCAACAGTGAGGAGTCCACTTGGCGTACGAGTTCGCCGAGCCACTCGACCAGGTCCTCGAACTCCTCCGAGCGATGAACCTCGGGTACGGTGCGACGCAGCGCCCGGTAAGCATCGGTGAGATAGCGCAGCACCAACCCCTCAGAACGGGCCAGGCCGTACAGGCTGACGTACTCGGTGAAGGTCATCGCCTGCTCGTAGACGTCACGCACCACCGACTTGGGGCGCAGTTCATGATCAGCCACCCAGGGGTGGCCCTTGCGGTAGGTCTCGTAGGCGACGTCCAGCAGGTCCGCCAGGGGACGCGGGGCGGTCACCTCCTCCAAGAGTTCCATCCGCTCCTCGTACTCGATCCCGTCCGCCTTCATCTCGGCGACGGCCTCGCCCTTCGCCTTGTTCAGTTGGGCCATGATCACCTGGCGGGGATCCTCCAAGGTCGCCTCGATCACCGACACCAGATCGAGATGGCGGTCCGGGTCCTCCGGGTCCAGCAGATCGAAGGCGGCCACTGCCAGCGGGGACAGCGGCTGGTCCAGGGCGAAGTTGTCCTGCAGGTCGACCGTCAGCCGGTACGTCCGGGTGCCGTCCTCGGCGGTCACCGCCTCGACCACCCCACCGGCGACGAGGGCGCGACCCATCGCCAGCGCCCGACGGACATGGCGACGTTGCCGCTCCGGGGTCTCGTGGTTGTCGGTCAGCAGCCGACGCAGGTTCTGCACCGGATCCCCGGGCCGCATGATCACGTTGAGCAGCATCGAATGGCTCACCCGGAAACTCGACGTCAGCGGCTCCGGCTCCGCAGCCATCAACCGATCGAAGGTCGACCCGGTCCACGTGACGAAACCCTCCGGCGGCTTCTTCCGCTGGATCTTGCGCAGCTTCTTGGGGTCGTCCCCCGCCTTGCGCACCAAGCGCGCGTTCTCCACTTCGTGCTCAGGAGCCTGCACCACCACGGTCCCCATCGTGTCGTACCCGGCGCGGCCCGCCCGGCCGGCGATCTGGTGGAATTCCCGGGCGCGCAGGTGCCGGGTGCGCACCCCGTCGTACTTGGTCAGGCCGGTCAGCACGACGGTGCGGATCGGCACGTTGATCCCGACCCCGAGGGTGTCGGTGCCGCACACCACCTTCAACAGTCCCGCCTGCGTGAGCGTCTCCACCAAGCGTCGGTAGCGCGGGAGCATCCCGGCGTGGTGCACCCCGATACCGTGCCGGATCAGCCGGGACAGGGTCTTGCCGAAGCCGGACCCGAACCGGAAGTCGCCGATCATCTCCGCGATCCGGTCCCGCTCGACCCGGGTGGCGACCGCCAGGCTGGACAGTGCCTGGGCCCGCTCCACCGCTTCGGCCTGGGTGAAGTGCACCACGTACACCGGTGCCTGGTGGGTGGTGAGCAACTCCTCGAGGGTCTCGTGGATCGGCGTGGTGACGTAGGAGAAGTGCAGTGGTACGGGACGTTCGACCGACGCCACGACCTCGGTACGCCGACCGTTCCGTCGAGTGAGGTCCTCGGCCATCCGGGTCATGTCGCCCAGGGTGGCCGACATCAGCAGGAACTGGGTCCGGTTCAACTCCAGCAGCGGTACCTGCCACGCCCATCCCCGGTCCGGTTCGGCGTAGAAGTGGAACTCGTCCATGATCACCAGGTCGACGTCGGCGCCCGGGCCCTCCCGGAGTGCCTGATTGGCGAGCACCTCGGCAGTCGCGGCGATGATCGGCGCACCCGGATTGACCGTCGCATCCCCGGTCAGCATGCCGACCCGATCGGCACCGAAGACGTCGCACAGGGCGAAGAACTTCTCCGAGACCAGTGCCTTGATCGGCGCGGTGTAGAAACTGCGCTGGCCGCGGGCCAGGGCGGCGAAGTGCGCACCGACGGCAACCAGGCTCTTGCCCGAACCGGTCGGCGTGGCCAGAACGACGTTCGCCCCGTCCATCACCTCGATCAGAGCTTCCGACTGCGCCGGGTAGAACGTCAGTTCCCGGTCGTCGGCCCACCCCTCGAACGCGTCGTACAACGAATCGGGGGTCACTTCGGCGGGCACGCGTTCGCGGAGGGTCAGGGGCTCGGTCATGGTCCTCCCATCGTGCCCGGTCGGTGGGTCCGACATCCGGGCGCCCGCCCCACCGTCCGAATCTTTAGGCTAGCCTTACCTCATGAGCATCGCCAGCGTCGTCCACCGAGCCGGGATCGCCGGACTCGTCGCCGTCCTGCTCCTCGGGTTGGCCGCCTGCAACGGATCAGCCGTCGAGGCTCCCGAGGAGTCGGCTGCCGCACCCGCCGGTCAGGCCGAGGAGGGAGCCCTCCCGGTGACGATCGAGCACAAGTACGGATCGACCACGATCGAGGCGGCTCCGCAGCGGATCGTGACCGTCGGCCTCAAGGAGCAGGACGACCTGCTGGCGCTCGGAGTCGTCCCGGTCGCTGCGACGTGGTGGCTGGACGAGACTCCGGGCGGGATCTACCCGTGGGCCGAGGAGGCCCTCGGTGAGGCCGACCGTCCCGAACTCCTCTCCTCCGAGGAGATCGAGTTCGAGAAGATCTCGGCGCTGGCGCCCGACTTGATCATCGGGCTGTATGCCGGCCTCTCCGAAGAGGAGTACACGACCTTGTCCAGGATCGCCCCGACCGTGGCCCAGCCGGGCGACGTCCCCGACTACGGGATCGGCTGGCAGGACGAGCTCCGTACCGTGGGCCAGGCGATCGGACGTCCGGAGGCCGCCGAGGACTACCTGGCCGGGGTCGAGGAGAAGGTGGCTGGAATGGCCGCCGAGCACCCCGAGTTCCAAGGGCAGACCGCGCTGTTCGCCACTCCCTTCGAGGGCATCTACGTCTACGGCTCCTCCGACCCGCGGACTCGATTGTTGAAGGACCTCGGCCTCGACCTGCCCGGCACCATCGACGAGGTGGTGGGCACCGATGAGTTCGGAGCCAACATCAGCACCGAGAAGGTGGAGTTCATCGACGTGGACGCCTTGGTCTGGCTGACCAATGTCGGCGAGGACCGGGACACGATCGAGAGCAACAAGGTGTATGCGAACCTGGCGGTGCACCAGGAGGCACGCGACATCTACGTCGGCGATGCCGGCTATCCCGAGTACGGCTTCTCGATCTCCTTCGTCACCGCGCTGAGCGTCCCCTACACCCTGGAACGTCTGGTGCCACAACTGGCCGCCGCGGTCGACGGGGACCCGGCCACCGAAGTCCCCGCGCCCGCCCGGTGATCACTTACTTGCCCAGCCTGCGCTTGCGTCGACGGCGCAGGACGTCGTCCAGGATGAGGGTGCCTGCGACGCCGAGCATCCAGACGTCCTTGGCCAGCGCGGTGCCATCGCTGGTCGGCCGGATCCCGTCCGACTCGGTCATGCCCGGGATCTTGAGATACATCCGCACCATCGACCCGGAGAAGGCAGCCAGGCCGGCGCCGGCGAGCCAGGACGGCACGAGCGGGACCAGCAGGGCGGCGCCGAGTGCCATCTCCGAGTTGGAGACGAACTTCCCGAACTCCCCCGGGGTCATCCGCGAGATCTGCGGATAGGCATTCTCGGCCATCTGCTGCAGGCCGGCCGCGCCCTCCTCGGGCAGGTTTCTCTTGTTGAGCCCTGAGTTCAGGATGAACGCGCCGACGGCGAGACGAGCCGGGAGATGGCTGAGAGACATCATGGAAACCTCCTGGAGTGGGTCGTACCTCATTCCTTCCTACCACGGGGCGCTTCGACACGGCAGCGCACGGGAACCAGCGGTGGCCGGACAAACGGAAGTTCAGCGAGTGACCACCAGGACGGCGACGGCAATCGCCAACCCGTACACGAGGGCGGTGAGGCTGGCCAGCTTGAGGGAGGCGAGGAACTGTCGAGGCTGATCGGCCCGGACGGTACGCACGCAGGCGGGGACGGCGATGGCCAGGGCGATCAGTCCGGCGGCGGCCGGAGGGGTGTCGAGGATGAGGGGCGCCAGGAGTCCGAAGGGCACCAGCAGCAGGACGCAGTAGAGCACCCGGGACGCACCGCGCCCGATGATCACCGAGAGGGTGCGTTTGCCGGCCTCCCGGTCCTGGTCGATGTCGCGGATGTTGTTGGCCACCAGGACACCGCAGGTCAGCAGGCCCCCGCCGATGCCGAGCAGCCATGCTGCCCAGGAGATCGTGTCGGTCTGGACGTACATCGTGCCGAGCACCGCGACCGGACCGAAGAAGGTGAAGGCGAAGGCCTCCCCGAGGCCGAAGTAGCCGTACGGGTGCTTGCCGCCCACGTAGAACCAGGCCGCGAGGACGCAGGCCAGGCCGACCACCAGCAGCCACCAGTGGCCACTGAGGACCACCACGACGAGCCCGGCCACCGCCGCCAGGCCGAAGAAGGCCAGGGCCACCGCCAGGACGGTCCGTGGCGAGGCCGCCCCCGACCCGGTCAGCCGAGACGGCCCGACCCGGTGCTCGTCGGTGCCTCGTACCCCGTCGGAGTAGTCGTTGGCGTAGTTGGCACCGATCTGGATCGCGAGCGCCACCAGCAGGCAGAGTGCCGCGATCCCCCAGCGGACGTCCGCTCCGGCGTGCGCCACCGCGGCCGTGCCCATCGCCACCGGGGCCACCGACACCGGCAGGGTCCGGATCCGGGCCCCGGCGAACCAGTCGCCGAACGTCGCGCCGGGGCGTTCGAGAGGTTGGGTTGGTTGCGACACATCCGGGAGTGTATCGGCCACTCCCTCCGTGGTCTCGCTGATTCAGTGCTGTCGGCACCGGCCGAATCAGAGCCAGCGGTCGGCGAAGGACAGGTACTGGATCCAGTCCCACGGCATCATCTCGTGTTCGCCGCGCCGCAGGTGGTAGCCCAGCGGCACGTCGCCCCACGATCGCACCGTGTCCGGTGCCGGGAACTGCGGTATGGCGGCACCCGGATCGACTCCCCACGCCGGGGCGGCTGTGCACAGTGAACGGAACTCCCCCTCCGGGTCGGCAGGCGCGTCCTCGCTCGCGCTCGCGACGTACACCGGACGGGGGGCGATGGCGGCGAGGAGTTGGTACTGGTCCACGGGTACTGGCTCGTCTGCCCGGATCGTCTCGTTGAACCGGGGCGCGAACCACTGCGGTCGGACCCGGGAGAGCAACTCCGGGGTTTCGCCGACCGATCGGGACGCCGCGGCGCCCATGCACCCCGACGTGTTGCTGATGGCCGCAGCGAACCGAGAGTCCTGCGCGGCGGCCCAGAGGGCTGCCTTGCCGAGACGGGAGTGTCCCACGACGGCCACCCGGCTGGCATCGACCGCGGGCACCATCCCCCCGTGCAGGGCATCCAGGATCCGCGACAGCAGCCAGGCCCAGATGCTGAGGCTGCCCCAGTCATGGGACTCGCGGGTGTCGACAGTGCTGGTGCTGAAGAGACGATGGATTCCGTGCCGGAAGATGTCGATGCTGTCCGGGCCGCACTGCAGGTAGCACGAGGTGATCGCCACATACCCGCGGCTCGTCACCAGTTCCGCCGGCCATCGGTGGGCCTCGACTCCCCGCGAAACTGGCAGGGTCACGTCCTCCCGCAGGCCCTGGTAGTGGATCGGACCACACCGTTCGGGCGATTCCCGCTGGATGTCGAACACGTCCGGGTCGGCCGTGCACGCATGATTGCCCCGGAAGTTCAACCCCAGGAACGCCGGCACGCCCATCGCACCCTTGTCGGACCTGGCGCCCTCAGGAAGGTCGACCAGCACCACGCACCGATGGGTACCGAGCTCGGTGCTGATGATCAAGGCCCACTGCTGGCGAAGCAGGTGGGTGGCGGTCGCGTGTTCGTGCAACAACTCCCACGACAGGTCCCAGCCATCGGTCGGTGCGCGGCCGTAGACCTCCTCACGGAAATGCGCCATCACCTCGGCCCGGGATGCGTTCGGGTCTGCCCGTGCCACCATGCCGGATGACTCCACCTCACCCACCTTGGAGGGGACCGGTCAGGTCGGCGGAACGAGGGACGGAACGGTCGGAGTCGTCGGGCAGGCCGGCGGCCGCCTGACGATCCACGAACCAGGCGGCATCGGGATGCGTACGCAGAATGCTGGCCGGGCAGTCCTCCGAGACGGTCCCACCCAGTGCTCTGGCCACGGCGCCGGCCTTGTTCGTCCCCAGCACCGTGCAGATCATCGTGCGCGCCGACACCAGTGCCGGCACGGTCAGCGTCAGGGCCGCGCTCGGGACGTCGGCCATGGTGGCGAACAGGCCGTCGTCCACCTGCTGTTGCCGCGAGGCATCGTCGAGGCGGATCTCCCGCACCGTCCGTGGGTCCTCGAAGTCGGTCTGCCCCGGTTCGTTGAAGGCGATGTGGCCGTTCACCCCGACTCCGAGGCAGGTGACGTCGATCTGGGTCTGATTGATCAACGCGGAGTAGCGGTCGATCTCTGCCGCGGTCTCCCCGTCGGTCCGGATCCGCTCGAACCGGACCTGACCGGGGAGTCGATCGACCAACCACCGCCCGAAGGCTTGGGGCTGTTCCATGTCGAGTCCGAGGTACTCGTCCATGTGGAAGGCGTGGACAAGCTGCCAATCGATCCGCGAATCCTGCACCAGATGGCCCAGCATGGACTCCTGTGACGGTGCGCTCGCGAAGATCACCCGCGCCGAGCCTCGGGCGGCCACGGCAGCGAGAATGGCCTCCGCCGCAGCCTGCGCCGCAGCGGATCCAGCATCCTGCGCCGACTCTTCGACCTGAATCTGGTTCACGTGAACCCTTCCTCCTGCTCGTCCCGAGGTATTCGTAGTGTGATCGGCCCCGATTCCGGGCCGGGTTCTGATCAGAGCTTGACCGCGCCCTGCGCGATCCCGTTGGTGAAGTTGCGTTGGAAGAGGGCGAACACGACGAGGATCGGAAGGATGCTGATCACCATTCCGGCGAACAGCACCGCCCAGTTCGACGAGTAGTCGGCCACCTGACTCAGGTTGAAGATGCCGACCGCCAGGGTCAGGACCTCTTCGTCCCTGATGAAGGTCAGGGCGTAGATGAATTCGTTCCAGATGCGCAACACGACCACGACACCGCAGGCCGTGAGGGCTGGACCGGTCTGCGGCAGCACCACCCGGCGGAACGTCTGGAACGCCGATGCGCCGTCGATCGAAGCCGCCTCCTCCAACTCCTTCGGCAGGGTCTGGTGGAACGACGTCAGGATGAAGGTGACCAGGGGGATCTCCATCGCCACGTACACCAGGATCAGCCCGGTGCGCGTGTTCAGCAGCCCGGTGAAGGTGAGCACGTCGAACAGCGGAACCACCAGGGCGAACGGCGGGATCATCATGGCGGCCATGAAGAGCGCCATCAGGACCTTCCGACCGGGGAACTCCACCTTGCCGAAGATGTAGCCGCTGAGGCTGCCGAGGATGAGCACCGCAGCGGTCGTGATCGTGGTGACGATCACCGAGTTCAGCAGGTAGGTCCCCATGTGACCGTACGTCCACGCGTCCGCGAAGTTCTGCCACAGCGGCGCATCGGGCAGTGACCACGGGCTGGAGGACAGGATCTCCGATGATCCCTTGAGCGAGGTGCTCGTCACCCAGAGCAGACAGAAGATGTTGAAGAGTGCATAGACGGACAGGGACAAGAACACCAACGGGTGCCTGCGCAGGGTCCGCGTCAGACCCCTGTGACGATCAGTTCTCAAAACGATCACCCTTCAGGAACTTCGAGCCGATCAGGCTCATCACGAGCACGATGACGGTCATGACGACGGCCATCGCCGACCCATAGGCGAACATGCGTCCCCCGAAGGCCAAGCGGTACATGTAGGTCGCCATCACCTCAGTCGACCCGTGCGGCCCACCGTCGGTCATCACGTAGATGAAGGCGAAGGTCTGCATGGACTGGATGAACCACAACACCAGCAGGGTGCTGAGCACGGGCCAGAGCAGCGGCAGGGTGACCTTCGTGAACACCTTCCAGTCCGAGGCCCCGTCCAGCGCGGCAGCCTCGGTCAGCTCCGTCGGGATCCGGTCCATGCCGGCCAGCAGCAGAATGATCCAGGTCGCGATGCCGTGCCAGATGACCGCGACGACGATGCCGAACATCGCCGTCGACGAGTCACCCAACCACGGTCGGGTGAGTGCACCCAGACCCATCGCCTCGAGGGTGGTGTTGATCAGCCCGAAACTCGGGTTGTAGATGAACTTCCAGAGCACGCCCGCGACCGAGACCGACAGCACGGCCGGGGCGAAGATGGCCACCTGGTAGAAGGACCTGGTTCCCTTCGTCCGCAGCAGTGCCCAGGCGATGAACAACGCCAGCGGGAAGAGCACCACGAGCGACAGCCCGAAGTACAGCAGCGTGTTGGCCACCGCACTGCGGAACAGCCCGTCGTTCCACAGGTCGAGGTAGTTCTGCAGACCGACCCATCCGGTCGTCTGGAAGGTGCCGTACCAGTCGGTCATCGACAGATAGATCGTCTGGAACAGGGGAAACACGAAGAAGGCTGCCAGCAGTGCACAGGGCACCAGTAGGAATGGCACAACCAGCCGACGGCGTTGTCGTTCGATGATGTTCATTGCGTCGTGATCACCCTGTCGTAGCTTCGTTCACGGTCTTCGTCGTTCCGGGTACGTCGTTCCTGGTTCGCCGAGCGCACCCCCGGCAGGGTCAGCCGATGTCCGCTGTACCCAGTTGGACGGCGAGCTCCTGCGCGGCGGCACGGCGGGACTCGATCTTCTCCGCGGTCTGCCGCTCGGTGGTCTCGACCTTCTCGGTCGCCGTGGCGTCGAATGTCTGGGTGGTGGCGCTGCCGGGTGCCGGGAGGTCCTCACACTGGTTCAGTGCCTTCCCTCGGACCCGGTTGTTCTCCCCCACCGGCGCCGGGTCGTTGTCCAGGCAGTTGAGGTTGCCGCGGACGATGGCGTTGCTGATCACCGTGTCCGCCGTGTTCTCCTTGACGCTCAGGGCACCGCCGAAGTAGGCGCTGCCGCAGTCCTCGCCCGCGGCGTCGAGTCCGACCCACAATGAGCCCCCGTTGCCGGTCAACACCGTGTTGCCGTCGACCTCACTGCTGCAGATGAGCGACCCGAGTTCGGCCTTCCGAACGGTCAGGTTCCCCTTCACCCAGGTGTCGTCCAGGTCGCTGACCACATCTCCCGAGGTGACCACGGGTCCGCCGACGACCGCTGAATTGAGGTAGGTCGTTCCCATGTTCGAGCGGAGCGCACCCTGGTGCTCGCTCCCCTCGCTGTACAGGAATCCGGCCCGGCGGGAGATCGTGTCGCCGCCGACCGTGCTGTTGTCGACGTAGGCCCCGTACGCCTTGGCCAGGACCACGTCACCAGCCACCGACGCGGCAACCAGGTCGGCGTAGGCGTCCTGGCTCGCCGTGAGCTTTCCGCTCACGCTCACGCCGTCGGTCAGCAGGCTCGCACCCGCCCGGACCGTGACGTCACCCTTGATGGTCACGTTGGTCAGGTCACAGGACTGGTCCTTGGCGACGACCAGGTCGTTCGGAACCGTGACGTCGGCGGCGACACCCTCACAGTAGGTCGTCAGGGCGCCTTGGGCCGGCAGCGCGGCGCCGAACCCCAGGGCCAGGGTGCCGACCCCGATGGCGGCGATGATCCGGGCAGTCGTAGAAGTCCTCATTGGACGATTCCTTTCGGTCGAACGGGTTGGTGTGCTCACTTCTCGGGTGCTTCCTGCAGGGTGGGTCGTTCCAACTCGGTGTTCCACTCCCAGGTCTTGTCGAAGTCCCAACCGAGCGTCTCGGCGTAGAACGCCTGGGACTTCGCCTGCTCATCGGACACCGGGCCGCCCTTCGGATTGTCCGGAGCGGGCTCGTCGTCATAGGCCTGCTTCGCGACATCCATGCTCTCCAGGGCGTAGTTGCCGGACATCGACGGCGTACCGGAGGAGTAGCGACCAAGTACGGCGTGGGCCGACTTCTCCGCGTGCACCGACGGGTTCAGCGCGATGGAGTCCCGGATCGTCGAACCACCGTAGGCGTAGCCGAGCAGGCCGCCGGAGTTGTTCGTGCCCGAACTGACCGCCCCGGTGGCGTACACCCGCTCCGTGGTGGATCCGGAGACGCCGACCGCAGCCAGACCACCGGACTCGGTGGAGCCGGCCTTCACCGTCGCCGTCGAGTAGCTGTCCCGGATCACCCCTTCGGAGTTTCCGACCAGGCCGCCGATCCGTGAACTCCCCTCGATCGAGCCCGAGGTCCAGCTCCGCTCGATGGTGCCGGAGTTGGTGTCGGCCAGCAGCCCGCCGATGCGCGGACCACCCTCGACGCGAGAGTCCGCCACACCCAGGTTCCGGATCGTCCCGGAGTTCTCGGCGAACAGTCCGGCACCGAAGGCATACCGGCCACCGCCAGCCTGTCCGTCGGCACGGAACCCGGTGATCGTGTGCCCGCCGCCGTCGAAGACGCCGGTGAAGGCACCCGGCCCCCTGGTGGTCCCGTTGGCATCCTCCTGCAGGACCCACTCGGCACCGATCTGCGGCCTCGGCACCTGGTTGAGCTCCAGGTCTTCGGCAAGCAGGTAGTGCGCGTCCGGCGCCTCGGCGATCAGCTCCATCTGGTCCCACGAGTGGACGACGTACGGGTCTTCGGCCGTACCGGCCCCCGTGAAGCCCTCGTGCACCGTGGCTGCTTCCACCAGGACGTTCCCGTCCAGGTCCAGGACCTCGACGACCACGTCCTGGTCCTGCGCGACCGGCAACGGATCGGCGAACTTGACTGCCTGCTCACCGCCGTTGTGGGCCAACGTGACCTCCTGCGTGCGTGTCTCGATCACGGTCTCGCCGTTGGCGTCGCGGGTCTCGGCCTTGACGACGACCTTCTCGGGCGAATTCGTGTAGCCGGTCAGCCCGACCCGGAGTTCGCCCTCGACGACCTCGGCGGAGCTGAGCTCCACGTCGTCACGCTGGCTCTTGCCGATGGTGAGCTCATCGATGGTCTCACCCGCACTGTTGTAGGCCCGCACCTGCAGTCCCTCATCAGTGACGTCGACGATCGCACCGGTCTGGGTGTCCTCGTCGTAGACCACGTCGTCCCACCAGAACTCCTTGTTCTCGTCGAACTTCGGACCAGCCGATCCCACCGTGACGAAGGTCGTACCGTCGGCCACCTGCTCGGGGGTCTCGGCCACCTTCCCGCCGGTGATCGTGGTCCGTTTGTAGAGGTGATCATGACCACCGAGGTACAGGTCGATCCCCAGTTGGGCGAAGGTCTTGGTGACCATCGTTCGGTCACCGGCCATGCCGTAGTCGCTGCTGTGCGCGCCGCCGTAGTAGGAGAAGTGCCCGGTGACGACGCGCCATTTCGCGTCCGTGTTCTGCATGTCCTCGGCGAGCCACTCCAACTGAGTCTTCAGGTCGTAGCGACCGTTCAACACAGCGACGTGCACGTCGCCCTGGTCGAAGGAGTAGTTACTCTCCCCGACCTTGCTTCCGTTCTTCGGCAGGTCGTACATCCCCTGGAAGATGGAGTTGCGTTCCGGGTCGACCTCGTTGAACTCCTTGTCCCCGTCCGCTTCATCGAGGATGCCGGTCTCGCCGTCGCCGACCGCTGGCGCCAGGGGCAGGTCGAGACCGCTGAGCACGTGCTCCGCGGCCGCGTCCCAGCGCTCGGCCCGACCACCCGGACGCACCAGGTCTCCGGTCTGCACCAGCACCTCACCGCGGTCATCCTTCTTCCGCAGCACGTCCAGCATGTCGGTGAAGAGGCCGTAGTCACCGGCCTCACCGGAGTCGACCTCGAGATCACCGAGGACGTAGAGCGGAGCATTCTCCTCGGCCGGGGCGGTGAAGGTGCCCCGGACGTCGGTCCACGGTCCCGACTCACTGGTGCCCAGTCGGTACTCGTACTTCTGTCCACCCTTCAACCCGGTCAGGTCGAGGTCATGGGCGCGCAGCGGCTCGCCGGTCACCCGGTCGATGTACTCCTCTCCCTCCCGGCCCTCACGGACGACCTCGTACACGTCGTCGTTCGTGCTGGTGACCGTCTGGGCATCCTTCCAGTTGTCCGATCCCTCGGGCAGGTACTGCAGGTACGCCTTCTGGATGGACATGTCGGTGGTCACCCCCACGCCGACCTCGCCGGGAGTGGCCCCCACGTTGACCGTCGGGCTGTAGTGCCGATAGACCGCTTCCGGGTCGAGCTCGTCCTGGCTGACCTGGATCCTGTAGTAGTCGGCCGACGTGCTGCCCTGGTCGTCGGTGGCCCGCACGACGACGTAGTGGTCGTCGTACCCGGAGATCTCGAACGTCCGCCCGGTCTGCTCCACCTCGCCCGAGCTGGTGTAGACGGTGGTCTCGATCTTCGGCCGCTTGCCGCTGTCGTCCTTCACGCGTACGGCGGGCAGCGGGATCTTCTGACCCTCCTTCGCCGTCTCGGGCATCCGGCCGGCGAGTTCGATGTCCGGCGCGTAGTTGGCGTCCTTGACCTTGTCACCGATCCAGATCGGTGCCGACACGATCAGGTCACCGTCGGCCTGCAGGATCTCGACCCAGAAGTAGTCACCGTCCTGGACCTCCAGCGGCACGTTCACGTCAACCCGGTGACCGAGGGTGTCCTCGCTGTAGACCTGCTCGCCACCGTTGGAGTGGACGATGAGCTGGTCGAAGTTGTCGGTCAGGTCGGCGTCCATCGCCTCGATCTGCAGATCGAGTTCGGTGGTCCCACCGTCCAGGATCGAGCCCATCATCTTGTCGTTGCCCTTGACGAGCAGCTGGGCGTTGGAGTCCTTGGTGGTGTAGACCGACCGGTTGCGGAAGGCCTCGTACAGCGCCTCCTCGGTCTGCTCCTCGGCCCAGATCCCGGTGACGGTGTCGATCGTGCCCCACCCGTCGTGGTGTTCGTCGGCTCCGAAGACCGGGGCGATGTGCCAACCGGCGTCGAGGGCCTTCGTGTTCTCCTCGCGGAACCGGTCGTCGGCACGCACCTCGATGGTGTTCATCCGCTCATCCGCCTCGGGCGTGAGGTGGGTGAAGTCGAAGAAGTTGCCGCCGATCCCCGGAGCGGGGTGGTTGAACTGCCCCAGCGCACCGGGGTCGGCCGCCAGCCGGGCGTAGTACATCGGCAGGTCGAACATCAGGTTGCCGATGCCCCAGACCCCGGCGGCCTTGTGGTCGCCGGCGCTCTGCGCGGTGGCCAGCCAGTCCGTGTTGAACGAGTTGCTGTGCCCGGCGAAGTCATACCAGGTGTGCTCCGTCCCCGGCACCGCGATCAGGCCGGTCTCGTCCACGTTCTTGTTGAACTCCTCCGCCTGCTGGTTGAACTTGCGCCACTCCGCCGAGACGGCATTGCGCCAGTCCTCGGTCTCGATGTCGCCGTTGCGCACGTCGTAGGTGACGTCGTGCTCGGTCACCGCGTAGAAGTCCAGATCCGACTTCTCCGCCACGTTCTTCCAGGCGTCCATCGGCTCACCACGCGTGGTCGGGTGGTCACTGCTGATCCCGGTGTGCGAGTGGAACTGGCCGGTGTAGTGGTTCAGGTCGCCACCGTCGATCGGTGCACCCACGTCGTCGCCGGCACCGTCGTCGACGGCGGCCGCCTGCAGGGTGGGCCGCTTGAGTTCGGCGTTCCACTGCCAGGTCTTCTCGAAGTCCCAGCCCAGTGTCTCTGCGTAGAACTCCTGGGACTCCGCCTGCTCCGTCGAGGCCGGTGCGCCCTTCGGGTTGTCGGCCGCGGGCTCGTCGGTGTAACCCTCCGGGGCCACCTCCATCGCGTCACTGGCGTGGTTGTTGGCGAGCGTGGGCGTACCAGAGCCGTAGCGGCCGAGGATCCCGTGCGCGTACACGCCGCCCGCCTTCACCGACGGGTTCAGCGCAACAGAGTCAGTGATGGTCGTCCCGCCATAGCCGTACCCGGCGATGCCGCCGGCGTTGTTGCCGGTCGAGGCGACCGGGCCACCCGCGTAGACCCGCTCTGTGGTCGATCCGGCGACTCCGACGCCGACGGCTCCGCCGGTCTCGTTGGCCTCGGAGACCACGGTCGCCCGCGAGTAGCTGTCGCGGAGCACCCCGCTGTTGTCACCGACGATGCCGCCGGTCCGTGAGGCCCCGGAGATCCACCCCGAGGTCCAGCTGGTCTCGATCGTCCCGGAGTTGGTGTCGGCGATGATCCCCGCCCGCCGGGGGCCGTCAGTGATGTTGGCGCCGGTCACGGCCAGGTTGCGAATGGTGCCGGCGTTCGTGCCGAACAGGCCAGCTCCGTCCTTGGCCACGAACCCGGAGATCTTGTGGCCGTTCCCGTCGAACGTACCGGTGAAGTTGCCGATTGCGTCGGCGGCGATCTGGGCCCGCGGTGTGTCCTCGAGCTCCAGGTCGGCCATCAGCCGGAAGTGCGCGTCAGGTGCCTGGGAGACGAGTTCGACGTCCTCCCAGGTCTTCAGCTGAAAGGGGTCCTCCTCGGTCCCGGACCCCTCAAGCCCCGGGACCGACTCCGCACCGGTGTCCGGTGCGGCGGCCTGCAAGGTGGGTCGACCAAGATTCTCGTCCCACTGCCAGGTCGTGTCGAAGTCCCAGCCGAGGGTCTCGGCGTAGAACTCCTTGGTCCGGGTCTCGGCCCGCGCAACGAGTTCACCCTTCGGGTGGTCGGCGGCCGGGTCGCCGCTGTAGCTCTGCTTCGCGACGCTCATGTCGTCGACCGCGTAGTTGCCGGACAGGGTCGGCGTCCCGGAGGAGTACCGTCCGAGCACTGCGTGGGCGTAGGCCTTCGCCTGAACTGCAGGGTTGAGTGCGACGGAGTCCTTGACGATCGTCCCGCCGTAGCCGTAGCCGACCACACCACCGGCGTTGTTGCCGGTCGAGGCCACGGCCCCGGTCGAGTAGACCCGCTCGGTGATCGACTCCGCGACCCCCACGCCGGCGACGCCGCCGGTCTCGGTCTTCTCCGACTGCACGGAGGCCCGCGAGTAACTGTCGCGGATCGTGCCGGAGGAGTTCCCCGCGATACCGCCGGTGCGGGAGTCACCGGTGATCCTGCCGGAGGTCCAACTGCTCTCGATCGTTCCGGAGTTCACGTCGGCGATGAGGCCGCCGATGCGCGGTCCGTTCGTGACGTTGGCGCCGGTCACCGCAAGGTTGCGGATGGTGCCGGCATTCTCGGCGAACACACCGGCGCCGATCTCAGGCAGGCCCTGGAATCCGGAGATCGCGTGTCCGTTGCCGTCGAAGGTGCCGGTGAAGCCGTCTGCGGAGCCGCAGGCAATCTGGTTCCGCGGGGAGCCGTCGAGCTCCAGGTCAGCCATCAGTCGGTAATGGGCATCCGGGGCAGCCGAGACGAGTTCGACGTCTGCCCAGGTGTGGAGTTGGTACGGGTCCTCCGCGGTGCCGGAACCCTTCAGGTCCTCACTCGGATCACCGCCGGGTCCCTCCGGGTTCTCCAGCGGATCGCCCCAAGCCTCGAAGAGGGAACGGGCGATCTCGACGTTGTTCAGGTACTTCCCGTGGACCGGGTCGGTCTTGTCCGCGTTCGCGGCGATCTCCTCCGACAGCGGACCGCGAGCGAACATCGGAACCAAGTGGTTGCTGTGGCCGCCGGTGTGGTACTCCGCCTTCGGGAGCTCGCCCTTCTCCCCCTCGATCGGCTCCCAGGTCGGGTCCGACCCGGCACCAGTGATGTAGCCGGACTCGTGGTCGGCCGTGACGATGACCTGGGTCTCGTCCCAATTGCTCTCCCGCTCGACCCAGTCCACGACCGTGTCAATGGCCTTGTGGAAGTCGACCTGTTCCTCGATCTGGCGGTTGAGGGTGTTCTGGTGGTTGGCGGCATCGATCCCGCCCCCCTCGACCATCAAGAAGAGACCGTCGTCGGATTCGTCCAGGACGTTCAGCGCACCGGCCGCCATCTCGGGCAGGGTGGGCACATTCTCGTTCAGCGGCGCGGAGTACGGCTCGGCCCCCGGAACCGGGTCTCCGTTCTCGTCTCGGTCCGGTCCGCTTCGGGCGTACTGCAGACCGGGGCTGGCCTCGGCCAGGCCGAAGACCTGCTCGGGGGTCTTCGTGGCAGTGGCCAGGTCGGCGAAGGCGGCCTTCTCACTGAAGTAGTCGTAGTGCGTCTCGCCCCCGCTCAGCTTCTCGAAGGTCTCCTGGTCGATGTATTCGTAGTCGGCCTCCGCGCGCGCCTTCCCGTCAGCATCGAACTCGGGGTGCCCGGCACCCATGACCACGTCGAGGTCCTCGTTGTTCACCATCTCCTGGGCAATCGCCTGGTAGTTGTGGCGCGAGGGGTTGTGTGCGGTGAAGGAAGCCGGGGTGGCATGGCTGAACGGCACGCTGGTGACGACGCCCGTGGCCATGCCGCGCGCAGTCGCCCGTTGGCTGATGTTCTCCACCGGCTGTCCGCAGGGGTTGACCCCGATCGCCGTGTTGAAGGTGCGCACCCCACTCGACAGGGCGGTCCCGCCGGCTGCCGAGTCGGTGTGGCTCTCCAAGGCCTGCCCGAAGTCTGACCAGATGGCCTCAGGGTCGTAGGAGTTTCCGTGCTGGTAGGTCGACATGGCGGTCTGCACCGGGAAGTCCGCGAAGGTGGGGTTCACCTCTCCGGGCACCTTCTCGACCTGGCCGTCGGCCGGATCCAACCGGAACTGGTAGTTGCTGGTGCCGTCCTCGTACAGGGATCCGTTGTCGATCTGGTTGAAGCCCATCCCGTCACCCACCAGGTAGATGACGTTCTTCGGTCCCTCCGAATTCGCCGACTTCTGGCCCCCGGGTTCGGCCCCGGCCATCACCGGTGCGGTCATGGTCACTGACAGCGCAGCCGCCATGGCCACTGCACACGCCCGTACTCGCATTCTCGACATGAAGATCTCCTCGGACTGTCGCTCAAATCGATGTCCGCTCACGTCGGACTTGATCATGAAGTTTGATCGCGTGGACAGGAAACTCGGCTACATGGACAGGATTCAGTACCGCGCGATGCATCGCGGTGAACACCGGACGAACATCCGGCAGGACCTTCTCTGATTCAGTTGGCGGTCTTCATCGTCTTGGACAGGGCATCGATGAAGCCCTTGGCGTCCAGGTCACCGAAGACGAACTTGGCGACCTCGTGGTAGTAGGCGGTGTAGCGATCCGGGACGTACTCGAGTCCGTAGTGGCGGACGTTGAGTTCGCCACCTGTGGCCAGGAGCTCGTCGAAACCCTCCACTCCCGGAGGGCCCGGCACGTCCTTCACCGCGGACACGGCCGACTGCTCCTCGGCCCGCGCAGTCTGGGTCTCCTTCGAGGTCAACGCCTTCATGTAGGCGATGGCGGCATCGATGTGCTCGCTCTCCTTGTTGACCACCATGATGTTGGAGGCCGAGATGAAACTCTTGTCCTCGTCGGTTCCCTCCACCTGGGGGAACGGCACCACGCCAAGCTTGAAGTCCTCGGGAATCGAGTCCTTCATCTCGGCAGTGAGCCAGGTCCCCATCAAGATCATCCCCGCCTTCTCCTGGAAGAACTCCATCTGCACCGCGGTGAAGTCGGTCCCCTCGAACCCCTTGATGAAGGGACTCTTGTCCCGGAACTCTTCGAACACCTCAGCCGCGGCCAGGAACCCGGGATCGCTGTAGTCGCCGGAAAAGGCCGCTTCGCGAGCCAGGTCGTAGCCGACATGCCGCATGAAGAGGTAATCGGTCCAGTAGCCCATGTACGGCTCGTACATTCCGGTGACCGCGATCGGAGCGGTTCCAGCCTTGGTGAGGGTGTCACAGGCAGCGAGCAGTGCGTCCCAGGTGGCGGGCGCCTCGATCCCGAGCTCCTCGAAGAGCGCCATGTTGTAGAACAGGGCGACGACGTGGGTGTCGCTCACCACGCCATAGGTCTTTCCGTCCAGCTCGGTCTCCTTGGCGGTCGCTTCCAGGAAGCTCTCGCCCCAGGTGCCGCCACCATCGATCTCCTCGTTCAGGTACTCCGTGAGATCGAGGAGTTTGTCGGCGAAGTCATGGGTCGAGGGAACCTGTGCGTTGAACACCTCGTAGTCGGTGTCCGGCGGATTGCCTGCCCGCCACCGCTGCTCGATCTGAGGACGCACCTTCGTGTTGACGAAGGTGTAGGTGTAGGTGAAGTCGGGGTTCGCCTCGGTGACCTTGTCACCCACGCCGACGAGGAAGTCGTAACCGGAGGTGCCCTCGGCCGGCTTCACGCCGATCTCTGCCTCCTGGGCTCCCGCACCCCCGCCACCACCGGAGCCGGAGCTCAGGGGGCCGCAACCGGCCAGTCCGAGCGCACCCACCCCTGCACCGGCCACCTGCAGCAGTCGCCGCCGGCTCAGCCCCGGTCCTGGCAGACCGCCCGTGGTGAATGCTTCGATCGCACTGGCCCCCGTCGGACGGGCACCGTTGCCTGTGATTGACTCCATCGTCTGCTCCTCAAGTGCTCCGGCATGTCGACAAGATCACGATCCGACCGTCACCCCGGGTGGCACTCCTTCGCGCCCATCGGCGTTGCTGTCGTTTACCAAATCGTCATCTTGCAATCGATTGCACCCACAAATTAACACGCGGTCAGTACGGGGTCAAGGGGTCGTTCCTCCCGGGCTGAACGAGGCTTCAGCCATGATCAACACGGATGATCGCGGTGCCGCGATCATGTCTGCCGGAGGAGACGAAACCTCACCCGTCAGTGCCCGTCAACGGTCCCGAGCCGGGACTCCTCCTGATCGAGCAGGTGTTGGGCCCGGGCCAGGATCCGGGACGGGTAGGCGCCGCTGGCCCGGGCGTCGAGGAGAGCAGCCCGCTCGGCCTGCAGTACCCGGAGCCGCAACTCATGTTGCTGGACCTGCGGACCGGCCAGGTCGGCCGCCGCCCGTTCGAAGGCCAATACGGCCTTGCGCCGGGTCTCGTGTCGCACTCGTTCCACCACGTCCGGGGCGTAACTGCTCCCGTCGACGCGCCGCAGCTCCGGGTTGTCGAGAGGTGCCAGCCCCAATTCGGTGATCTCGCCGAACAGCCGGGCCAACTCCTCCCGGTCCTTGGTCTCGTCCGAGCCCCGGACCCGCAATTTCCTGATCACCACGGGCAGGGTGCCGCCCTGCCCGACCAGGGTGACGAGAGCGACGGTGAAGGCGATCAACACCAGTTGCGGTCGGTACGGGAGGTCGGTGGGCAGCGACTGCGCTGCCGCCAAGGTGACCACGCCACGCATCCCGGACCAAGCCAGGACGGCACCGCCGCGCCAGCCCAGTCCCTCGGCCGTCAGGAAGGCGAGGTCGGAGCGACGACGGGCCACCATCCGGGTCAGCCGATCGGCACGCTTCTGACGTCGACCAGACTCCTCGGTCGCCCTACTGCTCAGCCGATCCAGGGTGGAGTCCATCAGCGGCCCGAACTCCTCAGCCCGGCGTTGGTCGCGGCGCAGCAAGGCGATCAACGGTATGACGAAGGCGACCCGGATGATCACCAGCGCGACGGTGGCGAGCAGCCCGTACAGAACGGCCTGCAGCACACCGAGGTGCTCCTCGCGGACCTGGTTGATGATCAGGTGGATCTCGAACCCCATCAGCAGGAACACACCGTTCTCCAGCAGCAGCTGGACGGTACGCCAGTTGATCCGCTCGGAGATCCGGTCCTGGGCGGTGAAGTACTTGGCACTGGCATGGCCGGTGATCAACCCGGCCACCACCACGGCCAGCACACCGGAGGCGTGCAGTTCCTCGGCCGGGAAGAAGGCGAGGAACGGGACCGCGAAGGAGATCGCGGTGTTGAGCACCGGATCACCGATCTTCGACCGGAACCACACCGTCAGGGCACCGATGGCGCCCCCGACCATTACCGCCAACACCACCGCCAGGACGAAATCCCCGATCACTCCCCAGAAGGTGACCGCGCCGGCCGTGGCGGCGATCGCGGAGCGCAGCATCACCAAGGCGGTGGCATCGTTGACGAGCCCCTCCCCCTCGAGCACGGTGACCAGTCGGGGTGGCAGCCCGAGCCGCTTGCCGATCGCGGTCGCCGCCACGGCGTCCGGCGGACTGATCACCGCCCCCAAGGCGATTGCGGCAGCCAACTGCAGGTCGGGGAACAGCCAGTAGAGCAGAAATCCCGAGCCGAAGGCGGACACGATCACCAGCAACACCGACAGACCGCTGATCGCCTTGATGTTTCGGCGGAAGTCGCCGAGGGGGACGTTCACCGCCGCCGAATAGAGAATCGGCGGCAACACCACCGACAGGATCACCTCGGGCGGCACGACGATCTCCGGGGCGCCCGGAATGTAACTGAGCCCGATGCCGACCACGACCAGCACGATGGGGGCCGCGACCCCGAGCTTCGGCGCCACTGCAGACACCGCGACGATGATCAACACCGCCGGGACGGCCAGGAGCGCCAACTCGGGATCCACTCCGCCACTGTAGTGCGCTCCCGCACCCCCACCCCGGATGTTCTTCGGCGCCCACCCCGGATAACGTCGGACCAGGCGCAGGGTGCTGCGCCACACCAGCGGGAGCTCACACCGCAGTGAGGCCGCGGAAGGCCTTGGCCCACAGCTGGGTCCTGCGGCGTCGGCACGACCTACGCTGTCATCGAGCAGGCAGGGCAGCGGGCCTGCAGTTCGCCGGCCCTCCTCTCCGGCAGGGCTTTGCCGACATCGTCGGGGCACCCGTGGAGCAACGCGACTCACTCGTTCGGTCCTTTCGGCGCCACTACCGCTCGCGCATGCTGCAGGCGCCCCTGTACGAGGGCATCGAGCATCTCCTCGATGCCCTCGCGGAGATGGCAATCCCCATCGCGGTCGCGAAATCCAAGGTACGAACGATGGCCGTGCAGATTCTCGAGCACCACCAGCTCAGCGACCGGTTCACAGCCATCTGCGGAGCGCCTGACGACGAGACCGGGGGCGAGAAGGCGGACGTCATCTCCGTGGCCCTGAAGGAGCTAGCACGCCCCGGTGCAGACCTGTCGGCACCGGTGATGGTCGGAGATCGTCGACACGACATCGAGGGGGCAGCGGCGCACGGCATCCCAGCGGTGCTGGCGGGTCGGGGGTTCGGTAGGCCGTCCGAGGGCACCGGGGCACTCGCCACGGCCAACAGTCCGGGGGAACTCACGTCCCTGCTCGGCCTCCGAACGCTGGACCGGTAGTCCTACGCACCGCGCGCCCCCGGCGAACTCACCCCGCGGAGGGGGTCAGGTCCGCGAGGCCGATGGCCGGGTCGGTGAGACGGTCGACGGGCACGGCGACACCGATCAGGCCACGGAGTTGGTCGTTCACGTCCCAGGTGTTGACGTTCATCGCGGCCTTGATCTCGCCGTTGCGCAGCCAGAAGGCGATGAATTCACCGTCGTCGAGGGCGCCGCGCAGGACCACCTCGTCGTCCGGTCCGGCGTGACCGACGTACTCCATCCCGAGGTCGTACTGGTCGGTGAAGAAGTACGGCTGCCAGTCATACACCCGGTCTTCGCCCAGAATGGTCGCGGCGGCGAGCTTGCCCTGCCGGATCGCGTTGTCCCAGTGCTCCACCCGGACGTGCTCACCCAGCGTCGTGTTGAGCGCCTTCGCCACATCCCCGGCGGCCAGGATGGCCGGATCATTGGTGCGCAGGTGCTCGTCGACCAGGATCCCGCCGTCGACGGCGAGGCCGGCCTGTTCGGCCAACTGGGTGTTCGGAGCCGCTCCGACGGCGACCAGCACCACGTCGGCGGGCACCACCGCGTCGCCCACCTGTACCCCGGTGACCTTTCCGTCCTGGCCGACCACGCCCGTCACCTTCACGTCGGTGCGCAGGTCGACCCCGTGGCCACGGTGCAGGGCCGCGAAGTGCTCGGCGAGGGTGCGGCCCATCGGCCCCTGCAACGGGAGCGGTGCCGCCTCCAGCACGGTCACCTCACACCCGGCCAGGCGAGCCGCGGCGGCCACCTCGAGGCCGATCCAGCCGGCGCCGATCAGCACCCAACGCCCTTGGCCCGCCATCGCGTCGCGCAGGGCGGTGCTGTCGGCCAGGGTGCGCAGGGTGTGCACACCGACCAGGTCGAGTCCGGACAGGTTCAGGGTGCGCGGGCTGGCGCCGGTCGCGATCACCAGGTCGCGGTAGCCGATCTCCTCCCCCGAGACCAGCCGGACGACCTGCTCCTTCCGGTCGATCCGTTCCACGCCTGCACCGGTACGCACCGTGACGTCGTGGGCGGCGTACCAGTCGGCCTCGTGGGCCTGCAGCGAGTCCTCCTCGGTCTTGCCCTGCAGGTACTCCTTCGACAACCCCGGACGCTCGTACGGCGCCAACTCCTCGTCGCCGACGATGGTGACGCTGCCGGCATACCCCTCCGCGCGCAACGACTCTGCGGTGTTCGCCGCCGCGAGCCCGGCACCGATCACGACACACCCCGGTGTGGTCAACATGGCCGTCACTCCCCTCTGATTCGTGGCCGGCGATCCGGCTCTGAGGCCATCGTCCGTCCGATCTGTGGCCGGGGCAAGGGGTACGCCACGGCTGTCGACGAGCCCCTGGGGATGATCACCGGACAAGTCTGGACCCGGGGAAGTTCTTGCGGCCCCGCAGCACCCGGATCCAGGTGCGGATGACGACCGCACCGACCGCGCCGCCGAAACAGAACACCGCCAGCACGATCCCGGCGATCCCCATGGCCAGCGCGCTGGTGTTCGGGGACGGACCGGCGATCGCTCGGGGGGTGTCGCAGGAGACGATGAGACTGACCCCCGACAGGCTGGGATCAGGTTTCGCCGGCGGCAACGTGGCGACCGAGGTGTACGGCTCCGCGTGGTACTGGACCGTGTACGTCGTCGAACTCGTGGTGCCCGGGACGGGCGTCCCATCAGTGAAGGTCACCTCGCACTGCGCGGTGGATCCCTCCGCCTGCGGAACGTAGGCCCAGTAGGTCTCCCCCTCCTTGAAGTTCACCTGGGTCGGCCCCTCGATCGGAACCATCTCCTCGGCCGGCGGGGCGAACCGGCTCATTCCCGTAATGGCGAGAAGGACCCCACCGATGGCCAACACGACCAGCACGATCATGCCGACGATGAACCAGCGTCCTCGCGAGCGTGGCTTCCCACTTGGCGGATGCGGCTTCCCACTTGGCGGATGCGGCGACCCCGGAGGGATCGGTTGCTGATAGCCGGGGTGCGGGAACTGTGGCGGGCCGGTCATGCCCCCAGCCTACGGAGCCGGTGCCTCAGTCCCGGACGTCCACGTGGACGAGTCGATGATCACTGGACGGGAACGGGTAGGTCCCGGTCAGCTCCGCCAGCGGATCACTCGACTCCGGCCAGAACACCTCGGCACCGGTGATCCGCAGGTCCCGGCTGGGCAACACGTAGTCGGCGCGGATGTTGCCCGGCGGCTCGGCGAAGTCCGCGGTGTCGAAGCGGGGGTTGGAACGGTGCTCGGCGTTCGGTCCACCCTGCAGCTCGGTGGCCTCCACCGCCCCCTCGCTGGACGGCGTCACGGACGTGTTCACCCGACGATGGTCGAGGAGCTGGTCGGCGGAACCGGGCAACGAATCGCCGTCGCGGGGATCGGAGTTCAGGTCGCCGGCGATGACGAAGGACGCCCTCCGGTCCAGACCGCCACGGCGACCGTCGTCGTCGTAGATGTAGCGGGCGTCGCGCTTCGACCCGACGTAGTCGGCCCAGAACCTGATCTCGTCGCTGTTGCGCATCCCGTTGCGGTCCTCCTCGCCGTCGAAGACCGGCGGGGTCGGATGCGACGCCAGGAAGTGGACCGTCCTCCCACGGTGCCGGTCCCCACCGCGATCACTCCCGCCCCACTGCCCGTGCTGCTTGCCCGGGACCTTGATCGGCACGTCCCAGTGCGACTTGCTGGAGAGCCGCAGATCGGCGAGCTCCGCCTCGTCGTACCAGTCGGCGGCCTCGTCGGTGGCCGGGTCGTCCGGCAGCTTCGCGTCCGGCATGTCAGCCCACCGGAAGTGCTGGAAGGTACGGACCTTCTCCTCCTGGATCGGGTACTTCGACAACACCAACATCCCGTACTGGCCCTCGAAGTCACCGAACCCGAAGGCATCATCCGCGCCGCCGACTGTGCCGTCATTGTTCAGGTCGTGCCCGCTCGGCACGCCGGTGTTCGAGGGCGCGCTGAACGCATATAGGTAGCGCACCGGGTCGGCACCGTGCTGGGACACCTCGAGGTAGTTCTCCCGGAACAGGTCGGCTGCCTCCCCGGCCGCGTCGAAGTCGAACTCGTTGATCAACAAGACGTCCGGGTCCGCGCGCTGGATGATCTCCGCCACCGCACTGGCCTGCGGGTCGTCCGGAGTGGACAGGCCACTGACCAGCTCCCCCTCGGCGGCCCGGTTGAGTGAGGCGTTGAAGGTGGCGAAGCGGACGTCACGGTCCGGCCGGTGACCGGGGCGACCGCCGCCCCCGGCGTCGGCCGGGGCTGCCGTGGCAGCCAGCGTGCTGAGCGCCAGCGCCGCCGCGAGCAGGCCGGGGACGAGCAGCTTGCTGCGTCGATGCGTGATCATGGTGCTCGACGCTATGCCATCCGTGGCCGGTCGTGGGTGAACGCCGGGTGAACCCTCGCGGTGGCCTGCCCGGCGAAGTCCTCTGGAAGGGGGCCATCGAGGGAGGGCCGCACTGAGACGGGGAACCGGCTCCTCCGGCGAGGGCTACAGTGTGGGCGTTGCTGGTTCTGCCACGGTCGCGCCTCGGCCCGTTCGTGGTGGAGGAGAGAGGGAATCCGGTGCGAATCCGGAACTGCCCCGCAGCGGTCAGTGGGAACGACCGTCGTCACCGAGCACTGGGACCACCCGTCCCGGGAAGCGACGACCAGTAGGCGGGATCGCACGATCCCGGGCCCACGAGTCCGAAGACCTGCCAGCACCTGTCCGGCAACCGCCGGCCAGCGGCATCGACCCCGCGGGAGGGTCGGCGTACGGGTGCGGGCGGCAGTCCGCGGCTCGACCGTCGGCTCGTGCTCGCGGAGTCCCATGTGACCTCGCGAAGGAGAGCTCCATGACCACCACCCCCGACACGACCTCCTCCCCTGATCCGCAGCCAGGAAGAACCCAGCCGAGAAGAACTCAGCCGGGAACCTCTGCGGCCACGGTGCTCGGCTACCCGCGCCAGGGCCCGGATCGGGAACTGAAGAAGGCGATCGAGTCCTACTGGAAGGGCACGATCGACGGCGAGGCCCTGCAGCGGGCCGTCACCGCCGTCCGCCGGCAGCGATTGATCACCCTGCGCGACGCCGGCCTGGCCGAGGTGCCGGTCGGCGACTTCTCGCTCTACGACCACGTCCTGGACACCTCGCTGCTGCTCGGCGCGGTGCCGGCCCGCTTCGACGCGACCCGGGCTGCAGATTCCCCGATCGGACGGCTCGACCTGCTGTTCGCGATGGCACGCGGGGACGACAGCGCACCGCCGCTGGAGATGACCAAGTGGTTCGACACGAACTACCACTACCTGGTCCCCGAGCTCGGCCCGGCCACCTCCTTCACCTTGGACCCCGAGCCGCTGCTCGCCGAGGTTGCCGAGGCCCGCGCACTCGGACTCACCCCACGGGCCGTGCTGCTCGGCCCGGTCAGTTACCTGCTGCTCGCCAAGGCCTCGGTGGACGGCAGTGGCTTCGATCCGCTGACCCTGCTCGAGGACGTGCTCCCGCTGTACGAGGACCTGCTCGGTCGGCTCGCGGCGGCCGGCGTCGCCTGGGTCCAGCTGGACGAGCCGACCCTCGTCCAGGGCCAGCCGCAGGAGGTCCTGCAGCGGTTCAGCGAGGCCTACGCCCGACTGACCGCCGCCGAATCACGACCCCAGATCATCGTCGCCAGCTACTTCGAACAACTCGACGACGCCCTCGACGTGGTGCTGAGTTCCGGCGTGGAAGGGCTGTCGGTCGACCTGACCGGCGCCGCCCGGGCGGACCTGGACCGGCTGCTCGCCCACCCGGGTCTCGCCGACAAGCGGGTGCTGGCCGGCGTCGTGGACGGACGGAACGTGTGGCGGACCGACCTCGGCGCCGCCTTGGCCGCAGCGGAGACGCTGGCCGGGAAGGCCGGCCGGGTGGACATCTCCTCCTCGTGTTCCCTGTTGCACGTGCCGATCGATGTCGCCCGTGAATCGGGGCTCGACCCCGAGGTCGCCGGCTGGCTCGCCTTCGCCGACCAGAAGCTGGTCGAGATCGCGACCCTCACCACCGGGCTCCGGGAGGGACGGGACGCGATCGCGGCGGCACTGGACGCCAACCGGGAACTGCTGGAGTCCCGGCGCGCCTCGGAGCAGGTGATCAACTCCGCGGTGCGCGACCGGGCCGCCGCGGTGACCGAGGCGGACCGGCACCGGGACTCCGACTACGCCAGCCGGGCCGTCGCCCAGCGGGCCAACCTGTCCCTACCGGCCCTGCCCACCACCACGGTGGGGTCCTTCCCGCAGACCAGCGAGATCCGGCGAGCCCGGGCGGACCTGCGTGCCGGACGGATCGACTCCGACGCCTACGACACCCGGATGCGTGCGGAGATCGCCGCAGTGATCGAGCTCCAGGAGGAGCAGGGCGTCGACGTCCTCGTCCACGGTGAGCCCGAGCGCAACGACATGGTGCAGTACTTCGCCGAGCAGTTGCGCGGCTTCGCCAGCACCCAGCACGGTTGGGTGCAGTCGTACGGCACCCGCTGTGTCCGGCCACCGATCATCTTCGGCGACGTGTCCCGACCGCACCCGATGACCATCCGCTGGGCCGAGTACGCCCAAGGACTCACCGACCGACCGGTGAAGGGGATGCTGACCGGACCGGTGACCATGCTGGCGTGGTCCTTCGTCCGCGACGACCAGCCGCAGGCCGACACCGCCCGCCAGGTGGCCCTCGCCCTGCGCGACGAGGTGACCGACCTCGAGTCCACCGGCATCTCGGTGATCCAGGTGGACGAGCCGGCTCTGCGTGAGACCCTGCCGTTGCGGGAGGAGTCCCGGGCGGCCTACCTCGACTGGGCGGTGGAGGCCTTCCAGCTCACCACCGCCGGGGTGTTGGACTCGACCCAGGTGCATACGCACATGTGCTACGCCGAGTTCGCCGACATCGTGGCCGCCATCATCGCGATGGACGCCGACGTGATCAGCCTGGAGGCGGCCCGGTCCCGGATGGAGATCATCGCCGACCTGGCGGCGATCGGCTACCCACGGGAGGTGGGACCCGGTGTCTGGGACATTCACTCCCCCCGGGTGCCGTCGGTCGAGGAGATCACGGCGGCGCTCCGGGTGGCGGTCGGCAACCTTCCCGCCGAGCGGGTGTGGGTGAATCCGGACTGCGGGCTGAAGACCCGTGGCTACGCGGAGGTGACCCCCTCCCTGGCCAATCTCGTCGCGGCGGCCGTGCAGTTGCGCGCTGAGTTGGCCTCGGCGGGCTGAGATGGCGCCCGGGATACGACCGGGAACGTAGCGCAGGTGTCGCTCCCGGACGGATGGATCGGAGGCGGTGGTTGACCAGAGTGGGTCCCGGACCAAGGAGGACCCATGTCGACCACCGCCACCGATCCACTCACCGCCCCCACTCGTCCGGTGCGCGACTCCCGGGGCCCACGGCTACCACTCCCCCGTACGGCGCGGCGGATCGTCCTGGTCGGTCACCTCGTCGCGGCCGGCAGCTGGATCGGCATCGACGTACTCGTGGCGGTGCTGGTGGGCACCGCCCGATTGACCTCCGACGACCGAATGGCGGGATTGGCCTACCGGGCGCTCGGCACCTTCGTGGTCTGGCCGATGGCAGCGAGCGCGGTCGGCTGCCTGCTCACGGGGCTGCTGCTCGGGCTCGGCAGCAGGTACGGCCTGCTGCGCTACTGGTGGGTGCTGGTGAAGCTCGTCCTCACCGGCATCCTACTGGTCCTGATCTTGGTCGTGCTGCGTCCCGGGATGGCCGAGGTCACCGCCGCCGGGATGGGCCTCGAGGACGGGGTGGCCCCGGGGATCGACCTCACCTTCCTGGCCTTCCCGCCTGCGGTGTCGTTGACCACCTTGGCCGTCGCCGTGGTGTTGTCGGTGTTCAAGCCGTGGGGGCGGACCAGGACCGGACATCAGTAGAGGAAGATCGGCAGCCAGCCCGGGTTGTGGGCGTGCAGCAGCACCAGGAACAGCACGCAGTCGAAGACCAGGTGCACGCACACGACGTAGGTGAGGGAGCGGGTGCGCTGGAAGATGTAGCCCTGGACGAGCGCGAATGGGATGGTCAGCAACGGCCCCCAGCTCTGGTAGCCCAGCTCCCACAGGAACGAGACGAAGATGGTCGCCTGCAGCAGGTTGGCCTGCCACATCGGGAAGTGGCGCCGGAGCATCGCGAAGCAGGTGCAGATGAAGAACAGCTCATCCCACAACCCGACGGCGTTCACACCGAGGAAGAGCCGCACCATCGGACTCGTCTCACTCACGTTCGGCCAGTTCAGATAGGTGCCGGAGTTGATGAAGTAGAACGGCAGGATCAACCACGCGAGACCCACCACGACCAGCAGGTAGACCCGTTCTGCAGTCTGCCACCGCCGGCCGGTGTTGATCGGGAACCTGATCACGTGCCGCCGGAACACCCATCGGTCGATCACATACGGGGCGACCACCGCGAAGCCGAGGACACCGCTCATCAGCGCGATGTTGGCCCAGCTGATGTTCGCCTCGAGGGAGATCAACCCGATCGGGAACAGCCCGAGCCCGATCAAGGACAGGCTGCGGGCCAGGTCCCGGTCGATGAACCAGGATGCCGCCACACTCGCCAGCAGCAGGGCGTACCCCGGCAGCTGGAGTTGGAAGCCGAACAACAGTAGAGCCGAGATCGACACCCCGACGGCCGGCACCAGGCCCCACGACCACTTCGGTGGAGACGGGGCGTCCGCAGTGGTGTCCATCGATCGATCGTAGGGTGCGGGTATGGATGCTGACTACCTGGACTGGCGTGACAAGGGATTGTGGCTCACCGGCGAGCCGATGCGGGTCGCCGACTTCGTGGCGGCGGGGCACACCCTCTTCGACGGGAGCCTGAACTGGCCCGTGATGGTCCTCCGCGAGGAGGCACTGGCATCGAACCTGGCCACCTTGGCCCGGTTCTGCTCCGAACACGGTCTGGCCTTCGCTCCGCACGGCAAGACCACGATGGCGCCCCGACTGTACGAGCGGCAGCTGGCGGCGGGGGCGTGGGGTATCACCGTGGCGACCGTGCACCAGGCGCGGATCGCCCGCAACGCGGGGGTGCCTCGGGTGCTGCTGGCCAACCAGGTGCTCGATGCAGGCGCCCTGGCCACGCTCGCCGCGGAGCTCGTCACTGCGCGGGCCGATGACCCGAGCGCCGACTTGCTGTTCTTCGTCGACTCCGTCGAAGGGGTACAGCTGGCCGCCGAGATCGGGGCGGCCCACCCGGACCTCGATGGCGGGTTGTCGGTGTTGCTCGACATCGGTTATCCGGGTGGCCGGACCGGGGTCCGCACACCGGAGCAGGCGGTGGAGTTGGCCGGCGTGATCGCTGACTCCCCCGGCGTCACCCTGCGCGGCATCGCCTCCTACGAGGGCGGGCTGAAGGTTGCCGACGAGGTCCGCGATTTCTTCGCCGTGATGCGGGACTGCCTGGACCGGATCGTCTCGGCCGGGCTGGTGGGTCCGCATCCCGTGGTGAGCTCCGGCGGCAGCGCCTGGTTCGACCTGGTTGTGTCCGAGTTGGCCGGTGACTGGTCCCGTTCGCTCGGGGTCCGGGTGATCCTGCGCAGCGGCGCGTACCTCACCCACGACCACGGAACGTACGAACGGAGCACCCCGTACAACCGGATCACCGACGAAGGGCACCTGGAGCCTGCGATCGAGGTCTGGGCCCAGGTGAACTCCGCACCGGAGCCGGGACTCGCCCTGGTCGGGATGGGCCGACGCGATGCTCCGTTCGACGCCGGGATGCCGGTCCCACTGTGGCTGCGCCGGGCCGGGACGACCGCAGTGGAGGACATCAGCGGACGCGCGGAGGTGCCGAAGATGAACGATCAGCACGGGTACCTGCACCTCGGCGATGATCTTCAGGTACGCCCCGGTGATCTGGTCTGCTTCGGCATTTCGCACCCGTGCACGGCCTTCGACAAGTGGCGAGTGCTGCCGGTCCTTGATGCCGACGACCGGGTGGTGGACGTGGTCCGGACCTGGTTCTGAGGGGCCCGCTCCCGCTACTCCCCCGGCGCCTCGTCCTCTTCCGGATGCCGGACGAGGTTGATCAGGGCGAGGACGAGCCCGCCCCACACGGTGACGATGGCGATCAGCATCATGACGATCGCAACGGGAGTCATCGCAGGTCCTCCTCCAGATCGAGTGCGTCCTCGCTGGGACGGTGAGCGGCGGACTTGCTGCTCCACGGCACCATGCTCATGACGACGGCGAAGACGATCAGGGCGATCACCATCCCCCAACCGAACACGCCGACGAACCAGCCGGGCATCGGTGGGTCCCCGTAGCCCTCCTTGATCCGGGTGATGGCTTCGCTGACCAAGATCACCCCGAGCACGATCGGAGCGATGATGCTGACCATGATCCGCCAGCCGACGCCGACCTTGAAGGAGGAGGTCAGGTTGAGGTGATCGCCCAGGCTCGGCAGGGCCTGGAACACGTAGCTGAGCAATACCACCGCCACGAACGCGACGGTGACGATCCCGAAGTTGTTCGCGAATGCATCGGTGACGTCGAGCAGGTTGAGGCCGGTCGTCGTCGAGAACAAGAGCACCGACACCACCGCCATCGGGATCCCGACCGCCAGGGTCGCGGTGATTCGGGGCCACCGGGTCTTGTCCTGCACGGAGGCGATGGTCACCTCGAGGATGCTGACCAGCGAGGTGAACCCGGCGAACACCAGGGAGCCGAAGAAGAGCACGCCCAGCAGGGCGCCGCCCGGCGCTTCGGAGATGATCGCGGGGAAGGCGATGAAGGCCAGCCCGACCCCCTCCGTGGCCACCTCGGATACGGCAACACCGGAGGCTTGGGCCATGAACCCGACCGCCGCGAACACGCCGATCCCGGCCAGGATCTCGAAGCCGGAGTTGGAGAAGGCGACGACGAAGCCGGATCCGGTGAGATCGGTCTTCTTCTTCAGGTAGGACGAATAGGTGACCATGATGCCGAAGGCGACCGAGAGCGAGAAGAAGATCTGCCCGTACGCGGCAATCCACACACCCGGATCGGCCAGAGCAGCCCAGTTGGGCGTGAAGAACGCGTTCAGACCGATCGCGGCCCCCGGCAACTGCACCGCTTGGATGACCAGCACGATGAACATGATCAACAACAACGGGAGGAAGATCACCGCGGAGCGGGCGATGCCCTTCTGGACTCCGAGGGCCAGCACCCCGAGCGTGATCACCCAGACGATCACCAGCGGCACGAGGACTCCGGCCACGAAATCCAGACCGGGCGCGAAACCCTCGCTGACCTGGAGGTACTGTCCGGTGAAGAACCCGGCCGGATCGTCGCCCCACTCCTTGGTGACGGAGAAGATCGTGTACCTGGCCGCCCAGGCGACGACGACCGCGTAGTAGATCGCTATCACCACACAGATGGCCACCTGCCACCAACCGATGGCCTCCGCCCTCCGGTGCAGCCGACGGTAGGCGAGCGGCGGGGAGCCACGGAACTTGTGCCCCACCGCGTAGTCGAGGAACAGCAATGGAATGCCGGCCGACAGCAACGCCACCAAGTACGGGATGAGGAAGGCCCCGCCGCCACTCTCGTAGGCCACGTACGGAAATCGCCAGATGTTGCCCAGGCCCACCGCGGAGCCGATGGCGGCCATGATGAAGACGCGTCGGCCGGCCCAACTCTCCCGGGTCGGTGCCGAGGCGGACGGTTGCTCGTCCGTGGTGCTCATCAGCCCACCCTAGTCCTCAGATCGTTGTGGGGACAGGGCCTCGAGCCTGCGGTTGAGGTATCGCTGCTCGGGCACGCTGGTGGTGAGTCGGGCGGCGTCGAGGTATTCCGCGCGCGCTTCCGCGACCCGGCCGGCCGCCTCCAGCAGGTGGGCCCGCACGGCGTGCCGGCGATGGTGTGCGCGCAGGATCGGGTCCTCGCTGAGTTGGTCGACCACCGCCAGTCCCGCCTCGGGACCGTGTGCCTCGCCAACGGCCACGGCCAAGTTGAGCGTGACCATCGGGTGCGACGCGATCCGGTCGAGCATCCGGTAGAGCACGGTGATCTGCAACCAGTCGGTCTCGGCCCAGGTCCGGGCATCCGCATGGACGGCAGCGATGGCGGCCCGCAGTTGGTGCGGTCCGACCTCGCCGCGCGGCAGGATCTCCCGCACCAATGCCTGTCCCTCCTCGATCTGTGCGGTGTTCCATCGGCTGCGATCCTGCGCGGCGAGCGGAACCAGGTCGCCACGCTCGTCCATCCGGGCCGGCGTACGGGCTGCGGTGATCAACATCAACGCCAACAGGCCGGATGTCTCGTCGTCGGGGCGCAGTCGACACAGTTCGCGAGTCAACCGGATCCCTTCCCCGGCGAGGGCCACATCGACCAGGCGGTCGCCACCGCTCGCGGTGTATCCCTCGTTGAAGATCAGGTAGAGGACCTCTCGGACGTCCTCGAACCGCGCCGCTGCCGTGTCCGGATCCAGTTCGGAGAAGCGCGCATCGGCCTTGCGCAGGGTGGATTTGGCCCGGCTGATCCGCTGCGCCATCGTCGCCGTCGGGACGAGGAAGGCGGCGGCGATCTGCTGTGTGGTCAGCCCGCCCACCGCCCGCAAGGTCAACGCGACCCGTGATTCGGGGGTGAGCGCCGGGTGACAGCACAAGGCCAGCAACGTCACCGTGTCGTCGGCGGCCTCCCCGGGTACCGGTGCGGCATCGATCCCACCCGCAGCCGACACCAGGTCGAGTCCGTCCCGGACGGCATCGGCGACCTCCCGGGCTCGACGGGCCTCGCGACTGCGCCAGCCGTCGATCAGGCGACGTGCGGCCACCCGCACCAGCCAGGCCCGCGGCTGGTCCGGCACACCGCCGCGCTCCCACTGGACCAGGGCCGCGGCCAGCGCCTCCTGGACCGCGTCCTCACAGTCGTCGAAGTGCCCGTACCGGCGTACGAGGGCACCGAGAACGTGCGGCGCCTCGCGACGCCACACCTCCCCCAGTACGTCCTCAGTCACTGGTCGCTGGCACCGGGCCACATCGCGGGCCGCAGTTCGACCGTCTCCCCCGGACCCGCGAACCGTGCGGCCACGGCCTCGGCGCGTTCGGGGTTCGCCACGTCGATCAGGAAGAAGCCGGCCAGGTGCTCCTTCGCTTCCGAGTACGGACCGTCCGTGGCCACCGTCTCCCCGCCACTCCAGCCGAACAATCGGGACGTCGCCGGATCGCCGAGGGCCTCGCCGCCCAGCAACTCTCCGGCGGCAGCCAGCTCCTTCATGACACTGTCGAACTCGGCCTCCAGTTGGTCGCGCTGCTCTTGCGGCAGCGCCTTGTGCTCGGCGACGAAGTCGCCCGTCGGGTGTCCCCACGGGTGCGGGTTCGAGTGGATCAGGATGACGTACTTCATGGTGAACTCCCTCGGTCTGGTGGTGGCCCCACGGCCCTTCACCCGAGACGTCGGTGCGAGCCCGCGAATCTCGACATCGCCCCATCATGCATCGGCGGACGCCGTGGGCCACCCGGACCTCCGCCCGGCCTGTCCGGAGTGCGGGGCCAGCGCGCCCCTGTTAGTGGAAATGGTTGTCGTTATGTTTTACTGCTGCCATGCGAATCCAACCGAACCCCTCTCGTCGCGTCCGTACCGTGGGCGCCTTGTCCCTGACCGCGACGGCCACCCTGCTCCTGGGCGCCTGCGGGGCGGCCGACCCAGCCGGCCCCGCGCCCAGCCCCGACGCGAGCTCCCCGTCCGCCCGCACCGAGACCGACGGTGCCGCACCCCGCCTGGTGGTCGCCGTCGGCCAGTCCGCGGTGGTACTCGACGCCGCCGGAGGTGAAGAGTTGGGACGCATCGACACGCCGGGCCAACCCCGCCTGTCGGTGGCCACCGATGACCGGCACGTCTTCTTGACCCAGATCGAGGACAACCGGGTGGACGTGCTGGACGGTGGCAGCTGGGCGGCCGGGCACGGTGATCACTTCCACTACTACGTCGGCAACCCGGCTCTCCGCGAGGGCATGGCCCTGGAGGGCGCCAACCCCGTACACGTGGTCAGTGCGGACGACCGGACCGGCGTGTTCTTCGACGACGACGGCCGCGGCGTGGTCTTCGCCGACGAGGGCACCCTGGTCGGCCAGTTCGCGACCAGCGAGGTGGACGGCGGCGGGCCGCACCACGGCGTGGTGGTGCCCTTCGGTGCCGAACGGAGCCTGGTCACCGTCGCCCCACCCGGCGAGAAGCCGCTTCCCTCCAGTTTGCGGCTCGTCGACAACGAGGGCACCGAGGTGGAGACCTACGAGAACGCCTGCCCGGACCTGCACGGCGAGGCCGTCGTGAACGACACCGTCGTGTTCGGCTGCACCGGCCAGGTGGCGCTGATCGACGATGCCGGTGCCCACGCGATCGACTACCCGGCCGGCTCCGGGGACGACCGTGTCGGCGGTCTGCTCTCCAGCCCCGGTTCCGACATCGCCCTCGGTGACTTCGGTGACACCACCCTGGCGCTGGTGGACGTCCCCGCGAAGTCCCTGTCGGTGGTCGACCTCGGTGCGGAGTACGGACCGCGCGCTCGTACGGCCGACGGCGGCCACCTGGCGCTGACCGTGGACGGGAACCTGCACGTCCTCGACGAACAGGGGAAGGAACTGTCTACGATCAAGGCCATCGAGCCGTTCACGATCGAGGAGGGCCACGGCGCCCTGGCCCCGACGATCGCCGTCACCGGTGACCGGGCACACGTCACCGATCCGGCGACGGGAACGCTGGTCACCGTCGACCTGACCGACAAGAAGGTGGCCGACACGACTGACCTCGGCGGCGAACCAAGCCAGGTCGTGGCGGTGAACACGGTGCACGCCGACGAGGGCCATGACCACGACGAACATGATCATGAGGACGAGGGTGAGTGAGACCGGGGCGAGCGGTCATACGAGACGTGAAAAGATGGGGGTATGCCTGATTTCTCCACCCGCGCAGCAGAAGAGCGTGACCTCACCTCGATCGTGTCCATCTACAACTTTGCAGTGGAGAACTCACACGCGACCTTCGACCTGGAGCCACCGGACCTGGAGTACTGGCGGGCACGCCTGGACGGCAACCACCCGGGGGACCACTTGCGGGTGGCGGTCGACGGCGACGACGATGCGGTCGGCTACGCCTACTCGTGGTCCTACCGACCGCGCCCGGCCTATGACCTCACGCGCGAGACCTCGATCTACGTCGACCGGCGCTTCCGGGGCCACGGCATCGGCCGGATCCTCTATCCGGACCTGCTCGATGTGATGATCAGGTCGGGCGTGCACACGGCGGTCGCCCTGATCGCGATGCCGAATCCGGCCAGCGAGAAGTTGCACCTCAACTGCGGATTCGAGAAGGTCGGCCAGATGAGGGAGGTCGGCTTCAAGTTCGACGAGTGGATCGACGTCGCCTGGTACCAGCGGATGCTGTCCTGATCCAGGGAGCGGCCGCTCCGGGCCGGGGGCCCGCTACCGGCTCGGCGTCGGCGACGCGCCAGCCGGTCAGGGTGCCGGACGGATCACACTCCGGGCGTCGATGAGCTCCCGCTGCCCACCGGAGTGGATGACGTACGGTCGCTCGACGCCCAGTTGACTGCGATGGCACTCCAGCGCAGCGAACAGCGCATCGAGGTGGTCCACGTCGTCATGGAGCTCGGCCCGGCTGGCGCTCTCGTCGGAGGTGATCAACGCCAGCGCGACGCCGCGCCGCCGACAGGCGTCGACGACCACGTCGTGCAGGTAGACGTGGTCCGGGTGGCCGTAGCCCCCGTCCGCGTCGTAGGTGAGGACGAGGTCCGGACGCTCGTGGTCCAGCAGGGACTGGACGTCCGCGGACGCCTCCCCGAGGTCGGCTGCGGTGAAGGCCGCCGGCCCGATGTCGGCGGCGGGACCCGCACGCTCCTGCGTCACCCACCGCATCCCGGAGTCCTCGTAGGTGCGCGGCGTCGCTCCGGCGCGCGCCGGTGCCCGGCCCAGCAGGTGGTGGCGGGAGATCCCCAGCGCCCGGCAGGCCCGGGCGAGCTCACGTTCCCGCTCTGCGGCCAACTCGTCCGTGCCGGCGAGGGCGGACAACGGGCCGGGCACCACCTCACCCCGCTCCCCCCGGGTCGCGGTCAACAACGCCACGTCCACCCCCGACTCGGCCAGGGCAGCGATGCGGGCGCCGCCGGCCAACGACTCGTCGTCGGGATGAGCATGCACCACCAACAGTCGACGCACGCCCTCGAAGAGGCCCATCAGGCGCTCACCCGGACGTCCGCCGCCGCCAACAGTGACTGCAGGGCAGTCTCGACCTGTCGCCCGGTCCGACTCCAGCGGACGGGGCGGACGT
>JBQDIN010000018.1:0-17892 GCA_052094425.1 Propionibacteriaceae bacterium
CGTCCCCGAACTCCTCGTCCCCGAATTCCTCGATCCGGTCGAACGGCAACGGATCCGGGGACAGGGTAGCCCGGGCCACCGCAGCGGTCATGTGTCGCCGATGGTGTTGGCGACACAACACCTCGTAGGCGACCACGGGGGCCACCTCCCCGGGCAGGGTGGTGTCCCCGACGACCACCTGACTGCCCTCGGTCACCATCCGACCGTCCACGGTACGGGCGTTGTGGGTGGCCAGCGCCCCACACCAGCACAGGGCCCGCACCTGCAGGATCTCCATCCGGTCGCAGAGTTCGACCAGCCGTTGGGAGGCGGGGAACATCTTGGTGCGGAAGTCGGTGAGGATGCCGAAGGCGAAGGCGTCGATCTGCAACTCGTCGACGATCCGGGCCAACTGGTCGACCTGCTCGGGTTGATAGAACTGTGCCTCGTCACAGACCAGGTAGTCGATCCGGTTGCCGCCGGTGAGTTGCTGCACCACGTAGGACCAGAAATCGAAGTCGGCGTCGATCTCGATCGCCTCGCGCTGCAACCCGATCCGGGACGAGATGGTGGCCGTACCGGCCCGGTCCTGACTGCTGAACAGGCGCCCCATCCGCCCCCCGGCCGAGTGCGTGTAGTCGAGTTGCAGGGCCAGGGTGGACTTGCCGCAGTCCATCGGTCCGGTGAAGTACACGAACTCAGCCACGAGGGTTGGCTCCTGCCGTCGAAGGGTGGTCCCGGTCGGGTCGGACGATGATCACGTGATCGACGACCAGGTGTTCCATGATCACGTGGTCGATGAACAAGGTCAGTCGACGAACAAGGGTACGGTCATCTCGGCCGCGGTCAGCGACCCGTGCATCCCGACCAGACTCAGCTCGCGCTCGTGGGCTCGGGTCATCACCGCCCAGTCCCGACGCATCGCGACCAGCACGTCCCCGAACCGGCCGGCGACGGTGTCGTCCAGCGGTCCGAACCAGCCCTCGTCCACGGCTTCCGCGCGGGTCCGGACCCAGGCCAGGTCCCCCAGCCGACCGGCCCACCGGGCCGCGATCGTGGCGGGGTCCTCGGTGTCGGTGTACAACTGCCGCAGCCGGCCCTCGCCAGCGAAGGCGTCCACGCCGGCGAGCAGGTCCGGATCGTCCTCGACGACCAGCCGGTTCCCAGCCGGGATGTCCACCATTCCGTGGTCTCCGGTGATCACGATCCGGACCTCGTCCGGGAGTGCCTCGCGGAGCCGGCCGCAGAGTCGGTCGATGCGTTGCAGGTGAGCCAGCCAGGCGTCGGACTCGCAGCCGACCACGTGCCCGCTGTGGTCCAGTTGGCGCTCGTAGGCGTAGACCAGGCTGCGTCGCCCCCGCATCGCGGCCCGCACCACCGCGGCGACCCGTTGGTCCTCGTCGCCCTCCTCGATCCCGATGAACTCCGGCCCGCGGAGTGCGGCGCCGGTGAGGCCGCTGTCCTTGAATCGCTCGAGGGTGACCGAGCTGGTGGCGATCCCGGCGCGTACGGCCTCCTCGAAGACGGTGGCCCGAGGCTGCACCTCGGCCGCGGTCAGGGTCGATTCCCAGGTGAGGGCGTTCAGGATCTCGCCGGTCTCGGGGATCCGGCAGGTGTAGCCCGCCATCCCGTGCTGCCCCGGCGGCAGCCCGGTGCCGAGCGAGGTGAGGCTGGTGACGGTCGTGCTCGGCACTCCGGCGGTGATCGGCCGGGCGTCGCCCAGCAACTCGGCCAGGTAGCCGAGGGAGCGTACGGCCCGGTGCACCAGTTGCCAGCCGAGCCCGTCGATCAGCACCACGACGTAGCGGTCGGCCGACGGCAGCCCGAGCGGGTCGTCGCGGTGTTCGGACATCCCGAGATGGGCACCGATCGAGGGCAGCAGGTCGGCCAGGGTCGAGTGCCCGTACCGCGGCAGCACCATCGTCGGAGCCGGTGACACCTCCGTCACCGGCCGGCCACCTGCTGCAATCGCGTGGCGAACTCCACCAGCCGGGTGGCTCGTTCGGGACCGTCGGCGGCCGCACTCACCCGCACCGTCAGGTCGTCCCCGATCAGGGCGCCGGTGAAGCCGTGGTCGGCGTCACAGTCCGGGTCGGCGCAGGTCGCGGGCTCGAGATCCACCCGGCGCACTGCTCCCCAACCGATCGAGAGCCAGGTTTCGGTCAACGCGTTGCCGTCGGCGTCGTAGGCTTCGGGGCTGTTGACCACTCGCGTCATCGCCACCGGCGTCACCCGGGACAGGGCGATCGACTCGGTCGAGGCGGCGGCCTGGCTGCCGGCGTGCGGCGGCTCGGCGTGGTGGTCGTCCACGTGGCCCACGATCAGTCGGGTCGGGGTCAGCACCAAGACGGTGACGTGCCGGTGGATCTCGTCCCGGTTGAAGGTGGGTTCGTGGTGGACGAAGGAGTCGAGGACCTCTTCCGAGCCGAGGGTCAGCCGGATCGAGTCCTCGACCAGTTCCGGGAAGTACCCGCAGGCCTGGATCTCAGCCCGCAGTGCAGTGCTGGCATCCCTCGTGGCGGTCATTCGTTCATTCTTCCACGGGGGCGGCGTCGGCCGGTTTCGGGTCGAGGTCAGCCGAGCGCTCGCGCCAACGCGTCCCGGGTGTCCCGGGTGGGTGCCAACACCACCGTGGCGCCGAGCACGGCCACCCCGCGGGCGGAGGCCACACACGGGCTGAGCCGCAGGGACGCCACTTGGGGCAGATCATCGGCCAGTTGGGCCACCCGGTGCAGCAGCAGTTCGACCTGTTCCACCTCCACCCGGGGGCTGCCACGGTGCCCGAACAGGGTCGGTGCGGACTTGAGGTCGCGCACCATCGCGGCGGCGTCCACGGTGGTCAGCGGCGGTACCCGGAAGGCGATGTCGCCCAACAACTCCGAGGCGAGGCCCTCCAACCCGACCGAGAGGATCGGACCGAAGGCGGCGTCCTCGTCGGAGGTGATGGTGAGCGGCACCCCGGCGGGCATCATCGCCTGCACCACAGGGCGGGCGACGGCCACCGGGTCTGCGTCGTCGGCGGCGGCATCGTCGCCGGCCAGCCCCAGCTGCTCCAGCAGTCGGCCCAGGTCGTGCCAGGCGTCGGTCATCTCGTCGACGTCAGAGAGGTAGCGGTAGACGCTCGCCTGGTCGGGGCGGCCGCGGACATTGTCCGCAGTGGCCTTGAGGACCACGTCCCAGCCCAGGCTCTCGCCAGCGGCGATCGCCTCGGGCAGCGTCCGGACCGGGTGCCGCGGGACCGCCGTGATGCCGTACGCCCGGAGCAGCCGGGCCGTCTCCTCCTGGTCGAGGGCGCGACCCCCGGGCGTCTCGGCCAAGACCTGGGAGACCAGGGCCCGCGCATCGGACTCCGCATGTTCGAGCAACGGCACCGCGCCCGGGTCCCTGGCACGCCAGTGGGCATAGGCGTTCACCGCGTTCAGTGCCTGCAAGGCGTCGGTGGCTCCACCGAACACCGGCAGTGCGCCCGGCAAGTCCGGCCCCTCGTGCCGATCCCGCTCGGCCGCCCCGTGGAAGTCCACGAAGACCCCCAGCACCGGCTTCTCGGTAGTGGTCGCGGCGAGCTCCTCCAGCACCTCGTGCACGCCCTCGGCAACCGCCGCGTAGGGGCTCACCACCGCGCACAGCACGGTGTCGCAACGGTCGCCGGCCAGGGCCTTGCGCGCCTCGGTGGCGATCGTCTCGGGGTCGGCCCCGGCTCCGATGATCACCGGGTCGGGGGCGAGCAGCCCGAGGTTCTCGCAGGTGTCGACCATCTGCTTCAGCAGCGAGGCCGAGTTGGTGATCAACTTCACCCGTGGTCCGGCCGGCAGCGGTTGCCGGGCGAACACCTGGGCCAGGTCGAACATGGCCGTACGCCGGTGCACGATGCACACCCCGGACTGCCGGAACAACGCGTCCACGGCCTCCGCCGGCGCGTGGTGCAGTCCGCCGCGGTCACCGGAGTGGGAGTCGCGTTGGGCCCTGCCCGGGGCGAACACGATCACCGGCTTGCGCCGGGCGAGGCGGCGGATGATCCGGGAGAACTTGCGCGGGTTGCCGATGGTGTCCAACGACAGCAGGCACACCCGGGTCTCCTCGTCGTCCTCCCAGTACTGCATCACGTCGTTGCCGGTGACGTCGGCGAAGTCGCCGGAGGAGATGAATGAGGACACGCCCAGGTTCTGGTCCAGGGCCAGGCGGAGCTGGGCCAGGCCGACGGCCGCCGACTGGCAGAACAGGCCGATCCCACCGGCACGCAGCATCGGCGCCGGGCTGGCGTTCAGCGCGACGGCGGGGTTGGTGTTGATCAGGCCGAGGGCGTCCGGCCCGATCGCCCGGATCCCGTACGCACGAGCGAGGGTGAAGACGCGTCGGCTGTCGCCGACCTGCTGGTCGGTCCCGGTGAGGACCACGATCCCGTGCGCCTTCTTGTGCGCCGCGTCGATCACGTGTGCCCCGAGTTCGGCGGCCGGGACGGCCGCGACGACCAGGTCGATCGTGGACTCGATCGCGGCGACCGACGGGGCCGTCCGGACCCCGTTCACCGGCACCTCGTCGGTGCTGACCGCGACGATCTCCCCGGTGTAGCCGCCGCTGAGCATGGCGTGCACCAGGTCCTGGACCCGCTCCCCGGGACCGAGCAACACCACCCGGTTCGGCGTCAGCAACCGCCGCATCGAGGCACCCTCGGCACGGTGTTCGCGGCGCTCCATCACGCCGACCGAAGTATCGGTCGGGTTGATCGGGAACTCCACCAGCAGTACGCCGTCCTCGATCTCGCGGGACACGTGGTACCCGGCGTCGGCGAACACCTGCGCCATCGCCCGGTTCTGCGGCAACACCTCGGCCACGAAGGCGGTGATACCGCGCTCCCGGGCTGCCTCGGCCAGGTGCTCCAGCAACAGTTGCGCGATCCCGCGGCCCTGGTGCGCATCCTCGATCAGGAAGGCGACTTCGGCCTGGTAGTTGTCGAGCCGGTCGTAGCGGCCGACGCCGATCATGTCGGTGCCGAGGGTGAGGATGAACGCGACCCGGTCGACGTAGTCGACCTGGGTGAAGCGCTGCACGTCGCTGGCACTGAGCCGCGGGTACGGGGCGAAGAACCGCAGGTACTTCGACTCCAGCGACACCCGGGCGTAGAAGTCCACCAGCAGCTGGGCGTCGTCCGGCTTGATCGGCCGCAACCGGGCGATCCGACCGTCACTCAGCAAAACATCGGCTTCCCAGTGCCTGGGGTAGCCGGGCGGATCCTGCGGTTCCGGGATGGACACGGGCCCAGCCTACTGAGTCCCCGCTCCTCCCGGACAGGACGACCACCACGCGATCCGCGGTCACCGACCCCGACCCGGCGAACGGGCTAATCTCAGTCCATGACACCGAGAAGCAGCACCGTCGACGGAATCCTGCGTCGGAGCGCCCGCGCCTTCTCCGACCGCACCGCCCTGGTCTTCGCCGACCGTTCCTGGAGCTACGCCGAACTCGACCGGGCGGTGTCGCGCGCAGCAGCCCACCTGCTCTCCCTCGGACTGCACAAGGGTGACCGGGTTGCGGCGTACGCCAAGAACTCCGATGCCTACCTGATCGGGTTCTTGGCCTGTGCCCGCGCCGGGCTGGTGCACGTCCCGCTCAACTACAACCTCGTCGGTCCCGAGTTGGCCTACCTGCTCCAGCAGTCGGGCAGTCGCGCGGCGTTGGTCGATCCGGCGCTGACCACCGGGCTGGACCAGAGCGAGGTGCCCCTGGACCACCGGATCCTGCTGCGCGACGGCGAAGGATCCCTGGTCGAGATCGCCGCCGGCGGCGAGGTGCCCGAGATCGACGCCGAGGTCACCGACACCGATCTCGTGCAGTTCCTGTACACCTCCGGCACCACCTCGCGGCCGAAGGCCGCGATGATGAGCCACAAGGCACTGGTGCACGAGTACCTCTCCTGCTTGCTGGCCCTGGACCTGACGGCCGAGGACCATCCGCTGCACGTGATGCCGCTCTACCACTCCGCCCAGTTGCACGTGTTCTTGATGCCGTGGCTGGCCGTCGGGGCGACCAACACCGTGTTGGAGGTGCCGGACCCGGGCGAGGTCCTGCGACGGATCGAGGCGGACGGCCACCGCAGCTTCTTCGCCGCGCCGACGCTCTGGGTGGCGATGGCCAACCATCCCGACTTCGAGACCCGAGACCTGAACGGGCTGCAGAAGGCGTACTACGGCGCCTCGATCATGCCCGGGCCGGTGCTGCAGCGGCTCCAGGCCAAGGCCCCCTCCCTCGGGTTCTACAACTGTTTCGGCCAGTCGGAGGTCGCGCCCCTGTGTACGGTGCTGCGCCCCGAGGAACACGCCGATCGTCCGGACGCGGCCGGCCGTCCGGTGCTCTTCGTCGAGGCCCGGGTGGTCGATGAGCAGGGCACGGACGTCGCACCGGGGGAATCCGGCGAGATCGTCTATCGCTCCCCCCAGTTGTGCGACGGCTACTTCGACGATCCGGAGGCGACCGCGGCGGCCTTCACCGGGGACTGGTTCCACTCCGGTGACCTGGTCCGCCAGGACGAGCAGGGCTACGTGTTCGTGGTGGACCGGATCAAGGACGTGATCAACACCGGTGGTGTCGTGGTCGCATCCCGCGAGGTCGAGGACGCGCTCTACACCCACCCGGCCGTGGCCGAGGTGGCCGTGGTCGCGATGCCCGACGAGAAGTGGGTCGAGGCGATCACCGCCCACGTCGTGACCAAGGCCGAGGTCACCGCTGACGAACTCCTCGAGCATCTCCGCCCCCAGCTGGCCGGCTTCAAGTTGCCGAAGAAGATCATCTTCGTCTCCGAGCTCCCCCGGAACGCCTCCGGCAAGATCCTCAAGCGCCAACTACGTGAGTGACGCCCGGAGCTCCGTCAGCGCATCGGCGCCGGCGCGCTCTGGTCGGCCGGCTCGAGTCTGATCACCACCGACTTCGAGGTCGGGGTGTTGCTCACCTCGGCCACGGAGTCCAGCGGTACCAGCACATTCGTCTCGGGGAAGTAGGCGGCCGCGCAGCCGGCCGCGGTCGGGAAGTCGATCACCCGGAACTGCTCGGCGCGACGCTCCTCCAGCCCGGCCGCGGTCGGCCACTCCGAGACCAGGTCGACGAGATCGCCGTCGGCGAACCCGAGTTCGGCGAGATCGTACGGGTTCACGAACACCACCCGGCGGCCCGCCTTCACCCCGCGGTATCGGTCATCGAGGCCGTAGATGGTCGTGTTGAACTGGTCGTGGGAACGCACCGTCTGCAGGATCAGCCGGCCCGGTCCGGGGTCCAGCACCTCCAGCACGTTCTCGGTGAATCGGGCCCGGCCGGTGCTGGTGACGAACGTACGGCTGTCGCGGGGGCCGTTCGGCAGGGCGAACCCACCGGGTGCCCGGACGCGGGCGTTGAAGTCTGCGAACCCAGGCACCACGTGGCCGATGTGGTCGCGGATCCGGTCGTAATCGTCACGCAGTCCGGCCCAGTCGATGCCGCTCTCCGGGACGGCTCGGCCGGCCAGGTCGCACACCAGGGCCACCTCGCTGCGCAGTCCGGGGTCGGCCGGGGCGAGCCGACCGGTGGAGGCGTGCACCATCCCCATCGAGTCCTCGACGGTGACGAACTGGGATCCGGTGGCCTGCCGGTCGGCCTCGGTACGCCCGAGGGTGGGCAGGATGATCGCCGTCCGCCCCACCACCGCGTGGGATGAGTTCAGCTTGGTGGAGACCTGCACCGTCAGGTCGAGGGAGGCGAGCGCCTCCTCGGTACGGCCCGAGTCCGGGGTGGCACGGACGAAGTTGCCGCCCATGGCGAAGAACACCTTCCCCTCGCCCCGGCGCATCGCCCGGATTGCGTTCACCACATCGTGGCCGTGCCGACGTGGGCTGGTGATCGAGAACTCCCTGTCCAGGGCGTCCAGGAAGGCGGCCGGTGGCTTCTCCCAGATCCCCATCGTCCGATCGCCCTGCACGTTGCTGTGTCCGCGGACCGGGCACACGCCGGCGCCGGGGCGACCGATGTTTCCTCGCAGGAGCAGGAAGTTGACGATCTCGCGGATGGTCGGCACCGAGTTCTTGTGCTGGGTGAGTCCCATCGCCCAGCACACCACCACCGAGTCGGCCGCCCGCACCATCCGGGCGACCTCCTCCAACTCGGACCGTTCGATCCCGGTGGCCCGCCGGACCTCGTCCCAGTCGAGGTCCGCCACCGACGCGGCCCACTCCTCGAAGCCGGAGGTGTGGGCGGCGATGAAGTCGTGGTCGAGGACGCCGCCCTCGACCCGGTCGGTCTCCACCAACAGGGCACCCAAGGCCTGGAAGTAGGCCAGGTCCCCGTTCACCCGGATCTGGGAGAAGTGGTCGGCCAATTCTGTCCCACGGCCCAGCACCCCGGACACCTTCTGTGGATTCTTGAACCGGCGCAGCCCGGCCTCGGGCAGCGGGTTCACCGCGATGATCTTGGTCCCGGCCTCCTTGGCCCGTTCCAGGGCGGTCAACATCCGCGGATGGTTGGTGCCCGGGTTCTGGCCGTTGATGAAGATCAGGTCCGCATTCACCACGTCGTTCAGGGTGACGGTCCCCTTGCCGATCCCGATCGTCTCGGACAGGGCTGCACCGCTGGACTCGTGGCACATGTTCGAGCAGTCGGGCAGGTTGTTGGTGCCGAAGGCCCGGACGAACAACTGGTAGAGGAAGGCGGCCTCGTTGCTGGTCCGCCCCGAAGTGTAGAAGATGGCCTGGTCCGGCTCGGGCAGGTCGCGCAGGGTCGCGGCGATCAGGTCCAGCGCCTCGTCGTAGGAGATCGGCCGGTAGTGGTCACTGCCCGGTTCGGCGATCATCGGTTCGGTGAGCCGCCCCTGTTGGCCGAGCCAGTAGTCCGACCTGGTCCGCAGGTCGCTGATCGAGTGCTCGGCGAAGAACGCCGGCGTGATCCGGCGCAGGGTGGCCTCCTCGGCGACCGCCTTGGCCCCGTTCTCGCAGAACTCCGCGACGTGCGTCTTCCCCGGTTCGGGCCACGCGCAGCCGGGGCAGTCGAATCCGTCCGGCTGGTTCACCCGCATCAGGGCCTGGGCGCTGCGCCGGACCCCCATCTGCTCAACGCTGGAGGTCAGTCCGTGGACGACCCCGGGGACACCGGCGGCCCAGCCCTTCGCCGTGGAGATGGTCAGGTCCGTCTCGCCCTGGTCCTTGTCGGGTGCCTGCCGCGCCATTGGGTCCTCCTCGACCGCCGCTGGTACTCCCCCGAGCCTAGCCCGAGCCGTCTGCTCCGACCGTCGTGGCCCGTACACGGTTCGTACTCTGACCGCACCATCCTGCACCGCCGGCCCGATCGGTCCTAAGGTGAGGAGGAGCCGACACCGGAGGAGCACCGAAATGCCACTGCACTGCCAGGTCCGCACCGCGCGCGACTTCCTGCTGCTGCACCGCGAGGACCTCGCCACCGCACGCCAGTCCTTCAGCTGGCCCGAGGTGGCCGTGTACAACTTCGCCACCGACTGGTTCGACGGCTTGGCCGAGGAGACCCCGGACCAGGTGGCGTTGCGGGTGATCGACCCGGCGCTGACCGGTGCGGCGCGCGACCAGAGCCTCACCTTCGCCCAGTTGGCCGAACGGTCGGTTGCGGCCGCGGCGTGGCTGGCCGATGCGGGCCTGGAGCGGGGCGACCGGCTGCTGGTGGTACTCGGCAACTGCGTACCCCTGTGGGAGATCATGCTCGGAGCGATCCGACTCGGCCTGGTGATCATCCCGGCCGCCCCGCAGTTGTCCCCGGCCGATCTGGCTGACCGGGTGGAACGCGGCGATGCCGCGATGGTGATTGCGCACGCCGCCGACGCGGCCAAGTTCGACCGGGTACGCCCCGAGTGCCGACGGGTGGCCCTGATCGCCGCCCCAGACGATGGGTCCGCCCCGAACGAGGACGCCGTCCCCGACGGCTGGGACTCGTACGCCCGGGTGGACGACTTCCTTGGTGCCGATGCCCACTTCCCGGGTGCCAGCAAGGCCGGCGACCCGATGCTCCTCTACTTCACCTCGGGCACCACCTCGCAGCCGAAGTTGGTCCGGCACAGCCACAGTTCGTACCCGATCGGGCACCTGACGACGATGTACTGGATGGGGCTCAAGCCCGGCGACATCCACCTCAACATCTCCTCCCCCGGCTGGGCCAAGCACGCCTGGAGCAACCTGTTCGCACCCTGGCTGGCCGGCGCCACCGTGCTCGTCTACAACTACGCCCGCTTCGACGCGAACGCCCTGCTGGACGTCCTCGTCGAAACCGGAGCCACCACCTTCTGCGCGCCCCCGACGGTGTGGCGGATGCTCGTCCAGGCCGACCTCGGCCGTGTCCGGACCTCACTGCGGGAGTGCCTGTCGGCCGGCGAGCCGCTGAACCCGGAGGTGATCGAGCAGGTCCGCCGGGCTTGGGACATCACCATCCGGGACGGGTACGGCCAGACCGAGACCACCGCCCAGGTGGGCAATCCGCCGGGGCAGCCGCTCAAGCCCGGGTCGATGGGGCGCCCGTTGCCGGGCTACCGCGTCGCCCTGGTCGATCCGGCCACCGGAGCGGAGTCCGAGACCGAGGGCGAGTTGTGCCTACGACTCGACCCGCGGCCGACTCCGCTGATGGGCGGCTACCAGCAGTCGGCGGACCGCTTGGACGACGACCTGAACGATCACGCCTTCCGTGGCGACGTCTACCACACCGGGGACGTGGTCTCCCGGGACGAAGAGGGCTACATCACCTACGTCGGGCGCGCCGACGACGTGTTCAAGGCCAGCGACTACCGGATCAGTCCGTTCGAGTTGGAGTCGGTGCTGATCGAGCACGAGGCGGTCGCCGAGGCCGCCGTCGTACCCCACCCGGATCCCCTGCGGCTGGCGGTGCCCAAGGCGTACGTGGTGCTCGCGGCCGGGTTCGCGCCGGATGCCCAGACCGCACGGTCGATCCTCGCCCACGCCAAGGAGCACCTGGCCCCTTATCAGCGGATCCGGCTGCTGGAGTTCGGCGAACTCCCCAAGACGATCAGCGGCAAGATCCGCCGGGTCGAGCTGCGCAAGGCCGAGGAGGAGCGCGGCGAGGAGTCCCGGCCGGCCGAGTTCCGCGCGGCTGACCTCGACCTCTGACCCCTCCGCTGGTGCGCCTGTCGAATCCCCGACCAGAGGTTGATCGAGGTTTCCCGCTCCGCTGGCGCGTGCCTCCGCCCAGTTCACCGCTGGACCGGGGACAATGGGTCGGTTGACCCCGATTCGGAAACGGTAGGACATGGCACGCAAGAAGCAGACCGCCACCTTGGACGACGACTTCACCGAGCACATCGTGGACGTGGACGTCTCCTCCGAGATGGAGACCAGCTTCCTGGAGTACGCGTACTCGGTCATCTACGCGCGTGCTCTCCCGGACGCCCGGGACGGGCTGAAGCCGGTGCAACGCCGGATCCTGTTCTCGATGAACGAGATGCGGCTGTGGCCCGACCGCAGTCACGTCAAGTGTGCGCGCGTGGTCGGTCAGGTGATGGGTCTGTACCACCCGCACGGTGACACTGCGATCTACGACGCCTTGGTCCGCACCGCGCAACCGTGGACGATGCGGTTGCCGGTGATCGATGGTCACGGCAACTTCGGCAGCCTGGACGAGGGGCCGGCGGCGATGCGCTACACCGAGTGCCGAATGGCGCCTGCCGCGGTCGCGATGACGGCTGGGCTGGACCAGGACACCGTCGACTTCAAGCCGAACTACGACGGCAAGGAGTCCGAGCCGGTGGCGTTGCCGGCGGCCTTCCCGAACCTGCTCGTCAACGGTTCGTCGGGCATTGCGGTCGGGATGGCCACCAACATCCCCCCGCACAACCTGGTCGAGGTGGTGCAGGCGCTGCGGCACCTGCTCAAGCACCCCAAGGCCGAGTTGGACACGTTGCTGCGGTTCGTCCCCGGGCCGGACCTGCCCACCGGCGGCAAGATCATCGGCCTGGACGGGATCCGGGATGCCTACGCCGGCGGAAAGGGGTCCTTCCGGATCCGGGCCACTGCCCGGATCGAGCAGGTCTCCCCCCGCCGCAAGGGCATCGTGGTGACCGAGCTGCCCTACACGGTCGGCCCGGAGAAGATCATCGAGCAGGTCAAGAACCTGGTCACCGGTAAGAAGCTGCAGGGCATCGCGGCGATCAGTGACTACACCGACCGGGCCCATGGGCTGCGCCTCGTGATCGAGGTGAAGAACGGGTTCAACCCGGATGCGATCCTCGACCAGCTCTACCGGCAGACGAAGCTGGAGGACTCCTTCTCGATCAATGCCGTCGCCCTGGTGGACGGCCAGCCCCGAACGCTGACCCTGCACGAGATGCTGACGGTCTACCTCGAGCACCGTCTCGAGGTGACTCTGCGGCGGACCAAGTTCGCGCACCGCAAGGCGACCGACCGGCTGCACCTGGTCGAGGGCCTGCTGATCGCCATCCTCGACATCGACGACGTGATCGCGATCATTCGCGGCTCCGACGACGCGTCCAAGGCACGGGCCCGGTTGATGGAGGTGTTCGACCTGACCGAGGTGCAGACGAACTACATCCTCGACATGCAACTGCGCCGGTTGACGAAGTTCTCGAAACTTGAGCTGGATTCCGAGCGGGACGACCTGCTGACCGCGATCGCCGAACTCGAGGAGATCATCAACAATGATGATCAACTCCGGGCGCTGGTCGGGGTCGAGTTGGCCGAGACCGCCAAGCAGCACGGGGATCCGCGCCGTACGGTGCTGCTCGCCGCCAGTGGCGTGGCGACCACCGCGACCCCGCTCGAAGTGAGCGACGACCCGTGCTGGGTGCTGCTCTCCTCGGCCGGGCTGGTGGCCCGCACCGACCACGCCGACGAACTCCCCGTGGGCGGCGACCGGAGCGGCCACGACGTGATCACCTCGGCGATCCGCACCACGGCCCGCGGCGAGTACGCCATGATCACCTCCACCGGACGGCTCGTCCGCGGTCAGGCGATCGACCTGCCGACGGTCCCGACCACGGCGAACTCCCCCACCCTGCAGGGCGGTTCCCCGATCAGCGAGCTGCTGCCGCTGGAGGACGGGGAGCGCGTGCTCGGCCTGACCACCCTGGCCGAGGACTCGCTCGGGCTCGCCCTGGGAACTGCCCTGGGCGTCGTCAAGCGGGTCAAGCCGGAGGTGCTGAACAGGGATGCCTGGGAGGTGATCCGGCTCGATCCCGGCGACGAGGTCGTCGGGGCGGTCGAACTCACCGACGAGGCGGTCGAGCTGACCTTCATCACCTCCGAGGGCCAGTTGCTGCACTTCCCCGCCAGCGGTGTGCGGGCCCAGGGCCGCACCGGGGGCGGCATCGCCGGGATCAAGCTGTCCGGGGACGCCAAGGTGGTGTTCTTCGGCGCGGTCCGACCCGATGGCGCCGTGGTGGTCACCATCAGCGGCAGTTCCGACGCGTTGCCCGGGACCGACGCCGGCGCGATCAAGGTGACCCCGTTCGACGAGTACCCGGCCAAGGGCCGCGCCACTGCCGGCCTCCGCTGTCATCGGTTCCTGAAGGGTGAGGACACCCTGCTCCTCGGCTGGGCCGGAGCCGCTCCCCCGCGCGCCGCCGCCGCCAGTGGTTCCGCGGTCGACCTGCCGCCCGCCGAGGGCCGCAGGGACGGCTCCGGTGTCCCCGGCGGCCAACCCATCGCCGCCGTCGCCTCGGACCAGATCAACCCTTGAGCGCACCTGCGGTGATGCCGGCGACGAACCAACGTTGCAGGAGTACGTAGGCCACCACCATCGGGATCGAGGCGATGATCACGCCGGCGAAGAGCACCGGGTAGTTGGTGGTGTACTCGCCCTTGAAGTCGAGCAGGGCCTTCGGCAGGGTCGCCTTGTCCGGGTCGGTGATGAACAGCAGCGGGTAGAGCAGGTCATTCCAGTGCATCACGAAGAGGAAGATCGCCACGGCTGCCACCGACGGGGTCGACAGCGGCAGCGCCACCCGCCAGTACATCTGCCAGGTCGAGGCGCCGTCCATCTCCGCCGACTCGAACAGCTCCGGCGGCAGCGTCTTGAAGAAGCCGGTCAGGATGAAGATCGCCACCGAGCAGGTCACGGCGATGTTGATCAGCACCAGCCCGAGCAGGGAGTTGGTCAGGCCGAGCTGCCGGAAGATCACGTACTGCGGGATCATCGCGACCTGGGCCGGGACCGCAAGTCCGAGGGCGAAGACGGCGTAGATCACCAGCCCGAGCTTCCCGCCCATCCGGGCGATGGCGAAGGAGGCCCAACTCGTGATCAGCAGGGTGATACTCACCGAGGCGGCGGTGACGATCACGGAGTTGAGCAGACTACTGCCGATCCGGCCGCCACGGACGAGCTCGGCGAAGTTCGCCAGCGTCGGCGACGGCGGCAGCCCGAACGGGGAGGCGTACATCTCGGGCGAGGTCTTGAAGGCGGTGAAGAACACCACCACCAGCGGGACGATGATGATGAGGGCGTAGCCGGCCAGGATGACGGACCGCGGCAACTCGGACCACCGGTACGGGCGCCGCCGCCGGCCGGCCATCAGCGCCTTCCTCCGGTGGCGAGGAAGACGGCCCGCTGCTGCAGGATCGTGATCACCGCGATCAGCAGCACGAAGATCACCGACTGGGCCGCGGCATAGCCCATCTCGAAGTTGCGGAAGGCCGAGGTGTAGATCAGCGTGGACAAGATCTCGGTGGCGTAGTTCGGACCGCCACCGGTGCTGGCGATGATCAGGTCGAAGGCCTTGAACGACTGGATGGTGGTGTAGGCGACCACGATGACCGTGGCCGGTCGGACCAGTGGAAAGGTGATGTGGCGGAACCGCTGCCAACGACTCACGCCGTCCACGTCGGCGGCGTCGTAGAGTTCCTGCGGGATCTGGTGCAGGCCGGCGATGAAGACGACCATCAGTTGGCCGCTGTGGAACCAGATCTGTACCAGTGCGAGGTAGTAGATCGCCAGCTGCTGGTCCCCGAGCCACGGCTGCTGCAGGGCGCCCAGCCCGACCACTTCGAGCACCCGGTTGGCCAGTCCGAAGGTGGGGTCGTAGACGAAGGTCCAGATGAAGGCGACCGAGACCGAGGAGAGCACCGTCGGGAAGAAGAAGAGTGCGCGGAGCAGCACCGAGATCCGGGAATTGCGCTGCAACATCAGCGCCAACGCGAGCGAGAGGGTGGTCTGGCCGATCACCACCGCGAACATGAACTTGAACGAGTTGCCGACCGCCTTGGCGAACACGGAGTCGTTGCCGAGCAGGTTCTGGTAGTTGCCCAGCCCGACGTTGCTGAACTCGGCGGAGAGCCCGTCCCAGTCGGTGAGCGAGTACTGGAAGGCCTGTACGGTCGGCCAGAGCACGAACCACAGGTAGATCACCGCGGCTGGCAGCAGGAAGGCGCCGATCGTCAGGTCCCACCGACTGCGGGAGCCGAGACGCCGTCGGAGCCGGGTCGGCCCCCTCCGGCCGGAGGGGCGGGCGCTCGGGACCGACGCCTCCCGCTCCAGCGCTCCCCCGTTCAGCGGTTCTCCTCCACCAGCTTCTGGGCTTCCTCCGCAGCCTGTTCGGGGCTCTTGCCCGTGGCCACGGCGACGAGTGAGTTCTCCACCGCGGACCGGATGGCGAGGTTGATGAACTGGAATCGGGGGGCCAACAGGGTCCGCTTGGACACCCAGCCGGAGAGGTCCTGCAGGTCCTTGTTCTCGTACTCGACGTCCTTCAGCGTGACGTGCTGGGAGGTGTCGTTGGCATAGATGGCCGCGTTCTCCGGGGCGGACAGGAACTCGATCCAGGCGGCGGCCGTGGCGGAGTTCTCCGCCTTCGCGTTCACTCCCAGGATGAAGGTCGAGTTGAAGATGCCCTCGAAGGCCGGGTCGGTGCCCGGGTCATTGGTCATCACCGGGGCGAACTCGAGCCCGAACTCGGCCCCGGCCGTACGAACCTGCCCGATCTGGTAGCTGCCGGTGGGCAGGATCGCGGCCTCGCCCTGGCTGAACAGTGACAACACCCCGTCCACCCCGGCACCGGCGAAGTTGTCCTGGAAGTAACCGGACAGTTCCTGGAACTGGGTGAGGCTCTTGATCCACCAGTCGTCGGTGGCCTTCAGTCGGCCCTCCTCGATCCCGGCGAACATGTTCTCGTCCGGGCCGTTGTTCATCGCCAGCGAGTTGATGATCTGGAAGGCGTTGGCGGGATCGTTGCCGGGCCAGGCGATCGGCACCACGTCGATGGCCTTCAACTTCTCCATCGCGTCCAGGTAGGCGTCCCAGTCACCGGGAGGCTCGGACAGTCCGGCCTTCTCCGCGAGTCCGGTGTTCAGCAGCGGCATGTTGAAGATCAACTGGTACGGGTAGCCGTACTGGATGCCGTCCGCAGCACCGGGGGTGATCAGGTTGGGTTCGTAGGCGTCGGCGTATTGGACGTCGGAGAGGTCGGAGAAGATGCCCAAGTCGACGAACTGGCTGAACTGGGTGCCGGTCAGGGCGGTCAACGCATCGCCGACGGCGCCGTCGCGGGCCTTCTGCGCGGCGGTCGACTGGTAGTCCTCCGAGGGGTCGATGGTCTGCTCGACGGTGACTCCCTCGTGCTCCTCGCCGAAGCTGGCCGCCAACTCGTCCAGCACGGCTTTGTCCTCGCTGCGCCAGTGGTAGAAGTTCATCTCACCGGTGATCTCACCCCCGGTGTCGGGTGCCTCGGTCTCGGTGCCACCACCGGACCCGGGGCCGCCGCAGCCGGACAGGGCCAGCCCGGCCCCGGCGGCCCCGGCCGCACCGAGCAGGGTGCGCCGGCTGAGCACGGAGCGTGGGAGGACGGTACGGGTCAAGTCGTCAGGTCGAGTCATGTGAGGCTCCAGATCAGGACGGGTTGGCCATGAGATTAGCGGGCGAGGGGTCGTCGATCCACGGCATTCGGGTCCACCGTGCCGCGTTGTGCCTGGAAGCGCGGCAGCACCTCCTGCCCCACCCGGAGCGCCTCCTCCCGGTGCGGATAGCCGGAGAGGATGAACTCGCTGATTCCTAGGTCGGCGTACTCGGACAGCCGTTCGGCCACCTCGTCGTGGTCACCGACGATGGCGGTGCCCACCCCCTCCCGGACCAGGCCGATGCCGGACCACAGGTTGGGCGCCACGACCAGGTCCGCCACGTCGGCGGGCAACTCCGTCCCGTGCAGGGCTCCCATCCGCGCCTGGCCGACGGAGTCCATCGCCTGCAGCCGTTCCTGGACCTCGGCCACCACATCCGGGTCGAAGGAGGCCTGGATGTCGGCCGCGACCTGCCATGCCTCGTCCGAGGTGTCCCGGCTGATCACGTGCACCCGCAGGCCGAACCGGAGTTCGCGCTCCCCCGCTTCCGCACGGATCCGCTCGATCCGGGCCGCGATCTGCTCCGGGGGCTCACCCCACAGCAGGTACGTGTCGGAGTGTGCCGCACCCACCCGTACTGCACGGTCCGAGGCGCCGCCGAAGAAGATCGGCACCTCGGTCGATCCCGGACCGACCAACTCGGCACCGACGAGGTGCAGGTGGGAGCCCACCAGGTCGACGCGTTCGCCGGCCAGGAGCGGCCGCAGGGCCTGCAGCGACTCCTCGGTGATGTCGTAGCGCTCGTCGTGCGGCACGTGCACCCCGTACCCGGCCTGCTCGGCGGGGTCACCGCCGGTGACGACGTTCAGGATGATCCGGTCCCCGTGCAGCCGGCGGAAGGTGTCGGCCTGCTGGGCCACCAGGGTGACCGAGGCGAGACTGGGCCGGAAGGCGACGATGAACGCCAGCCGATCAGTGCGCGCGGCGACCGCCGAGCACAACACCCATGGGTCCGGGCAGCCGATCCCGACCGGTGTCAGGGCTCCGTGGAATCCGCCCTCCTCCGCCGCCCGAGCCACCTCGGCCAGGTAGTCCACGGTGCCGGCCCGGAAGGACCCGGCCCCACCCGTGGACCGGAACTGGG
>JBQDIN010000018.1:17902-52868 GCA_052094425.1 Propionibacteriaceae bacterium
GGGGGACGGTACCGGGCGTGGGCGCGTCCCCGCGCGTCGGCAGGAACCAGTGGAATCGGTCGCCGGGGTGATCATTCATGTCCGCATCACGTACCTCAGGTTGCACAGTTGAAACACGAGGGAACTTCAGGGGCCCCGAGATCGCGCGTCTCTCCCATCCCAAGACGCAACGATGGCATGTGTCGATCAGTCTGACCACCCCGTAGTGCGCTCCCGACGCGCGGCCCTGCGCCGGGCATCCTCGTGCGCCTGTCGGAGCAGAGCGAGGACGGCACCACCCGTACGGTCCCCCGGGTTCACCACCCCAACCCATCCCCATGCGCCGTAGACCGGGTGCAGGATGATCTCATCAACCACTCCCGGATCCTCGGCCGTGCGCGGATCCTGGCCGAGCAACTCGGTGATCGCGGCCGGGCCGACGTGGACGTTCACCCGCCACCGATCGGGCGGGTCGAGTCGGGAGGACTCGTCGCCGGGGTGGTCCTTGGTGATGATCGTCGCGTACGGCTGCCCGTTCGGGACCTGCCCGTCGGGGGCGTAGTAGAAGAAGTGGTCACCCCAGGCGAGCTCCGGATGCTCGCTCCCCTCGGTCGGCGCGAGTTCCAACACTCCATCGAAGGCGCGTACTGCGGTCAGGATCTGTTGCATCATCATGGTTGAAGTATCTGGTTGAAGTGCTTGTGGAGGGTGGGAAGGGGAAGTCGTCGATGGAAGGATGGTCCACCGCGGCCGTTGCGGATGCCGCCGGCTACTCGGTCCAGCAGGTTCGTGAGCTGGAGCGACTCGGCGTGATCCCGCCGGCCGAGCGCGCACCCAACGGGTACCGCCGCTTCACCACCGAGCACCGGACCGCTCTGCGCACCTATCGCCGACTGGCGGTCGCGATCGGCCCGGTGGCGGCCCGCAGCACCCTGCGCGACCTGCCCACCCTCCCCTTCGACCAAGCGGCTGCGGCAGTCAACGCACTGCACACCCGACTGGCCGCGGAGCGCGACGAGGCGCTCGCGGCTCGCCGTGCCTTGCAGCTGATCAGCGCCGAGAGTCGGGTAGGCAGGGATTCGGTCGGTGCCGAGGACACGCTGTCGATCACCGCCTTGGCCACGGCCCTCGGCGTACGCACCTCGACGCTGCGCTTCTGGGAACGGGAAGGGCTGCTGCATCCGGACCGGGTGACCAGCCACGCGGCCAGAAGCTATCCGCCGGCGGCGGTCCGGGAGGCACGGATCACGGTCGCGCTGCGCGCAGCCGGGTACCGGATTCCGGAGGTACGGGAGGCCCTCACTGCCGTCCGGGACCTGGGCGAGGTGGATCGTCCCCTGGTCACGCTCCAGCACCGGCTGGACAGCATCGCCCGGCGCACCCTGGCCCTGCTCACTGCGGGCGCCGATCTGGTCGCCCTCCTGGACGGCCCCGATCCGGACTCCTGATCACCCGTGGGCGATCAGACCCAGTCCGACAGGTCGGTCGGTCCCCGGTGCCCCGCACTGGCGCCGGCAAGGGTCGCCAGGGTCGCGTCGACGCGTTCGTCCCCGACCCGTTGCCGCCAGCTGCGGAGTTCGTTCCGGAACGCCTCGGCCGAGAGGCGCAGCATCCGCTGGCCGCGACGAGTGGGCGTCAGCACCAGCTTTCGGCGGTCATGCTCGTTGGGGACGCGTCGGACCAGGCCCCACCCCTCGAGGGCCCGGGCGGTCCGGGTGGCCGCCTGCTTGGTGACGCCGAGCCGGTGGCCGAGTTCGACACTGGTGCAGCCCGCTCCGATCGCCTGCATCGCAAAGCCGTGGCTGGCCCGGATCCCCGGGAACCCAGCCGACTCCAGTTGCGCGTGGACGGCGTCCACCAGTCCGCGAAAGGCCGACATCAGCAAGAACGGCATGGCCAAAATGAAGGCCAGCATGGACGCGAATGGCGACCTCATCGCTCCGCCCTGGGCCCAGTGACGGCTCCCGATTCGGTCACCGCCGACTTCGGCTGCCAACGGACGGATCAGTACGTCTCCACGCCTCCGGGAACCGGGATGTTGTACCGGACCAGCGCGTCCCTGTCGCCACTCAGCCTCACAACGGTCCGCGAGCAGTTGCTGGGTGGCGCCATCGACTTGTGACCGGGGCTGGGCACGCCCGCGGCGTGGGCGGCAGCCACCTGGATGGCCCCACCGTGGGTGAACACCAGGGCGAGTTCCCCCTCCTGCGCGGCGATCTCCGTCAAGGACTCGACCACTCGCTGGCGCTGCTCGCTGAAGGTCTCGCCGCCACCACGACGCACGTCCTCGCCCGCCTTCGACGCCGCCACCACCTCGGGGAACTCCGCAGCGATCTCCGGCAAGGTCCGTCCGGACCAGGAGCCGACGCTGATCTCGCGGAGCCGCTTGTCCTCGATCACGGTGGCCCCGCTGAGGTCGGCGTACGCCTGCGCGGTGTCCCGAGCTCGGGGCAGGTCACTGCTCCACACCACGGACTGACGGCCCACCTCCGCCATCAGCGTGCGCGCGGCCAGGGCCGCCTGGGTGCGCCCCCGATCGGTCAGGCCCGAATCCTCCTGGCCCTGGTACCGCGGTTCGAGGTTCCAATGCGACTCACCGTGTCGGACCATGATCACCTGCATGTGTTCTGCTGTTCCCTTCGTCACCGACGGTGGCCCCGCCGGGCAGTCTTGCGTTGGTCTCGCCTGTTGCTCTCGCACCGCGCCTACGACCTGGGCGCCTCCTCCCACGGCACCAGACGTGCCTCCGATCCGTACCGCTCTCGTAGGGAACGCTCGGCTTCGAACTGCTGATCCCGGACGGCAGCCGCATCCCGCTCGACGGCCTCCGGGTCACAGATGGCCCTGAGTTCGGTCTCCAGCGCCGCGGCCACGTCGGGCCGGTCCGACCAGAGGTTCACCAGCTCCTCGGGGTCATCATGCAGATTGAACAGTTGGTGCGGGGCGGCGGAGTGGTACAACAGCTTCCAGTCCCCCCGACGCAGCATGAAGGCACCGCCGCGGGCATTGTGCCCGTGGTAGGTGGCGAAGGCCGGACGCAGCGGATCGTCGACCGGAATGGTCTGTAGCGCCCGTCCACGCCAAGCCTCGGGTCGGCGTGCACCGACCGCATGGAACAGCGTCGCCTGCAGATCCAGGGTGGTCACCGGCGTGGTCACCCGCGTCCCCGGGCTGAACCCGGGTCCGGCGGCGATCAGGGGCACCCGCGCCGAGTCCTCGTAGAGGCTGCACTTGCCCCACATGCCGAACTTACCGAGCATCTCGCCGTGATCGGAGGTGTACCCGACGACCGTGTCCTCGGTGAGACCGGCGGCCTGGACGGCATCGAGCAGTCGGCCCAGTTGATCATCGACGTAGCTGACCGCGCCGTAGTATCCCTGCCGGAGCTCACGTACGAGCTCATCGGAGTAGTCCCAGCGGCCGTTGTCGCGGGCGTCCAGAGCGTAGGGGTGGTGTGCGGACTCCTGCTCGATCCCGTGGGTGGGCAGGTCTCCGTGCCCACGGTACGCCTCCCAGTACCTCGGCTCGGTGGTGTAAGGCGGATGGGGCGGATTGATGTCGATGGTCATCGTCCACGGGCATCCCACGGCCGGGGCACTCTGGCTGATCCAGTCCACTGCCGCGTCGATGCGCGCCCCATCGGGGGCGTACATGTTCTCCACCGGGCCGTGCGCCTCCGTGGCCTTGGCCGGCTTGGACGAGGGACGCTCGGCCGCGATCGAGTGGGTGCCCAGTGTGCGGCCGGTCCGCTCCACCCCCAGCATCTCGGCGAACCCGAGGTGGAACGGGTCGCGGTACAGGTTGGAGCCACCGCCGACGTACAGGGAGTGGATGCCCTGCGCGGCCAACACTCCCCCATAGCCGGGATGGCGTCTCTCGATCACCTTCGAGTTGTTGTAGGCCTGCGTCTCGTGGGTGTACCGCCCGGCCATGAACGCCGTCCGGGACGGGACACACAGGGGTGAGGGGCAGTACGCATTCTCGAAGACCGCGCCCTGCTCGGCCAGCCGGTCCATGTTCGGCGTCTGGACGAACTCGTGCCCGTAGGTCGATGAATACCGAGGGTTGTGTTCGTCGCTGACCAGCATCACGACGTTGGTCATGGTTGTGCTCCTCTCCTCTCCTCTGATTCGACCCGTCAGGACTTCACGGAGCCGAGCAGGACCCCCTTCTGGAAGTGCTTCTGGATGAACGGGTAGATGATGATCATCGGCAGCGCGGTGATCACCACGGCAGCCATCCGCAGAGTCGCCGTGGGTGTGACCTCGTCGGGATCGAAGGCCGCGTCCACGTTTGTGGTCAGCAGGTCCCGCAACACCACCTGGAGCGGCTGCAGGGACTGGTCTCGGACGTAGAAGATCGCGGCGAAGAAGGTGTTCCAGTTTGCCACCGCGTAGAACAGGCCGATGGTCAACATCATCGGCACCGCGAGCGGGAAGATGATCTTCAGCAGCAGGCGCAGCTCCCCCGCCCCGTCCAGACGGGCGGACTCCACCAGTTCACCGGGCAACCCCTCGAAGAAGGTCTTCATGATGAACACGTTGAAGATGCTCAGGGCAGAGGGGATGATCATCGCCCAGACCGTGTTCAACAACCCGGTGCCCTTGACGATGAGGTAGGTGGGGATGATCCCCGCGTTGAAGACCGTGGTGAAGACCAGCGCCAACAAGATGAACGTGCGGCCAGGCATCTCCTTGCGACTGAGCGGCCAGGCAATCCCGGTGCTGAGCACCATGTTCACCACGGTGCCGACCACCGTCACGAACGTACTCACCAACATGGCCCGTGGGATCCGGGTGGTGGTCCACATGGCGACGTAGCCCTCGAGGGTGAAGCTCTTCGGGAAGAGGACGTACCCACCGTTCGCCAGCACCTCGGAGTACGGGGTGAAGGAGGAGGCCACCACCACAAGCAGCGGAAGGAGCGCGAACAGGCCCACCAGAATGAGCAGAACCACGACGACCCCGTCGAAGATCCGTTCGGAGGGAGAAGACTTCACCATATTTGTCCGTCCCAGCGCCTTGCCATCCTGTTCACGCCCACCATCAGGACCAGTCCGATCACGGATTTGAACAGGCCGACGGCGGCCGCCTGACTGTAGTTGAGGTCGACGAGACCCACCCGGTAGACCCAGGTGTCGATGATGTCGCCAACCGAGTACACCTGAGGGTTCAAGAACACGAACACCTGGTCGAAGCCGGCGTCGAGGATGCCCCCGATCTTGAGCACCAACAGCAGGATGATCACGTTTCGGATTCCGGGGAGGGTGATGCTCCAGATCTGCCGGAGTCGACCCGCGCCATCAACCCGCGCCGCCTCGTAGAGGTCCGGGTTGATGCCCACCATGGCGGCCAGGTAGATGATCGCTCCCCATCCAATGTCCTTCCACACGTCCGACGCGACGAGCACAGTACGGAACCACTCGTTGGAGTTGAGGAAGGGCACCGTCACGCCGAAGGTCTGGGAGAGGAAGTTGTTCAACACCCCGCTGCTCTGGGAGAACAGCGCCACGCAGACGCCGTAGACGATCACCCAGGAGAGGAAGTGTGGCATGTAACTGATCGTCTGCACGGACCGTCGGAACCAGTTGATCCGACACTCGTTGAACAACAGCGCCACCACGATCGGCGCAATCGTGGCGGCGACGAGTTTGTAGACCGAGATCAGCAGGGTGTTGGTCAACAACTGGCCGGCAAAGGGAGAATTGAAGAAGCTCTCGAAGTGGGCGTACCACGGGTGCACCCAGTCACTTCCGAGGATCCCTCGGCCCAGGTTGTAGTCCTTGAAGGCGATCAGCAACCCGTACATCGGCCCGTATTTGTAGATCGCCACGTACGCCAGGGCCGGCAGCAGCATCAGGTACAGGACCCGGTACCGCTTGATCCGCGCCCAGGTCCGGCGTCGGATCTTCGTCGGACGCGAGTCGTCGCGCGCGTCCGGGTCCGGCCCAACGGTGCCGGCCGAACCTGCGACCGTGCTGCGTACTCGACTCATGTCAGCGCGTGGCCCCACCGAGACGCCGCACCGAGGATTCCACCAGGGCCGTCACCAACGCCGCCCAACCCCATCCGAGCACCAGCAGCAGCGGTGGGAACAGGACTGCCCCCACGCCGACCGCCACGGTCAGCAACACCGCGGCCGTCGTGGCCAGCGGCCGTCCGAGACCCACGGCTGCGGCGAGCCGGAGGGTCCCGAGGAGGCCCCCTGGACGCTCAGCCTGCATCGGCAACGCGGTGACCACCGCGCCCAACACCACGGCCAACCCGATCAGCCCCGCCGCCTGGAACGCCGTCGCCACCACGGGGTCTGCCACGGTGATGCCGAGCACCAGCGTCAGGAAGGCACCCGCCAGGGCGAGCAAGGTCACCACCGTGACTGCCGCCCGGGCCAGCGGCGCCCGCCTGAATTCCGCCCAGAAGGCCGCAGTCACAGGGCGGATGTCACCTCGGCGACGCTGCGCGACCACGTGGTACAGCGCCAGGGTCGAGGTGCCGGCGGTCACCACGGGCAGGCACCCCACCACCCACAGCAGGCTCAGGCCGACCCCTTCCCAGAAGCGCTCCACCAGGCCGTGGAGTCGCAGGGAACCTGTCAGCGGCTCCGCTCGAACCGTCACGGCCACCAATTCAGCGCCCCTCGGGATCGATGTCGGCAAGCTGCTCACGCGCGCCATCGACGAACTGTGCGTAACCGAACTCTCCGTCGAGGGTGTCCACGAAGCCCTGATAGTCCGAGGCAGGACTCTCCCCGGTCAGCAGTTGCACCATCTGCTCCTCGATGAACCGATCCGCATCCGACTGGTTGTAGCCCTCCGGGGTGACGACGTAGTCCTGCCAGGTGGTCAGCGTGGGCTGTTCGTGCGCGACGGTGATGTAGTCCATCAGATCGGGGAACAAGGCCTCCAGGTATGGATCCTCCTCCCGGCCGGCCGGGAGGTAGATGAAGAAGACGCCGTTCTCCTCCTCGTCCCGGGCCGGAAGGGGGGTGATCTGACCGTCGTCGTCCAACTCGTAGTGGGTCCCCTCTTCGCCCCACATGGCGAAGCGGTTGCCCTCCGGTGTGGAGACGTAGTTGATCAGGTCGATGATCTTCTGGATCTTCTCGTCGTTGCCGTCCAGCGAAGCGGGCAGCGCATACACCGACGACGCCCCCGTGTTGACCGGGAGCATGCCCGGCGAGCCGTCCGCCTGCTCGAGCTGGTCGATCTGCACCCACTCGGCATCCGGATCCGCCTTCTTCCCCAGGCTCGCCGAGGGCTCCTTCACTATCGCGGTCCAACTCACCCCCACCACACCGGCGATCCCCTGGAAGGCGTGGTCCCGCGCTTCCAACGCCTCCAGGGTGTAGCTGTCCGGGTCGATGTAGCCGGAGGTCTCCAAGTCGGCGATGTACTCGACGGCCTCGGCCATGCCCTCGTCGGCGAAGCTGTCTCGGACCTCACCGGACTCGTCGATGTAGATCTTCTGAGGACCCGGCGTGCCGAAGGCCCCCCAGAGCGGCTTGAAGGTCCGGTCCGGCGAAGCGCCGGTCAGACCGTAGGTGTCGTCACTGCCGTTGCCGTCCGGGTCGTCCTCGGTGAAGGCCTGCAGGACCTCGCGGAACTCCTCGGCGTTCGTCGGGACGTCCAGGCCAAGATTGTCCAGCCAGTCCTTCCGAACCCAGTACGTCTCATCATTGTTGTTGTTCTGATAAGGGGTGATGGCGCTGAGCTTGCCGTCCATCATGCCGTGCTGCAGGGTTTCCTCGCCCACGAAGTCCACGTAGTCACCGAGTTGGTCCTGATAGGGCGTCAGGTCGAGCACCAGCCCTTGGTCCACGTAGGTGTGCAGTTGGTTCCGGGTCACTTGGAACAGGTCTGGCGAGTCCCCCGCGGCCAGCGAGGCCGAGAGGTCCTGGGGCATGGGTTCGTGCACCACTTTCCCGTCGATCGCCTCCCCCAGACCGGTGGCCAAGAAGTTCTCCGGGTCGGGATTGTGGTTGTTGCCCGAGCCGCCCAGGGCGATGCGGATGGTTCCGTCGTCGGACCCACCCCCCGAGCAAGCCGCCAACAGCAGCAGGGAGGTGGCACAGGCGGCCACCACAGTGCGTCGTACGGAAGTCATCATCGAACTTTCACCCCTTCTGTCATCACGGGTGCGTCGATGTGCTCGACACACGGCCCGCGATGGGTACGTTCACGAGTAGAACGATTTAACGCGTGGAGTCTATTCATGGCCTCCGTGAACTTGCAAGCCCCATCGCCCACCATTTCAGCTTTCGCGGAGGGTTCAACTCCTGTTCACCAAAGTCGTTATCATCAAGGGATAATTGCCGCCAAGAGTTTCTGTTCGCCCAGCAAGCCTGGTGAACCCACTCCCCCTTGCCGGTGGCACCCCGGCTTGAGTACGGTGACTAAACCGATCTACCAACGAAGGTGAGGACCGTGCCCGGAATCCCGTCGAAACTTCTGGTCATCTCGGTGGATGCCATGCACAGCAGCGACCTCGAGTTCGCCCGGACCCTGCCGGGATTCGCCCAGATCCTCGGGCAGGCCTCCGTCGCGGAGATCGAAGGCGTCTTCCCGTCCGTGACCTACCCGAACCACGCCACCCAGATCACTGGCTGCGCCCCGGATCGGACCGGGATCTTCAACAATCAGCAGTTCCAACCGCATCGTGGTGCCGGCGCCGAGTGGTTCTGGGACTCGCGCGCCATCAAGGTGCCCACGATCTTCGCTGCCGCGCGCGCCGCCGGCCTGAGCACCGCGGCCGTCCAGTGGCCGGTGACAGGGAACGAGCCGGATGTCGATTGGCTCGTCCCGGAGATCGCCAGCCCCTGGCTCTTCGACGGCCTCGAGGACCAGTACCGACAGACCACCAACGCGGCGACCCTGGACACGTACGTACTGCCGAACCTGCACCTGATCGACATCGGCCGCAAGGGCAAATATCTCGGCTTCGTCCGACACGTCACAACCGAGATCCTCCGCCACGAGCGACCGGATGTGATGTTCACCCATCTGGTCAACGTGGACTTCGCCCGGCACGCGAAGGGAGCCGAGGGACCCCACGTGCACGAAGCCCTACGGGCCGTGGACGCAAGCCTGTCCGACTTCCTCGCTGCCCTTGACGAGACCGGCGACCGGGAGATCACCAACATCGTGATCGTCTCCGACCACGGCCAGATCGATGTCCTCCAGCAGACGAACCTCAACTCGATCTTCGCTGAACACGGTCTCCTGCGCATCGATGGCGATGGCCGGCTCATCGACTACGACGTGTGCTGCCTCGGTGCCGGGCTCTCGGGTCAGTTGTTCCTGGCCGAGGGTGTCGCCCCCACAAGCGCGCCGAGATCGAGGACCTGCTGGCAGCGATCGAGGCCGATCCGCGATACCGGATCGAGACGATCTGGACCGCCGACGAGTCACGCCGGCGCTACGGCCTCGACGGCCCGTTCGACTGGGTGGTGGAATCCGAGCCCGGAGTGGCGGTCGGGACCCCGTGGGATCGGCGTCCGGTGGTCCTCAAGAGTGATGCCGACTACACCGGCAACGTCGGTGCCCACGGTCACGCGCCGCAACACGGCGGCCAGCCCCTGTTCATCGCCACCGGCCCCGCCTTCGTCCCCGAGCTGGACCTCGGCCGACGCCGGATGCTGGACGAGGCACCGACCTTCGCTGCAGTTCTCGGCATCGAACTGGCGCAGGCCGAGGGGACGGCCATGCGCGACGTGCTGGTCCGTCCCCCCGAAGACCCACCACGAGAGGAAGATTGAGGAAGGCATGCAGAAGTATCTCGCCTACGACAGGCAACTGGAACGGTTCAACCCGCTCGACCGGGTGATCACGTTCGACGACTTCGACACAGGCTTCAACGGCTGGATGGATCTCACCCCGAACTTCGTCTACGACAACTACGAGTCCTTCAACAGCAGTGTCGACCTCACGAGTTGGGCTCCCTGCATGCTGAGCTCGGCGCCGATGCGCTTCGCGGCCTCACACGGCTCGATGGAGGGCACGTATTCGCTGAAGCTCACCACCCGACCCACCGGCGCAGCCGCCACCCAACCGCCGGCGGACGGCAGCATGGGTGTTGCGGTGAAACGTTTGTCCCGGTTCGGAGATCCAGCCAAGATCCAGATCGAGACCTGGTACTCCTACACGCCTGCACAGGACCGCGAGGGCATCGGTGAGGCCGACATCCGGGCGTTCGGCTTCTATTTCGACATCCAGGACGGCGAACACCGCTACATGCCCGGCGTGCGCTACGTCAACGCGGTGGACGGGAAGCTCGTGAAGAAGTGGCAGTACTGGAAGGCCCGTGACGGTGTGACCCATGCCGACTGGAACTTCGGTGTGGAAGACGGCTGGTGTGCGCCCGGCGTCGACAATCTCTGGTACGGAAGGCGCTACGAGGACGGGTCGTCCGACGGCTACCAATGGCTCCCCGGAGGTGAGCAGGACCTGCTCTACAACGAGAGCCCGGACAAGATCAACTGGTTGTACTTCCGGCTGCTGGTGGACGTCGAGAAGCGCGAGTACATCGAGCTGCAGAGCATGGACACGATCTTTGACATGCGTGGCATCCAGCCGACCCTTGCCGACCGATACACCTCTATCGACAACCTGATCAACCCGATCTTCTACGTCGAGACCGACACCGACCGTCCGGTCCACCTCTTCCTGGACTCGGTCGTCTACTCGACCGAGTGACCTTGGCGAGCGACCCGGATCAGCCAGCGAACAAAAGGAACCAGCAGTGCAGACAACCAACACCTCCGTCCTCGCGCGCCGCGTGTGGATCGACTCCGACCATGCCACCCTTCCCCATGAGGCCGGGTGGGCCAGCGAGGCGGTCTTCTTCACGCAGGTGGAGGGAGAACACCCCGAGCTGACGGTCTCGACCCAGATCTCGCCGGATGGCATCCACTGGATCCCGCGGGGTGAGGCACGCACGCTCGGAACGGCCGAATTCATCACCGAGAACACTCTGACCGTGTTCGGCAACTGGGTGCGGGTGCGGATCCACGGCGCCACCAAGGATCGTCCGGCTCGGATCCTCGTGCACCTCTGCCTCAAGGGCTGACGCAGGGACTCGAGCGCGCGGTGATCACTGACCCGCTGGGGCGATCTCGGCAGTGGAGCCTCGCACGACGAGGTGCGGCGCCGGGTCATCGATGACCGTCTCCCCTTCCTCGGGATCGGTGATCTGTTCGAGCAGCATCGCCACCGCAGCCGCGCCCATCCTGGCCAAGGGCAGCCCGACCGTGGACAGCGGCGGGTTGAGGTGCGGGGTGAACCACGTGTCGTGAACGCTGATCAGCGAGAGGTCCTCGGGGATCCGGAGCCCGGAGGAAACGATCCCGGAGTGCATTCCGAGCGCGCCGGTCGTGGACATGGCGACGAATGCGGTGGCACGCGTCCCGGAGCGAAGGAATCGCTGGGTGGCCTCGTGGGTTTCGTCCGGCGACAGTCCCGCGACAACGGGCGGGAAGGACGGCAGTCCCGCCTCGTCGAGGGCGCGCCGGTATCCCTCGTACCGGCGTTGCGAAGTCGCCCCGATGTCCCCGAGGAAGACAATCTCTCGATGCCCGAGTTCGATCAGGTGCCGGGTCGCAACCTCGGCGGCCGTCGCGTCGTCGAACCGGATCGTGCGCAGCCCGTTCGCCGAGTCGGCGTTGAACATCACCGAGGGCAGCCCCCGTGCGATGTCCTGCAGTTCCGACTCGCCGCGCCCATGCCCCCCATGGATGAGCAGTCCGTCGACGCGGCGTCCGAGCACGATCTCGTGGAAGGCGCCACGCCGATCCGAGAGCTCTTCGATGTTCATCAAGATGACGGAGTAATTGCGTCGCGCTGCCTCCGCCTGGGCCGCATCCACCATCTCCACGTAGAGCGGATCGTTGACCCCGTGCAGGGCAAACCCCAGCAGACCTGTCTGCGCATTGCGCAGCGCGCGCGCTGACGGGTGTGGAGCGTAGTTGAGCATGGCGATCGCAGAGCGAACGGTGTCGCGAGTCTCCTGACGCACGCGCAACGTCGGATCCTCGTTCACGATGCGTGAGACGAGCGCACTGGAGACGCCAGCGAGCTTCGCGACGTCACTGAGCCGCGCCGGTTTCCGCATTTCTCGTGCCATCACTCATCCTGTCCTCGATCGTGGCTCAGTCTGCCACCTCTGCCGACGTTCGCCCTGAATGTTCGCGCTCCGCAAGGACGCTGAGGCGTCTGTGCGCTGACCTTCCTCTCGGCGAGAGATGATCCTCCCATCGACATCCTGTCAGATGATTCGATTTACCGGCGCCATGACTCTGAGAACTTCCTTGTAAACATGGTTTGTATTGGCCCCGGATCCAAGCATTGACATCGTGTTGGTAATTCGTTATACCTGTCGGACAACCGCAGCGTCACAATCGCCCGCTGATCCAGGAGGATGGCCTTGCGAAGCAGATCCCGCGCACCACTCACGTTCGCTTCGCTCGCGCTCGTGTGCTTGCTGGCCGCCTGCTCGGGCACGTCATCCGGAAAGGACGACCTCGAGTTGCGTATGACGATCTGGTCGGCGGATCCCGACCACGTGGCTCTGTTCGAAGGGCTGGGCGACGAGTTCGCCGAGCAGAGTCCCCGCGTCTCCGACGTGGCGATCGAGAGCTTCAACCTCGCCGACCTCGACACCCTGCTCACGACGCAGATCCAGGCGGGGGATCCACCGGACGTGAGCTGGCTCCCCGTCGAGAGCAGCCTCGAGTACGGCGGGGCCGGAGCGCTCGTCGACCTGTCGGAGACCATCGAGGCGAACGACGACTTCGACTACGACGACCTCATCCCGGCACTGACCGAGCGGTGGGTGGCCGAAGACTCCGTCTTCGGGATCCCGTTCTCCACCGGTCCGCTGGTCATGTACTACAACGAGGACCTGTACGCGCAGGCCGGGGTGAAGGATCCCGCACAACTCATCGCCGAGGACAACTGGACCTGGGAGACGTTCCGGGAGAGCTCGAAGCAGTTGCACGACGAGCTGGACGTTCCGGCGTACCAGCTCAACGACTTCGACTTCAAGAACTGGACCAGGTTGCTGCCGTACATGAACGCCTATGGCGCCTCGCCGTGGAACGAGGACGCGACCGGGTGCACCATGGACTCCCCCGAGATGGTCGAGGCCTTGTCGGTCTTCCATGGCATGACCTTCGAGGATGGCTCGATGCCGGTGCCCGGCCGGCAGGTCGATTTCTGGGGTGGCCAGGTCGGCGCGACCACCGCCTTCCTCGGCGCGAGCGGCAACCTCGCTGAGGCGGACTTCGAGTGGGGCCTCGTGCCCACGCCAGCAGGGCCGGCTGGCGAAGTGGTCTCGACCGGGCAGGCATCGATCGTGGCACTGGCCGCCGGGGAGAACACGGACGAGGCTGCTGAGCTCGTCACCTTCCTCGGGTCCAAGAAGGCGATGGAGGAGTACTCGGGCTACTTCCCTCCGATTCGCGAGAGCCTGCTGACCCCGGAGATCTTCACCCAGAACTCGGAGGTGTTGACACCGGAGTTGGTTCAGCCGGTGATCGACGGGATCAAGGAGAACGGCAAGGTGTTCCCGGTGTCCGCCAACAACGCCGCGGTCGCCGACGCCCTCAACTCCTCGCTGGACGAGTTCCTCTACCAACCTGGGGCAGACGTGCAGCAGGCGCTGACTAAGGTCTGCGCCGACGTCGCTCCCAAGCTGAAGTGAGGCGAAGGCTCACGCCACGATGAAGCAACTCGAACACCCGCGAGTCGCGATGTCCGACACCGTCCAGTCGCCGCGGCCGGCCGGGCGAGGCCGCCATGGTCGCGACGCGGGGCGCAACGCATTCGGTTATCTCCTGCTCGCGCCACAGACGCTCGGGCTGCTCGTGGTGGGGCTCGTCGCCATCGGCGGGGTCGTTCAGCTCAGCCTCACCCGCGTCAATGTCCTGGCCGGCACGCGCGAGTTCATCGGCCTGGAGAACTACGCCCGGATCCTCAGCGACCCGGACATGGCCGTCGTCCTCTCGAACACGTTCTTCTTCGTCTGCGTCCTCAGCGTCGCCGGGACGGCACTGGCGCTGGCGCTCGCCGTGCTGTTGAACCTGAAGCTTCCCGGCATCCACCTCTTCCGCGCCGCGATCTTCATCCCAGCCCTCGTCACCACTGTCGCCTGGACGCTGGTGTGGCGCTTCATCCTGCAGCCTCGTGGCCTGTTCGACGGGATCCTCGGGCTCGTCGGCGCGGGGCCCCTGCCGTGGCTGCGCGGCGGCTGGCTGACCCTTGCGGTCTTCGCGGTGATCCAGCTGACGAAGAACGTCGGCATCAACGTGATGATCTTCCTTGCGGCGTTGCAGGCGGTCCCAGAGGATCTCGTCGCTGCTGCGCGCGTCGACGGGGCCGGGCCCTGGGCACGCTTCCGGCACGTGGTGCTGCCGCAGATCTCGCCTGCGATCCTGATGGTCTTCATGCTCATGATCAGCGGCTCGTTCAAAGTGTTCGAGCTGGTGCTCCTGCTCACCAACGGCGGTCCCGGAGTCCAGACCTCGGTGCTGGCCTTCGAGATCTACCGGCAGGCGTTCCGACTCAACGACATCGGCTACGCCGCAGCGTTGGCCGTGTTCCTCTTCGCGCTCGTGCTCGCGTTGACGGGCCTCATCTGGCAGTTGCGACGGAGGCTGGTGTTCCATGAATCGGATTGACCGGCACCGAATGGACCGGCACAGGTCCGTGGCGCTGCGCCGCATCCCCAGTTACGTACTCCTCACCCTGATCTCGTTGCTGTTCATCGGCCCGGTCCTGTGGATGCTCAGCGGATCGCTCAAATCGATCAACGAGATCCTGCGGTATCCCCCGACGATCCTGCCCGAGGTGTTCCGCTGGGAGAACTATCTGCAGGTCTTCACCCTGCAGCCCTTCGGCCGGCAGTTCCTCAACTCGGTCCTCGTGATGGTGCTCGTGTGCGCCCTCACCCTGCTGCTCGCAATCCCAGCCGGGTACGCGCTGGCACGCGTCCGGCCGGCCGGAGCCGCGGTGATCTTCGTCGTGTTGCTGAGTGCTGTCTTCATTCCCCCCGAGGCGGTGATCGTGCCCCTGTTCCAGGCTGCGGCACGGCTGGGCTGGGTCGACACCTACCTCCCGCTGGTGATCTTCACCGCCATGCTCTCGACCGCCCCGGTGGCCATGTTCATCCTGCGGCAGGCCTTCCTGACCCTTCCGGCGGAGTTCGAGGAAGCAGCCGTCCTCGACGGTGCCGGCCGCTGGCGCACGATGACACGGGTCTTCCTCCCACTGGTGCGACCCTCGCTCGCTTCAGCGATCGTCTTCACCGCATGGTTCAGCTGGAACCAGTTCTTGGAACCACTGGTGTACCTGCGCTCACAGGAGATGCTCACGGTGCCGGTCGCGCTGACCCACTTCGAGGACCCACTGGCGGGCCCGCGGTGGGACGTCCAGATGGCGGCCACGACGATCTCGGTGATCCCCGTCCTCATAGTGTTCCTGATTGCCCAACGCCATGTCGTCTCCGGCCTCACGGCCGGCGGTCTCAAGTCCTAGATTCGTCTCCACCACCATCGTGAAAGGTGCCCCATGCCCGCGCAGTACTCCAGACCCCTGCGACTGAACTACCTGCAGTACACCGTGACATCGAGCCGGCAGATGCTCGAGACGACGATTCGCGTGCTCGAGCCAGACGGGCTCGAGAAGATCGAGCGTCCACGGGTCCTGTACCTACTGCCCTCCACCCCGGAGTTGAGCCACCGCTCGGGCGACGGGCTCGACCAGGTGCTGGCCCACGACCTGCACAACCGCCACGGACTGGTGGCCGTGGCTCCGACGTTCTCAGACTGGCCGTGGATGACCGACCTCCCGGACCAGCAGATGTTCCAGCAGCTGCTGTACTTCCTCGAGGATGTCGTGGGGTTCGTCGACGGGCTGTATCCGAACTTGGCTCGGCTGCTGGTCGGCTACAGCAAGGGCGGATCCGCGGCCCTGCAACTGTTGCTCCGCCACCCCGACCTGTTCCGAGCCGCGGCGGCCTTCGACTCCCCGATCATGAAGGAGCAGCCCGACCAGTGGGAGATGCCCTACTTCTGGCCGAACCCGGAGCACTTCCGGGACTTCGCGGTCCCGCACCTGCTGCGGACGCGAGGCCACGACCTCGGAGAGACGCCCCGGATCGCGCTGTTCGGCTACGGAAACTTCGGCCGCCACGCACCGGACTGGACCTACGACCACCTCAGCGCCGGCCACGAACTCATGGACGAACTCGGCATCGCGCACCTCTATGACAACGACACCCACCGTGAGCACCGCTGGGACTCCGGATGGCTCCCGGGCGCCGTGGCCGCTCTGGACCAGATGTCGGCGTGAACTGTCCCCCGGACTCCTGACACCGACCGCACGGTTCAGGCGTCGATGCGTTCCGCGTCCAACTGGTACGCCCCGTCGACGATGAACTCCTTGCGCGGCGCCACCTCGTTGCCCATCAGGATGTCGAAGGTGCGCTCCGCCGCCTCGGCGTCGTCCACCGTGATCCGGCGCAGGGTGCGGTGCCGCGGACTCATCGTCGTCTCCGCCAGCTGGTCGGCGTCCATCTCCCCCAATCCCTTGTAGCGCTGGGGTTCTCCGAAGTTGAGCTTCTTCTTGGTGAGCTCGGCCGCCTTGCGCTGGTACTCGGCGTCGGAGTACGTGTAGATGTACTTGTCCATGCCCTTGCGCGGGTTGGTCAACTCGAAGCGGTGCAGCGGCGGTACGGCGGTGTAGACCCGCCCCGCTTGCACCAGCGGTCGCATGTAGCGGAAGAACAGGGTCGCCAGCAGGCACCGGATGTGGGCCCCGTCGGAGTCGGCGTCCGCCATGAAGATGATCTTGCCGTACCGGGCCGCGTCGAGGTCGAAGGTGCGGCCCGACCCGGCCCCGACCACCTGGATGATCGAGGCGCACTCGGCATTCTTCAACATGTCCCCGACCGAGGCCTTCTGCACGTTCAGGATCTTGCCCCGGATCGGCAGCAGCGCCTGGTACTCGGAACTGCGGGCCATCTTCGCGGTCCCGAGGGCCGAGTCGCCCTCGACGATGAACAACTCGCAGCGGTCCACATCGTTGGACCGGCAGTCGGCCAGCTTGGCCGGCAGCGAGGAAGACTCCAGTGCGTTCTTGCGACGCTGTGCCTCCTTGTGCTGGCGGGCTTGGACCCGGGTCCGGGAGGCCGAGACGACCTTCTCCATCACCTGCCGCGCCTGGGCCTTCACGTCCCGCTTCGTGGAAGTGAGGAAGTCCTGGACCTGTGTGTCCACCACCTTGGCCACCAGCCGGGAGACCGCGGGGGTGCCGAGCACCTCCTTGGTCTGGCCCTCGAACTGCGGCTCGGCCAGCCGTACGGTGACGACACTGGTCAGTCCCTCGAGGATGTCGTCCTTCACGACCTCCTCCCCGGACTTCAGCAGCCGCGTGCCAGTGAGGACCTTGCCGAAGGCCTTGGTGAGCGCCCGCTCGTACCCGGACACATGGGTGCCGCCCTTGGGGGTGGCGATGATGTTCACGTAGGACCGCGTACGGGAGTCGTACCCGGTCCCCCAGCGCAGCGCCACGTCCACCTCGAGGTCGCGTTCGACGTCCGTGGGGGTCATGTGTCCCGCATCATCCAGCATCGGCACGGTCTCGGTGAACTGGTCGGTGCCCTGCAGCCGGACGATGTCGGTCAGGGCCGGGTCCGGAGCGAGATACTCGCAGAACTCGGAGATGCCACCGTCGTGCTTGAAGGACTCGACCGTCGGCTCCGGGCCGCGGTCGTCGCGGATCACCAACTCGAGCCCCGGCACCAGGAAACTGGTCTGACGGGCCCGGTTCTGCAACTCCTCCAACGACAATTCGGCGGTCTTGAGGAAGATCTGCCGGTCCGGCCAATAGGTGACCCGCGAGCCGGTGACGCCCTTGCGGACCCGCTTCAGCTTGGTCAGGCCGACCCCCGGGGTGAACTTCGCGTTCGGCCCGTCGCCGTCGAAAGTGCCCGGCACGCCACGCTGGAAGGACATCCCCCAGGTGGCGGAGTTGCGATCCACCTCGACGTCCAACCGGGACGCCAGGGCGTTGACCACCGAGGCGCCCACGCCGTGCAGGCCGCCGGTGGCGTTGTACGAGCCGGCGCCGAACTTCCCGCCTGCGTGCAGCTTGGTGAAGACGACCTCGACACCGCTGAGCTTCGTGCGTGGCTCCACGCCGACCGGGATGCCGCGGGCGGTGTCCTTGACCGTGATGCCGCCGTCGGAGCGGAGCGTCACGTCGATCAGGTCCCCGTGGCCGCCGAGGGCCTCGTCCACCGCGTTGTCGATGATCTCCCAGAGGCAGTGCATCAGTCCCCGGGTGTCAGTGGACCCGATGTACATGGCCGGACGCTTGCGGACAGCTTCCAGCCCCTCCAACACCAGTAGGTGTCTGGCTTCGTAGTCGCGGCCCTCCGCGGCCGACTGTTGTGCAGGCACCCCGCGAGACTACCGGGGGCGACCGACTGTTGCGGGGAGGTGACGAATTGTGTCACCGATCGACCAATCCACCACTGCGGACCGCAGGGCAGGTACCCTCGGAGGACACGGGCCACCCGGCCCGTACCGGGAACATTTCGGGGGTTGCGATGGTTGTGGCCAACGAAGGCTTCCGGAGGTCAGTGACCTGCAACCGGCGAGCACAATCGAAGAACAACTGAAGACGCAGCCAAGACGAGGGAGATCCGCGACGCGGCTCCCGCACTCCTCCAGAAAGAGAGGCCTCCCGTGAGTACAACAGTCATCGAAGACGCCGCCTTGAATGCGGCGGATCGCTGTGACCGATGCGGCGCCCAGGCCTACCTTCGTGTGACGCTCGCAGCAGGGGGCGAACTCCTCTTCTGCGCCCATCACGGACGCGAGCACTCCGACAAGCTCAAGCAGGTCGCCCTGAACATCCACGACGAGACGAGCCGGCTGGCCGACTGAGCCTGCCCGCAGCAGACCCAGCGACGCCCCGCTCCCGGACTCCGGGGGCGGGGCGTCGTGCTCCGCCGCACGGATACGTTTGTGCCCGACGACGGTCGCCGTGGGCTGCCGTACGACAGTGAGGACAGAGATGAAGAAGGTGCTCGCGGTGCCGGCGGCCGCCGTGCTCGTGCTGGGACTGCTCGGCTGCAACGGAAGTGCGGAATCGGAACCGGGCGAGACCGCCCCGACCACGAGCGCGGAGCGGAGTGTTGCGCCCACGCCGAGCGAGCCCCCCGCAGCCACCGAGGACCAGCTGACCGAGGCTGAGCTGACCGACATCTTCACCGCAATCCAGTTCGCCCCCGGGAAGTACGAGTCGGCGGCGGAACTCGTCGACTCGGTCTACCCCGGCCTTGAGGCCAGGTACACCACCTGCCTGCTGCCGTTCGGCATCGGCTGGGAGAAGCAGTCCAACAGCACCAACGTCCCGCTCGCGGCGCAGATGTTCGTCGACAAGCTCTAGTCGTGCGTCGTCACCCCGACCCTCGGAGGGTTGTGAGCAGAGACACGAGTCCCTGGCGCAGGCCCGCCACCACCGGCGGCTGGGCACTGGGGGCGGTAGCGATGACGGCCGCAGCCGTGGCCGGGTTCACTGCCCACACCGTGAACGCGCCGCGTCGACCCAACCTGCCCTACACCTTCACCCCCTTCGAGCTCGGGGTGCCGGCCGAGTCGGTCCACTTCACCGCTGTCGACGGGGTTGAGCTGGCCGGCTGGTGGCTCAACGCCCCGGAGCCTCCCGCCGCCGAGAGGAGTCAGCACACCGAGCGTGTCGTGATCTGCGTGCACGGACACCGCGGCAACAAGGCCGACATGCTCGGCATCGGCTCGGGACTGTGGCGAGCAGGGAACACCGTCGTGATGTTCGACTTCCGCGGCTGCGGCGACTCCGGTGACGGTCCGCAATCGTTGGCGCACACCGAGCAACGCGACCTCGAGGCAGCGGTGGACCTGGTCCGACGCCGCTCCCCACGGGCGTCGATCGCGGTGGTCGGATTCTCGATGGGTGCTTCCACCGCCATCCTCACCGCTGCCCGGGACCCACGGATCGAGGCCCTCGTGCTCGACTCCCCTTTTGCCACGATGGCGGACGTGATCGCCACCGCGTACCGGAAGTTCCGGCTGCCGACGGCCCCGCTGCTCCCCCTCGCCAATCTGGCCACCCGGCTGCGCTACGGCTACACCTTCGCCCAGGTGCGCCCCATCGACGTCATCGCCGAGTTGGCCCCGCGGCCGATCCTGTTGCTGCACGGCGCGGTCGACTCCATCATCCCGGTCTCGCACGCCCATGACCTCTTCGATACGGCCCGGGAACCGAAACGGCTCGAGGTCTTTGACGGCGCCGACCACTGCGGCGGGTACTTCGCCGACCGGCCGGGCTACATCGACCTGGTCGCGCGCTTCCTCGACGAATCACTGCCCAGCGCCGATTGAACCCAACGCAGTAGAGCCTGCCGAAACCACCCGCACGGGGTGCTCTCGACGGGCTCAACCTGCGATGGAATCAGTCCAGGTAGTCGCGCAGGACCTGACTGCGGGACGGGTGCCGCAACTTCGACATGGTCTTGGACTCGATCTGGCGGATCCGCTCCCGGGTCACGCCGTACACCTTGCCGATCTCGTCCAGGGTCTTCGGCTGGCCGTCGGTGAGGCCGAACCGCATCGACACCACACCGGCCTCGCGCTCGGAGAGGGTGTCCAACACGTCGTGCAACTGCTCCTGCAGCAGCGTGAAGCTGACTGCGTCGGCCGGTACGACCGCCTCGGAGTCCTCGATCAGGTCGCCGAACTCGGAGTCGCCGTCCTCCCCCAGCGGGGTGTGCAGGGAGATCGGCTCGCGGCCGTACTTCTGCACCTCGACGACCTTCTCCGGGGTCATGTCGAGTTCTACGGCGAGTTCCTCCGGGGTGGGCTCACGGCCCAGGTCCTGCAGCATCTGGCGCTGCACCCGAGCGAGCTTGTTGATGACCTCGACCATGTGCACCGGGATCCGGATGGTGCGGGCCTGGTCGGCCATGGCGCGGGTGATGGCCTGCTTGATCCACCAAGTCGCGTAGGTGGAGAACTTGTAGCCCTTGGTGTAGTCGAACTTCTCGACCGCACGGATCAGGCCCAGGTTGCCCTCCTGGATCAGGTCCAGGAACAGCATGCCGCGGCCGGTGTAGCGCTTGGCCAGCGAGACCACCAGTCGGAGGTTGGCCTCCAGCAGGTGGTTCTTCGCCCGACGACCGTCCTCGGTGATCCAGTCAAAGTCGTCGACCTGGCTCGGCTTGATCTTCACCTTGTCGCCGTTGCGCTTCTCGTCGGCGAAGAGGCCGGCCTCGATCCGCTTGGCCAGTTCCACCTCCTGCTCGGCGTTCAGCAGCGCGACCTTGCCGATCTGCTTCAGGTAGTCCTTGACCGGGTCGGCGGTGGCACCGGCCACCATCACCTGCTGCTCGGGCTCGTCGGCGTCATCGGCGTCCGAGAGGCTGAACCCCTGGTCCTCGGTCAGTTCCTTCTCCAGCGGGGCTTCCTTGGCCGGCTCGAACTTCGAGTCGTCCACGTCCTCCAGGCCGCGCTTCTTGCCACCCACAGTGAGGACCACCTCGTCGCCCTCGACCTGCACGTGCACGTCGGCGGTGACGGTGACCTGCTCCTCCGGTTTGCCGGCCGCCTTCTTGGCTGTGGCCTTCTTGGCCGCGGACTTCTTCGCCGGGGCCTGCTCGGCAGGAGCCTTCTTCGCCGTGCTCTTGCTCGTCGAGGTGGCCCCCTTCTTCGCCGCCGTCTTCTTGGCGGGAGCCTTGGCTGCGGGGGCCTTCTTGGTGGCCTGACTCGTCCGGCTGGCCGCCGCCGCAACTGAGGTGGGGGAAACTCGATCGTCAGAAGGGGGTGTCACAGATAACCTCTCGGCGTTACCGTCGCTTTGAATCAGGGCAGGGAGAACCAGTCCGAAGTCAATGGTGCTCCTTCGTCGGTATTCTTCCACGGCGGTCCAAACAACCGAAATCACCCCGCCCGACGGGCGTGCCCCACCGGGTCGCCCACCGACCGGGGCGTCGGAGGGGTCAGGCGGCCGCCTTGACCGCCAGAACGGGGCAACTCGCGTCCAGCAGGATTCGCTGCGCATTACTGCCCAGCAGGAGTTTGCCGACCGGGGACCGCCGACGCAGACCGATCACGATGAACTCGGCCGACTGTGCCTCGGCGCAACTGATGATCTCCTCGGCCGGGTCCAGTTCGTCCGGGGCCCGCCGGATCTCGTGCTCCACCCGGGAGGAGAGCAGTTCCTCGCTCAGCACGGCCAGGTCGGCATCGCTGACCGTGTGCACCACCACCAGGGACGACTGGCGCAGGCGTGCCTCCTCAATGGCGCGGCCCAGGGCGGAACGCCCCTCGGGCTTCGATGAGTACCCCACCACGATCACTGACATCCGTTGCCTCCTGTCCTCACTCGCACCGTACCGAAAACCGCGTCACCACGTGTGCACCGGATCATTCGTGTGCATCCGGTCCAGGTAGTCATCCAGCATCCCCGCGAGCGCCGACCAGCGGTCCTGACCGGACTCCTCCCGGGCCGCCACCGCCGCAGTCTGCCACGTCGCCCCGTTCGCGGCGGCCAAGCAGCGTCGCTCGATGATGTCCAGCAGCCGTCCCGCCTCGTCGCCGGGTACGCCCCAGTCGGTCAGGCCGGTGGCCGCCAACGGCAGCAGTTTGCGCACCACCAGTTCGGTGACCGGGACCGAGCCGACCCGCGGCCAGTACGCCTCGGCCTGGATGCCGTCACGGATCCCGGCGAGGAAGTTGTCGTTGGCCGCCTGGAAGGACATCTGCGACCACACCGGGCGATCCTCCGCAGCCAGGGCACGGACCAGGCCGGCGTAGAAGGCGGCGTTGGCGAGGGTGTCCACCACCGTCGGGCCGGCCGGCAGTACCCGGTTCTCCACCCGCAGGTGCGGGATCTCGTCCACCACATCGTAGACCGGCCGGTTCCACCGGTAGACGGTGCCGTTGTGCAGCCGGAGCTCATCCAGCCCGGGCACCCCGCCGGCGTCCAGCACCGCCGCCGGGTCCTCCTCCGAGGAGATCGGCAACAACGCCGGGAAGTACAGGGAGTTCTCCTCGAACAGGTCGAAGATGGAGGTGATCCAGCGCTCCCCGAACCAGACCCGCGGACGGACTCCCTGGGCCTTCAGTTCGTCACTGCGGGTGTCGGTGCTCTGCTCGAACAGCGGGATCCGCGACTCCGACATCAACTCCTTGCCGAACAGGTACGGGGAGTTGGCGCCGATCGCGACCTGGATCCCGGCGATCGCCTGGGCAGCGTTCCAGTAGCCGGAGAAATCGTCCGGACTGCACTGCAGGTGCACCTGGGTGGAGGTGCAGGCGGCCTCGGGCATGATCGTGTCGGAGTGCATGTGCAGCCGCTCGACTCCGTCGATGACGATCTCCAGGTCCTCTCCGCGGGCGGCGAAGATCTGCTGGTCCAACAGCGAGTAGCGGGGGTTCTCCGACACGGCGTCGAGGGTCACGTGCTCCGGCCGCAGGGTGGGCAGGATGCCGACCATCGCCAGATGGGTGCCGACCTCCTCCGCCTTGCCGGAGGCCTCGTTCAGGGCCCGTCGCACCGACGACTCGAAGGACCTCAGTCCGCCCTCGGAGAGACGCTGCGGGGCCACGTTGATCTCGATGTTGAACCGACCCAACTCCGTCTGGAACATCGGGTCGGCGATCGCGTCCAACACCTCGGCGTTGCGCATTGCGGGCTGGAAGTCGGCATCCACCAGGTTCAGTTCGATCTCCAGGCCGACCATCGGGCGTTCGAAGTCGAACCGGGACTCGGTGAGCATGCGGGCAAGTACGTCGAGGCCCTTGCGGACCTTCTCCCGATGTCGCTTGCGATCCTCACGAGTGAACTGGACCGCGTCGACCTCTTTGCCCATGCCGCCATCCTTGCCCATCCCGACCACCTTTGGACAGCCTATGACGGGTCCGGTGCTTCTCATGGGACACTGAGTCGCCTTGAGAGGAATCAAGACATCCCACGTCGTTCCCGGCGCATGTGTCCCTGCGCTGCCAAGGAGGTATGCATGGCAAGGTCGATTGAGTTCGAGGTGTCTGGGGCAGCGGTCTCCTGTGATCTGCACGCCGTCTACAACGCCGGCTACACCGGCCGGGACCAAGCAGTGGTCCAAGAGCACATCGACGAACTCGCGGACCAGGGAATCAGCGGGCCCGGCGAGATCCCGACTCTGTTCAGCGTTCCGACCTACATGGTCATGCAGGACACCGACGTCGAAGTGGAACATGCCAAGACGTCCGGCGAGGCCGAATGGGCGATGTTGTATCGGGGCGAAGGCCCTTCACCGCTCCTCACCGTGGCCAGCGATCACACCGACCGGGCCGTCGAAGCCTTCAACGTGACCTCGGCGAAGCAGTTGTCCCCGAATCTGATCGGAACGAAGGCGTGGCCACTCGATGAGATCGCCGATCAACTCGACGACATCACGCTGCGATCGACCGTGTTGCACGAGGGTGAGTGGGTGACGTTGCAGGAAGGACGAGTCGGCGATCTCATCAGCCCCCTGGAGTGGCTGCAACGACTTCGTGACGTCGATCGACTCACACCGGGCACCCTGCTGCTGGGAGGAACGTTGCCGATGCGCGATTCCGCCCAACAGTTCGCCGAGGCCTGGGCCGTGGACCTGGTGCTCCCATCAGGCGACTCCATCGGCCTGAAATATCGCGTGAACAGGCTCGTTCCGAGCATCGCGTAACCCATTCCGTCTCCACCCACGCCATTGACCTGGCACCGATTCCTGGCACCGAAAGGAAGTCCCCATGTTCTGGCCATCCATGATCGTCTTCGCTGTTCTGGCCATCACCCCATTCATCGTCGCCACGCTCCTCAATCGACGTAACGGCGACTCCCTGAGCGACGTGGAGGACGTGGACGGCGCTGCTCCTGAAGCCGCCGGGTCCACCGTGGAAGGTGAGGTCTGACGTGCACTTCGGGTACCTCACCGTCATATCCATCTACTTCGTCATCGTGCTCGTGATCGGCGTCTGGGGCTCGAAGAAGGCAAACTACGAGTCGTACGCTGTCGCGAATCACGGCGTGAATCTCCCGCTGTCGGTCGGAACGTTCTTCGCCACCTACATCTCCTCAGCGACGGTGATGGGGTTCGTCGGCTACACCGCACTCAGCGGTGCGTCGATCTTCCCCACCTACTTCTGGGGGTTCGCACTCGGTTGGCTCGCCCTCACGGTGATCGCCGGCCGGATGCGGATGCTGAGGCTGCGCAGTGTGCCATCGCTGTTCGAAGCACGATTCGGCGGCAACTTCCTCCGGGTCTTCTCGGCAGTCGTCACCGTGACTGCCTTCGCCTTCAGCGTCATGACCCAACTCGTCGCCGGCAGCGTTGTCATCTCCAGCGTCGTCGGAATCGATCAGGTGGTGGCGCTCATCCTGCTGGCCGTGGTGCTGACCATCTACACGGTTCTCGGCGGGCTGGTCTCCGTGGTCCGGACCGACTTCATCCAGGGCGGCCTGATCTTCATGGCTGTCCTTGCGGCGTTCGTCGTCGCCGTCTACCAGTTCGGGGCGTCGGCCTTCGTGGTGCAGCCCAATCTCGACACCTTGTTCCAAGGAAGCACTCCGACGGTCGGAGACGTGATCGCGATGATGATCGTCGGTTTCGGAGGCGTCGCCTCGCAGCCGTACTACCTGCACCGCTTCTTCTCGGCCAAGAACGCCGCCACCGCTCGACACATGGTCGGAGTCGGTGCCCTGTTGGCCGGCCTCATCTACGCCATGATCTCCATCCTCGGCCTGGTCATGCCCCGGGCACTCCCGCCGGAGATGCTCGGCGACCCGGCCATCATCCAGTTCGGCCTGCTCAACGGGGGCGTCCTCGGATCCCTCATCGTCATCGGGGTCATCTGCGCCGTACAGTCGACTGTCGATTCGGCCCTGCACCTGGTCGGCGTCAACTTCACCAACGACATCGTCGGCGTGGCGAAACCGCACCTCTCCGGTCCACAACTGCACACCATCGCCCGGCTGACCACGGTCGTCGGCGCAGCAGTGTGCACGGCGGGCGCGGTCTACTTCGTGGTCTCCGAGGCCGGCTTCATCACCGTCCTGCTCAACATCTGGTTGGGCACCCTGAGCTCGGCACTGCTGCTGCCGCTCTACGGCTCGATGCTGTTCAAGTGGGTCAGCAAGCTCGGCGCCATCCTCAGCAGTGTCGGCGGATTCTTCGCCTACTTCATCGCCCTGTCGCTGAGTTCCCTCGGGCTGTTCGAGTTGCCGTTCCACCAGATCTACTTCGGTGTCGGGGCGTCTCTGCTCGGGCTGGTCATCGGCAGCCTGGTCTCCAAGGCGGACATGTCACCCGAGGTGGAGTCCCGGTTCTTCGGCCGGAAGAAGGCGATTCGCCAAGATGCCTGAGTCTGACGTCGACCTCCCGGGCACAGCACCAACGCGTGCCCGGGAGGCCCTCCGGAGTGCTGTGTCACCCCGGCCGACTTCCGGGATCGCACCCGGCTACGTGCAGGCGAATCTGGCTTTCGTGCCGACCCGGTACGCCGACGACTTCGCCCAGCTGTGCGTGGACAATCCCGGCCCGCTCCCACTCATCGAGCGACTTCCGGCGGGTTCCACCCGCCCGCGCTGGAGCGCCCGTGGGGCCGACCTGGCCACGGACACCGGTCGGTACATGACCTACGACGGGACCAGGTGGCACGTCACCGCCCGACTCGACCCACGCGAGACTGCGGCGGCCACTGCCTTCGTCATCGGCTGCAGTTTCACCGCGGAGAATGCGCTGCTCGCGGCGGGCGTGGACCTCAAGCAGATCGGTGGCACCGGCGGCGTGCCCATCTATCGGACGAATCGGCCACTCATTCCAGCAGGTGAGCTGACCGGGCACTTGGTCGTCTCGATGCGATCGATCAAGCAGGACCAGGTCGAACGGTCCCGGACCGTCACCGGTGAGTTTCCGGTCGCCCACGGGGAACCCGTGCACGTCGGATCGGGTCGGGCCCTGGGATGCGGAGACGGGCAGGACCCCGATTGGGGGGTGGCGATGGCAGTGAGCGAGGACGAGGTTCCCGTCTACTGGGCCTGTGGAGTCACTCCCCAGACCGTGGTCGAGGAGTCAGGGCTGCCCTGGGCCGCCGTTCATGCGCCGGGCCACATGTTCATCACCGACATCTCCGAGGCTGCCGTGCGAGGCCGCACGGCAGCTGAGATTCGGAGAGATCTCCGGACAGGAGGCTGATGGAGTTCGACGCTGCAGCCGCCCAGTGGGGGATTTCCCCGGTCAGTCGGGAAGCTGCCCTGCAGGAGGTCCGGTCCCGCAACGACTCCGTGTTGTCGCGGCTGAGGACGTTCTCCCCCAGTGCTGCGCGGGACGCGACCAGGCCGAGAATCGCCCAACTCGCGACCCGACCAGCGAGCACCCACCCCGCCCCCAGTCCCCCAGAAGCTGCGGGTGACCGGTCCCCACGCTCGATCCGAGCCTTCACCGTGGTGTTCCATGAGCCCCTCCGAGCCACGTCCGCCGAGGGACCTTCCGCCGGAACCATTGCCCTCAAGGACATGATTGCCGTCCGAGGACATGCGAACACGTGCGGCAGCGCAGCATTCACCGCACGGACGAGTGAAGTCACCGCCGAGGTGGCCGAACGCCTCCTCGGATCGAGCTGGTCCATCACGGGCATGACGAACATGCATCCCCTCGCCTACGGAACCACCGGTCTGAGCAGCGAGATCGGACCTGCGGTCAACGCCCTGGACGGCAGTGTCCTTCCGGGCGGTTCCAGTTCCGGCAGCGCGGTCGCCGTGGCAGCCGGCGACGTGACGGCAGCCATCGGAACCGACACCGGAGGGTCGATCAGGATTCCGGCCGCCCTGAACGGAGTGGTCGGCTTCAAACCCACGTTCGGCCGTGTACCGGTTGCTGACGTGGTACCGCTTGCGCCGTCGCTCGACCATGTCGGACCGATGGGACGCACGGTGGCCGAGACCGCTGCCGCGTTCGCGGCGATCGATGGCACCGACGCGTCCGCACTCGAGACCCTCGACCACCCGGCCGGGGTGCGGATCGGAGTCCTCCGACGTCACTTCCTGGACGAACTCGACTCGACCACCCGGGCTTCGTTCGAGCATCTGCTGCAGGAACTCCACCGACTCGGCACCGTGGAGGTCACGGAAGTCGACCTCGACCACACGGAGTACCTGTTGGCCGCGCAGCTGGCAGTGCTCACGCGTGAAGCCCTCAGCACGCACGTCGACCTGGTCCGTGAACGTGCTGACCGCCTTCCCGAGGACATGCGGCTCCGGTTCGAGTCGGGGATGTTCATCGATGGCGACATCGTGCAATCGGCCCACGAGGTCCGGAGGGAATGGGCCGCGACCATCGACCGGAGTCTCGAGGATTTCGACGTCCTGATGACACCGACCCTGGCCGTGTCAGAGCCTCCGCTGGACCAGGCCACCTGCCGGACGGGCACGTCCGAATTCCCCATCGGCGCCCTGCTTCCCCGACTGACCTCCCCCTTCAACCTGTCCGGTCACCCGGCGATCAGTATCCCTTTCCGGGAAGGACATCGACGCATCCCCCTCGGGGTGCAACTGATCACGGCCAAGGGCTATGACCATCAGCTCCTGGCCGTGGCTGGACATCTCGAGTCCCGGCTCCCCGCCCGTACTCAGCGGGTGCGGAGCTGAGCCGTCGCCTCCGCGTCCACCCGGTACAGGTCCTCCGGCCGCACGATCGCGTCGGCGGGTCCCGTGTAGACGACCGCGACCCCGTACGCATCCCGCGCGCTCGCCAGGCTCACGTAGCCGTCGACCACGTCGGTGAGGACCCGCTCCACCGGACGATCCCGGGGTTCGCCGTAGCCGCCGCCACCGGGAAAGTCGAGCACCACCTCGTCGTCATCTGCCAGGAACACCTGGGACTTCCTCGGCAGCGCCTCGCCGGTCGACGCCCAGCTGAACGAGCCCGCGCGCCCGGCTCCCCCGCCCACCGCGCCGGGTGCTGGGAATTCCACTCGGTCGACGTTCGCGTTGACAGACCAGGCTCCCTTCCCGTGCCGCCGCACGCGCAGCCGCTGACTCACACCTCCCCGGTGTTCACCGGGGCCGGCGGAGTCCGGCAACAACTCCCGCATGGTCTGCACGATCGGGGTGTGCGCCTCGAGGACCTCAGTGGGTGCGGCTCGCACGCCAGTGGGGAAGCCCGTCGTGGTGAGCCCATCTTTGCGAGGGCGTCCGCCACTCCCACCCGCACCGAAGGACGTGAGGGTGAAGTACGGCCGCGCCTCCTCATCGCTCGCCCCGCGCCATACCGTCATCCAGAGTGCGTCAGCACTGGCAGCCGGCAGCCCGCGCGGAACCGCCGGGCGGAGGGCCTCGAAGATGAGACTGGGGAGGAAGTGCCCGACCAGGTGCCGCGACGCGACCGGCGCCGGTTCGGTGCAGTTGAGGACTGACCCTTCCGGAGCACGCGTGGTCACCGGGCGGAAGGAGCCCTCGTTGTGCGGGACATCCGGTGCGAGCGCTGCCTTGATCGCGAACGACGTGTACGCACGGGTGTAGTTGAGGACGACGTTGACCCCGTACGTGGACTGTGGGGAGGAACCCGCATAGTCGACGTCGATGGCGTCGCCGTCGACGGTGACTGTCACAGCGAGCGAGAGCGATTCGCCACCGAATCCGTCGATCTCCATGGTCGCGGCGTAGCGTCCGTCGACCAGGTCGACAACGCGACTGCGCAGCGCAGCCTCCGACCGGTCCATGATCGCGGAGGCGACGCCGTCGATCTCGTCCAGTCCGTGCTCGTCCATGAGGGCGAACAGACTGCGCGCTCCCACCCGGTTCGATGCAACTTGGGCGTAGATGTCGCCCAGTGTCTCGTCCGGAGTGCGCACGTTCGCACGGATGATCTCCTCGAGCGTTGCGTCCGGGCCGGCCGCAGTCCGCAGTTTCATGATCGGAAGGCGAAGGCCCTCCTCGTAGACCTCCCGTGCTTCGGCCGAGAGGATCTTGCCCCCGATGTCCGGCGCATGGCAGCAACTGGCGCACCAGGCGACGAGCTTGCCGGCGCGGAAGAACGGCGTGGCGATCGTGATGTCGTTGATCTGGCCCGCCGTCATCCACGGGTCATTGGTGATCAGGACGTCGCCGTCGGCCAACTGGTCGGCGGGGAACCGAGCGACGATGTGCGCCATCCCCGTGGCCATCGCGTTGATGTGGCCCGGCGTTCCGGAGGCCGACTGTCCGATCATGCGACCGTGCGAGTCGAACACCGCGCACGCGAGATCGTAGGACTCCCGCACGACCGGGCTGAACGCCGTGTTGATGAGCGCCGTCTGCTGTTCCTCGAGGATCGAGTGGAGCCGGTTCGCCACGAGCCCCACGACGACGGGGTTCACCTCACCCGTCTCGACTGCCTCGGGCTGAGTCCCCTCCATGGCGGTCACCTTCCGTCCTCGCTGCCGAGAGCAACTCGAATGGCCTGATCGGCCAGGACCCGGCACCGTCCGCCGGGTGGTATCACCAGCGTGGATTCGGGTTCCTCCACCAGTGCCGGCCCGATGATCTCCGCCCCCGACGGCAACCGGTACCTGTCGTACACCTCGACCTCGCGGTACCCCGCGTCGGGGCCGAAGTGTGCACGACGTCGACCCTTCAACGCCCCGTCCGCGGCGCCGGTCGACGCGAAAGCGAGCGTCTGCCGCGGTTCCGGCCCCGTGGCCCGTACTCGCCATGTGAGGACCTCGATCCCCACCCGCTCCGGCGCGACCGGGCCGTACCGCCCGCGGTAGGAGTCGTGGAACTCCCGTTCGAGTGCTGCTTCCCACCGCTCCCCCTCGGTCTGGGGAGGCGCCGTGACCTCGATCTCCGCACCTTGGCCCTCGAACCGCATGTCGACGGTCCGGGTGTACCTGATCTCGTCACACTCCACACCCGAAACCGCAAGCAACTCCGCGGACTCTGCCTCCAGCGACGCGAAGACTTCGGCTGCGACGGCCGGGAGCGCCTCGTCCAGGGTGGAGTAGCGCGACCGGACCACGTCAATGGACGGTGGGGCCGCATGGAAACCCAGCGTGCTGAGAACCCCCGCAGCCGGCGGCACGATGTACGACGGGCTTCCCAGCGCCTGAGCGACCCCCGGCCCGTGGAGAGGTCCGTTCCCCCCGGAGACGAACAGGGGCATGCTGTCGACATCACGGCCGCGCTCGATCGCATGCACCCGGGCCGCGTCGGCCATGTTCGCGTTGACCGTGGCATGGACGCCCCACGCAGCCTCCTCCACGGTGCTGCCCAGTGGCTCCGCGATCTGCGCCCGGAGCGCATTCCGGGCGGCACTGACGTCCAGCGTCATCCGCCCGCCCAGGAAGTTGGCCGGGTCGAGGAGTCCGAGCACGAGATCGGCATCGGTCACCGTCACCGACTCACCGCCCTGCCCGTAACACACGGGCCCGGGGTCGGAGCCCGCGGAGTCCGGTCCCACGGAGATGAGGCCCAGGGAGTTGATCCGCGCGATCGAACCGCCCCCGGCGCCGATCTCGATCATGTCGATGACGGGTGCCCGCACCGGAAGACCCGATCCCGCCTTGAGCTTGTAGACCCGGTTCACCTCGAAGGTGTGCGTGAGCAGTGGCTCCCCGTTCTCGATCATGCAGAGCTTCGCGGTCGTCCCACCCATGTCGAAGGCGAGCAGGTCTGCGTCCCCCGTGTTCCGCCCGAACGCGACCGCGCCCAACGCACCGCCGGCAGGACCGGATTCGAGCATGCGGATCGGAAAGCGTTGGGCGACCTCGATCGCGGTGATCCCGCCGTTGGAGAGCATGATCATGGGGGCGTCGGGCACCCCCAGTCCGGCCAGCCCCGCTCGGAGCTCTGCCAGGTAGTCCTCCACCACGCCCTGCACGTAGACATTCGCGATGGTCGTACTGAAGCGCTCGTACTCGCGCACCTCGGGGTTGATGTCACTCGAGAGGGCCACCCGAAGGCCCGGCGCGACGTGCCGGACCAGGTCACGCGCCCGCTGTTCGTGTTCGGGGTTCACGTGACTGTGCAGGAAGCAGATGGCGACGGCTTCCACCCCCGCCGCCGCGAGTTCTGCCGCGGCTGCGGATGTGTAGTCCTCGTCCAGCGGGAGCGCCACCTCGCCCGTTGCGAGAATCCGTTCCGGTACACCGATCCTCAATCGCCGTGGCACGAGCGCGACCGGCATCTCGATCTCGAGGTCGTACAGGTCGTAGCGGTGTTCTCGCCCCATCTCGACGACGTCGCGGAAGCCCTCCGTGGTGAGCAGGGCGGTCCGCGCTCCCCGCCTCTCGATGAGCGCATTCGTCACGAGCGTCGTGCCATGGACCAGCCGGCCGATCCTAGCCGGGTCGATCTCGTGCGCACGAAGAAGTTCGTCGAGCGCCTCGATGACTCCCCGGGCGGGGGCCCCATGGGTGGTCAGCGCCTTGCCGACGGCGACGATCCCGGACGGGTCCAACACGGACAGGTCGGTGAACGTCCCCCCGATGTCGATTCCTACCCGCAGAGTGGTCTCCTGCGTACTCATGACTCCCCGTTTCGGTCCTCTTGCGCCAACTGCGACGGTCACCTACCTCGGATGGCCCTGTCCGGCATCCTGCTAGATCGTCGGACGATCCGCAAATGATCCGGGCCGCGCCAGCATCGAATACGGTTTGGTTCATGAACACGAGCAGTGCAGTCGACCCTCCCCAGGACGGTGCGGCGTCGCGGGTGGCGGAAGAGATCCGCTCCAGCATCGTCAACGGTGACCTGCAGCCGGGAGCCAAGTTGGCCGAGGAGCGGATGCGCGCCCAACTGGCGGTGTCTCGAAGCACCCTGAGGGAGGGCTTCCAACTGTTGGTCCGAGAACGCCTCGTGGTCCACGTCCTCAGCAAGGGATTCTTCGTGCGGCGGCTCGGCCGAGCGGACATCGTGGACCTCATGACCACCCGCGAAGTCATCGAATGCGGTGCACTCATGTCCCTCCCGGACGTGCGGACCACTGGATTGACCCGGGTTGAAGCAGCCGTGGCCGAGGGGCATCGCGCGGCGGACCTGGGGCGTTGGCAGCTGGTCGCGGCGGCGAGTATCGAGTTCCACCGCGGGCTGGTTGCGCTGGCGGAATCTCCCCGACTCGACGCCCTGATCGCGCAGACCCTCGCGGAATTCCGCCTGGCCTACGGCTACATGGCGGACCCCCTCGCCTTCCACGCCCCCTACCTCAACAGGCACGAGATGATCGTGAGCCTGCTGCGGGCGAACGCGGCGGCGGCAGCGGCGGAATACCTGCGCAGGTACCTCGCGGACTCGCGCACCGGCCTCCTCCTCTGCGTCCCGGACTGACGGTCACGAGGCAAGATCCTGCGAGCCGTGCGGCGGGTGTGCGGCAGCGCCTCGATCGACCCTGATCTCTCCTTTCGTCAGACGATCCACGGTGGGCTCAGTGAATGCCGCCCCAGCAGGACAGGAGAGTCCGCATCGTGACACCACCCGGTTGTTCCACCCCGGCCGGTTCCTTGGTAGACACATCCTTGGTCACCCGTGTGGCGGACGCGTGTCCCGAGTAGATCCCGCTGGTTGAGGAGGTTTCATGGTCCGCAGTATCGAGGCGCACGCGTTTGCCCCGTTCGGCCGCGTGATCGACGTGGGAACACAGCTCGGTGTGTCCGAACCTGGATTCTGGTCCGCGGAGACTGCGTTCGTGAGTGCCTCGCCCTTCGACCCGGGCGCGGACGGCGAGGTGGATCTTCTCTGGGTGACGTACGACCGCGTGGAACGCCCGACCGCGTTCGAGGCACATCTGCTCACGGAGCAGGCCCTGATCCCGATCTCAGGATCGATCGTCCAGCACGTCTTCCGCCCCGATCACAACGGAGGGAGAGTCGAATCCTTCGCGGTGAACCCAGGCCAAGGGATCGTCATGAATCGTGGGTGCTTCCACACGACCACCTCCGTGAATGATCATGTTGTCTGCCTGATGGTGAGCCGCGCGAGCACGACCCGCGATCTCGCGGACAGCCTGCAGGAACACCGGCAACCGACGGAGTCGCTCTATGTCGACGCGAGGTGAGCTCGTGCCCGATTCCCGCCACCTTCCCGCATCCGCCGGCGCCCCGCTCCGGAACCGTTCCGAGGCGTTCTACGAGGCCGTGGATGCCGACACGTACCGACCCACCGGCCATGCCCAGGGCGCCTGGTCCGATGCCGAACAGCACATGGCCCCGGTGTCCGGTCTGCTCGCCCACGCGATCGAGACCCGACACCCGCGCCCGGACCTGCAACTGGCCCGGATCAGCTACGACATCTTGGGCTTCATCGCGCTCAACGACAGCACTGTCGCCACCCGGGTGGTCCGCCCGGGCCGCACCATCGAACTGGTCGAGGCCACTCTGACGATCAAGGACCGGGTCGCCATCCGCGCCTCCGCCTGGCGCCTGTCCGCCCAAGACAGCAGCCCGGTGGCCGGCGACTTCGCCGAGCCGATGCCCGATCCCGAGTCCCTCGAGCAGTCCTCGCACATGGGGGTGTGGAGCGGCGGCTACATCGAGGCGGTCGAGTTCCGAGCCGCCCCCGGCTGGCAGCCGGGCCGCGGGCGGGTGTGGCTGCGTTCGGAGGTCGACATCGTGGCCGGCGAGGACGCCAGCGAGGGTGCCCGGTTCCTGCGCCTGGTCGACACCGCCAACGGCATCGCGGTCCGGGCCGAGCCGGATGCGTGGATGTTCCCGAACACCGATCTGACGGTGCACCTGTTCCGTACTCCCGTCGGTGAATGGGTCGGCCTGGACACCAGCGTGTCGATGGGTGCCACCGGGGTCGGCCTCACCTCCACCACCCTGCACGACGTCGAGGGGCCGGTCGGCCGGGCCGAACAGATCCTCACCGTGCGGCCGCTGCCGCCGAGCTGATCCGCCGCACCGCACGGGGAGCCGACGACGTGGACCGGCGCCTGCCCTACGCTCGGGGGATGGCCGAGAA
>JBQDIN010000018.1:52968-56832 GCA_052094425.1 Propionibacteriaceae bacterium
GGGGAGCCGACGACGTGGACCGGCGCCTGCCCTACGCTCGGGGGATGGCCGAGAACCCGACCGACACCGCACCGCCCGTCGCCGCGAAGCGGCCGTTCGTCCGCAGTTTCCACGGCGACGACTTCACCGACCCGTACGAATGGCTGCGTGACGCCGACGATCCGGAGGTCATCGCCCACCTGGAGGCAGAGAACACCTGGACCGAGCAGCAGACCGAGCACCTGTCCGCGCTGCGGGAGGAGCTGTTCAACGACATCTCGGCGCGCACCCAGCAGACCGACCTGAGCGTCCCGGTGCTGCTGACCTGTACCGCCGACGACGGCACCCGCACCACCTACTGGTGCTACAGCCGCACCGTGGAGGGGTCGGAGTACCCGATCCACTGCCGGGTGCCGGCCCCCGAGGGCGGCGCTCCTCCCGACACCGAGGACGGTGTGGCCGGCGAGCAGGTGCTGCTGGACGAGAACGAACTGGCCGCGGGGCACGACTTCTTCTCCCTGGGCGCGTTCGCCCTGTCCCCCGACGGCAGCCTGCTGGCCTACTCCACCGACGTCACCGGCGGGGAGCGCTACACCCTGCGGATCCTCGACCTGACCACCGGGGACCTGCTCCCGGACACCATCGAGGACACCTCGTACGGCGTCGGTTGGGCCGGCACCAAGCACCTCTTCTACAGCAGGGCCGACGCCGCGTGGCGCCCGCACCAGGTGTTGCGGCACCAGCTCGGCACCGTTGCGAGCACCGACCCGGTCGTGGTCGAGGAGCCGGATGAGCGGTTCTGGTTGGGCGTCGAGTCCAGCCGGGACGAACGGTGGATCGTGATCGGTTGCGGCAGCAACCTCACCGCCGAGTACTCCCTCATTCCGGCCGACGACCCGACCGTCGCACCCCGGGTCGTGGCCCCGCGTCGCGAGGGGGTCGACTACGGGGTCGAGGTGGCCGGCGACCGGTTGATCATCGTGCACAATGACGGCGCGGCGGACTTCCAGATCGCCGAGGCACCGCTCGATGCGACCAGCCACGAGCAGTGGCGTACGGTCCTCCCCGCGATCGAGGGGGTGCGCTACCTGTCCGTGGACGCGTACGCCGGCCACGTGGTCGTGTCGCTGCGTCGCGACGGCCTCACCGGGCTGCACGTCCTCGGGCGTACCGAGGACGGCAACCTGGCTGAGGGGTCCGACCTGTCCTTCGACGAGCCGGTGTACACGGTGTCCTCGATTCCGCTCCCCGACCACGACACCCGCCGCCTTCGCTACGTGTACGGGTCCCTGGTCACGCCGATGCAGGTCCGGGAACGCGACCTGGCCACGGGCACCGACACCGTGCTCAAGGAGATCCCGATCCTCGACCACCCCGAGCACGGGGCCTACCGCAGCAGCGACTACATCCAGACCCGGGAGTGGGCCACCGCGCCGGACGGGACCCGGGTGCCGATCTCGGTGGTCCGGCACCGCGACACTCCCCTCGACGGGTCGGCCCCGGCGGTGCTGTACGGCTACGGCTCGTACGAGGCGCCCTCCGATCCGCGGACCAGCATTCCGAGGCTCTCGCTGCTCGACCGCGGCTTCGTCTACGCCATCGCCCACATCCGAGGTGGCGGAGAGTTGGGTCGACACTGGTACGAGCAGGGCAAGCTGCTGGCCAAGAAGAACACCTTCACCGACTTCGTGGCCTGCGCCGAGCACCTGATCGCCGCCGACTACACCCGGCCGGAGCGACTGGCGGCGATGGGCGGATCGGCCGGCGGCCTGCTGGTGGGTGCGGTGGCCAATCTCGCCCCGCAGACCTTCCGGGCCGTCCTCGCCCTGGTCCCCTTCGTCGACTCGCTCACCACCATCCTCAAGCCCGAGCTGCCGTTGACGGTGGTGGAGTGGGAGGAGTGGGGCAACCCGCTGGCGGAGGCGGAGGTGTACCACTACATGAAGTCGTACTCCCCGTACGAGAACGTGACCGCGGCTGCCCACCCCGCGATCCTGGCCACCACCAGCCTGAACGACACCCGCGTGTCGTACGTGGAGCCGGCCAAGTGGGTCGCGGCCCTGCGGGAGAACACCACCGCGGGCCGGGAGCGTCCGATCCTGCTGAAGACCGAGATGGTCGCCGGCCACGGCGGGGTGAGCGGTCGCTACCGGGTCTGGCGCGACATCGCCTTCGAGTTCGCCTGGCTGATCGACCAACTGGCCTGAAACTGCGCGCGAGAGGCCCGGCTGAGGCGGAACTCAGGGGACTCAGGGCAGGTCTCAGGGTTTCTTCAGGGGTTCCGGGGAATCCTTTCGGCGCGCTGGGGCGTTGTATGGGTGACGGCAACGAAAGGGGCTCCCAGTGGTAGCCACGCAAACGCGCAACCGCGCTTCCGAAGGCATCGACGGCAAGGACGCGGTGGGCCTGTATCTCGAGGGCATCGCGAAGACTCCGCTGTTGACGGCCGCGGAAGAGGTCGAACTGGCCAAGGCGATCGAACTCGGCCTGTACGCCGAGAAGATCCGTTCGGGTGAAGTCACTGCGACCGAGCGCGGCAAGCGCGCGAAGCGGCCGACGGCGGACGAGCTCGACTGGTTGATCGAGGAGGGCCACAAGGCGCAGAAGCGCTTCGTGACGGCCAACCTCCGGCTGGTCGTCTCCGTCGCCCGCAAGTACGGCCGGGCGCAGATGCCCTTGCTGGACCTGGTCCAGGAGGGCAACACGGGCCTGATCCGCGCGGTCGAGAAGTTCGACTACACGAAGGGCTTCAAGTTCTCCACCTACGGCACCTGGTGGGTCCGCCAGTCGATCAGCCGTGGGATCGCCCAGCAGGGCCGGATCGTGCGGCTCCCCGTGCACGTCGCGGAGCAGGTGAACCAGGTCGGCGCCGTCCGTCGCACCTTGGAGCGTCGCCTCGGCCGGGAACCCGACGTCACCGAGATCGCCGAGGAGATGGGGCTCGAGACCAACCGGGTGATCGACCTGATCCGCTACGGCCGTGACCACGTCAGCCTCGACGCCCCCGTCGACGAGAGCGGCGACACCGCCTTGGGTGACCTGATCGCCCGGGAACCGATGCCCGGACCGGACGAGGTGTTCCTGGACGCCGAGGAGCACGCCCGACTCGAGGGGATGCTCAGCCAACTCGACGATCGCTCCGCCGACGTGGTCCGCCGCCGCTACGGGCTGGTCGACGGCCGACAGGCGAAGCTCGCCGACATCGGCGCACACTGGGGCATCACCGCCGAGCGGGTCCGCCAGATCGAGCGGCACGCCATCGCGAAGCTCCGGGGGCGCGCCGAACTCGCCGCCTGAGCCAGCCCCACCACTGACTGGTCGGGGTTCTGCCCGATCGGAGTTCACGCAGCGGTCGTCCTCATCCGAGGGCGGCCGCTTCGTGTTGCCCGTATGGTGGTTGGTGGCCCGAGGTGTCAGACGGGGGCGTCAGCGGTCCGAGATGTCGCGGATCAGGCCCTCCTGGGCCACGCTGGTGACGAGCCGGCCGTCCTGGAAGAGCCGCCCGGTGGAGAGCCCGAGGCCGGCCGTGGCCGAGGGCGAGATCTGGTCATAGAGCAGCCACTCGTCGGCGCGCAGCGGCCGGTGGAACCACATCGCGTGGTCCACCGAGGCGGCCTGCAGCTTCGGGGACCCGATGAAGGCATCGTGCGGCACCACGCTCGCGCCGAGCAGCGTCAGGTCCGAGGCATAGGCCAGCACGGTCTGGTGCAGCAGCAGCTCGTCCGACAGCCGATCCGCCGACCGGATCCAGACCCGCGCACGGGCCGGGTGGCGCGGGTCGACCAACTCGCCGCCCTCCCGGGAGTCACCGGCATAGCGGACCTCCAGGGCACCCCACTCGGCCTCCATCGCGGCCGCCCGCCGACCGGACACCTGCTCCAGCAC
>JBQDIN010000019.1:0-56382 GCA_052094425.1 Propionibacteriaceae bacterium
CCCGAGGACCTGGACGTTTTCGTCCCGCACCAGGCGAACAACCGCATCACCGACGCCATGTTCCGCGCGCTCAAGCTGCCCGAGCGGGTCGTCGTCGCCCGCGACATCGTCACCCAGGGCAACACCTCCGCTGCCTCGATCCCGCTGGCGATCGAGGCCCTGCAGGAGTCCGGCCAGGTACACAGTGGCCAGACCGCACTGATCATCGGCTTCGGCGCCGGCCTGGTGTACGCCGGACAGGTGATCACCATCCCCTAGTTCTCCGTCCCTCGCTGGCCGGAATCGCTGCCCAGCAGCACCCCGCACGATCTTCCAACCCATCAGCACCACCACCCGAAGGAGCCCCCATGGCCACCACCGAAGAGATCCGCGCCGACCTGGCCGACATCGTCAACGAGGTCGCCGGCGTCCCGGCCGGCGACGTCCAGCTGGACAAGTCGTTCACCGACGACCTCGACGTCGACTCGCTGTCGATGGTCGAGATCATCTACGCCGCCGAGGAGAAGTTCGGCGTCAGCATCCCCGACGAAGAGGCGAAGAACCTCAAGACCGTCGGCGACGCCGTCGCCTACATCGAGCGCGCTGCCTCCTGATCATGATCGCCTGATCATGAATGTCTGATCCCGACCGTGGGGTCACCGCACACCGCTACGGTGACCCCACGCACTCGCACCAGTCACGCTTGCCAGCCCCCACACCCCGGGAGATCAACACACCATGACCAAGACGACCGTCGTCATCACCGGAATCGGCGCCACCACCCCACTGGGCGGTGACGCGGCCAGCACGTGGGAGGCCATGCTCGCCGGACGCTCGGGCGTCAGCCGCCTCGAAGCCGAGTGGTCCGAGGAACTGCCCGTGAAGATCGCCGCCTTGGCCGCGGTGGATCCGGCCGAGGTGTTGGAGCGGGTCGAGGCCCGCCGACTGGATCGATCCGCCCAACTGGCCGTGGTGGCCGCGATGGCCGCCTGGTCCGACGCAGGCTTCGGCCTCAAGGAGGAGAACCCGGTCGACCGGGAACGGCTCGGCGTGGTCATCGCCTCCGGCATCGGCGGCATGCAGACGCTGTTGTCGAACTGGGACAACCTGAAGGAGAAGGGCCCCCGCCGGGTCAGCCCACTCGCCATCCCGATGCTGATGGCCAACGCCCCGGCCGCCAACGTCGGCCTGCGCCTCGGGGCCAAGGCCGGAGTGCACACTCCCGTCTCCGCCTGCGCCTCCAGCAACGAGTCGATCTCCCTCGGGCTCGACATGCTCCGCCTCGGCCGCGCCGACGTGGCCGTGGTCGGCGGCACCGAGGGCGTCGTTCACCCGTTGCCGCTGGCCGCCTTCGGCGCCATGCAGGCGATGAGCAGGCGCAACGACGAGCCCGAGCGTGCCTCCCGTCCGTGGGACGTGGACCGGGACGGATTCGTCCTCGGCGAAGGCTCGGCCGTCTTCGTGATCGAGACCCTGGAGCACGCGCAGGCCCGCGGGGCCACGATCTACGGCGAGTTGGCCGGGGCCGGCATCACCGCGGACGCCCACGACATCGTCCAGCCCGATCCGAGCGGGGTCAGCCAGGCGAACGCCATGGTCAAGGCGCTGCGCGAGGGCGACCTCGACCCGGCCGCGGTGAACCACGTGAACGCGCACGCCACGTCCACCCCGCAGGGCGATGTGACCGAGGCGAGCTCCATCCGGCAGGCTCTGGGCGAGAACACCTCGGCGGTGATCACCGCGACCAAGTCGATGACCGGTCACCTGCTCGGTGGCGCCGGTGCGCTGGAGTCGATGGCCACCCTGCTCGCCCTGCACCACCGGGTGGTGCCGCCCACGATCAACCTCGACCACCCCGAGCCCGATCTCGGCATCGACATCGCGACCGAGCGCCGTACGCTGCCGGACGGCGACCTGGTCGGCATCAACAACTCGTTCGGGTTCGGCGGCCACAACGTGGCAGTCGCCCTGACCAACCGGTACCAGACCGAGAGCTGACCTGGCCATGCCGTGCCCCGGCCGGCTCGGAGCGCGAAATGACCTGTGGTCCCCCGCGCCCACGCATACGGTGTCCCGGTGACCATTCCGCAGCAGGAGTACGCCGTCCCGGACGAGGTGCTCGACCTCGTCCGGGGACGACCGACCCGCACCGTGTGGCAGAACCAGCTGGGCGGGCTCACGTTCCGGATCAGCGACGCGGGCGGTGACGAGTACCTGAAGTGGGCACCGTCGCACCCGGAGATCGACCTCGGGCTGGAGGCGGAGAAGTTGGCCTGGAGCGGCACGTGGGTCGCGGTCCCCCGGGTCCTGTCGGTGGGCCACTCGGCCACCGGGGCCGCGTGGTTGCACACCCGGGGCATCGCCGGCGACAGCGCGGTATCGCCACGCTGGGTGGCCGATCCGGTCACCGCCGCGCGGGCGATCGGCAGCGGGTTGCGGCACCTGCACGACACCCTCCCGGTCCGTGACTGTCCCTGGGCGTGGGACCTGACCGAGCGCCTCCCGATGATCAAGCAGGAGTCGGATCTGGTGCTCGTCGACGAGGCCCCACCCGAGGACCGACTGGTGGTGTGTCATGGAGACGCATGTGCACCGAACACCCTGCTCGCCACGGACGGGACCTGCGTCGGTCACGTCGACCTCGGGGAGCTGGGCGTCGGCGACCGCTGGGCCGACCTCGCGGTGGCCACGTACAGCCTCGGCTGGAACTACCCGGGCGACCACGAGCGAGACCTGCTGGAGGCGTACGGGATCGACCCCGACCCGGAGCGGATGTCCTTCTACCGCAGGCTCTGGGACGCCACCTGAACGTCAATGCCCCTTGGTGGTGTTCATGATCAGCGCCGCACCGACGATGAGGGCGACTCCGAGGATTCCGTACAGGACGGTGGTCCCCGTGAGCCGGTGCACGTAGTCGGTCTCGGCCCAGTGTCGGCGCAGCAGTTCGATCACGACGGCAACCCCGAGGAAGCATCCGCCGGCGGCAGCGAACTGCCACATCCGGAACACGACCGCGTTGGCCACCAACACGGCGGCGATGACGACCACCACGATCGCCCCGATTCGCATCCCCAGACCCACGGTCCTGTTCATCCTCTCGGTAGACTTGCCCCGGGCCTGACTCTACCGGTGGCCACGGCATGGCACGAAGGCACGGAATCCATGTCGGACGAAGATCTCGCACAAAGGACATCATGAGCAACTTCCGACTCCAGGACGGCATCCTCACCAACGCCGCCAACCGGTTCGCTGACCTGTCGACCGACACCGGGGAAGCGACGACTTACCTGAACAACGGACCCGGGTCGATCGGGGCGTGGGACGGCCGACTCTTCGCCCTCGCGATCACGTCGCACGAGACCTTCGTCACCAAGGTGGGCGACAACCTGGACCATGCGAAGACGCTGCTGGCCGGCGTGAGCAGCAACCTCACCACCACCCAGGAACGCTACGACCAGACGAATGAAGACAACGTCGTCGAGGTGGGCGACATCTATGACGCGCTCGGTTCGGGGGCCACTGGCGACCCCGGCCTCGACGAGGGCGGCAGCGGGACGGCCATGGGCACTGACCTCGCCTCGAGCGAACTGACCGCGCCGGTGAACGAGCATGCGATCCCGGAACTCGCCCAGCACTGCATCGCCATGGGCACCCTGTTGATCAGCCCGTCGTACTGGCTGAACAAGATGATCGGCGCGGTGATGAGTGCCTTCGGTTGCCCCACCACGCCCATCGATTGGGTCACCCAACAGGTCGCCGGCGACTGGAACGCCTTCGGCAAGGCCGCCAACGCCTTCACCAAGATCGGGGCCTTCTACACCAAGGACGGCCAGTTGATCACCGCCGACTCCGGCGCACTCTTCCGTGGGTGGGACGGGGATGCGGCCGCGAGCGCCGAGAACTACTTCGCCTCCCTGTCCGATGCATTCACCGAGCAGGAGCCGGCCCTGTCCGCGCTGGGCGATCGGTACGGACAGTTGGCCACCGGCATGCACCTGGGCGGCTTGTCGCTGGGGACCCTGATCGCCATCTTCACCGATGCGTTGCTGGTCGCCGCGGCTGCCGCAGCCGTCGTCTGGGCCGGTGGTGTCTCGGCGGCTGTCGTCCTCGCGGCCCTCGAGGTCGCGCTGGCGGACTGGATCGCGATGGTCGGGGTGATCGCCTGGATGGGGGTGGGTGTCTATGCTTTCAGCGGCGTGGTCGCGGGCTACGCCAGCGCCGCGCAACCGATCGAGTTCGTCGACATGCCGCAGGAGGCCTGATGAGCAACCCCACTGAGCCCGAAGTCCCCGAGGACCTGGAGGCGGAGCACTCCCTGAGCCAGGCCACCCACGGGGACACCAGGATGGCTGCACAACTCAAGCAGGGTTTCGAGAAGATGGCCGACTCCGTCACCGATGAGGACTTGGCCGAGAAATTGCGCGGGGCCGCGGCCGGGAAGATCGGCCTGCGTGACCTGGTGATGGATCCCGGGTTCGGCCGACTGGTCAGCCAGGGGATGGAGAAGATGGAGGCCGAGCAGGCCGAGCTGACCCCCGAGGAACAGGCTGCCCAGGACGAGCAAGTGCAGAAATTGGCTGCGGATAGCATCGAGCGCAGTGACCGACGCCACACGCTGCCCGAGATGCCTGAGCTCTGGTACGAGGTGGACCGGACCACGGCGCAACGCCAGATGGCCCGCTTCCAGACCGAGGCCTCGACCAAGGAGAATCCACCCGAGCCGCCCACGCGCTGAGCGCGCCTCCGGCACTCCGCGTCAGGCCCTCCCGAGCAGGCGGCGTACGCCCTGCCGGGCGTGCTGCACCGACCGGCCCCCGTGGTCGAGCAACAGGGCCTGGTTCAGCACCAGCATCAGCCCCATCCACTCGAAGATCAACTGCTCCGGGTCGGCGTCGAGGTCGCCCGCGGCGGCCGCGGTCCGGACCTGGTCGCCGAGATGATCACGCCACTCCTGGTGCTGCCCGAGGAGCGCATCGCGGATCCGGCCGTGCCTGCTGTCGTACTCAGCGGTCGCGTTGATGAAGAAGCAACCGCCCCCGAAGTCGTCGCGCACCAGGTAGTCGATCCAGCGTTCGGCCAGGCAGAGCAGGCGCTCGATGCCCGGGCGGGCCCGTTCCCCGGGCAGGATGACATCGCGACGGAACATCCGGGCGGCCTCGTCGAGCACGGCGAGCTGCAGTTGCTCCTTGCCGCCGAACTGACCGGCCACCCCGGACTTGCTCATCGCCACCTCGTCGGCCAGTTGGGCCAGGCTGACGGCCTCGAGCCCGTCCACCGACGCCAGCCGGACGCCGGCCCGCAGGACGGCGTGCCGGGACTGCACGGCCTGGGCGACGGATCGACGGGGGCTCACACACGCCATTCTAGGGACTCGCCCAGTTAGCGAACGCCCGTACGCTATAACTGACTGCTGCGCTAGAGTCGACGCATGACGACGAGCACTTCCGTGGCCGGCTCGCGCATCATCGGCGTCGGCCACTACCAGCCCGCCCGGGTGGTCACCAACCACGAGATCACCGAAATGGTGGACACCTCGGACGAGTGGATCCAGCAACGGACCGGGGTCGTCACCCGACGGCTCGCCGCCGACGACCAGTCGGTCACCGAGCTCGCCATCCCCGCGGCGCAGATGGCGATCGAGGACGCCCAGATCACCGGGGCCGAGGTGGACCTGATCATCGTCGCGACCTGCACGGCCGTGGACCGCACCCCCAACACCGCTGGCCGGGTCTCGGTGGCCCTCGGCTGCGTGGCACCGGCCGTCATCGACGTGAACGTGGCCTGTTCCGGATTCGCCCATGCACTGGCGCTCGCCGACCAGTCGATCAAGGCCGGATCCGCCACCACGGCACTGGTGATCGGCGCCGAGAAGTTGTCCCATTTCACCGACTTCACCGATCGCTCCACCTGCATCCTGGTTGCGGACGGCGCCGGGGCCTTCGTGCTGCGCGCCAGCGACGAGGCCGGGATCTCCCGTGTCACCTGGGGATCGGTGCCCGAGCTCGCCCCTGCGGTCCGGATCGAGGCCCCGGAGTCGCGGTTCGCCCAGGACGGCAAGTCGGTGTTCAAGTGGGCGATCAGCCAGGCCGCGGCGCACGCCGCCGAGACCGTGCGCAATGCCGGCCACGAACTGTCCGACATCGCCGTCCTGGTGTCACACCAGGCCAACCTGCGGATCATCGAACCGCTGGCCCGCCAGCTCGGCCTGGCCGACGCGATCGTCGCGACCGACATCACCGAGTCCGGCAACACCTCGGCGGCCTCGATCCCGTTGGCCTTCTCCAAGATGTGGCATGCGGGCGAGTTACCAGCCGATCAGCCGGCCCTGCTCTTCGGCTTCGGCGGCGGCTTCGCGTACGCCGGCGTCGTGGTGCAGACACCCCGGGCGACTGACGCAGACTGATCAACCAGCGGGCGGCAACAGGCCGGCGACGAGGTCGTCGATGACGGCGTCGGTGTCCGCCTCGGGCTGCAATGGACCGGTGAGTCGGTCGAGCAGCAGACCGTCCATCGCATAGTGGAACAAGGCGATCTCGCGCGCTCCCCCCGGGAACCCGGCCCCGGCATTGAAGGCCACATCCCCCTCGAAGGCGGTGCGCCGCCAGACGACGAGCTGGTCGGCCACCTCGGGGCGACGGACACTCTCGAGCCGGAGTTCGAACAGGGCGAGCAGCACCTCCTGCTGTCCGAGCAGGCGGCGCACGATGTCGCGCAGGTACTCGGCGAACAGTGCCCGACTCGGCTCGGCCCCGGCTCGCTCGGCCAAGAATTCCGCCGAGGGAGTCAGCCGCTCCGCGATCCGCTCCACCAGACCGGCGATCAACACGCCACGGCTGCGGAAGTAGTTCGAGGCGGTCCCGAGCGGGACACCTGCGCAGCGGTCGATCGCGCGGTGAGTCAGACCCCTTGCCCCCTCGGCGGCCAGCACCGAGAGTCCTGCGTCTGCGAGTCGTCGTCTGCGTTCGTCGTTGCGCGCCATGGAAACACCTTAGACCCAACCACGACATCTGTTGTAGTTTGTGCACCACTACAGATGAAGTGATTGGAGCACTTGATGCGTGAACTCGTGTACTACGTGGCCGTAACCCTGGACGGCTACATCGCCGGTCCGGACGACCAGTTCGACGACTTCCTGGTGGAGGGCGACCACATGGCCGTCGGCATCGAGAAGTACGCCGACGCCATCCCGACCGACATCGCCGCCCAGTTGGGCATCGAGCAGTCCGCGACGCGATTCGACACCGTCCTGATGGGCGCGAACACGTACGCGGTCGGCCTGCCGGACAATCCCAACCCGTTCCGACACCTGACCCAGTACGTCTTCACCTCCCGCCCGTACGAGGACGCGGAGAACCTGACCTTCACCGACGCGGACCCGGTCGAGTTGGTCCGCGGGCTGAAGGCGCAGCCCGGTGGTGACATCTGGCTGTCCGGTGGCGCGCACCTGGCCGCGCAGCTGGTCGGCGAGATCGACCGGCTGATCCTGAAGCGCCAGCCGCTGCTGTTCGGCTCCGGGGTCCCGCTCTTCGCGCCGTCCCCGTACGCTGTCACTCGCTTCGACCGGGTCGCCAACACCGACTTCGATTCCGGCGTCTCGTTCACCGAGTTCGTCCGCCGGGAGTGACACCCGGGGGGCGAAGGCCCCCGCGGCGCGTCGGATTCTTTGCGTTCGTGGGAACCGACTCAGATCCGTTATGATTCTGTTATCCATGACTGAGACTCGCCCTCCGCGGCCGGACCACGAGCCCGGCCCCCACCGAGCGGGCGGACACCACCAGAAGGTCCGCCCGGAGCGAGACGCGTACCTGGACAATGCCAAAGGCCTGTTGATCGTCCTCGTCGTGATCGGGCACGCCATCGAACAAGCCCACGACACGATGGCCGGCAACGCCCTCTACCTGTTGATCTACAGCTTCCACATGCCGGCCTTCGTACTGATCACCGGCTACCTGACCCGCGGCTTCAAGGCGACTCCTCGGGGTTACCTCAAGATCGTCACCACCCTGCTGGTGCCGTACGTGATCTTCCAGACCCTGCACCGACTGTGCAGCACCGTGTTGGCCGGGGACCCGTTCACGCTGAGACTGCTGGATCCCGAGTGGACCCTGTGGTTCCTGCTGGCGACCGCGTGGTGGCGTGCGCTGGCCCCGCTGCTGATGAAGCTCCCGCACCGGTTGCCGATCGCCGTGGCGGTGAGTCTCGGAGTGGGTTTCCTGCCCGAACTCCCGTCGATCCTGGCAGTGAACCGGACGCTGACCCTGTTGCCCTTCTTCGTCCTCGGTCTGTCGATCAGGCCTCGACACCTGGAACTCGTGAAGAAGCACTTCGCCCGGGGAAGCGGCTTGATCACCTTCGTCATCCTGGGGGCCCTGGCCTGGGGTATCCAGGGGGCGATCCCGAACGACACATTCTTCTACAACGCCTCGTTCCACGAACTGACCGGAGTCACCGGGCAGAGCATCCTCTACCGCTTGGCCACTCTCACCACGGGCGTGGTCGGCACCTGCGCGGTGCTGGCGATCGTCCCGCTGCAGAAGACCTGGTGGACCCACCTCGGCCGGTTCTCGATGTACGTCTACATGCTGCACGCGATCGTGTTGCACGTGCTCCGCAGCTTCGAGTTGATCAACTGGCCGGACTCCGCCTTCGATGTCTCCCTGGTGGCCGCGGCGGCCGTTGCCCTGAGCCTGCTGCTCGCCTCCCGGCCCGTACGCAAGGTGACCAAACCGGTCGTCCAACCGCCTGTGCAGAAATTGATGGAGTTGGTGGACGACAAGGCGGCAGACGACAAGAAGTCAGCGGAGCAGAAGAAGAAGAAGGCGCAGGACGAGAAGGAGTCCGACGACAAGGAGCACTAGGGTCGTCCCATGAGTGGACTCGCGACCTGGACGCTGGGAGAGCACACCGCCGAAGACCTGGACGGTCGACTGCTGACCTTCCCGACGTACCGCAAGGGCACCGGTCCGGGGGTGATCGTGATCCACGAGATGCCGGGCCTGATCCCGGAGGTGATCACCTTCGGCGAGGAGGTGGTCGGGGCCGGCCACACCGTGGTGATGCCGAACCTGTTCGGTCGTCCCGAGGCACCCGCAACACTGCCGGGGACGGTGCGGGTGTCAGCGAATGTGTGCATCCGGCGGGAGTTCACCAAGTTGGCCACCCGAACGACCTCGCCGGTGGCGGGCTGGCTGCGCAGCCTGGCGCGAGAACTGCATGCCGAACTCGGCGGCCCCGGCGTGGGAGCCCTCGGGATGTGCCTCACCGGCGGATTCGCCCTGGCGATGATGGTCGATGACTCGGTCGCGGCGCCGGTCCTGTGCCAGCCGTCGGTCCCGTTTCCGGTGGGTCGGGCCCGCGCCGCCGACGTCAACCTCTCCCCCGCTGACCTCGCCGTGGTCCGGGACCGGACCAGCCGCGGATGCGAGGTGCTCGGACTGCGGTACGCCTCGGACGGGGTCACCGGGACCCGATTCGACACCCTGACCCGAGAACTCGGTGATGCCTTCCTGCGCGTCGAGTTCGAGGGCAAGGGGCACAGCACCGTCACGGCCCACCGCCAACAGGAGGGCGTCGACCGGGTGCTCGGGTTCTTCGCCGACAAGCTGCACCCCTGACCGAGGCGGTTCAGACGACCTCGTGCAGCCAGCGGACGGGGGCGCCGTCGCCGGCGTAGCGGAACGGTTCGAGTTCGTCGTCCCACGGCCGGCCCAGCAGTTCGTCCAGGGAGGAGACCAGGTCCTTGGTGCCGAGGGCCTCGTTCACCACGGCCTGCTTGATCCGGTCCTCCGGGATCATGATGTCGCCGTGGATGCCGGTGATGGCATGGAAGACCCCGAGGTCGGGAGTATACGAATAGCGCTCCGACTCGGTAGCCCGGGTGGCCTCCTCGGTCACCTCGAAGCGGAGTCGCCGCCACCCCTTCAGCGCGCTGGCCAACTTGGCGGCTGTACCGGCGGGGCCGGACCAGGAGTACTCGGTGCGGTAGGAGGCCCGCTCGACCGGCTGTGGGATCCAGTCGAGGGAGGCAGGCAGGCCGAATACACCGCCGACGGCCCACTCGACGTGCGGGCACAGCGCGGACGGTGCAGAGTGGACGTACAGGACTCCACGGGTCGTGCTCATCTGTTCCTCCCAAGGCGGTTGAGTGCTGCCTTCCCCGACATCCTCAACACCAAATGGGACGAACACGTTACATTCTGCACCATACGTCACAAGGGCAACAACGCCTAGGGTGGTGCAGCATGAGAACCACTCCCCACGGCACCTGGCAGTCCGAGATCACTGTCGAACTGATGACCGCGCAGACCGTCGGGCTGGCCGAACCCACCGTCGATGGAGCCACCCTCTACTGGTTGCAACATGCCCCGGCCGATGCCGGCCGGACGAGCCTGTGGCGCCGCGGGCCGGGCGCGGAACCGGAGCAGATCACCCCCGTGGACGCCGATGTCCGCAGTGCGGTGCACGAGTACGGCGGAGGCGCGTACGCCGTCGACCGGGGCGTGGTCGTGTTCACCGACCATCGCAACCGGCACCGGTTGCACCGCCGCGACCCGGACGGTCGCACCACTCCCCTCACGCCCGCACCGACCGCGGGCCGGGCCAGATTCCGGTACGGGGACCTCCGGCTGCATGCCGACCTGGACCTGCTCCTCGCGGTCCGTGAGGAGCACCACCCGGACCTGTCCGAACCCCACAACACCCTGGTCGCCCTGTCGCTGTCGGGCGCCGGCCCGGAAGCGGGTACGCCGCTGCGCGACGGGGTCGACTTCGTCAGCACACCCGAGTTGGACCGGGATCCCGACACGGGCCGACTCCGGCTGGCGTGGGTCGAGTGGGACCACCCGAACATGCCGTGGGAGTCCGCCCGGGTCCTGGTCGCCGACCTGGATCCGCAGACCTGGCAACTGGGCGAACCGGTCCAGGTGGCCGGCGGCCCGGGCGAGTCAGCCGTCCAGCCGCGCTGGCTCTCCCCCGGACGACTGCTGTTCGCCACCGACCGCAGCAACTGGTGGAACCTGCACCTGTGGCGCGCCGACTCCCCCGAGACCAGTACGGCGTTGTGCGCCAGGGAGAGCGACTTCTGCGACCCGCAGTGGATGTTGGGCCAACAGCCGTACGCCGTGCTGGACCCCGACCGGGTGTTGTGCCGCTGGCCGCACGAGGGGCTCGTCCAACTCGGTGTCCTGCAGGTGTCCACCGGCCAACTCACCCCGGTGCCGACCCAGTCCGCCACCGTGGACGCCGTGGCAGTCGGACCCGACGGCGACGCCCTGGTGCTGCTCGGCTTCACCGAGCGGTGGCCCGGCCTGTTCCTGCTCGACCCGGTCACCGGGCACGTCAGCCAGGTCCGCGCCGCCGCCGACCACGACTTCCCCCCGGGCCTCATCTCCGAACCCCGCGAACTCCACTGGGAGAGTGACCAGGGCACCGTCTATGGCTGGTTCTACCCACCCACGAACCCGGAGCACGAGGCCACGGAGGGGGCGCTGCCGCCGTTGATCACCCAATCCCACGGCGGACCGACCGCCCACGCCGACGCCGCCCTGCGGATGTCGGTGCAGTACTGGACCTCGCGCGGCTTCGCCGTCCTCGACGTGAACTACGGCGGCAGCTCCGGCCGCGGCCGGGAGTACCGGAACCGACTCCGCGGCAACTGGGGTGTCACGGACGTGGCCGATTGTGCAACCGGCGCCCAGGCGATGGCCGACCGCGGGCTGGTCGACCCCGACCAGCTGGCCATCTCCGGCAGCAGCGCCGGCGGATACACCACCCTGCAGGCACTCACCACCACCGATGTGTTCGACGTCGGCGTCAGCAAGTACGGCATCGGCGATCTGATGGCACTGGTGACCGAGACCCACAAGTTCGAGTCCCGCTACCTCGACGGGCTCGTCGGCCCGCTCCCGGAAACCCGACAGGTGTACGAGGAACGCTCCCCGATCAACCACGTCGACCAGCTCTCGTGCCCGATGTTGATCATGCAGGGAACCGAGGACCGGGTGGTGCCGCCGGGACAGGCGGAGACGATGAGCGCGGCCATCCGGAGCAAGGAACTCCCACTCGGCTACCTGCTCTTCGAGGGCGAGGGCCACGGTTTCCGGGAGGCAGGCACCATCATCGCCGCCACGGAGGCCCAGCTGTCCTTCTACGGACAGGTCTTCGGGTTCACCCCGGCCGACGACCTCACCCCGATCAGCATCGAGAACCTCTGATCACGGTTTGGGCCGGGCACCGAAGATGGCCTGGCCGACGCGGACCACGGTGGCGCCATGGGCGATGGCGAGTTCGAAGTCACCGGACATCCCCATGGACAACTCAGCGTAGTTGCCGACGACCCGGTCGTCGGCGCGGAGTTGATCACGCAGGGAGGCCATCCGCTCGAAGCAGACAGCGACCCGTTCCGCATCCGCGGAGAAGATCGCGAGCGTCATCAACCCCTGCACCCGCAGGGCTTCGTAGTGCGCCAGGGTCCGGGCGAAGGCGGCAACCTCCCCCGGGGGCAGGCCGAACTTGCTGTCCTCGCCGGAGGAGTTGACCTGCACGAAGACGTCGAGGCTCCGGCCCTCGAGTTGCAGCCGACGGTCCAGGGCCTCGGCCACCTTCACACTGTCCAGGGCGTGGAACTCGTGCGCGAACCGGGCGACGTACTTCGCCTTGTTCGTCTGCAGGTGCCCGATCACCGCCCAGCGAGCGTCCAAGTCGTCCAGTTCCGCAGCCTTGTCGGTGGCCTCCTGCACCTTGTTCTCGGCGAAGGTACGCTCCCCCGCGGCGTACGCGGCCCGGATCCGGTCCACCCCCATCGTCTTGCTCACCGGAAGCAGCCGGACCTCGTCCGGGGACCGGTCCGCGCGTTGGCAGGCGGCCGCGATCCGATCGTGGACCGCGGCGACGTTACTGGCGATGTCGGTGACCACGCCGCCACTCTAGACGGCTCGCAGGAACCGAGATCAGGCCGTCAGGTCCTTGTGCCAGGACTGGGTCTCATAGCTGGACCGGAAGCCCATGGCGAGGTACAACCGGTCCGCCTTGGTGGGCGAATCGGCATCCACCTCGAGACCGACCTCCGCGCGTCCGCGTGCGGCCGTGTCGGCGATCAGCGCGGCCAGCAGAGCCTTGCCGACGCCCCGGCCGCGGGCCAGCCGCCGGACGCCGAGGTACTCGACATAACTGCCCTCCGGGTCCCCGACCTCGTCCACGCTCACCGACCCGATCAGCGTTCCAGCCGGAACGGGTTCGGGCCCCTGGTCGGTCAACTCGGCCAACCACCAGTGGTCCCAGCGGTGCCCCGGATCGGTGCGCAGCCGGTTCAGGAAGTCGTCGAACTCCTCGTAGTAGGAGTTGAAGTGGTCCTCGAAGGCCTCCTCCAAGGCCTCGTGCACCCGATGCAGGTCCGCCTCGTCCGGCATCCCGTCCGCACGCTGCACCTGCCGTACGGTCACTCCTTCGCGCGGCTCGGGCAGGCCACCGGGCTCACCCTCGGCGGGGGTCACCGGTCGCTTCATCTGCCACCAGGTCCGCACCTTGTGGTACCCGGCGGCATCCAGCCAGCGCTGTTGCCGCGGGTCGTCGACGAAGGCACCACTGTCGAGGTGCGTCCCGTTGCCGGGCTTGGCATACGTGGGCGCCGTCCGATCAATCCAGGCGTACAGCCGCGAGGCCAGTCCGTCGGCGACCTCGATCGGCAGGTCCGGGCACACGGTGGCGGCCACCATGATCCGCACCGAGGCCCGATTGTGCACCTCGGCCAGGCCGCGAGCCTGTCCGTCGGCATCCCGCACCAGGAGGTGCTCACGCACCGGTGCGCCGCGCCCGATCACCTCCGAGACCACCTTGTCGGTGGTGGTGGAGGCCCAGCCGCGGGCCACCTCCTCGTGCCGGCGCATCAGACGGGTGATGTCGTCCAGGTCGCCCAGACCCGGCTCGGTCGCGGTCCAAGCGGGCGGCAGCCCGGTGCTGTCCCGGACCACCATCAGGGCCACCTCGCCGCGATCGAGATCACTCCCGCAGCAGCCAGTACCGCGAAGAGCAGTCCCAATCCCGCATATCGTTCAGTCACTTCGACGAACACTTCAACCTTTCCCACTTCGGACGTGATGTCCTCGAACACTTCCTTGAGGTCCCCGGCCGATCCGGCCTCGTACGCCTTCCCGCCGCTGATCTTGGCGATCACCGACAGCTCGTATTTGTCCACCGGGACCCGCTCGCGGCGGCCGTCGATCTCGACGTAGCCGTTCTCCGTGCCGTACGCGATCGTGAAGATCGGCACCTCCTGGGCCTTCGCCTCCTCGGCCGCGTCGGTGGAGGGGCGTCCCAGGGTCTGCTTGCCGTCTGAGAGCAGCACGATCCGGGCCGGCACCGGCGCGTCCGGGTCGTCGGGGTTCGGCGGGGCCTGGGCGATGGCCGCCAGTGCGGTGTAGATGCCCTCGCCGGTCGCAGTCGAGGACTGCAACTGGAGGTTGTCGATGGCGGCGGTCACCGGGCTGCGGTCGGTGGTCGGCGGCACCAGGGTCGTGGCCGTACCGGCGTAGGCGACCAGGGCGACGTTGAACTTCGGCGGGACGCTCTGGACGAAACTCGCGGCCGCCTCCTGGGCGGCGGCGAGGCGGTTGGGCTCGACGTCGGTGGCGCCCATCGAGAGCGAGACGTCGATGGCGACCACGACGGTCGCCCGCTGCCGCTCCTCCATCACGGTGTCCTTCGGCTTCGCGAAGGCGACGGTCAGGGAGGCCAAACTGAGGACGGCGAGGCAGACCGCCACGTGCCGGACCCAGGTCCGCTCCTTCGGGATCACCATGTCCAGGGTCGAGGACTTGCGCATCTTGGAGCGCCCACCCCGCGCCATCAACGCGAAGTAGATCCCGACCACGGCCGGGATCAACAGCAGCCACCAGAGCCGGGTCGGCTCCAGGAACTGGATCATCGGGACCATCATCGCCATCACGGCCACCTCGCAGCCAGCGACACCGCGCCGAGGGCGGCCACGACGGCGAAGGCCAGGCCGTAGCCCGCGAACTGGGCCGTCACCGGCTGCTTCACCTTCTCGTAACCGGTCTCGTCACGGATGTCGGAGTAGACATCCTTCAACTCCTCGGGACTCGCGGCCTGGAAGTACTGCCCACCGGTCGCGTCCGCGATCTCCTGCAGGGTCTGGTGGTCGACCGGGACCGGCTCACGCTTGCCGTCCAGGTCGACGTAGCCGTTCTCGGTGCCGTAGCCGATCGTGTGCACCGGCACCTCGGCCCGCTTGGCCTCCGCCGATCCCTGGGCGGGCGCCCGTCCGGCGGTGCTCTCCCCGTCGCTGAGCAGCACGATCGCCCCCGGTGCGACCGAGCCGTCGTCAGCCTTCGGGGCTTGCTGCAGGGCCTGCAGCCCGCCGACGATCCCTTCCCCGATGGCAGTCGACTCCTGCAATTGCAGGCCGTCGATGGCCGCCATCGTCGCATTCCGGTCCGTGCTCGGCGGGGACGGGATCGCGATGGTGCCGGCCATCGAGACGACGGCTATGTTGAACTTCGGGTCGACGCTCTCGACGAAGGCCTTGGCCTCCTCCTTGGCCGCGTCCAACCGGTTCGGCTCGACATCGGTGGCCTCCATGGACAGGGACACGTCGATCACCAGGACGATCGTGGCACGGTTGCGTTTGACCTCGGTCTCCGCGCTCGGCACCGCCCACGCCATCGCCAGGGTGATCAGGCTGAGCAAGGACAGGACGACCGCGAGGTGCCGGCGCCACTGGGACTGCTTGGGCACCACCACATCCAGGACGGAGGTGTTGGTGAAGCGCATCCCGCGACGGTTCTTGCGGCGGGTGGCGTAGATGTAGGCGGCCACGAGCAGCGGGATGGCCAGCAGCGCCCACAACTTGCTCGGCTCCAGGAAGGAGATGCCGAACAGCAGCGGGGTGAGGTGGGGCGTCATCGGCTGACCCCCTGCGGTGGCGCGTGCAGCATGCTGGCCACCTTGCGGTAGGCCAGCACGAACCGGGCGATGTCCTGCACCCAGTCCCGGTCGGTGCGGAGCTGGATGTGTCCGACTCCAGCCCGGCGCAGGGCGATCCGGATCCGCTCCCGCTGGGCGGCACTGGCCGCGTCCATCCGCTTCCGGGCGCCCTCGTCGGAGGTGTTCACGTACCGCTCGAAGTCGGTCTCCGGATCACGGATCAGCATGTCCCCCACGTCGGGGAACTCGATCTCACGTCGGTCCACGACCTCGATCGCGAGCACCTGGTTACGGACCGCGAGGCGGCGCATCGGCCGCTCCCACGGTGGCGGGACGTTCGGATCGAGTTCGTGGTCCCCGGGGGTGAGGAAGTCCGAGACGACGACCCGCAGTCCGCGGCGACGGTGGGTCCGGGCCAATTCGTCGATGCCCAGGTCGAGGTCGAGGTCACCGCGTGCGTGGTCGGGGACGATCGGCTCCTCCAGCATCTTGCGGAGCAGGGCGTACAGGGCGGACCGACCGGAGCGGGCCGGCAGTCGCTTCATCGCGTCCGGGCGCATGATGTAGCCGCCGAACCGGTCACCCATCTTCTGGCTGAGGAAGCCGATGGTGGCGATGGCGGCGATACCGAGGTCACGCTTGGTGACCCCCTCTGTCCCCCAGTTCATCGACGGGGTGACGTCCAGCAACCCCCAGACCTCGAGTTCGCGGTCGGCCATGGTGTCCCGGACGTGCGGCACGGAGGTCCGAGCCGTGACGGCCCAGTCGATCTTGCGGACGTCGTCCTCGCCCGGCACGTACACCCGGGCATCGTTGGTGTCGCTGCCCGGCCCGGGCAGCAGACCGAGGTGGTCACCCTGCAGGAAACCCTCCAGGCGGCGGACGATGGTCAACTCCAGTCGCCGCAGCGCTGCCTCGGGGGCGAGCTTGTTCAGCGGGATGGTCGGCCGCGTGGGGGTACCAACCACCGACGACGCCGCCGCACCCGGGTTCGGCCCGGTGGGTGGAGTGAAGTTCGGTGGCGGATAACTCACGAGTCCTGGATCCTGCTTCCGGTCATCGAGCGGTGCGGGTCAGTTGAAGTCCGGCTGCTGGGCACGCTGGTCCTGCCCGGCGTGGCGCTGGCCGGCATTCCAGACCGGGGTGGGAGGCGGCACCATGGCCACGACCCGCTCGACCACCTGGCCCGGCTCGATGTTGTCGGCGACTGCGTCGAAGCCGAGTACGAGGCGGTGGGCCATCACGTCGTGGGCCACGGCCTGCACATCGGTCGGCAGCACGTAGTCACGCCCGTTGATCAACGCCACCGCACGGGAGGCCGCAACCAGGCCGAGGGTGGCACGCGGCGAGCAGCCGATCTGGATCACCGAGGTGAGGTCGGGCATGTTGAACTCGGCCGGGGTCCGCGTGGCCAGTACCAGCCGCACGATGTACTCGGCGACCAGGTTGTGCACGAACACCTCAGACGCCTTGCGCTGCAACTGCCGGATCAGGTCCGGGTTGAGGATCTTGTGTGCCTCCGGCGGATCGACGCTCATCCGACGGAGGATCTCGAACTCCTCGTTGCCGCGGGGATAGGGCACATCGACCTTGAGCAGGAACCGGTCCCGCTGGGCCTCGGGCAGCGGGTAGACGCCCTCCGACTCGACCGGGTTCTGGGTGGCGATGACGATGAACGGTTTCGGGGCGGGATAGGTCTGGCCGGCGATGGACACCTGCTTCTCCGCCATCAGCTCCAGCATCGCCGACTGCACCTTGGCCGGGGCCCGGTTGATCTCGTCTGCCAGCACGAAGTTGACGAAGACGGGCCCGAGCTCGATCTCGAACGACTCCTGGCTGGCGCGGTAGATGCGGGTGCCGACGATGTCAGAGGGGACCAGGTCAGGGGTGAACTGGACTCGGGAGAACTCACCGCCGACCACGGTGGCGAAGCTGCGCACCGCGAGCGTCTTTGCGGTGCCGGGCACACCCTCCAGCAAGCAATGGCCCTTGGCCAGCAGCGAGACCATCAACTGCTCGACCATGTGCTCCTGGCCGACGATCACCCGTTGCACTTGGGAGATCGCCTCACCGAGGAGCCGGGCAGCCTCCTGGTTGTTCAGTGGCTGTTGCGCCTCGTGCTGCGGCGTCGGACTGCTCACGCACTTCTCCTGTTGATCGCTTGCGGTGGGCACGCTCCGCCACACCACGTGGACGAATCGCTCGTCCCGAGGATACCCGCCACTCAGGCGACCTTCGAACCGGAACGAGCACCCATTGTTCCAGATCAACCTGATTGCCCGCCGAAGCGTGCCCGAGTGGCCACCGGCGCGTTGGGGCGGGCAGTGGCGCACCCTGCCCCGCCGGGCAGGCACAATGGGCTGGCAACCGGCCGTACAGCGGGCCGGTTGGCGCCGTGTGATGAGATGAGGACCGATGTCGACGCCAGACCAGCCGGGAGGTCCGGACCCCCAGGGCCCGGATCAGCAGGGGTACGTCCCGGTGAGCCCGCTCCTCGGTGAGGACCCGCCCAAGATCGGCGACTTCTGGCTGGATTCGCGGCTGGGCAACACGCCGGCCGGCGTCGCCTACGTCGCGCACGACGACGATCAGCCGGTGCTGTTGATCCTGCTCTCCGAGGGCGCCTCGGAGGACGCTGCGGCTCGGGACCGGCTCTCCGGCGTGATCAACAAGATGCACATCGACGACGTCGTCGCTCGTGGTGGGCACGGTCAGGGCGAGGGCAGGCTCGGACGCAAGTTCCGCTCCGAGGAGGACGACCCGGTCGGCCCTGACCACCGTCCCCTCGCCCCCTGGGCAGCGATCCCGTACGACGGTTCGCCGGCTGCGGCGGCACTGGCTCGGGCGATCCTGGACGAGGTCGAGATGAGTCGGGTGGAGCCGCAAGGCTCCCCGTCCGGACCGGACTACCGGCACTACTGGCTGGACCGGATCAAGCCCGGCTTGGCCAGGCTGTGGCCGCTGCCGTGGCCCGGCCGCTTCGACCGGGCCGGGTGGAAGACCATCCTGGTGTCGTGGTTGTTGATGCTGCTGCTGGCCGCACTGGCCATCCTGATCGCGATCCTGATCTTCCAGAACGCACCACCACAGAGCCCGCCGCCCCCGCGGCCGCCGACCGGCTCCCCGCCACCCCAGTCGGGCTCACCGCCACCCCAGTCGGGCTCGCCGTCGCCCCAGTCCGGGTCGCCGTCCCCGCAGTCCGGGTCGCCGTCCCCGCAGTCCGGGTCACCCTCGGAGCAGTCCCCGAGCCAGACCCCCTCGATGTCCGGGTCGCCGTCCCCGGGTGAGTCCGGTCAGCCGACCCCATCCGACTCGGGATCTCCCGGGGGTGGGAGCTCCCCACGGTCGAGGTTGTAGTGACGGCCCGCGCACCAGGCCCCGCACACCAAGACGCTGGGGGTGCCCGCGCGACGACGGACCAGCCGGCCGTACGCCTGATCGCCTCGGACCTGGACGGCACCCTGCTGTCGCCGGACGGCACCGTGAGCCGGGAGAACCGGGAGGCGATCCTGGCCGCCGCCGAGCACGGCATCATCGTGATGGCCGCGACCGGCCGCCCGGCCCGCTGGCTGGAGGTGCTGGCCGATGTGGAGGCCCTGCACCCGGTGGTGGTGGCCAGTAACGGTGCCGCGCTGTACGACCTGGCCGAGCAGCGGGTGGTCGGCATGGAGTCGCTGCCGGCCGATGTCGTCGGGGTCGTGTTGGACGAACTCCGCGCCGACATCCCCGGCACCCGGTTCGCGATCGAGCACGGCCTCAGCTTCGGGGTCGATGAGGCGTACGAGATCGACGCCGCCGTCGGCAGCAACTGGGTGACCCGGGGTCCGGTCGAGTCGCTGATGGCCAGGGAGCCCTTCGTGAAGTTGCTGGTCCAGCACGGCGAACTGTCCGCCGACGCACTCGCGCACCGGGCTGCCGAGGTGATCGGCGACCGGCTGACGGTGACGCACTCCGCCGCCAGTCACGTCGGTCTGATCGAGGTGAGCGCCGCCGGGGTGACCAAGGCGTCGGGACTGGCCGAGCGCTGTGCTGCCCTGGGCATCGACCGGAGCGAGGTGGCCGCGTTCGGGGACATGCCCAACGACTCCGAGATGTTGGCCTGGGCCGGCCATCCGCACGTGATGGGCAACGCGCACCGGGACCTGCTGTCCGCGGGCGTGCGGGTGATCGGTACCAACGCGGAGTCCAGCGTGGGACGTACGATCCGCACCTTTCTCGGGGATGCCCGTACCTTCCGCGGGGACCGGCCGTGACGCCATCGCTCGGACGCCGCGTGCTGGCGGGGGTGCTCGTGTGCCTGCTCCCCTGCCTGGCCGGGTTGTACGCCGGGGCCACCACGTTCGGCGGCCGGGTGGTCCCTTGGCGGCCGGTGATGGTGGACCTGGACGTGTACCGGTTGGCTGGCCGGGTCGCGCTCGAGGGCGGCGACTTCTACCGCTTGCCGGACTCGCTGCCCTTCCTCTATCCGCCGTTCGCCGCCCTGCTGGCGATCCCGCTGGTACCGCTACCGGCCGCGGTGGTGCAGATCGGCTGGACGATCGCGTCGGTGCTCGCTCTGCTGGCGGTACTGCACCGGCTCGGCCTGTCCGGATGGAAGTTGAGCCTGGCCGGGACGGCCATGGTGCTGCTGATGGAGCCGGTGTACGGGACGTTGTCGTTCGGGCAGGTGGGCATCTTCTTGATGGCCCTGTGCTACCTCGACCTGGCCCCGGGACCGCGGGTGTTCGGCCGGCGACTGCTGCCCGAAGGCGTACTGATCGGGGTCGCCACCGCGGTGAAACTGACCCCGGGCATCTTCCTGCTCTACCTGCTGGCGACCCGCAGGTGGCGGGCCGCGGCGACGTGCGTGATCACCATGGCGGTCACCACCCTGGTCGCCGCGATCTTCCTGCCGTCCCAGTCGTGGGGTTTCTGGAGTCGGCTGGCAGCCGGGGACACCGGCCTCGGCAACAGCATCGTCTACTACACGAACCAGTCGGTGATGGCCGACTGGCTGCGCCTGTTCGGGGTGGGCAGCGTCGCCAAGGCGACGGCCCTGCTGGCCTGTGCGGCAGTGGCCCTGGTCGGCGTCTGGGCCGCAGCCCGGATGGAGCGGATCAGCACCGAGGCCGCCCTGGTGCTCACCGGCGTGGCCGGGCTGCTGGCCTCCCCGGTGTCGTGGTCGCACCACTTCGTCTGGATCGCCCCGATGGCGCTGGTGTGGCTGCGACCGAAGTGGCCGGCCTGGTACACGGCGCTGGGCTGGCTGTTCATCGCCTGGGTTGCGGTGGCCCGGTTCAAGACCCTGCCGAACGGCAACAACGTCGAGTTGTCCTACACCTGGGAGCAGAGCCTGCTCGCCTCCACCACCGCGCTGCTCGGGATCGCCCTGTTGATCGGCGCCCTCGCCGTACGCCCGAAGGTCCTGGCCGGCCCCGGTCGAGCGGCCACCGCCGCCCCGCCCGCGACGGAATAGCGCCGAGTGCCGCAGCGTTGGATTGGTTGAACTCTCAATCACTCGAGGAGGTCGTGATGGACACCCAGACCCTGAGCTACTCGATCGGCCGTGCGCACGTCGAGAACGGCCGGTACCGGGAAGCCGTCGACCACCTCCGCGACCTGGTCGTCGAGGTCCCGGACCACTCCGACGCCCGGCTGCTGCTGGCCCGGGCCTACTACCACTCGGCCCTGCTCGCACCGGCCGAGGAGCACCTGGCCGTCCTGCTGGAACGGGATCCGACCGACGACTACGCCCGGTTGTTGCTGGTGAGGACCCTGGAGCGGCAGTCCCGCCACGAGGAGGCCGGGACCCAGCGACGGATCCTCGCCGCCCTCACCGGTGATGACTCGCACCTGCGTACGCATCGAGCCTTCACCTGATCCCGCTACCTCGAGTGCGTCCATGGCCCGACAGCTGCGGGCCACGCGAAGTCGGGGCAACGCCTTCGAGGTGTGACCAGTGAGGTGTGACCAGTGAGGTGTGGCCAGTAGGGTTCAGCACGTGATCGAATTGCGTACACCGGCAGAGGTGGAGGAGATGCGGCCCGCGGGCCGGTTCGTGGCTGAGGTGCTGACGGCCCTGGCCGCGAAGGTCGACGTCGGGGTCAACCTGTTGGAGTTGGACGAGTTGGCCCACCAGATGATCCGCGATCGCGGGGCCGAGTCCTGCTACATCGACTACCACCCGTCCTTCGGCGCCAGCCCGTTCGGGAAGGTGTTGTGCACCTCGGTCAACGATGCCGTGTTGCACGGACTTCCGCACGACTACAGCCTGGTCGACGGCGACCTGGTCAGCCTCGACTTCGCGGTGTCGGTGGACGGCTGGGTGGCCGACTCCGCGATCACTGTGATCGCCGGCACTCCGCGCCCGGAGGACGTACGCGTGATCGACGCCGCCGAGGAGGCGCTGCAGGCCGCCATCGCGGTTGCCAAGCCGGGCCACAAGATCGGCGACATCTCCGCCGCCATCGCCGGCGTCGCCAAGCAGACCGGCTACCCGGTGAACACGCAGTTCGGCGGCCACGGGGTGGGCCGCACCATGCACGGCGAGCCGCACATCCCCAACGACGGCAAGCGCGGCCGGGGCATCCGGCTGCGCCCCGGCCTGGTGATCGCAATCGAGCCGTGGTTCCTGCAGACGACTGATCAGATCCACACCGACCCGGACGGCTGGACCCTACGCAGCAACGACGGCTCTCGCGGCGCTCACGCGGAGCACACGGTTGCGATCACCAAGGGCGACCCGATCGTCCTGACCTCCCGCGGCTGACATTCCGCGGGAACGCACCGCACGCGGTGCGGCCGTCAGCGCACCCCGATGATCTCCGCGTCGGCGCTGCCACTCCCCCGCACGACGGTGAACCCGATCAGGTTGAGGAACAGCGTGGGTCGGGTCGCCGAGGTCCGCACCCGGACCCGGCCGTCCACGAGCCGGACCGAACCCTGCACCCCGGGGTGACCGGCCAGATGCGTTCGCGCGGCGATGACGGCGCGCTCGGGAGTGACCGTCCCCTGCACTCGATCCGCAGCCAGGGCATTCCCCGCCGCACGGGCCGCCCCGGCCGCAGCCACCTCCGCGGCACTGTCGGCGGCCGCCTTCTGTCCACCGTCCACGACAAGTCCGGTGACCATGATCAACGCGGCCATGACCAGCACCACCAGCACACTGACCGACTGTCCGCGCTCGTCGCGTTCGGGCTTCACCCGCCGCACCATCATCGCTCCCGGTACGTGTCGAGCGGTGCCGTCCCGTCCGCATCCAGCACCAAGCGGCCCGGCATCCCGGGGAGCACCACGTCGGCGAGCGAGACGGTGCAGCTGACGGAGGCCCGGACGTCGGCCGGCTGGCCCACGGGTACGACGAACTCGGCCAGGTCCACCGTGGTCGCGGTGGAGGTGCAGGTCACCGAACCGCTCTGCAGCGCCAGTCCAGCCGCGGTCATCGCATCCTGCTGGGCGAGAGCCGGACTACGAGCCAGGGATGCTGCCCGGGCGGCACTGTAGGCGGCCTCGGTGACCACGGTGCGGGCCAGTTGGATTCTGGCCCCGGTGATCAGCAGCCCGAGGATCATGATCAACGCCGGGACCACGATGACGAGCTCGACCGCGGCAGAGCCACGCTCGTCCCGCGAAGGCGCGGCCCCAACCCGGGGGAGGGTGTTCACGGCTGGCTCACCCGCTCGCGGGGTGCGCTGGCGCGGGCCTCCACGGTGACGGGGACCAGCACCAGCGGGGCATCGGCACTGACCACGACCGTGACCTGTCGGGCGTCTCGGTGCGTACTGGCCTCGACCGAGGCCAACCCGTTGGAGCGCGCGATCCGCGTCGCCACCCCCTGCGCCTGGACGTCACCGCCGTGCACGCTGCGCGCCGCGTCGGCCCCGGCCTGCGCAGCCCGGGTGGCCACCGTGGTGGCATGCATCCACAGTCCCGCCTGGATGATGCCCAGCACGGTGAACAGCACCAACGGTGTGACCAGGGCGAGGGGCACCGACTGGTTGACCCCGCGCTCGTCCCGCACCGGCCGACGAGTACGCCGCAGCCGCGCACGAAGGCCGAGCCGCACGCTCCACATGATCAGCGTGGCAGGTGGGCGCGGACATAGACGGTGACTGCGGCGATCACGATGCCGGCGACCGTCACGGCACCAGCCAGCAGGATGGCGTTCTCGGCCGATTGGGAGAGTCCACGCTCGGTCCGCCCTCCGGTTCTCTCTCGCACGGAGAGGCACACCAGGTGCCACAGGCCCAACACGGCAATCAGCACATTTCTCACGACGTCTCCCTTGACCTCGGGTCCTGCCGGTCGGGGTTCGCCCGCCGGTGTGGTCCAATCAGCAACCTACAAGTCATTGAGTCCATCTCCTCACGCCATCCCCAGGATGCGCAGCACCGGCGGGACGATGAAGAACAGGCCGAACAGCAACGCCGGCAGGGTCATGTAGATGGTCATCGACTCCGACACCGCACCCGCCTCGGTCTGCATCCGGGCGAGGTGCGCGTCCCGCAGTTCGGTCGCCCGAGCCCGTAGGGTCCCGGCCAACGAGGCCCCGGTCTCCTCCAACTGCATCACGTCGGTGATGTCGACCAACTCCGGCAGGTCGAGCCGGACGGCCAACCCGCGCAACTCCTCGAAGGGCGACTGCTGCTCGAGGACGGCCCGATCGAGGGTGCGGCGGATCTGCAGGAACAACCCGATGTCACTCAATTGCGCGGCGTTGTGCAGGGCCTGGCTCGCCGAGGCGTTGGCGAGTCGTTCGAGGGTGACCAGGTCGATGTAGGTGAGTAGCGCCTCCCCGGCCCCGGCACGCGCAGTGCGGTCGGACGAGATCAACAGCAGGTCCGGAACGAAGAAGCCCAACACCATGCCGATCAACCCGACCAGCACCGGCAGGCTCACCGGCGCACCACCCAGGACGGTGATGCTCAAGGCGATCAACCCGGGACTGAAGAGTCCGACGGCGGCCATCACCAACTTCTCTGCGTAGAACTCCGGCACGCTGGTGCCCTGCAACTGCAGGCGCGCACGTTGTCGGTTCGTCAGGGGAACCGGTGTGCGCTGATAGCACCAGGCGCCCATCCGCTGTGAGCCGGTCAGTCCGTCGAGGTCGACCGGATCGGATGCGCCATTGCCCCCGGAGACGGAGGCGGGGACGAGGCGGCCGAGTGCACTCGCGAGTGACGGTCGGGTCCGGACCAACGCGAAGATGATCAAGAATCCGCCCAGCACGAGGGCACCTCCGGTGGCCACCACGGCAGCGATGATCATGCTGCCTCCCGGACCAGGAGGCGACGCCGTTCCGGCGGTCGGGCGCGATGGCGCATCAGGACCAGGGAACCGAGATAGGCGACCACCAGCCCGGCCAGGATCAACTGCCCCAGCGGTGTCGCGTACGGGGTGAAGAAGTCCCTCGAGATGATGGCGAAGAATCCGAGGGTGCCCAAGGTGATCACACTGACCTGGCGGACGATCTGGTACGGCTTGGCCCGTTCCGTCTCCACCGTCCGGCGACCGTGGAGATGTGCCTGCAGGTTGTCCGCAAGCCCGGACAGGGTGAGCGAGGCACCGCTGGTGCCTCGACGCGCGGCCAGGATCAACGCGGCGACGACGGCGTCAGCATCCGGACTGTCCAGGACGTCGGCGAAGGCACGCAGGGCGTCCTCGGTCTGCCAACGCGCGTCCAGCCGGGACACCAGCGTGGCCACCTCTGCGCTGATCACCGGTGGTGCGGTGCGTCGGGAGACCCGGATGGCGTCCGGCACCGAACGGCCGGTCGGCAGCGCGGCGGCCAGCGTACGGACCCAGCGATCGAGCCCCTCGAGCAACGCCACGTCTCGCGGTCGGGGCACCGAGAGCAGGGCGGGCAGCGCCACGCCGAGGGCGGGCAGGATGAGGATCGCCACGACCCACCCGGTCATCACGGCCAGCACCACGCCAGCGGACAGGCAGACCAGCAGCACGACAACACGTCGCCGATCCGTCACCGCGAGCCGACCCCGCCAGCGTTGCCAGCGGCGCGTCAGGCGGCCCCGGTCCGACGACGAGGGCCGGCGATCGACCCGACGGAGCCCACTGATGAGCAGCAGCACTCCCGCCGACAGGAAGAGGCCGACCGCGGCCGCCAGGAGTTCCATCAGTGATCATCTCCGACCGTCGGATGAGGCACGCCATCCGCCGGGAGCTCGCGCAGGAAGGGCCGCTGGGCGGCCAGCATCTCCATTGACGGTTGGAACTGTGCGCCGCCATCGGGTCGATCGTCACGGAAGGCGAGGTGGGTGACCGGACGATCGGACTCGATGGCGCCGGTCACCTCACGGATCTCCGACACGTACCGACCGCGCACTCCGCCGCGCCAGGCGTCGTCGACCAAGGTGAGGTGCACGAACACGTCGATGTTGTGGGCGATCTGTCGATAGGCCTCATCGATGCTGAGCACTCCTCCTTGAGCGACGCGGGATGCCAGCCGGTCCATGGTGGACGCCGCCGAGTGCGAGTGGGTCGTGGACATTGTTCCGGTTCCGGCTTGCATCGCCTCGAACATGACCGCCGCCTCACCCCCGCGGACCTCCCCCACGACCAGCCGGGACAGGTTCTGCCGCAGGGCCTCGGGGATCAGGTCGGCCAAGGACACGTCACCCAGCGCGGTGCCGTGATCGCGCTCGCCGTGGCCGATGCGTGACTGGAGGGCCAGCACGTTCTCCCGCCCCGGTTGCAGGTGGGTCATCAGTTCGTAGTCGGTCTCGAGGGTGCCGAATCGCTCGTTGGCCGGGATGGAGTTGATCATGCCGCGCAGCAGGGTTGTCTTGCCCGCGCCCTGGTCCCCGGAGATGACGACGGATTTGCGGGCGAGCACCATCGCGTCGAGGTACTGGGCCACTTCCGGCGGCATCAATCCACCCGCACTCAGTTCCGCCAACGACGTGTCGGTCAGGTTGTGTCGCCGGATCACGACACTGGGTCGATGGGAGAGCCCGAAGCCGATGGCGTGCAGCCGGAAGCGATCCCCGAGAGCCAGGGTGACCGTCGGGTGGGTGTCGTCGAAAGGGCGGCTCGGGCGGGCGCTGTCGCCGAGGAAGCGGATGGCCTCCACCAGTTCCTCGTCACTGTCGGCCACGCGCGGCATGGCGACCCGCCGACCGTCCCCGTACTGGACCGCCACGCTCTCGAACCCGTGGATCTCGATGTTCTCCACACCGGGGAGCTCGAACAGAGGTTGCCACCGCCCGTAACCGAAGACCGAGTTCTCGACCGCCTTGCGATAGCCCAGTTCCTCGGCCTGGGACCAGAGGGCTGAGCCGCTGCGATGCAGGGACCTCACGTGGTCGCCCACCACCCGGGTGATCACCGATCGCCCCATCAGTCTCCGGTCTGCTGCGTTCATCGTGGATCCGTGCTCGGCCCGGTGTCGCTCGGCCTCGCTCGCCACCTGGTCCGAGACGATCTTGCGCAGCGCAACGACCTCGCGCCAGTCCAGCTCCTCGTCCCCACTCGGCGGATGGTTGCCGCCGTCGATGGCGGGCGGGGCGTGGTCCCAGTCCCCACGCTCGGCCACGAACCGGGCCGCTGCAGTCTCGTCCAGGGTCCGGGCGATCAGTGGGACATCGGTGATGCCGGTCGAGTCGGCCGTACGCGCGTTGGTCATGTCGGGGTCAGCACCTCCTGCCGAGCCCGGACCGCCCGACCTTCGAGCATGGTCGTGAGCTGGTGTACCGACTTCGCATACGCCGACCCCTCGAACCGCCGGGGGCGGGGGGCCCGATCGGAGACACAGGCCGCTGCGGCCCGATCCTCGGCCACCCCGGCCAGCACCGGCACATCGAGCAGGTCGGCGATCTCCCGGCCCGAGTACGGGTCCCGATCGCCGACCAGGACAAGCCCGAGGCGGCCCGGCTGTCCCTTGGCCCGTGCCTGTTCCGCCAGTCCCGGAAGGTGGATCGCCGCAGCAGCCACCGCACGCAGGTGGGTCCGAGTCAGCAGGCACACGGTCGCCGCACGGTCGATGATCGGCTGCGGCAGGCCGCCCGGGGTGATCCGTCCGGCGTCGACGATCACGTCGAGCCCGTCGTGCTGCAGCGCGTTCAGTGCTTCGCCGAAGGCACTCCACGCCGGGCCGAACAGAGTCACGCTGCTGCGGTGGGAGAACCCGGGAAGGAATCGCGCGCCATCCGGGTCGTCGGTCAGCGGTACGGTCTGGTCGATCACCACCTCGGCCAGTGAACGCTGATCGCGATGGGCCTCGGCCACTCGGACGAGCCCCTTGCCGCCTGCGTCCGACCCACCCAGGAACCCGGCGAGAACCGACTGCCCGGCGGCCGGATCACAGTCCACCAGCACGACCGGGCGGGGCCACGTCAGGGCGACCGCGATCGAGGTCGTCGTCACCCCGGGGGAATTCGCCGCCGACGTGAGCACCGTCAACGCCACCTCAGCCCTCCGCTTCCTTGATCACCACGACCCGCTCCTGGGCAGCGAGTCGTGCCACGGACGCGGCCTGGTCGGACTCGACCTCGACGTTCACCTGGAGGGACAACCCGTCCGCCCCCGGGCTGCTGTCCACCACCACACCGTCGACGACGTAGTCGGCATCCTCGGGTGTGGTCGCTCCTGCTCCGGCCGGCACTTCGACCAGCCGCACCTGGCCGCCCGGGACGAGATGGCCCGCTGGAGCACGCCCTTCAGGCAGACGAAGACCCACGACGGAATGACCAGCGGCAGGAACCACCTGCTCCCCGACGGCAGACGGTGGCAGCAACGACCCGGCGGTAACGTCCAGCACCGCCCGCTGGCCGATCAACTGCTCGAGGTCGGCGGCCGCGACCGTCTCCACCCCGGGAGTGCTGCCGATGGTCACCGTGGCCAGATCCGCGCGGGTCACCTCGGCACCACGGTGCAGGGTGCTGGCCACGACGACGACCGAATGGCTCTGGGACAGTTGGGCGTACAGGAACCAGGCTCCGAGAATGCCCAGACAGGTGAGCAGCACGCCGAGCACGATCCACCGGGGACTACGCCGGGCTCGCACCTCCGGGGCTGCGAGTATCGCCGCATCAAGGCTCTTCGACACCTCTGCGCTCCTCATCGTTGAGTGTCGCGGTGCCCGTTGCCGGGCAGTGTGGTGAACGTCACCCTAACCTGCCCGGGGTCGCCCCCCGATCGGTCGCGACCCCGAGCGCGGTCCGGGCCGCCCCTCAAGCGGCCGGGTGCACCACCCCGCTGCCGTCGGATTCCGGCCCGGATCCTGCTCGATCGGAACCATTCGACATCCCAACGGGCTGCACGAGTTGCCGCCGGTCGACCCAGAACAGTCGACTGGCGGTCTGCGGGCTGATCCGTCGTACCGGCCGCCCCCTCCGCCCGTGCAGGAGGCGGTGCGCATCCGGCAGCGAGATCCGGGCCACCTCGGCGACCACCTGCCAGGTTTGGCCCGTCGTGTCCATCAAGTGGTGCAGGTGTGCCCGGAACGGTGCCGCTTCCACCCAGGTGCCGGGATCGATCGACCACAGGGACTCCGTTGTTCCCATGCTGCCTCCTCTGCTTCTGAGCCCCACCCTCCCTGGCGGGACGTACCCAACCTCGCGGGCGGGTGTTGTCCGAGGTGTTGTCCGACCACACCCGGGTGTTGTCGGACCGGAGTTCCCGTCCGCGCAGGACTCGCGGGGCGGCGCCGCTTCGCTCTACTCTGGTTGCCATGAACGCTGCGATTTCCCGCCTGGCCGACGTCGTCGACGACGCGTACCTGCTCAGCATCGACCGGGTGCGGGACGTGCTCGACGTGGTGGAGGGGGACGACTCCCCGTACGCCGGCAACTTCCAGGTGGACCTGGACACGCAGACCTACACGTTCATCGGTCGCGAGACGCTCGAGGCGAAGCTGCACTTCATCGGCTCCGCAGCCCCCGGTCCGAAGTCGTGGGTGTGGGGGTGGCACAACATCAACGGCTTCCCGGATGCGGCCGTCGCCTCCTCGGGGCAGGTGAGGGAGTTCGGCGAGCGGTTCGGGCTGTCCGAGCTGACCAGTACCGAGGTGCCACTGCTGAGTGAGCCGCGCATCGACGCCCGCGTGTACGGGGCGGTGGCCGGGCTGATCTGCGGCGGGTTGCCGACCTACCTGGTCCCGGTCGGCGGCGGCAGTGTCGCGACGATGCTGTTGGACGCCCCGCAGTTCGCACCCGGTGCACCCAGCATCATCCGCGCCGCCACCGTCCTCCCGGAGGCCGCCCAGGACGGGGTGATCAGCGACTGGCGTCGTGCCCTCGGTGCGTACGCCCAGCGCCGTGGTTTCCGCCACGACGCGCAGCCCGACGGGTCGGTCGACCTCAGCGCCGCCGACGGCGCACTGACCTGCACCTTCGATGATCAGAATCGGCTCACCAACATCTCCATGAAGGCCCAGCGACCCGAGTGATGCCTGCCGGGTCGGGCTCGGGAGACGTTGCTCCGGACCGCCGCACCAGGTGACCGTGCCCTGGGATAGCCTCTGCTCGAGAACACTGGTGGTTGGTACGAGAGGCACGATTCATGCGGATGCGCAGCTGGGGTACGGCAGCGGCAACAGGCTTGTTGATCATCACCCTGGCGGGATGCTCGCAGAGCATCTCCAGCGAGGGGTTCGACATCGACAACGCGGAGGAGACGGCCACGGCCGCCCTGGAACAGCTGAAGGAAGACAACGCCGACGCCCTCGCGCAGAAATCGGCAACCCTCTCCCCGGACGCCGGGTGCTTCTTCGTGAAGGAGAATCCCGAGGCCGAGGAGGTCAGCCGGACCATGGCCTGCGGGCCCGTCCGCCGACTCGGGGTCGCCGCCGAGAACGTGTGGGACCAGTACGCGGTCAAGCTCGCCCAGACCGGCAAGAGCAAGGTCACCGCCGAGGTCGAGGGCGTCCAGGAGCCCGCGGTGGCGATGGACACCGCACTGTTCGTGTCCGCCACCGGCACCGATCCGGCCGCGGCGGACACCGCACCGGAGCCGACTCCGCCCCCCACCGACGTCAAGGACAAGGCCGTGCTGGCCGATGAGTTGACCTCGGTCGACACGCCCCTCACCGACCTGGACGAGCCGTGGACGCTGAAGACGCCGGCCGGCATCGTGCAGGTCACCGCCACCGCCGACCTGGAGGTGGTCCCCGCCCAACTGCTGTCCGAGAACGGCGACAGCGGCGAAGGCGACGGCAGTGAGGGCGACGGTGGGGTGAACGCTCCGCCGTACTACGCCCCGGCCGAAGGCCAGCACGTGAAGGCCTTCCGGGTGAAGGTGACACCCTCGGACCTGCAGGCCGCCCCCGGCGGCAACGACTTCTCCAACTCCTCCGAGGTCAGCCTGAAGACCCAGGTCACGCTGAACACCGACGGGCAGAAGCTCGCCATCACCGGCGGCAGCCAGGATCAGTCCGGCAACGGCGGTGAGGCCAGCGACACCTACACGATCAGCTGCACGCAGGTGCCCTGTGAGGGGCAGAGCGCCTCCGAGCAGATCCTGCTGACCACCACCCCGACGGACAAGCCGATGCAGCTCGCGGCGGCCGTCAACGGCGAGACCCAAGCCATCAACCTCGACGACGGCACGTTGGAGTCCAAGGTCTCCACCGTCGACTACGAGCGGTCCGAGCGAGGCCGCGACGTGAACGAGCAGCTGCGTGCCAAGGCGGCGGTCAAGGCCGGCTCGGACGACGACCGGAACTTCGACTGCACCTTCGTGGTGGATGTGACGAAGGCCCACCTCGGCGGATTCGACCCGGACAAGGGTTGGGCCCCGGCGAAGAAGGCCTGGTTGGCGTTCGAGCTCGACAACTTCGACCGGAACAGCTCCTCCTACGATTGTGGCTACTTCCAGGACACCGACTTCGCCCGCGACATGACACTCAAGGTCGGCAAGAGCACGGTGAAGGCCACCCACGCCGGTGACGACAAGGCCCTGTTCGAGGTACCGGCCGACGTCACCGAGGTGACCTTCCAATGGACGCCGTCGGGCACCTTCAAGCTCGACGACAACCCGAAGTTCAAGGCCAAGACGGCCGTGGTGAAGGCTGCCTTCCCGAAGTGAGCCGGCCCACTGGTCGACTGCGGTGAATCGAGTGACCTGACGACTTGTCATTTCGGTTCGGAAGTGATTCCATATCTGGAGTAGTTCCAGACAAGAGTTTGGGGCACCACCGAACCGTTGCGATGGAGTCATGACCGACCTGCTGCCCGCCGACCTGCTGCGAGGCGCATCGTTGCGCGTCACCGCACCCCGGGTCGCCGTGCTGACGACGGTCTATGACCAGCCGCACGCCGACGCGGACGCCATCGCGACCGCCGTCCGGGACAAGCTCGGCTCGGTGTCCACCCAGGCCGTGTACGACGTCCTCGCGGCCCTCACGAAGGCCCAACTCGTACGACGGATCGTACCGGCCGGCTCCCCCGCCCGGTACGAGGCACGGGTCGGCGACAACCACCACCACATGGTGTGCCGCTCCTGCGGCACCATCCGCGATGTCGACTGTGCCATCGGCCCGGCCCCCTGTCTGGAGGCCGGCGAGACCCACGGGTTCGAGGTGGAGGAGGCCGAGGTCACCTACTGGGGTACCTGCCCGGACTGCCGGGCCAAGGAGCCCACCTGATTTCGTCCGGCACCATCTGGGCGCGCACGACAACCGAAGACGATCGACCGACAACGGACGACCAGACGAAGGAGAGCAGGCAATGGCTGAGAACCAGGACCCCGCCGAGGGCAAACTGACCACGGTGGCCGGAGCGCCGGTGTGGGACAACCAGAACAGCGTCACCGCCGGTCCGCGCGGACCGATGCTGCTGCAGGACGTGTGGTTCCTGGAGAAGCTCGCACACTTCGACCGTGAGGTCATCCCGGAGCGGCGGATGCATGCCAAGGGTTCCGGCGCGTACGGCACCTTCACTGTCACGAATGACATCACCCAGTACACCGGTGCCAGCATCTTCTCCGAGGTCGGCAAGCAGACCGAGATGTTCGCCCGCTTCTCCACCGTCGCCGGCGAGCGCGGTGCGGCCGACGCCGAGCGCGACATCCGCGGCTTCGCGTTGAAGTTCTACACCGAGGAGGGGAACTGGGACCTGGTCGGCAACAACACCCCGGTCTTCTTCTTCCGCGACCCACTGAAGTTCCCGGACCTGAACCACGCGGTGAAGCGTGACCCGCGCACCAACCTGCGTGACGCCGAGAACAACTGGGACTTCTGGACCAACCTCCCCGAGGCCCTGCACCAGGTCACCATCATCATGTCGGAGCGCGGCATCCCGGCCTCCTACCGCCACATGCACGGCTTCGGCTCACACACCTACTCCCTGGTCAACAAGGAGGGTGAGCGGTTCTGGGTCAAGTTCCACCACCGCACCCAGCAGGGCATCAAGAACCTGACCGACGCCGAGGCCGCCGAGCTCGTCGGCGGGGACCGCGAGTCCCACCAGCGCGACCTCTTCGAGTCGATCGAGAACGGCGACTTCCCGAAGTGGAAGCTGTGCGTGCAGATCATGCCCGAAGCCGACGCGGAGAGCTACCGGTTCCACCCGTTCGACCTGACCAAGGTGTGGTCGAAGAAGGACTACCCGCTGATCGAGGTCGGCGAGTGGGAACTCAACCACAACGCGGACAACTACTTCGCCGAGGTCGAGCAGGTCGCGTTCACCCCCGCCAACGTGGTGCCCGGGATCAGCTTCTCCCCGGACAAGATGCTGCAGGGTCGGCTGTTCTCCTACGGGGACGCGCAGCGCTACCGGCTCGGCGTGAACCACCACCAGATCCCGGTGAACCAGCCGAAGGCCGCTGGCTGGGTGAACAACTACCACCGCGACGGCGCGATGCGGATCCACCAGGGTGGCCAGCCGGCCATCGAGCCGAACTCGTACGGGCGCTGGCAGGATCAGCCGAACTACCGCGAGCCCTCCCAGTCCGTCGGCTCGACGGCCGATCGGTTCAACTTCCGTGACGACGACGACAACTACTTCGAGCAGCCCGGCAACCTGTTCCGGCTGATGTCGGCCGAGCAGCAGCAGGTGCTGTTCGAGAACACCGCGCGGGCCATCGACGGCGCCTCCGAGCCCACCGTCGAGCGGCACATCCACAACTGCACGCAGGCCGATCCGGCCTACGGTGAAGGTGTCCGCAAGGCCATCGAGGCCCTCAAGGCGGGCAACATCTCCGAGACCGATCCGAACCCGGACAACACCCCGGCCTGATCATCGACACATGATCAGCCAGACCTGATCACCAGCCGCTCGCTGAGCGGTCCGTAAGGTCCGAACGCCCGGCCCCGTGCCGGGCGTTCGGCGTCTCTGGCAGGTCAGCCCTTTCCGGCGGCGTCGGACGAGCTGGTGGCCGCCGGCGCCGGGGGCCGGCGCCCGGTGAGGGCGATGGCCAGGGTGGGAATGGCGACGACCAGGGCCCATGCCACCCGCCGGGACCGCTGCTCCGCGCAGACCGCAACCTCGAACGCGTCCTTCGCGTCACTGCGAGCGGCTCGCGCACCGGTGATCCCGTTGGCCGGGTTGTTCCAGGCCTCCGGCCACTCCTCCCACATGTTGACCGGATAACTCGTGGTCGGCCCGAGGGCGGGCATGCAGACGAAGTGCTCACCACGGTAGAAACGTGCGTTCGGCCCGTGGCTACCCAGCGTCGGGGTCAGCAACACCAGGGCCAGGAGTACGAAGCCGATCCACAGCAAGCCGGTCCGCAGCGAGCGTGGCTGGATGCCGGCGGCATCGCTGTCGCTGGAGCGGGATCGCGAACCGTCGGGTGCGTCAGTCATGGCCGAAACCGTAGGACTGGACCGACCGACAGCGCATGGTTTTTTTCAGCCCGACCGGGGGCGTGGGTGCTGGTCAGTGGCCACGATCCTGGGAGAGCATGGGACATGGCTCCTGATGCTCATCCCCTGCCGGCCCACCTGCGACCCGAGACAAACGGCATCGCCGCACCGGAGACCGTGGCGGCCGGGGAGCACCACCGCTTCACCGTTCTCACCTCCCGGCTGCTGCGACTGGAGTACTCACCCAGCGGTACGTTCGCCGACCGAGCCTCCCAGGTGGTGTTGCACCGCGACCTCGACCGACCGGACTTCGACCTGGTCGATTCCGGCCGAACACTCGAGTTGATCACCGAACACCTACACCTGACCTACGACAAGGGACCGTTCAGCACCGGCGGGCTGAGCGTCCAGGTGCGGGGCAACGTCAGCAACCACCACAGTCATTGGCGCTACGGGGAGGACGGGACGAACCTGGGCGGCACCGCCCGCACCCTGGACGAGGCCGACGGAGTGATCGACCTCGAACCGGGGCTGATGTCGCGCGACGGCTATGCAGTGCTGGACGACTCGGCCTCACTGCTGTTCGACGAAGCCGGGTGGTTCAGCACCCGCGAGCCCGGCTCGATCGACCTGTACCTGTTCGCGTACGGGCGTGACTATCCCGCCGCCCTGCAGGACTTCTACCGCCTGACCGGGCCGCAGCCGCTGCTCCCCCGATTCGCCCTCGGCAACTGGTGGAGCCGCTACCATCCGTACTCCGCCGACGAGTACCGGGCGTTGATGGAACGCTTCGCCGCCGAGCGAATCCCCTTCTCCGTGGCGGTGCTGGACATGGATTGGCACCTGGTGGACATTGACGAGCGCTTCGGCTCCGGCTGGACCGGCTACACCTGGAATCGGGACCTGTTCGGCGACCCGTCCGCCTTCGCCGACTGGCTGCATGAGCGCGGTCTCCGACTGACCCTGAACGTGCACCCGGCTGCGGGGGTCCAGGCCCACGAGGATGCGTACGCGGCAATGGCCACTGCGCTGGGGGTGGACCCGGCGACCGAGGCACCGTTGGTCTTCGACGTCACCGACCCGGAGTTCCTGGCCGCCTACTTCACCCATGTGCACCACCCACTCGAGGAGGGCGGCGTCGACTTCTGGTGGCTGGACTGGCAGTCCGGACCGCACTCCCTGGTACCCGGACTCGATCCCCTGTGGGTGCTGAACCACCTGCACTTCCTCGACAGCAGCCGCGACGGAGGTCGCCCGCTCACCTTCAGCCGGTACGCCGGCCCGGGCAGCCACCGCTACCCGATCGGCTTCTCCGGGGACACGGTGATCAGTTGGGAATCGCTCGACTTCCAGCCCTACTTCACCGCCACCGCGAGCAACATCGGCTACGGCTGGTGGAGCCACGACATCGGCGGGCACATGTTCGGCGCGAAGGACGACGAGTTGGCCCTGCGCTGGGTGCAGTACGGCGTCTTCGCTCCGATCCTGCGGCTGCACAGCACCGCCAACCGGTTCTCCGGCAAGGAACCGTGGCGCCACGCCGAGCCGTACGCGTCGATCATGGCCGACCAACTGCGGCTCCGGCAGCAGTTGATCCCCTACCTGCACACGATGAACCACCGGGCCGCGGACGAAGGCCGCCCGCTGGTCGAGCCGATGTACTACGCACACCCAGACGTCAATGAGGCCTACCGGGTGCCGAACCAGTATGCGTTCGGCACCGAATTGCTGGTGGCTCCGATCACCGCACCTGTCGACGCCCGGCTCCGACTGGGATCGGTCCGAGTCTGGCTGCCGCCGGGCACCTGGATCGACGCCTTCACCGCGACTGTGTACACCGGTGGGCGGTACGCGCTGCTGCACCGAGACCTCGGCTCGATCCCGGTACTGGCCCGCGCCGGGGCGATCCTGCCGATGACTGCTCCGGAGGCGCTCGGCAACGAGGCCGAGAACCCCGGATCGCTGCTGGTCAAGGTGTTCGGCGGCGCCTCCGGTGAGTTCACCCTGGTCGAGGACCGCGAGGATGCCGCACCGGACGAGACCTGTCGGACCAAGATCAGCTTCGCCTGGGAGTCGGGCATCCTGACGGTGCACCCCAGCGAGGGGGACCTGACCGCCATCCCGGCGCGCCGAGACTTCACGGTGGAGCTGGTCGCCGTTGACGGGTTCGAATCGGTCACGGTCACGGCCGATGGCGCTGACCATGATCAGCTGATCGCCGAGCGGACGCCCGGACGAAGCCGGTTGATCAAGGTGCCCGCGGTCGATCCAGCGGTCGGCTTCACCGTCGCTGCGGCCCAGGCCCCGAGCCTGGTCCCCAACGACGTGGTCGGTTCCGTGCACCGAATGCTCGACGCCGCCCAGATCTCGTACGGCACCAAGGAGGAGGTGCAGGCGGCTGTGGAGGGCGGGCACTCTCCCGGCCACCTCATCGCTCACCTGAGCGCGGTCGACCTTCCTCCGGGCCTGTACGAGGCGCTGCTGGAAGTCGTCCTGGCCGACAGTTCCCCGCCCGACGTGCGCTGAACCGGCTCAGTCGGCCGCCGCGTCCACCGTGGTCAATGTGCGGGTCCCGGCGGGTAGGTCGGGCAACCTACGCGGCACCAAGTTGCCCGTCCACGGCCAGGGGCCCATCGGAGAGGTGCAAGAAATTCAACGGATTGCGCGCTGTGAGTTGCCTTGTCATTTCCGGGCCGAAACGTTGAGTCAGCTTCGGTGTGACGCTCTCGGCGAGGTGGGCGTACCCCCAGCCACCATGGGCCCTCAGGGAGTTCCGGTGATTGATATCGTGCGACAGCAGGATCTGTGAGCCGTACCCGAGTTCGATGAGGTCCTCGACAGCGTCCAGTCGCTCCGCGTCATCGGGATAGCCACGCAGGCCCACCCTGCGCTGGCGGGAGGTCCCGAAGTTGTCGAACTCCACGTAGACACCGCGTTCGACGAGTTCACGGAGATCCCCCGGCTGGAGATCGCAGTCCAGGTGACTGACCGCGAGCTTGAGCGGATTCGCACCGGCCGCTGTTGCTATCTCGACTGCTCTGACGGCTTGCCTGGCGTAGGGGTGTACATGGATGTTCATCGGCAATCCAGTCTCCTGTTGGAGAACCGCGGCTGCACGAAGCGAGATCAGCTCGTCATCCTCGATCGTTGCACTCGTGCCGATCTCGCCGATGATGCCCGGCTGGTGGCCGTCAATGCCGTTCAGGATCTGCTGCCGCCAGCGTCCAACCAGTTCGTCCTCGGTGAGATGGTGCTCTACGCGCGGTAGAGCGTCGTGCAAGTACCGGCCTACGGACACGACTATGTCGACGCCTGCGGTATCCGCCGCTCGTACGGCTGCCCGTGTGTCCGGGCCCGATCCGAGCACGGTGAGGTCAACCACCAACTGGGTGCCGGCTTGCCTGGCCAGGTGGAGTTCCTTGGCCGACAGGTACCAGTCGCTGAGCAGCATGTTCTCGCGGATCGTGGCTTGAGGGAACTCGGCCAGCCGCTCCGGGGTTGCCCGCCCCATCTCCTCGCCCGAGTCGAATTTGTGATGGTCGCCCACGCCTTCCCACCAGATCCGCGAGTCGATCACCACATGCTCGTGTGGCAGCACCACGCCCGCATCCGGCCGGAACTCCTTGGGGCCGTGCGCGGTCAGCACCCGATAGAGTTGATCACCCATTGCCCCTCACCTCACGACGGAACAGTCACTCATGTGTCAGCAGGTTGCCTTGTACTCGTACTTGTCTGCCTTCTCATCCTCGCCAGAGCGGAGGACGACGAGCTCCGTCACGACGTCCTTCTCGGTTTCGTTGCCGTCGACGAGATCGCGGGCCGTCTGCATGGCGACCCGCCCCTCCTCCTCAGGATTCTGGGCAATCAACGCCTGAATGGCGCCGTTCTTCAGTCCATCGACTTCAGCGGTCGCCGCGTCGTAGGCCACGAGCTTCACGTCCCCGGTCTTGTCGGCCTGGGCCAGACCGTTGACGGCACCGATGGCGCCTTGGTCATTCGTTGCGAAGACGGCAGCCAGGTCGGGGTGGGCGGCCAAGGTTGCCGAAATGATCTGAGTCACCTTCTGGGGATCGTTCGAGGCGTACTGGGGCCCGAGATACTCGATGTCGCCGTAGCTTTCGAGCTGCTGCTCGAATCCCTCCACGCGTTGGTCCTGTGCGGATGACCCCGGCGGCTGGGTGACGACCAGCACCTTGCCCTTTCCTCCCACCAGGTCGTTCACCTCCTCTGCTGCGAGCTGGCCGCCCTCGAGGTTGTCGGTGACCACCGCGCTCTCGACGATGGACGGGTCCGCCAGAGTCTGATCAACCGTGACGAGGTGGGTGCCCTGGTTGACCAGTTCCTGCAAGGGTTGCTGCAGAGCTTGGGCGTCGGTGGGGACGACGGCGGCAACACTGGGTCCACTGGCCGTTACGGCATTGATGATAGGCACCTGGGCGTCGCCGGAGAACTCTTCCGCGGCGGACACGTCGAGCTCCAGATCGAGCTCTTCCGCAGCGGCCTTCGCTCCACAGGCCATCGCCTCGTAGAACGGACTGCCACTGGTTCCGAGCACGAGGGCCACCGTGTTGCCGTTGAGCGGGCCGGAATCTCCTGATTCACCGGATTCACCTGGTTGCCCAGCTGTGGTCGTGCAGGCTGCGAGAGCAATCATGCCGACGACGGATCCGATGACGGCGCATGGCTTGTGCTTCATTGCATCTACCCCTTGTTCGATGGTGTGTCGGTGCGGTTCTAGCGAACGAGCCTTCGGCTGCGCTTCAACTGGTCGATGTAGACGGCCAGGATGAGTACGGCACCCATGGCGATGGTCTGCCAGAAGGGCGGAATGCCCAGAATGATGAACCCGTTGAGCAGGATCACGGGTATGAAGACTCCGATGGTGGTGCCGAGAATGGTTCCCACGCCGCCAAAGAGACTGGTCCCCCCGAGAACGACTGCAGAGATGGTCGCGAGGTTGTCTTGCGTATGTCCCGCAATGGTGGTCGTGGAAAAGCGAGCCACCGCCATCATCCCGGCGAGACCAGCCAGTGCTCCGGAGAGTGCGTAGACCTTCAGGAGTTGTGCGCTAACCCTGACTCCGGTACGCCGGGCCGACTCCGCACTCGAACCGGTTGCCAACGTCCAGGTACCGAACTTCGTCTTGTTCAGGGCCACTGCTGCAACGATGGCGACACCCAGGGCGATGAGGATCAGGACCGGGATCCCGGCGAGGCGGCCCGAGCCGACCCAGGTCACGAGTCGTGCCGGGACACCACGGACATCTTGTCCGTTCGTGATGACCTGGGCCGCCCCGAGGGCCATGCCCATCGTGCCGAGCGTCACGATCAGTGCGGGGATCCGTGTTCTGGATACCAACAGCCCGTTGACGATCCCCCACAACAGGCCGGATCCGATCGCGACCAGTAGGCCGATGAAGATCACACCCCAACTCGCATTCGTGTGACCGTAGGTGGCCGTGTCCTCACCCGACAGTGCAAGCATCGTGAGCGTACTGGTCACCGAGGAGAACACCAGAATGGATCCGACCGAGAGATCGATCCCGGCGGTCATGATGACGAAGGACTGTCCCACCGCGACGACCAGCAGGATCGCGGCATCGGCGGCCAAGGTACTGATGTTGAACGGCGTGGCGAACTGGCCCGGTCGCAGGATGCTGAAGACCGCGATCAGCCCGAACAGAAGGATGAGAATCCACCCTCCACCCAGACGTTGGCGCCACTTCTCCGCTCGACCGACCGCAACGACCTCGGGGGCCACCGCATCGGGTGCATCCTTGAGTTGACTCATGAGTCGCTCCCTCCTACCGCAGGCGCGTTGGTGTCACTGGTCATGGCCGCCACGAGAGACTCCACCGAGGTCGTCCCTCTGCTGAACTCGGCCACCCTTCGTCCCAACCGCAGCACCTGAACACTGTCGGCGATCTCCACGACATGGGACATGTTGTGCGTGACGAGAAGTACGGCCAGGCCGCGGTCGGCGACCCTGCGCACCAAGCGCAGAACGCGTTCGGTCTGCACCACGCCCAGTGCAGCGGTCGGCTCGTCCAAGATGATGATCTTGTTGGCCCAGGCAGCTGCCCGAGCAATGGCCACTGACTGCTTCTGTCCTCCCGAAAGTGAGCCCACTGGCACCGTGGTGGAGCGTAGGTTGATACCCAGCTCGCTGAACTCCTTGGCTGCCTCGGCCTGCATCCGCTGCTTGTCACTGAATCTGAACCAGCCGCCGAGTCCTCGCTGGCGAAGCTCACGACCGAGGAAGAAGTTCTCGGTCGGCGTCAGGTCCGGGGCCAGGGCGAGATCTTGGAACACGGTCGCGATGCCCAGGTCCTGAGCCTGGGTCGGAGCCGTGATGGTGACTGGTCGGCCGGCCAGTTCGATCGATCCTTGATCGGGTGTTTCGACACCAGCCAACACCTTGACGAGGGTCGATTTGCCTGCGCCGTTGTCACCGATGAGCGCGCACACCTCCCCCGCATTCACGGTGAGGTCGGCGCCATCCAGGGCCGTGACGTGCCCGTACTTCTTCGCGACTCCCGTGGCGGTGAGTACTGGATCCATGGTCAGCCAACCTGCTGTGTTGTCTCGCTGTCCAGCGAGGTTCCGAGTTGATTCGACGAGGTGAACCAGGTGGAGTACTCGGCAGCCACCCGATCACTCCAGAAGGCGAAGGACTCCTCCGGGGAAGCGAACTTCCACACCTCGAGCGTGGCGTAGTCACTTTGGCCACGGATGGTGTACTCGCCTACTCGTTCGGCGCCTCCGGCGACGGCCTCGGTGTCCAACTCCCCCCAGCGTGCGCGCAACTCGGCTTGGCTACTGCGGTCGAGCTCGTACCAGGACGGGCGGGGCCGAGATTGGTGGATCCATAATGACTGCATCAGTGAATTCCTCGGAAATAGTCGACTGCGGATCGGCGGCGCCCGATGTAGTGACGCGACGTGGTGAACTTGAAATCGGCGACTTGCTCGTGCTTCAACATCCCTTGAGTGATCAGATCGAATGCTGGCGCCTCCCACAGCCCGAGGTGATGCCATCGCGACTGTCCATCCAACCGATGTCTGCCGGCAATGCTGATACCGGAGTGGACATCGGCCAGGAATGCCTCGTCGCATTCCTGGTCGTAGGCCGCGCGTTCTTCCCGGGTGGCCGACTGCCAGGCATCGTTCCACTCCCAGAGTGCGAAGAAGCCCCACGGTGCATCCGGTGTGCGGCCTCGTGTGCTGGGTACCGGCTGGAACTCACGCGGGCCGACGGTCCACTCGGTGGCAAAGAAGTGCTCCCACCCGAGTGCTTGGACCTCGCTGATCCCGCGGTGGGCCTCGATCAAGGTGGGGGCTTCCCACACACCCGCGATGTCGACGTCGCTGGTGAATCCGGTCTCATAGATTTCTGGGCCGGTGGTGTCACCGAACATCTGGGCGATGGAGGTACGCCAGCCGTTCTCAGACCACTTCTCGAGGGCAGCAACGATGTCTGCGGCATCCTGACTGGTGCCAGTCCGCTGGCTCACGGGGTTCCGGCGGGCGATGAAGAACACCACCGCGGAATCCTCGGGTTGGCTCTTGAAGAGGTCCGTCTCGGGACTGAGTTGAGCCATCAGAGGCCGTCCCGGAACGTGGAGGCGGCGGCCATGAGCCGCTCGACCCGCCGCGGGTCGACCGGATTCCACCACCGGCCGTCCTCCTTGAGCCACTGCCCGACGATGGCGCCATCGGCCACCTTGAACAGGCGCGGCAACTGATCTGGATCCATCCCGGATCCAACGATGACTGGAAGGTTGGTGCCGGCCCGAACCTCCGCGACCTCCTCAGAGCGGGTGGGCGATCCGGTGCGCGTTCCGGTCGCGATGAGCACGTCGGCGTGGTGCCATTCCGCATCCGAGGCCTGTTCACTGATGCTGCGGTCGCTGGTGATTGCGTGGGCGCCGAACTTGACGTGCACATCGGCCAAGATCTTCACGTCCCGAGCATCGATCGCATTGCGGTAGCGCAGCGCCCGGGCCGCATCGCCGTTGAGGATTCCCTCGTTGGACACGTACGCGTTGGCCCACTGGTTGACGCGCACCCACCGGGCTCCTGATGCCTTGGCGGCCGCAAGCGCAGGGATGGCACCGTTGGCCACACAGGTGATCCCCAGGGGCTTCTCCGTCGCATGGCCGATCTCGATGCAGGCAGCCGTCAGTCCGGCGACCGTCTCCGGGCCGATGTCCTCGGGGCGGGAGAACGGCTGGTCGCTCGCGTTCTCCACGATGATCGCGTCGATACCTCCTTCGGTGAGGATCTTCGCGTCGCGGACACCCGCGGCATAGATGTCTCGCACGGATTCACCCTGATAGGACGGGGAACCGGGCAACGGGCGGAGATGGACCACCCCCAGGACAGGGCGTGGAACGTCGAAGACCGCGAGCGCGTTCTCCTTCGGCGGCATGATGATGGGAGCTGCCACTATGGATGTGCCTTTCCGTGTTCGGACCGAGGAACGATCTCCCCGGAGCTGGATCGAGTGGGATAGGACGGGGCCATCCCGTACTGCCGCACGCTGTGACTCGCCGCCTGAACCGCACGGTGGACGGCACTCTCCGCTGAGTTCCCCCGGACCCGTTCGGCCGTGTACCACCCGGCAAACGCGTCCCCGGCACCCGTGGTGTCTCGCACCCGACCAGGGAGCGAGGGGGCCAACACATCCACGACGGGCTGGGCCTTCCGGTGGAGCCGGGCACCGTCTCGCCCCAAGGTTTCGATGACCTCCCTCACCCCCATCGTGTGCAGTGTGCGGACAGCGTCGGGGCCGAGTTGTTGTTTCGCTCGGGCATTGATGATGGCAGTGTGGCAGCCGGCCAAGTGAGGTCGAAGATCATCAAGATGGTCCGGGATCGTCGCAGGTTCCAGGTCGATCGACCACGGGATGCCTGCGGCGCGACATGCCTCGATCACGTTGCCGGCACTCACCCTGTCGTAGATGACGGTGTGGACCCAGCGCACCCCGTCCAGCTGCAGATTCGCGGTGGTTGCGCTGCTCGGATACATGCTGTGTCCGGGATACAGGAAGAGGCGCTTCTCTCCCAGACCTTCCAGGACGACGAGGGCTCGCCCTGTCGGCCCGTCCGTCCGTTCCAGCTCGGCCGGTACCCCCAAGGTCTCCAGGGCAGTACTGATCATGCCGCCGAGGGCGCCTGGGCCCACGGGTGCCATGAGTTTCACGGCCGTGCCCGTCAGGGCGCAAGCCACGGCAGAGTTGGCACCGACGCCGCCGACCCCGTCGAAGCAGTGCTCCACGAGCACCTTCTCGTCCGGCTCCGGGACGCGTGGCGTGATCACGGTGGTGTCCCAGCTGACGTCGCCGACGAACAGGATCACGGGCGCCGTCATGGACGGACGAGTTCAATGCGATAGCGGTACCGGTCGGCTCGATACTGACGTTCGACGTACTCGATCGGCTTGCCATCGCGGATCCGTGCGGTCCGATTGGCGATCAACACTGCGGAACCGGCGGCGATGCCCAGCCGTTCGGCGAGTTCGGCATCGGCGACCCCGCCTTCGATGACTTCCGTCCCGTGGGTGACGCGGAAACCGTGTTCCACTTCGAGCCATTGGTACAACGGTCCCCTGGTGATGGCTTGGGCATTGGGCGCATCCGAGGCGGGAATGAACGCGGGCGAAAGCCACGAGGTGCTGTGTGCGATGACCTTCTTGTTGGCCAGGAGCAGGCGTTCGACCCGAACCGCGCGCACCCCAGTCCTGGTCTCGAGCGCTTCGGCGACGTGGCCCTCGAGTGGCTCGACCGTGATCGTCACCTCGCCATATCCCGGCTTGAGGCCACGAGAATTCATGTCCTCGGAGAAGCTGGACAGGAGGTTCAGCGGCAGTTCGACCTTGGACGGCAGGACGCGAGTCCCCTTGCCGGATCTACGCTCGACAAGCCCTTCGCTGGCCAGCTGATTGAGCCCCGCGCGGGCCGTGGCCCGACTGATCTCGAACCTGCCCATGATCTGGGCCTCGGACGGCAGTACGTCACCCTCGACGAACTCGCCTTTCGCGATCCCGGCACGCAACCGGTCTGCGATCTGCGCCCACAGCGGCATGGTGCCGATGACCAAGCCTTCGTCGTCCCAACTCATGGCCGATAACATACGAACGTACGGACGTTCGGTCAATAGATTCTCTTAGGGATCTCACGCAGGAAGGGTCGATGGCAGTTGGCTGGGCAAGCGCCCGAGGATGAGGTGGGGCGAGCGGGGCTCGAACCCGCGACCCAGGGATTATGAGTCCCCTGCTCTAACCGGCTGAGCTATCGCCCCCACGTCCGATCCGAACCCGTCGAGTGTAGCCACTCGGCTCGTCAGACGGCGGGACCCACGCCCTCCGCCAAGGTGTCGGCCAGCGAGGTGAGCCAGTCCGCGACCCCCGGGGGTCCGTCGACATCCAAGTCGGACAGTTCGGTCAGCGCATCCTCCTCGTGCGAGGCGGAACAGACCAGCAAGGCGGCAATCCCTTGCTCACGCAAGGAAATCGCGGCGCGAAATGCGGGCAGGTCTCCCAGGTCATCACCGATGAAGATCACCTGGCGGGCGCCGGTCGCCGCGACCAGGTCGAGGAACGCGGCACCCTTGTCCATGCCGGGCGGGCGCAACTCCAGCACGTTCCGACCGGGCTCCGTGCGAAGCCCGTGTCGTACGGCGAGTTCGCCCACCGGACCGCTCAACCGCTCCAACGCCCCCGCTGGATCGTCGAGTTCGCGCGTGTGCAGGCCGATCGCGCGGCCCTTGTGTTCGACCCGGACGGCAGCGAGTCCGAGGGTGGCCAGCAGGCCGGGCAGTTCGACCTCCAACGCCGCCACCCCCTCGGGTGCGGGCGGGATGTCGAAGGTGCCGGTGGCTGCATCCCAACGCTCCACCCCGTACTGCCCGAGCACCACCATCGACTCGAGTCCCGGTGCGGTCGCGAGACCGCCGAGCCGCACCGCGGTGCGCGCGGGGCGTCCGGTGATCACCGCCACCCCCGCCAACCGGGGAGCCAACCGGCCCAGTGCGCGGATCGCGGCCGGATCGGCGTACGCCTGCTCGGGGTCGTCGATGATCGGTGCGAGAGTGCCGTCGAAGTCTGCGGCGAGCAGGGTCTGCCCGGGCGCCGCCAGGATCGACTGCAAGGCCTCGCGTCCGACCGGGACGGTCGGCTGGCGCAGTGTCATGGTGAAAAGCCTCGCAGACCGACCACGTCTGCTGCCAACAACCCCCACCGGCTAGAGTCAGGGCCACCGCAGGAGGTTGATTGGATGGTTTCGCAGACTCGCAAGAAGTCGGTACCGAAGAGTTCCTTCGTCGTGGTGGCGAACCGGCTCCCCGTCGATCGGGTGGAGCTGGACGATGGTTCCCTCGGCTGGCGCACCGCCCCCGGTGGGCTGGTGTCGGCCTTGGAGCCCGTGATGCGGGCCAAGGAAGGCGCCTGGATCGGGTGGCATGGTGCCCCGGACGAGGAACTCGACCCCTTCACCGAGGCCGGCCTGCAGATCGTGCCGGTGCCCGAGAGCGCCAAGGAGGTCGAGGAGTACTACGAGGGCTTCTCCAACGGCACCCTGTGGCCCCTGTACCACGACGTCATCGCCTTCCCGGAATTCCACCGGGAGTGGTGGGACTCCTACGTCGCCGTGAACGAGCGGTTCGCCCGCAAGGCCGCGGAGGTGGCCGAGAAGAACGCCGTCGTGTGGGTGCAGGACTACCAACTCCAACTGGTACCGAAGTTGCTGCGTGACCTTCGCCCGGACCTGCGGATCGGGTTCTTCCTGCACATTCCGTTCCCGCCGCAGGAGCTGTTCCAGCAACTGCCCTGGCGGACCGAGATCCTCGAGGGTCTGCTGGGTGCCGACCTGGTCGGTTTCCAGCTGCCCGGGGGGGCCCAGAACTTCACCCGGCTGGTCCGCCAGCGACTCAAGCTGGACACCCGACGCGACCAGATCACCCATCCCGACGGCCGGGTCGTCCGGGCCAAGGCGTACCCGATCTCCATCGACGCCCAGGGCTTCCAGGACCTGGCCATGGAACAGGAGACCATCGAGCGCGCCCGCGAATTGCGCCACGACCTGGGGGAACCGAAGGTGGTCTTCCTCGGCGTCGACCGGCTCGACTACACGAAGGGGCTGCGGCAGCGACTGCGTGCCTTCGGGGAGTTGATCGCCGAGGGCACGCTCGACCCGGACGAGGCGGTCTTCATCCAGGTCGCCACCCCCTCCCGCGAGCGGGTGGACCAGTACCGGCTGCTCCGCGATGACATCGACCGGTTGGTGGGTCGGATCAACGGCGACATCGGACGGGTCGGTCGGCCGCCGATCACCTACCTGCACTTCTCCCTGCCGCGCAGCGAAATGGCCGCCCTGTACCGGGCTGCGGACATCATGGTGGTCACCCCCCTGCGGGACGGGATGAACCTGGTGGCCAAGGAGTACGTCGCCTGCCGGGAGAACAACGACGGCGCGCTGGTGTTGAGCGAGTTCGCCGGAGCGGCGGCAGAACTCAGGCAGGGCGCCTACCTGGTCAACCCGTACGACATCAACGGCATGAAGGGCCGGATGATGGACGCCTACAACGACTCCCGCCAGAGCCAGACTCGCCGGATGCGGTCGATGCGCAAGCAGGTGTTCGAGCACGACATCGACCGGTGGGCCAAGGAATTCCTCGATGACCTGGCGGACACGACGAAGGGGCGCCGGTCGAGGACGAAGCCGAAGCCGGACCCCGAGGCGCCCGCGCGCAGCACGCCGCAACGTGCCGTGGGCAAGGATGCGGCGCCGCCCACCGGCGTGCGTCCGGCCCGACCGGAGGCCCGGGCAGCCGACCGCGCTCCCGCAGCACAGCCGGTGCAGTCACCGGGCCGCTGAGCCCCACCAGGCTTCCATGCACAGGTGGGCCATCGGGCTGTCCACAGGTCTGGCCGACGACCGGTAGGAACCGTCCCGGCCACCCCAGTGTGGGGGTATGCACACCAGCGAGGAGCCACTGCTCACCGCCGCCGAGGAATCACTGCTGGCGCAGGAGATCGAGGTCGGACTGATCGCCGCGGCGGCCCTCGGGACCGGGGCCCGCCCAGCCGGGGCCACCGAGGCCGAACTGGTCGTGCTCGCCGACCACGGGGAGCAGTGCCGACGGCGCTTCCTTCGGGCCAATCTCGGCCTGGTCGGCCTGGTCGCGCGCCAGGAGTCCGACCGCAGCCAACTGGATCGCAGTGAGTTGTACCAGGAGGGCTGTCTCGGGTTGATCCACGCACTGGAGCGCTTCGACCACCAGCGCGGCGTCCGCTTCGCCACCTACGCCCTGGTCTGGATCCGTGCCCAGGTCCGGGCCGCGACCGCCACCCGGTGCGGGGAGTTGAACGTGCCGCCCAGCCGGGCCGAGTCGCTGCGCCGGCTGCGTGGATTGGAGATGCGGCTGACCCAGACCCTTGGCCGACTGGCGACGGTGGCCGACCTGGCCACCGCCACCGGCCGGGAGCAGGAGTGGGTCCGCTCCCTGCTGGACACCCACACCGCCCGTTCCCTCGATGCCACGACCGAGGACGGGCCGATCCAGGTTCCGGACCAGCACGCCCAGGACTCCTTCGACCGGGTGGTCCGGGATGCGTGGCGGGGGCCCGACCTGCTCGGCCGGCTGCAGGGCCTCGAACGACAGGTGGTGGGGCTCCGTTACGGCTTCGCGGACGGAGATCCGCACACGTGCGCCGAGATTGCGCGCCAGTTGGCCCTGCCCGTGGCCCGGATCCGGCGGGCGGAGGCACGGGCGCTGGAGACGCTTCGACAGATCTGCCCGCAGCATGCAATCGCCTTGCTGCATTAGGAATCGGGATGCCATCGCGCGGACTGCGGCACGGGGCCGGAAACAGAAGCTCCCCCGACTGGACTCGAACCAGTAACCTGCCGATTAACAGTCGGCTGCTCTGCCAATTGAGCTACAGGGGATCGCGCCACGCGTGCGGTGCGATTCAGTACCCTAACAGGAGTTCGCCTAGTTGTCGTACTCGGCCTTCATGTCCGCGATCAGCTCCGCGATGAACCCGTCCAGCCCCGGTGTGCTCCGGTTCACACTCTTGCTCAGGGTGGGGTGCCAGATGATGTTGTTCATCGGATCGGCCAGATCCCGCCGACCGCTGATCGTCACGCCACCGCGGCTGTTCGGCAAGGGCTGGAACTGCTGCACGGCGATGGTGGCCGCGACCCGTTCCCGGAACACCTCCGGCACCCGGGCGGGCTCGTCCAGGGTGATCGAACCACGCCGCCCGCCGTAGCAACTCCACTGCAGGGTGGCGGTCTCGGAGTTCCATCCCCCCTTCTCGACCAGATGCCATCCGACGTGCTCCCATCCCTCGGCGTCCGCATGCTGTCCGATCCGACGATCCGGGGTCATCCACACCGACAACACGTGCGGCTGCACGATCGCGACACCCTCGGGGGAGGACGCCCACGCCAGGATCCGGGGCCGCCCGCCCTCGCCGCGGGCTCGACGCGAGGTGACCAGGGACTCCTCGATCTCGGGGTCGGGGCGGGATCGGGACCGCCGGCCGAACAGGGCCATACTCACTCCCCGTCGCCGATGCTGCGCACCTGCAGGTTCTTGCGATGGGCCTCCAGGGTCAGCAGTTCGGAGAACATCTGGTTGTAGCGGGTGGTCGCTTCCACCGGGTTGGTGCGCTGCAACTTGGACTTCAGGTCGGCGATGTCCCGCATCACCGTGAGCAGGCGGATCTTGGCCGCGTACGAGACGGCGTAGCGCTCTTCGGGCTGCTCGTTGAGCAGGAGCGGCTCCACGGCCAGCGCGACCACCAGTTGCTCGACCCCGGGCTCTCCCGTCTCGATCACCTGCTGAGACCACTCCTGGCCACCGCTGGGGGCCGCACCCGCTGCGGCTGCCTTCGTCACTGCGCCGAACAGCGCCGCGTACGCCGGATGGGTGAAGTCCGTCGCCTCGATCTGCTGCCAGTCAGCGCCGAACAGAGCGGGCGCCTGCACCAACAACTTGGCGGTCTCCCGCTCGACGAAGAGGGACCGGTCTCGGGGGTCGGGCAGCGCCAACCCCTCGGGGGCGGGAGGTTCCTCCTCGACCGTCTCCACCTGCTCGCGGCGGTACTCCCTGTCCCGCTCCGGCTTGGGGCCGCGGGCCGCCACCCGCAGCACCTCGCGGCGCACCTCGTCCGGCTCCATCCCCAGCAGTCCCGCCAACTCGCGGGCGTACCCGGTGACCAGGGAGGTGTCGCGGATGCTGCCCACCAACGGCGCAGCCTCCCGAAGCGCGGCGAGCCGCCCGTCGACGCGGTCCAGGTCGTGGAGCTTGAGCACGTTCGTCATCACGAACCGGTACAGCGGAACCCGTCGGCCGATGAGTTCCCGGACGGCGGCGTCCCCGTGCTCGAGGCGCAGGTCGCACGGGTCGAGGCCGTTCGGCTCGATCGCCACGTACGTCTGGGAGATGAAGTTCTGGTCACCGGAGAAGACCTTCAGAGCGGCCGCCTGGCCGGCCTCGTCGCCGTCGAAGGTGAAGATCACCTCGCCGTGGAAGGCGTCGTGATTGCCCATCAGCCGCCGCAGCAGCTTGGCGTGATCGTCACCGAAGGCGGTACCGCAGGAGGCCACTGCGGTGTCCACGCCGGCGAGGTGGGCGGCCATCACGTCGGTGTAGCCCTCGACGATCACGGCCTGGCTCTTCTTGCCGATCTGCTGCCGGGCCAGGTCCAGCCCGTACAGCACGCTGGACTTCTTGTAGAGCTGCGTTTCCGGGGTGTTGATGTACTTGGCCGGTATCCGGTCGTCGTCGAAGATGCGCCGGCCGCCGAAGCCCACCACGGACTTGCCGGAGTCGCGGATCGGCCACAGCAGCCGGCCGCGGAAGAAGTCGTAGCCCGACTCCCGGGCCAGCCCCGCCTTGACCACCTCGGCATCGCGGAACCCCTTGCTGCGCAGGTGTGCCAACAGGTCCCGACCACCCCGCGGTGCGTAGCCGATGGCGAAGTGCTCCGCGGCCTCCCGGTCGAACCCGCGTTCGGCCAGGAACTGCCGTGCGGTGAGGGCGTCCGGCGAGGCCAGTTGCCCCGCGTAGAAGTCGGCGGCCAGCCGGTTCGCCTCCAGCAACCGCGTCCGCAGGCCCGGCTCCGGCCGCGGCCCCCCGTCGTCGGTGTAGCGCAGTTGGACCCCGACCTTGTCGGCCAGCCGCTCGATCGCCTCGACGAAGGACAGGTTGTCGATCTTCTGCAGGAAGGAGATGGCGTCGCCGCCCTCGCTGCAGGCGCCGAAGCAATACCACAGGCCACGCGAGGGGGTGACCTGGAAACTGGGTGTCTTCTCGTCGTGGAACGGGCACAAGCCCTTCATCGAACCACCGCCGGCATTGCGCAACGCGACGTATGCGCCCACGATCTCGTCGATCCTGACGCGACTCCGGACCGCCTCGATGTCGTCGTCGTTGATCCTGCCTGCCACGGTCGTGAGTCTACGTCGCAGTCAGCGGCGGCCAACCGCCGCCCACAGCCGCGTCGGGACCTAAGGTGAGGGGGTGACCCAACCCGGCCTCGCGCTGGCCATTGCCCTGGTGGCTCTCCTCGTCCTGGCGCTGGTCGCCTCGTGGTGGGGCCGGCTCCGGCTGGAACGCAGTCTGGCCACCGCCGCCCTGCGCGCGGTGGTCCAGTTGGCACTCGTCTCGCTGATCATCACCGCGGTACTGGGCCACCTGCTCGGCGCGCTCGGCTTCGTCGTGCTGATGTTCGGTGTCGCGGTGGCCACCTCGGCCCGCCGGATCGAGGCTGCTCGCTGTTGGCCGTGGGTCACGCTGGCCCTCGCCGGCGGGATCGTCCCGGTCCTGGTCATCATCTTCGTCTCCGGTGCGGTCGCGTTCAACGGGCCGTCGATCGTACCGATGGCCGGCATCATCATCGGCGGCACCATGACCGGGCACTCCCTGGCCGGTCGCAAGGCCTTCGCCGCCCTGCGCGACGAGCGCGGCGCGTACGAGGCCGCACTGTCGTTGGGCCTGCCTCGGCCGGAGGCGGTCAGCGAGGTGATCACACGGCACCTGCCGGAGGCCCTCGTGCCGGCCCTGGACCAGACCCGTACGGTCGGATTGGTGACCCTGCCGGGCGCCTTCGTCGGCGTCCTGCTCGGCGGCGGCACCCCGTTGGCGGCGGGTGCAGCCCAGGTCCTGGTCCTGGTCGGGCTGCTGGCCTCGCAGGCGATCGCGGTGACCCTGGCCCACCACCTGGTCCGGGCCGGACGGCTGCTGCCCTGCGACCTGCGGGAGTCGCTGCCGAGTTGACGGCTCGTCGGCGCCTGCGCGCCGGACCCGCCGACCCCCGCGCAGGACACCCGGACCCCCGCTGAACTCGCCCGGCCCTCGGCTCGATCGCCGGTGGAGTAGGTTCGACAGGAGATGTGAGAGTTCATCCGCGTGCGAAGGAGAGTATTTCGGTTGGCGAGCGACCCCACCGACACCAGCCCGGCCGCGAGGTCCCCGGAACCGGTCAACCGCAACGTCGTCCTCGCCGTTCTGGTGTCCGGCGCCTTTGTCGTCATCCTGAACCAGACCCTGCTGAACACGGCCCTCCCCGCGTTCATGCTGGACTTCGACATCACGGCGAGCTCCGCGCAGTGGGTGACCACGATCTTCATGCTGGTCAACGGGATCATGATCCCGGTCACGGCATTCCTGATCCAGAAGTTCAGCACCCGCGCACTGTTCCTCACCGCGATGGGGCTGTTCACCGTCGGGACCCTGGTCTGTGCCCTGGCACCCGCCTTCGGTGTGCTCCTCGCCGGCCGCGTCATCCAGGCCGCTGGCGGCGGGATCATCATGCCCCTGCTGCAGACCATCCTCTTCGCGATCTTCCCGATCGACAAGCGTGGCAGGGCGATGGGGACCTTCGGTCTCGTCATCGCCTTCGCCCCGGCCATCGGACCGAGCTTGTCGGGTTGGATCGTGGACCACTTCCCGTGGCAGACCCTCTTCCTGATGATGCTGCCGATCGCCCTGGTCGACATGATCATCGCCTACTTCATCCTCCGGAACGTCACCGAGCGAACCTTCCCGCGTCTGGACGTCTTGTCGATCATCCTGTCCACGGTCGCGTTCGGCGGCCTCCTGTTCGGCCTCGGCGGGGCCGGCAACTCGGGCTGGGTCAGCGCTGAGGTCCTGATCCCCCTCGGCATCGGCGCAGTGGTGCTGGTGTGGTTCATCCGACGTCAGCTCGGACTGGACGAGCCGATCCTCCAGCTCCGGGTGCTCCGAAACCCGATGTTCACGCTCAACACGGCGCTGGGGATGTGCGTGTTCATGGTGATGATCGGCGGCATGATCGTCCTGCCCCTCTACATGCAGAACATGCGTGACTTCTCCGCGCTGGACTCGGGGCTGGCCCTCCTGCCCGGGGCCGCCGTGATGGGGCTGATGTCCCCGGTCACCGGACGGATCTTCGACCGGTTCGGGGCGAAGGCGCTCGCAATCATCGGTTTCACCCTCGTGACCGGCGCAACGTTCCTGCTCGCAGTCCTGACGATGGAGACCACCTTCACCTATCTTGCAGTGGTGAACTCGGTGCGGATGCTGGGCACGGCGATGGTCATCATGCCGGTGACGACGGCGGCGCTCAATCAGCTTCCCCAGCGACTCATCCCGCACGGGACGGCGCTCAACAACACCTTGCGCCAGATCGCCGCCTCGTTCGGGGCGGCCATGCTGGTCACGGTCATGACCGTCAGCGCCCGCAATCCGGCCGAGCATGGTGCCGCCGGTCTGGTGCACGGCGCCAACGTCTCCTTCCTCGTCGCCGGGATGATCGGCGTCGTCGGCATCGTCGGATCGTTCTTCATCAGGGAGTCCCGGCCGGTCCTGCGCCGTCCGAGCGAGCCCGACTCCCCTGGCGGGTGAGTCGTACGTGGAGGCCGACCGCGCCTTCCACATCCGACTGGTGACCGCCATCGGGAACGGACTGATGATCCACCCCCGTGTAGGTCGGTCAGTGGCCGTGGTCGATGCCCTGGGGGAGGCGGGTCGGGTCCCAGTCGAGGTGGCGTCCGGCCGTGTCGAAGGCGTAGCGGTCGGTCATCCCGCCGACATAGGAGACCGCAGCCAGGACCGCTTCGGGACTGCCCGCGTCGGCATCGACGGGTTCGGAGACCCGGTCCGGGTGGGCCGCGTAGAACTCCACCAGGGCGTGCAGGACGTCGACCACCGCCCGGGACTGGGCCAGCGATTCGGGGCGGGTGTAGATCCGCTCGTAGTTGAAGCGCCGCAGCGACGCGAGGGCCGCCCCCTCGGTGGGTTCCATGCCCACCTCCCCGTACCCGGTGATCCCCCGGACGACCGCACGGATGAAGACCCCCAGTTGCTCCCGGCGGGTACGGCCACAGACGGCGGCGACCTCCGCCGGGACGTCTTCGAGGCGGACGATCCCGGTGTGCACGGCGTCCTCGAGGTCATGGGCGCAGTAGGCGATCCGGTCGGCCCAGCTGACGATCTCCCCCTCGATGGTTTCCGGCGCGGGGCGGGACCAGGAGTGGTTGCGGATGCCGTCCAGGGTCTCGGTGCACAGGTTCAATCCGGTCAGCACCACGTCCGCACCCCAGGGGCCGTGGTCGTAGCCGCCCGGGACGAAGGCGTCGAAGGCGTCCTCGGAGGCATGCCCGCCCGGGCCGTGGCCGCAATCGTGGCCGAGGGCGATTGCGTCGGCCAAGGACACGTTGACGCCGGCCGCCCGGGCGATCGAGGTGGCCACCTGGGCCACCTCGAGGGCATGGGTCAACCGGGTCCGCTGGTGGTCGGTCGGGTGCACGACGACCTGGGTCTTGCCGGCCAGGCGCCGGAAGGCGGTGGAGTGCACGATCCGGTCCCGGTCCCGCTCGAAACAGGTCCGCTCCGCATCGGGTTCCTCCTCGACGACACGGTCCCCCGCCCCGACCGCCAGGGTCGCACCGGGCCGCAACAGTTCGGACTCGCGCTGCTCGCGGACCTCGCGGCCCACCACCTCCGACGACCCGACACTGGCGTGCGAGGACGCGTGGGCCCGGACCAGTCGCTCCCCGGTGTGACCGCGCATCGTCTCGGCCCAGGCCCTGGCCCGCGGCGAGATGTCGGGTTCAGCCACCGGAGGTTCCGATCTCGGCAGCCGCGAGGTCCAGCACGACCCCACTCCGGTCGTCCAGCCATCCCTCGGGCAGCACCACCTTGGACCGCGGACTGCCCTGCCGGCCGCGCGGGGAACCCAGCTCGGCCTCCGGGAACGGCTCGTCCGGATCGAGCTGGGAGAGCTGGTGGTCGAGGTCGGCGAAGGAGGACACCAGCCCCAGGCCGCGGCGGATCTCCCCACCGACCGGGAATCCCTTGAAGTACCAGGCCATGTGCTTGCGGAGGTCGGTCAGCCCGTGCTCCTCGGTGCTGAGCCCGACCAGGAGTTCCGCATGCCGGCGTACCATCGCCGCCACTTCACCGAGGGTCGGGAGCGTCCGGGTGGCGCGACCGGCGAAGGCATCCGCGAGGTCACGGAACAGCCACGGGCGGCCGAGGCAACCGCGGCCGATCACCACTCCGGCGACCCCGGTCTCGGCCACCATCCGCAACGCGTCGGCGGCCTCCCAGATGTCCCCGTTGCCGAGTACCGGGATGTCGACGGCGTCCACCAGGTCGGCGATCGCCGCCCAGTCGGCCTCGCCGGAGTACGCCTGCTGCACCGTACGGCCGTGCAGCGCGATTGCCGCACAGCCTGCGTCCTGGGCGATCCGTCCGGCGTCCAAGTAGGTGAGGTGATCTTGGTCGATGCCCAGCCGGGTCTTGCAGGTCACCGGCACGCCGTAGCGCTCCCCCGCCCGTACGGTGGCGGTCAGGATCGCCGCGAGCCGGTCCCGCTTCCAGGGCAGCACGCCGCCGCCGCCCTTGCGCGTCACCTTGGGCACCGGGCAGCCGAAGTTCAGGTCCACGTGGCCGACGCCGAACTCGTTGCAGAGGATCTCGGTGGCCTGCGCCATCACGGCCGGGTCCACCCCGTACAACTGCACCGAGCGGAGCGTCTCCCCCGGGTCGAACTGGAGCATCCCGAGCGTCTTGCGGTCCCGCTCGACGATCCCGCGGGAGGTGATCATCTCGCACACGTACAGCCCGGCGCCCTGCTCGCGGCAGAGTTGCCGGTACGCCGCATTGGTGATGCCGGCCATCGGGGCCAGCACCACCGGCGTCTCGACCTGCACCGAACCGAGGTGCAGTCCGTCCGCGGGCGCGACGGGTGTGGTCATCGTGATCAGCAGCCCACCAGCCGGGTCGCCAGGTAGCCGTCGACCTGGTCAAGGGCCACCCGCTCCTGGGCCATCGAGTCCCGCTCCCGGATGGTGACCGCGTCGTCGTCGAGGGTGTCGAAGTCCACGGTGATGCAGAACGGGGTGCCGATCTCGTCCTGGCGGCGGTAGCGACGACCGATCGCCTGGGCGTCGTCGAAGTCGACGTTCCAGTTTCGACGCAGCCGGGCGGCCAGGTCCCGGGCCTTCGGCGAGAGCGCCTCGTTGCGGGACAACGGCAGCACCGCGGCCTTCACCGGGGACAGCCGCGGGTCGAGCTTGAGCACGGTGCGCTGATCCACCCCGCCCTTGCTGTTCGGCGCCTCGTCGACGGTGAAAGCGTCGACCAGGAAGGCCATCAGCGACCGAGTCAGGCCGGCGGCCGGCTCGATCACGTACGGCAGGTAGCGCTCGCCCTTGGGCTGGTCGAAGTAG
>JBQDIN010000020.1:0-55855 GCA_052094425.1 Propionibacteriaceae bacterium
CGTCCAACGGGGTGTCGACGGAGCCTCCCAAGGCGTGCCGGCGCGAGATCTCCAGCCAGTCGAGCAGATCCTCGTGGGCCTCGGCACCCCAGGTGGTCGCCATCGGTTGCGCCGTGGTCGGTCGACGCACTCCGGCCTCGGCCAGCGGGTGTCCGGACAGGGCGTTGAAGGTGGTCGACTTGCCCGATCCGGTCGCCCCGGCCAGCGCGACCACGGTGGCATCGCCGGACAGGGCCAGCCGGCGGTCGGCACGCTCGACCACCTGGCGGGCGCCGGCCACCAGCTCGTCCCCGACCCGACCCTCGGCCAGGTCGGCTGCCTCACCCAGGGCACGGAGCCGCTCGGTCAGCGGCGCGGCCCTGCGCCCCATCAGCGCCACTCCCCGGGCTCGTCGACGATCTCGGCGTCCACGATCTCCCCCTCCACGATGGCCGCGGCCTCGTTCTGGGCGGCCGAGTTCTCCACGTCCGGGTGCTGGACGTCGGGGTCTCGGCGCAATGTGGTCAGGGCCGGGTCGGAGACGCCCGGGCCGATGGCGGCCGGCTGCTCCCGACCCTCGATCCCCGCGGTGGTGTCGGGCAGTCCGCCGGCCCGTGCGGCCTCGACCGCGCGTACGGCCGTACGCAGGGAATCCGCCTGCTCCGGATCGACGCCGAGGGAGTCGAGCACCGCGTGGTAGCGCCGCAGTTCGGCCACCAGCAGCGCCTCGACGCGGTTGTCCAGGTCCTCCTTGGCCCTGACCGCCAGCCGGCGTACGGCCTGGTCGCCGAAGACGGCCTCCAGCACTCGCTGGGCCAGTACGGCGGTGCCGCCGGCCACGCCGATCTCGGCACCGACCAGGCCACCGGTCTGGGCGAAGACGACGATCATCAACGCCACGCCGACACCGTTCACCCCGAGGGCGAGGAAGCGGGCCTTGGATCGCTTGCCCATCCCTTCGTCGGCGACGAGCTGGAGCACCGAGCCCTGCCAGTCCCGGATCGTCCGGGCGGCCGCGGCGGCGTACTCGCGGGAGGTGCGGGACAGGTCCTCATTCGTACCGCGCAGCAGTTCGCGGCCGGCGGCGTTGGCCTGCCAGGACTGCTCGGCCCGTTCGGCCGCCGCCGCACCCTCCTCCAACAGCAGCGCCTCCAGACCCGACTCGACGGCCACCTTGAGGTTGTTCGCCCCGGGTGGTTCGCCCTTGAAGGCGGCGACAATCTTGTCCCGCAGCCAGCCCACCTTCTGCTCCAGGGCACGGAAGAACTCGCCCGTGCCGACGAACTCGTGCCAGCGGGCCAGCACCTCGCCGCGCAGCAGGGTGCCGTCCTGGGTCTGCACCGACACGGTCCGGATCGCCTCGGCGTAGGAGCGATCCACCTCGTCGCGCAGTTGCTGCAGCACCTCGACCTGGTCATCGAGTGCCGTCGCCACCTGCGGCACCCGGAGGGCCAGGGCCCCGATCGCCCCGTCCAGGGTCCGGTGCACCACGGCGTGCCGGCTGGCGGCGCTGTGGGCCAACCGGGCCAACCAACTCCGCACCGGTTGGATGGCCGAGGACGGCAGCAGGCCCTGGTCGTCGACGCTGGTCTCCGGGACGGCGAACAGGGGTGACTCCCCGAGGCCCCGCTCCGACATCATCTGCCCGAGATGGCTGGGCACCTCCTGCATGGCCGAGGGCGGTACCCGGTCCAGCACGACCGCGACGGCCGCGCTGCGCTCGGCGGCCGAGTGCAGGAAGTCCCACGGCACCGCGTCGGCGTACCGGGCCGCGGAGGTGACGAACAGCCACAGGTCGGCCGCTGCGAGCAGCTGGGTCGCGAGCAACCGGTTCTCCGCCACCACGGAGTCGATGTCCGGCGCGTCCAGGATGGCCAGGCCCGCCGGGATGGTGTCGTCGACGACGAGTTGGAGCGAGTGCGAGTCGTTCGTGGACCCCGAGGACCGGGCCAGGCCGGGCAGGATCCGATCGTCGGCGAACCAGCGGGCGTCGCCGGAGTGGTGCACCAGGACGGGGGCGCGGGTGGTCGGGCGGATCACGCCCGGTGCGGTCACCCGGCGACCGACCAGGGAGTTCACCAGGGTGGACTTGCCGGCCCCGGTGGACCCGCCGACGACCGCGAGCAGCGGGGCGTCGATGGTGGCCAGCCGCGGCAGGACGTAGTCGTCGAGCTGGGCGATCATCTCGCCGGCCGACCGCTGGAGGTCGATGGCGGTGGGCAGGGCGAGCGGCAACCGTACGGGCGCCAAGGTGCTTCGCAACCGACGCAGCGCCTGTTCCAGACCACTATCCATCCGCGCTGCTCCTCAGGGTGGGCACACCACTAACTGCCGGGCGGTCCCCACTTGGGGTCCACCTCGGAGTATTGCGTAGCCCCGCTGCCGAGCGGAGCACTGCCGGGCCCCGGCGTGTTCGGTGGTCCGGGCTGGGACGCAATCTGGGGCGGTGCGCCCTGGCCCATCGGATCCTGGGCCGGGTAGCTGCCACCCAGTCCGGCCGGGCCGGGGTACGACGGCGGCGCCCACTGCTCGACCGCCGGCTGCTGCTGGGTGCCGCCACGTTTGAACCGCGGGAGGGACGGGTAGTCCGCCTTCCCGACCGGGCTGATCACGGCGCGGTCCCGCAGCGAGCGGATCGTGAAGATCAGGTCCTTCTCCCGCTTCAGGCCGATGTCGTCGACCAAGCCGCGGGTGATCGCATCGCGCAGGTAGGCCAGTTCGGTGACGGCCCGCTGGATCCGGAAGGTGTCCAGCAACTCCCCGAAGCCCTGGAACAACCCGTGCCACAGGGCCTTGAGCCGGGTCCGCAACCGACCGAAGGCGATCGGGTCACCCTCGTCCAACCAGCCGACCCGGACGTAGTCGGTGAGCCGAGCCCGGATCAACTTCCCCTCGCGGAACAACTGGCGGACCATGAACACGATCAGGCCGACGGTCAGCGCGACCCCGACGCCCCACATCATCAGCAGTTGGGTGCCCTGGACCAGGGAGGCGGTGGTGTTGAACGCCATGTGCAGGAAGGCAGCCGCGAGGAACCCGGCCAGCGGGGCGACCACCCGAACGACCTTCGACTTGGAGCGCAGCGCGATCGCGAGTCCGACGCCGAGCATGGCGGTGAAGAGTGGGTGCCCGAAGAAGGTCATCACGCCGCGCTGCAGGAAGAGGTCCTGCAGGGCCTCGTCCGGCTTGACCTGACCGTACGTCTGCGCCGCGTACCGGTAGACGCGGCCGTAGTAGATGATGTTCTCGGTGAAGGCGAAGGCGGCGCCGGACAGGCCCGCGAGCACGATCCCGGACAGCCGGCTCACCCACTGGTAGCGCATCAGGATGGCCAGCCAGAACAGCACGGTGCCCTTGGTCGCCTCCTCGGTGAAGGGGGCCAGGAAGATCGCTGCCCGGGAGGCGGTCGCCGGGTCGCCGTCGCCGGCGACGCTGAGGAACTGCGCGAGGTAGCTGTTCAGGTGGTAGGCCAAGAAGGTGGCCACCGTGCTGCCCCACCCGAAGGTCATCAACCAGACCCAGAACCGCTGGGGCCGGAAACGGTCGGCCCACAGGAAGGCCAAGGAGAGCGGGATGACCGTGATGGCCGCGTACTTCGCCGCGATCGGCACCGCCTCGGTGCCGAGCCCGATGGCCGTACCGCCCGGCACCTCCTTGTCCGGCACCACGTCGAGATAGAGCAGCACCAGGCAGGCGGCGTACACGGCCAACAGCACCACGGTGAGCCAGAACAACTTGTTCTTCAGCAGCCGGGTGGTCCACGATTCGTTCGGGTCCTTCGGCACCGGGACGCCGGAACGTCGGTACGCGCGACGTTCGTCCACGGCCAAAGTCATGGGTCCAAGGGTAGCGGCCCCGGGAGGTCGTCCGAGCAGTCAGTCCCGCGCTCCATTCCGTCGCAGGGCGAACAGGATCCGCCGGGCGCTGTTCACGACATTGCTGGCGACATGGAATCCGTCCTCGGACGGGGTCCGCGCCCCCCGCAGGGCTGGACCCAACGGTTGATGGTCAGCCCGGCCCGCTTGCCTCGGTTGGGGCTCGCGGCGACACCTACTTGATTATACCCCCCAGGGGTATATGATCGAGTCATGGAAGCAACCCGCCACGACCAGCAGGACGACCAGCACCCGGGGCACGGCGACGAACACGGCAGCCACGGCGAGCATGGGGGACACGGCGACCATGTGGCCCGGTTTCGCCGGTTGTTCTGGATCATGGTGGTGCTGGCGGTCCCGGTGGTGGCCTTCAACCCCATGTTCGCCCACCTGCTCGGCTACCCCCTCCCCGAGGCCGGCTGGGTGTGGTGGGTCTCCCCCGTCCTGGGCAGCCTGGTCTACTTCTGGGGCGGCTGGCCCTTCCTGACCGGAGCCGTCGGCGAGCTCCGCACTCGGGCGCCGGGGATGATGCTCCTCATCGGACTGGCCATCACGGTGGCCTTCCTCTCCTCCTGGGGCGCCACCCTGCGGTGGCTGGACCCCCAGTTGAACTTCTGGTGGGAGCTCGCGCTGCTGGTGGTGATCATGCTGCTCGGTCACTGGATCGAGATGCGCTCACTGGCCCAGACCACCTCGGCCCTCGACTCCCTGGCCGCCCTGCTCCCGGACGAGGCCGAGAAGGTCGACGGTGCTGCGGTGACCACCGTCGCCCCGAGCGAGTTGATCATCGGCGACGTGGTGCTGGTCCGACCCGGATCGTCCGTGCCTGCCGATGGCCGGATCATCGACGGCTCGGCCAGCATGGACGAGTCGATGGTCACCGGTGAGTCCCGGACCGTTCGCCGCGAGGCCGGGGACCTGGTCGTCGCCGGCACCGTGGCCACCGACTCCGGGCTCCGCGTCGAGGTGACCGCCATCGGCGACGACACCGCCCTGGCCGGGATTCGTCGACTGGTTGCCGACGCCCAGTCCTCCTCGTCCCGCGCCCAGCGGATCGCCGACAAGGCCGCCGCATGGCTGTTCTGGTTCGCCCTCGGTGCGGCCGTGATCACCGCGATCGTGTGGGCGGTGCTCGGGATGCCGGACACCGCGGTGGTCCGCAGTATCAGCGTCCTGGTCATCGCCTGTCCGCACGCGCTCGGGCTGGCCATCCCGCTGGTGGTCTCGATCGCGACCGAGCGGGCCGCTCGCAGCGGCGTGTTGATCAAGGACCGGCTGGCCCTGGAGTCGATGCGCACGATCGACACCGTCCTGTTCGACAAGACCGGCACCCTCACCCTGGGCGAGCCCACCGTCACGGCCGTGGAGGCCATCGAGGGACACACCGAGGACGAGGTACTCGAGTTGGCCGCCGCGGCCGAGTCCGACAGCGAGCACCCACTGGGCCGAGCGATCGTGGGGGCCGCGCGCACCCGCGGGGTGACGGTACCGGAGTCGAGCGACTTCTCCTCCGCACCAGCCGTCGGGGTCCGTGCCCGGGTGCACGACGCCGTGGTCGAGGTGGGCGGACCGTACCTGCTCGCGGATCACGCCCTGGACGAACTGTCCGTCGCGGAGACGTGGCGCGCCGAGGGCGCGATCATCCTGCACCTCGTCGTCGATGGTGCGGTGCGCGGCGCGCTCCGGCTGGCCGACGCGATCCGGCCCGAGTCCCGCGACGCGGTGGCTGGCCTGCACGCGGCCGGTGCCCAGGTCGTGATGATCACCGGGGACGCCCGGGCGGTGGCCGACACCGTGGCTGCGGACCTGGGGATCGACCGGGTCTTCGCCGGCGTCCGGCCCGAGGACAAGGCCGCCAAGGTGGCCGAACTCCAACAGGAGGAACGGAAGGTGGCGATGGTGGGAGACGGTGTGAACGACGCCCCCGCACTGGCCCGAGCCGATGTCGGCATCGCCATCGGCGCCGGCACCGACGTGGCGATCGGTTCGGCCGGGGTGGTGTTGGCGGGGTCGGACCCCCGCGCGGTGCTCTCGGTGATCCGGCTGTCCCGCGCCACCTACCGGAAGATGAAGCAGAACCTGTGGTGGGCGGCCGGCTACAACCTGCTCTCCGTCCCCCTGGCAGCCGGGGTGCTGGCCCCGCTCGGGTTCATCCTGCCGATGAGTGTGGGGGCACTCCTGATGTCAGCCTCGACGGTCGTGGTGGCGCTCAACGCCCAACTGCTGCGCCGAATTGACTTGATCAAGAACTGAGTTCGCGGCGAGACTGGAGCGGTGCTCAACGACACCTTCCCCCTCGCCACCACGACCGGCCGGTACGCAGTGCGGCGCGCCCGCAGCGACGACCTCGCGCAGATCGTGGCCATGCTGACCGACGACATGCTGGGCCGGGGACGGGAGTCCGCGGAGCAGGAGACCTACCGGACTGCCTTCGCCGAGATCACCGCGGACCCCCACCAGTTCCTCGCCGTGGTGGAGGGGGTGGCGGACGAGAGCCTGGTCGCCACGATGCAGCTCAGCCTCATCCCCGGACTGTCCCGCGGCGGCACGAAGCGGCTCCAGATCGAAGGGGTCCGGGTCGCGGACTCGGAGCGCGGCAGTGGCCTCGGCTCGGCGCTCTTCCAGTGGGCCGAGGAGTACGCCCGGAGCCAGGGCGCGACCCTCCTCCAACTCACCACCGACAAACAGCGCACCGATGCCCAGCGGTTCTACGACCAGCTGGGCTACGTCGCCAGCCACGAGGGCTACAAGCGCATCCTCTGACTGGCCCGGGCCGTACCCAGCACCCGGGCCGATCAGGGGCGTACGCCGTCGGGAAAGCCGGTCCAACGCAGGTCTTCGGGCAGGTGGCCCTGGTCATTGGTCATGACGACCGAGGGCGGAAGGCCCGGGCGGTGCTCGATCACGGTGAGGGCGGTGTTCGCGCTGCTCAGACTGAGCCAGCGGGCCAGCGGCGCGTCCAGGGCGTGCCGCACCAGCCAGGCGACCTGGAAGGCGTGCGTGATCAACACCTCGTGCACATCCGGCCCGGAGGCGATGGATTCGGGCAGGGTGCCGAATCGGGCCGTCAGCGCATCGGCGGTCCGCCGGCCCTCGGCGGCACCGGCCTCGTCGTAGCCATCGAAGAATCCGGCCCAGGCCGGGAGCATGTCCGCCGACCCCGGGACGTACGGGACATGGTCGATGAGTTCGTCCGCCGCGGCGACCGGGACCCCTGGGAGCTGGCCCGCGATCGTCTCCGCGCTGGCGACGGCCCGCGGCAACGGTGAGTGCCAGAGCGCTTCGACCGACAGGGGCGCGAGGCGTGCCCCCAGCAGGGCGGCCTGCCGTCGTCCGACGGGGGTGAGCTCGCCGAAGGCATCCGCGTCGCCGTGGCGGGCGATGAAGAGGCGTCGAGTTCCCATCGTGTTCCTTCCGGTTCAGTCGTGCGTGGCGACGGTCCCGTGGCGACCGTCGATGGTGATCATGGTTCCGTCCCGAAGTCGGCTGGTCGCGTCACCGACCCCGAGGACGGCGGGGATGCGGCACTCCCGGGCGATGATCGCCGCGTGGGAGAGGACCCCGCCGGTCTCGGTGACGACACCCGCCACGGTGCGCAGCAGTGGGGTCCAGGCCGGATCGGTGTACGGGCAGACGAGGATGTCGCCCGGCCGCACCCGGGCGAAGTCCCCGGGTCCGCGGATGACCCGGGCCGGGCCCGACACGGTGCCGTGGCTGCCGGGCGTACCGGACATCAGCCCTCCGGCGACCGGCACGGACGGCACCGCTGCCGCCGGAAGGGTGGCGGTGATCGGCCTGGCCTGCAGGATCCAGAGGCGATCATCAGCGAAGGCCCACTCGATGTCCTGAGCGGCCCCGAGGACGTCAGCCACCCTGTCCCCGAGGTCGGCCAGACGGCGTGCGGCGGCGCCGTCGAGGGTCGGGGAGTTCCGGCCCCCGGTCGACACCTCGCTGCGCACGAGCCGGCCCCCGTGCCGGTCCACCCGGGTCCGCTTGTCGGCGAGGCGACGAGTGATCGCCCCCCGCCGGTCGATCCGGTAGGAGTCCGGAGTGACCGTGCCGCCGACCACGCTCGGCCCCAGGCCCCAAGCCGCCTCGACTCGCGTCGGATCACCTTGGGCGGCGGGGGTGAACATCACCCCGGAGACGTCCGCATCGACCAGGCGCTGCACCAGGACGGCCATCTGTGCTGTGTCGTCGGTCGGGCCGACGCCGGTCGGATGGTCGAGGGCGCAGGGTGATCCCAGGGAGGCCCAGCAGGCCCGGACCGCGGTGGCCACCCGGTCGACCCCGCGGACGCCGAGGATGCTCACGTACCGGCCGGCGGCCGAGGACGCCTCGGTGTCCTCGTTCGACGCCGAGGAGCGGACGGCGACGGGGCCGTCCCCGAGCAACTCGAGGCCGTCGCCGAGTGCTTCGTGCAGACCCTCGCGCGCCGGCACGGCCCGCTGGACGGCTCGGTACGGCAGGACGAATCCATCCGGCACGGGTACGCCGGCGCGCACCAGCGCTCCGAGTGCGCCGGCCTTCCCGCCGCACGTCATCGAAACGGCGTCCGCAAGGGCGATGATCACTCCGCCCTCCTTCCCCTCACTGCAGCGAATCAATGTTTTATTGACAACACTATGTTGATACTGCACGATCATTCACATGCCACGCAAGCACGATTCCACCGACCTCGGGCCTCCCGACGATGCCGGACGAGTCGCCCGGACCGACCAGGCCCGGGCTCAGCATCAGCAGGAGGCCCAGGAGCGCCTGCAGGAACTGGCCGGCGGCGTCCTCCCCACTCCGCCCTGGCGTCCGGCGCCCGCACCCCCGTCGGCGATCGACCTGACCCACTTCGCCCTGTCCCAGCAGGCCAACCTGACCAACGACGACCTGTACAGCGCGCTGGCGCTGCTGCCCGCCGCGCGGGACGAGATCGACGGGCTCGAGACGGGTTTGTTGTTCACCGCCCGCAGCGCCGGGCTGACCTGGGCCCAGATCGCCGATGCGATGGGATTCAACTCCCCGCAGGCATGCCAGCAGCACTTCCACCGACTCACGTCGCGCGGGAGTGGCACCCCGTGAGCCGACAGTCACCCTCCGACCTGCTGGTCCTGCACGCCGTCCGCGTGACCGGCTTCGCCGACACGACGACCCTCGCCCACCGTTTCGACCTCGACCACGCCAGCACCGAGGAGTTCCTGGGGGATGCCGAGGCACGCGGCTGGGTGCAGCAGGCGAGCTTCGCCGACCTCCACGGTTGGTCACTGACCGCCGCCGGTCGCACCGAGAACGAACGTCGACTGGCCGCCGAACTCGACGAGGTCGCGGGCCGGGACGAGGTCTCGGCCGTGCACCGTGCGTTCCTCCCGCTGAATGCCCGGCTGCAGCGCGCCTGCACCGACTGGCAACTGCGACCGTCCGCCGCGGACCGGTTCGCGGTCAACGACCACACCGACCCCACGTGGGACGGTGCCGTCCTCGACGAACTCGGCGCCATCGGCTCCGGCCTCGCTCCCCTGGCCGCCCGTCTACAGCGGGCCCTGGCCCGGTTCGGCGGCTACCGCACCCGGTTTGCCGCTGCCCTGGTTCGGGCTCGGGCCGGGGAGACGGGGTGGGTCGACCGTACCGACGTCGATTCCTGCCACCGCGTCTGGTTCGAACTCCACGAGGACCTGATCGCCACCCTCGGACTCGACCGTGGGATGAATTCCTGAGCTCAGTGCCGTCAGCATCCTCACCGGCTGTCCCGTGGGCAAGTCCCACCCCCAGCCCTCCACCGTTGACGCAGCCGTGCCGATGGTGAACACTCGGCGTCAGCAATTTTCTTTCCTCTGGGGACACACGTAAATAAACGCCGCCCGTTCAACGGCGAGACGAGGCAGACGCAATGACCAAATCCGTGACGACCATGCAACGGCCCCGCACCGACGGGCTCCGGCGGATTGCGATGAGCACTCTGGCGGCCCTGATGGTGCTGCTGATGGGCGGCTTGGCGGTTCCCGCAGCCCATGCCGACGAAGAGGGTGACAAGACCCTGACGATCGCTGTGTCCCAGGAGGTCGACTCACTGAGCCCGTTCCAAGCGGTGCGCCTGATCACGACCAACCTGCACCGGTGGATGTACGACTTCCTGACCAACTACGACCCGGAGACCGGCGAGACGATCCCGGCCCTGGCCGAATCGTGGGAGACCTCCGAGGACGAACTCACCTGGACCTTCCACCTCCGCGAGGACAGCACCTGGTCCGACGGCGAGCCGGTGACGGCGGAGGACGTCGAGTGGACGTTCACCACGATGATGACCGACGAGGCGGCTGCCACCGCCAACGGCGGCTTCGTGGAGAACTTCGAGAAGGTGACCGCCACCGACGAACACACGGTCGAGATCAAGCTGAAGTCGCCCCAGGTGACCATGCTCGCCCTGGACGTCGCGATCCTGCCCAAGCACAAGTGGGAGGACGTCGAGGACTTCGCCGAGTTCAACAACGACGAGGAGTTCCCGGTCGTCGGCAACGGACCGTGGATCCTCACCGAGCACGACGTCAACAAGTCGATCACGCTGGAGGCGAACCCGGACTACTGGCGGGGCAGGCCGGGCTTCGACAAGCTCGTGCTGCGCTACATCTCCGACCCCGATGCCCAGGTGGAGGCCCTCCGCAACGGTGAGGTCGACTTCGTCAGCGGCATCACCCCGGCCCAGTTCAAGGCGCTGGAGGGCCAGGACAACATCAAGGTCAACAACGCCGACGGCAAACGGTTCCAGGGCTTCACCATGAACCCGGGTGCCCAGACCCAGGACGGCGAGGAGTTCGGCGACGGCCACCCGGCGCTGAAGGACCCGGTGGTGCGCGAGGCGGTCGTGAAGACCATCGACCGCGAGGCCATCTACCAGCAGGCCTACGGTGGCCTCGGTGAACCCAATGCCGGCCTCATCCCCAGCCGATACTCCGACTACCACTGGCAGCCGGACGAATTCGGCCAGGACATCGAGGGAGCCAACAAACTCCTCGACGACGCGGGCTACAAGAGGGGCAGCGACGGGATCCGCGTCACCGAGGACGGTGAGCCGCTGAACTTCCGGTTCCACGTACACGCTGACAACCCGCAGTACGTCCAGGCCGCGCAGATGATGGCCGAGTGGGCCGCGGAAGTGGGCATCACCCTCACGGTGAAGCCGACCGACGACATCGGCGGGATGCTCGATGCCGGCACCTTCGACCTGTTGACCACGGGCTGGTCGGTGAATCCGGACCCGGATTACATCCTGACCATCAACCTGTGCTCCGGGTTGCCGAAGGAGGTCGGCGGGACGTACCTGTCGGACACCTACTACTGCAACGAGGAGTACGACAAGCTCTACGCCCAGCAGCAGGCGGAGATGGACCCCGCCGCCCGGGCCGAGTTGGTCAAGCAGATGCAGCAGATCCTGCACGACGACAATGCCTTCGTCATCTGGGGCTACGCCGGCATGCTCGAGGCCTACCGCTCCGACGTCATCGGCTCGATGACCCCGCAGCCGGATCCGGGCGGCAACTACTTCGGCCAGGACGGTTACTGGTCCTGGTGGTCCGCCGTACCGGCCGACGCGGAGGCCGACGACGGAGCCGGCGGTGGGACCGGGCTCGCGATCGGGATCGGCGCCGGCGTGCTCGTGGTGGGGGCCGCTGCGGCCTTCCTCGTCGTACGTCGCCGGTCGGCGACGAGCGACGACCGCGAGTAGGACGAGACCTTGGCAGACACCGCAACGACCGACCTCTCCCCAGGCAGCGGGGCGCCGCGCCCGGACCCCGCGCCCAGGGCGTGGTCCGGCACCAGCCGCTTCCTGCGCTACTTGGGTGCGCGGGTGCTGGGGGCGGTTGTCTCCCTGGTGGCGGTGATCTTCACCAGTTTCTTCCTGTTCCGCATCCTGCCCGGGGACCCGATCCGGGCGATGACGCACGGGCGCCCGATCAGCATCGAGCAGAAGGAGGCGATGATCCGGGAGTTCGGGCTGGACAAGCCCATGCACCAACAGTTCTGGGAGTACCTCAGCGGTGTGGTGCAACTCGACCTCGGGGTGTCCTTCCAGTACAACCGACCGATCGGGGAGATGATCGGCGAACGGCTCGGACCGACCCTGCTCCTGGTCGGCACCAGTCTGGCGATCGCCGCCGCCCTGGGCCTGTGGCTGGGAGTGAAGGCTGCCTGGCGGAACGGCAGTGTGGCCGACCGGGTGCACACCGGAGTCGCCGTCACCCTCTGGTCGGTGCCCAGCTTCTGGCTCGGCTTGATCCTGATCGTGGTCTTCGCCTCGGGTCTCGGCTGGTTCCCCACCACCGGCATGCAGACCCCCGGGGTGAGTGGGTTCGCGGCAGTCCTCGACATCGCCCACCACATGGTGCTCCCGGTGGCCACCCTGGTCGCGATCGCGTACGCCCAGTACCTGATGATCATGAGGTCCTCGCTGCTCGACGAGATGGGCAGCGACTACCTCCTCACCGCCCGGGCCAAGGGGCTGCGTGACGTGGTGGTACGTCGGCGTCACGCGGTGCCGAACGCACTGCTGCCCACCGTGACCTTGATGTTCGTCAACCTCGGCTTCATCATGTTCGGCGCAGTCCTGGTCGAGACGGTGTTCGCGTGGCCGGGGCTCGGCAGCATGTTCTACGAGGGCCTCAAGGTGCCCGACCTGCCCTTGGTCCAGGGCCTGTTCGTCTTCTTCTCGGCTGCGGTGATCCTGATGAATCTGCTGGCAGACCTGATCTATCCCCTCCTCGATCCCCGGGTTCGCCCGTGAGCGCCCCGGAGCCTGCCCTCGCCGACCCGACGGCCACGCTCGCCACCAGCCCCCGACGTCTCACCTGGGCCCGGCGCCGCCGGAGCTTGGCGCGGTTCTGGCGGGAGTACCGCAGCAACCGGGCCGGGCTGTTCGGTCTGATCGTCCTGCTGCTGTGCGTCGCGACGGCGCTCGGCGCTCCCCTGCTGGTCAGCCCGGACGACCTCAGCGTCACCCGGGCACCGGGCACACCACTCCAGGCACCCTCGCTGGAGTTCCCGCTGGGCACCGACCGCTCCGGCCGCTCGGTGCTCGACCTGATCATCTGGGGCTCCCGCATCTCGCTCACGATCGGCTTCCTGGCCACGGTGATCTCGGTGGGACTCGGCACCTTGATGGGCGTGTTGGCCGGCCACTTCGGCGGTTGGTTCTCGTCGGTACTGATGCGGGTGACGGACTGGTTCCTGGTGATGCCGACCCTCGTCCTCGGCATCGCTCTCGCCGCCGTTCTGGGGCGCGGCACGATCACGCTGGTGATCGCCATCGGCGTCACGTCCTGGCCGACCTGTGCCCGGCTGGTCCGGGCCCAGACGCTCTCGGTGAAGGCCCGTCCGTACATCGAGCGGGCCACCGCACTGGGTGGCGGGCACCGACACCTGATGCTGCGCCACATCCTGCCCAATGTGATGCCGCTGGTACTGGCCCAGACCACGCTCACCGTCGCCGGAGCGATCCTGACCGAGTCCACCTTCGCCTTCCTGGGGCTGGGCGACCCGACCACGCCGTCGTGGGGTGGCACCATCCAGGAGGCGCGGACCTCCGGAGGCGTCAGCTCCGGGATGTGGTGGTACGTCCTGCCACCCGGATTCGCCATCGTCCTCGTCTGCCTGGCCTTCACCCTGTGCGGACGCGCCATCGAGGGCGTCCTGAACCCGAAGCTGAGGAAGCGATGACCGACGCCCCCCAGTCCGCCCCCGAGCCGACCGACACGGAGCCGACCGCCCCCGAGCCAACCGCCACGGAACCGGCCACCCCGGTGCTGGAGGTCAAGGACCTCCACGTGACCTATGCCACCGAGGCCGGTGACCTGGCTGCCGTCCGCGGCCTGGACCTCGCGCTGGCTCCGGGTGAGAAGCTCGGCCTGGCCGGAGAGTCGGGCTGCGGCAAGTCCACCCTCGCCCTGGCCATGCTCCGGTTGTTGCCGGCCAACGCCCGGGTCCAGGGCCAGATCCTGTTCCACGGTGAGGACCTGCTCACGGCCAAGTGGGGCCGGCTGCGCGCCGTGCGTTGGGCCGGTGCGTCGATCATCTTCCAGGGTGCGATGCACTCACTGAACGCCGTACACCGCATCGGCGACCAGATCGCCGAGCCGATCCTGCTGCACGAGAAGGTCACCGAGGCGGAAGCGAGGAAGAGGGTCGCGAGCCTGCTCGAGCAGGTCGGCCTGCCGACGGCCCGGGCCGATGCCTACCCCCATGAACTGTCCGGCGGGATGCGGCAGCGGGTGATGATCGCGATGGCGCTCGCCTGCGACCCGCAGTTGATCATGGCTGATGAGCCGACCACCGCCCTGGACGTGATGATCCAGGCCCAGATCCTCCGGCTGATCGAGAACCTGGTCGCCAATCACGACATCAGTCTGTTGATGATCAGTCATGACCTGTCGGTACTGGCCGAGACCTGCGACCGGCTGGCCGTCATGTACGCCGGCCGGATCGTCGAGGAGGGCCCGGCCAAGGAGGTCTTCCGGTCCGCCGAGCACCCGTACGCCGCGGCCCTCTCCGCGGCCTTCCCGACGATCGGGGATGCCTCGTCGCGGCACAACCCGTCCGGTCTGGCCGGCGACCCACCCGACCCGGCGGACCTGCCGCCCGGCTGCTCCTTCCAGCCACGGTGCGCCCGCCGCGAGGACCGGTGCACGGAGATCGATCCGGCGCTGTGGCCCGCCGGGCCGGACCGACGCGCCGCCTGTGTCCTGGTCGAGCCCGACCACGTCCGCTCCGCGACCGACCGGCAGGAGGTGTCCCGATGACGCAGGACGCGGAGACCACCCGTACCCAGCAGACCGACACCCCCCGGCCGGGCGCGGACACCGCGCCGATCCTGGCCGCCGAGGACCTCCATGTGGAGTTCCGGGGGCGGCACGGTGGACCACCCGCTCGGGCGGTCGACGGGGTCAGCCTGGAGATCGCGCCGGGCGAGATCGTCGCCCTGGTCGGCGAATCGGGCTGCGGCAAGACCACCCTGGCCCGTACCCTGCTCGGCCTCGAGCGCCCCACCTCGGGCCAGGTCCTCTACCAGGGGTCACCGCTGCACCATTCGGCCCGCTCATTGAAGGCCTTCCGCCACGATGTCCAGCTGGTGCTCCAAGATCCCACCGGGGCCCTCAACCCACGCCACACCGTGTACGAGGCGGTGGCCGAGGGGCTCCGGATCCATGGCGAGGTGGTCGACGAGCCCGAACGCGTCGCCGACGCGTTGGCGCGCGCCGGGCTCCGCCCGCCCGAACGCTTCTTCCTGCGCTACCCGCACGAACTCTCCGGCGGGCAACGGCAACGCGTCGTGATCGCCGGGGCACTGGTGCTCGACCCGTCCGTGATCGTCGCCGACGAACCGGTGGCCTCCCTCGACGCCTCCGTCCGCGGGGAGATCTTGGCGTTGCTCCTCCGGCTGCGCAACAACCTCGGCCTGGCGGCACTGGTGGTCACCCACGACCTCGGCCTGGCCTGGAACATCGCCGACCGGGTGGCGGTGATGTACCTCGGACGGATCGTCGAGACCGGGCCCGTCGAGAAGGTCCTCACCGCCCCGGAGCACCCCTACACCCAGGCATTGCTGTCGGTGCTGCCCGAGGCCGATACCGGTGACCCCGTCGTCCTGTCCGGCGAACCGCCCGACCCGACGAAGATCCCCGGCGGTTGCCGCTTCCACGCCCGCTGCCAGGTGCTCGCCTCCGGGCAGGCCGAGGAGGCCGGCGTCGCGGACCGCTGCCGGGGCGAGGACCTACCGATCCTGACCGGCGACACCGAGGCGCAGGTCGCCTGCCACTTCGCCCACGCCGCCGGGCGCTGAGGCCGGACAGTCCGGCGTCCGTCACGTGGCCGTCGAGGACTTCGAGTTGCTTCCGGGTGAGTCGTCGTACGACCTGGCGTTCGCCTGCCGGGTGGGCGCCTTCGACGGGCGCCATCCTGCTGCCGGCGTGGTTGCACTCCAGCGCGTGGCGGCCGCTCTCACCACCGACGGGCAACCGTTCATCGACGGCGGCAACCCGCTCCGCACGGTCGACCTGTCGCCCCGCCACTCCTGATCTCGAACCTCGGGCGCAGCCTCAGTCGAGGACCGCAATCACCAAGGTCGGGGCGAGCAGCACGGTCTGTCGATCACCCTGTTTGACCCTCACCTCGACAGGGTGGCGCCCGCCCGAGCGGTCGGCGCGAAGGCCCCCGACGCGAAAGCCCCCAGCGCGAAGGCGAGCAGCACGAGCCCGCTCAGCACGCCGCTGACCATCGCGATCGGTTCGACGTGACCGAACGCGCGGATCACGAAACCGGCGATCCCGAACGTGGTGACGACAGCCGCGAGCAGGTGGAAGCGGGCGAGGCCGAAGATGCGCGCAAGGATGAAGAAGTGCGTACCGACCACGAAGGCGACCCAGGCGATCCCGAGGTCCGGATGGCCCAGCCGCGAGATGATCATGCTCCCGCCGGAGAGGGCGATCCCTTCGACCCCGACGAGCAGCCAGTACGGGCGCCCGAAGGGGCGACGACCCTCCCGCTGTGTCGACGAGTCAGCACCTTCCTCGGTGTCACCACCAGCCCGTACGGCCTGTCGACGGCTGCGGATGCTGAGCAGCACGATCGCGAGCACCGCGACCACGGCGACGACCAGCAGGGCCGTCCGCACGAGGGACGGGAGGGCTCCCGAGTTGATCACGACGAACACCGTGCCGAAGGCGCCGCCGATCAGGGCCCCGACCTCGCGCCCGTCCGTACCCACCGCTCTCGTTCGGTCCGACACGTCGTTCACCGTGTCCACCCCGCGGCCCGTGACATCCTCATGCAGCTCCTCATCGATTGACCTTAGTCAACTCCATCCAATAGTGTCACGTCAACCAGGTCCCCGGTGAGCGAGGTCGACAGTGACGAGACAGACACCCAGAACGCGCCGCTATCACTCGACCGTGCGCGAAGCACAGGCGAGCCGGACCCGGTCCGCCATCCTCGCCGCGGCGCGCGACCTCTTTGAAGCCGGCGGATTCAGCGGAACCACCATCGCGGCGATCGCCACCCGGGCCGGAGTGTCTGCCCAAACGGTCTATGCGGTGTTCGGCTCGAAGGCGAAGGTGGTCCGTGCGATCGTCGAGCAGATGGAACAGTCCGCCGATTCCGCCGAGTGGCGGGAGCGCATCGCCGCCGAGCAGGACCCACCGAAGGTCCTCCATGCCTTCGCGGAATGGAGTCGCACACTCTTCGCCTCCAGCATGCCTCGGGTGGTCACCGTCGGCGCGGCAGCCACCGAACTGGAGGAGCTGGCAGTCGAGGGGAATGCCCGCCGACGCGAAGCGCTGACGGCTCTGATCGCGGGCCTCGCCCGGGACGGGGTGATCCGGGCCGACCTGACCGAGGCGCAGGCAGTGGATCGTGCCTGGCTCCTCACCGGTCTGGACACCTACCTCAATGCCACCACCGGATGCGACTGGTCACCGGCCGACTACGCGTCCTGGCTGTCCGAGACGCTGGCACAGCAGCTCCTCGAACCGACGCCTTGATTCCTACCCCGTTCCCACACGGCGGTCCCGCCTAGCCGTAGCGGTGGATGAGCCCCGCGATCCGGATGTGCATCTGGAAGCTCGCCTGCATGCGGCGGTGCGCGTGGTAGTTCAGGACGACGTGAGTCTGTTGCTCCGGGTAGTAGAACAGGTGCGTCGCGGTGTAGCCGAGGCCACCCGTCGGTACCGGATAGCCCCGCATCAGCGGAACGAAGCCCCCGAAGCGCAGGGCGACCATCCCGGTGCCGTAGTGGATGCCGGGGCGGAATCGACTGCGGGGAGTGCCGAAGAATCGGACCCACTCGGGAGCACAGAGACGACCGGCGTGCAACGCGCCCTGGAAGCGGACGAGGTCGTTCGGCGTGGACGGACCGCCCAGGCCGTTCCACCAGGTGAGGTTCGGCGCGAAGGCCCGGCGGTCATCGCTTCCCGGTCCACCCAACCAGAACGGCGCGAGTTCCGGTACGAGCCGGTCCAGCCGTTCGGTGTCGGCGTCGACCCACTCTGCGGTGTCCGTCATCCCGGCTTGAGCGAAGATGCGGTCCCGCAACTGCTCGCCGAATCCTCCACCGCGAGCTTCCTCGACGATGCGGATGAGCAGGAAGTACGCGGTGTCGCCGTAGCGGAACCGCTCCCCCGGCCTGGCGAACGGCGGCAGCTGCCCGGCCTGTTGCAGGAACTCCGGGATCGTCCACACCCGACCGGGATTCGCCTGCAGGTTCCTGATCGAGCAACTGGTGGAGTGGCCGCGTGGCGGGAGCATGACGTCGGGGAGGCCGGACGTGTGCGACAGCAAGTGCTGCACGGTGACGTCGCGTCCGTTGTCGACGCCGGGCGCTGCGGGCAGGTGATCAAGGTCCGCTGCCGGGAGGAGCCGACCGATGGGAGTGTCCGGCAGACAGTGCCCGTCGTCGAACAGTTGCGCGACGAGGGTCGCGATGAAGACCTTGTCGATGCTCGCGACATAGAACGGTTGATCAAGGTCACCCACCGAGAACTCGAGCCGCGGTCCGGTCACGAGTGCGGTCGGGGGAACGGGGAAGTCGCGGCTCGTCGTGCGCTGCAACGTGGCGACGGTCTTACGGATGGCCGAGTCGGCATTCATGAGGAGATTATATCTCAGAGACATGTCTAGTAGATAGATCAGGGCGAACGCCCTAGGCTCGGAACATGGCCCACGTCATCCTCGGATTCCTCCTGCTCTGGCCGCAGAGCCTCTACGAACTGACCAAGAGTTTCGAAGCGGGGGTGTCGCTCTTCTACAGCGCCAGCATCGGCAGCATCAAACGGGCGCTCGATCGCCTGCTGGCGGAGGGTCACATCAGGGTCGAGTCGGAGGACGGCCCGCGGGGCAAGAAGGTCTATGCCGTCACCGACGCGGGTCGAGCGGAGTTCCGCCGCTGGATGCTCGCCGAGTTGACAGGTGCGGACTTCGAGACTGCGGCGCTGTCGCGGGCACACTTCCTGGGGCTCGTGGAGGCCGACGACCGGCTGAGGGTTGCCGCCCACATCGAGGAGCGCATCCGGTGGGACCTCGACCGCCTGGAGCGACTGGAGGCGAAGGTCGCGACCACGGAGGTACCCGAGGGATTCGACGAGGTCGCCAGGTTCCAACTCGCCACCCTGCAGTACGGCCTCTCCGCGTGCCGGACGGCGCTGGCATGGGCGGAGGAGTACCTGCCCCAGCAGTAGCCCACCGGTGCAGGTCGGAGCGCGCGTCGGAACGCCCTCAACGAGCACGAGGCCCGAACCCGGCTCCTGCGAGACGGTTCGGACCTCGTGTCTGTGGGGTGAGTGACGGGACTTGAACCCGCGGCCCCCTGGACCACAACCAGGTGCTCTACCAGCTGAGCTACACCCACCATGTCCGGCACCTCCAGCTGGAGGCGACAGCCAGAGCAGTGTAGCCGGACGGAGCGGTGAAGGGAAAATCGGTTCCCAACCGGCTCAGGACACTGCGGACGGCGTCGGCGGAACCGGGTCGGCCCCGTCCGGACGAGCCCCGGTCAGCATCCCCTGGTGGCGGTGGGCGATCTCCTTGGCGGCGGCGCTGTCCGGTCCGGGCTGGGCCACGAAGACGGCCTCCCGGTAGTAGCGCAACTCCTCGATCGACTCCTGGATGTCGGCCAGTGCGCGATGGTTGCCGCTCTTCGCCGGGGACTGGTAGTAGGCCCGCGGGTACCAGCGCCGGGCGAGCTCCTTGACGCTGGACACGTCGACGCTGCGGTAGTGGACGTGCCCCTCCAGGCCGGGCATGTCCCGGGCGAGGAAGGCACGGTCGGTGCCGATCGTGTTGCCGGCCAGCGGGGCCTTGCGGGCCTCCGGGACGAACTCGGTGATGTAGGCCAACACCTGCTCCTCCGCATCGGCCATGGTCAGGCCCTTCGGGAGTTCATCCAACAATCCCGAGGTCTCGTGCATGCTGCGGACGAAGGCGCCCATCTGATCCAACGATTCCTCGGTCGGCTTGATGAGTACGTCGACCCCGTCTCCGAGCACGTTCAACTCGCCGTCGGTCACCAACGCCGCCACTTCGATCAAGGCGTCCGCCTCGAGGTCGAGGCCGGTCATCTCGCAGTCGATCCACACCAGGTGCTCATTCACGGCTGACACTCTAACGGGGACTGGCAGGGGGTGGGGCGAACCGGGGCACCCACCGTCCCAACCAGCCCGCCCCGAAGAAGGTCATAGCGCCGAGCACCCAGGCCGCGGCGGCCAGCGGGGCAACGAGTGTCACCACCGTGATCGTCAACGGACCGAGGGCGTTCCCGAGGTCGCTCATCAGCCGCCAGCCGCCGAGGAACTGGGCCCGCTCCCCCGGCGGCGAGGCGTCCGCCCCGAGGGTCATCACGATTCCGGAACTGATCCCGTTGCCGAGTCCCAGCAGGGCGGCGACCAGCGTGATGGTGACCACGGCCGAGGTGAACGGGAGCAGCGTGAACCCCAGCCCCATGATGATCATGGACGGGACGGCGACCGCCACCCGGCCGAACCGGTCCATGACCGCTCCGCCCGGGAAGAAGAGCAGCATGTCGACCCCGGCCGAGATGCCGTAGATGACGCTGGTGGTGGCGGCGTCGATACCGTGCGACTCCGCCCACAACGGGAGGATGCTCTGCCGACTCGACCGGGCCGCGGACAGCAGCAGCACCCCGAACCCCAGCAGCAGCAGGACCCGCTTGTGGTCGGCCAGCACCGCCAGCACACTGCGCCGTCGGGTCAGCACCGCACCGTCGGGACGCTCGGGTGCTCGCGGCTCCAGGTTGGGGAGGGTGAGGGTCAGCAGCGCCGCCAGCGTGGTCATGATCGCGGCGAACGCGTACGCGGCACCGATGTCGTAGCGGGTGATGATCACCGCCCCCGCGAACGGCCCGGCGAAGGAGCCGAACCGGAAGACGCCGCCCAGGGTGGACAGGGCCCGCGCCCGATACCGGAACTCGACCACCTCGGTCAGGTACGCCTGCCTAGCCAGGGAGAACACCGCCCCGGCCAGGCCCATCACCAAGATGGCCCCACCGAGCATCACCACCCCGGTGGACAGGAAGGCCCAGATCAGGGCGGCCACCTCGACGACGCAGGCCGAGACCAGGGCCCGCTTCTCGCCGAACCGGGCGGCCAACGCACCGGCCGGCAGGTCCCCGGCCAACTGCCCGACCCCGAGCAGGGCGCCGATCAGGGCAGCGGTCCCCACCCCGGCGCCGAGATCACGTGCCGACAGCACCACCAGGGGTAGTACGGCGCCATGGCCGATGCCCACGATCGTGGTCGGCGCGTACGCCGCCACGGCCAATCGGCGCCAGCCGATGACGGGAGGGGTGGGGCTGGGCATGGGAGGCAATCTATGCCCGTGCACGCCCCGGTCTCGTCCGGGCCCGCCTCCCCCAGCCATTGCCGTCCGGTGCTCCACCCGGCCGCCGGGCGGTACACTCGACGCCGTGCCGGGCCATCCCGGCACGAGCCCCCGTAGCTCAGCGGATAGAGCAACAGCCTTCTAATCTGTCGGTCGTAGGTTCGACTCCTACCGGGGGCGCCGCGGATGAGTCGGTCTTCACGCACCTCACATGTCCGCCTAGGCCGGTAGGCTGCCGGGCAGGAAGGTGATCACGATGAGTTACGTCCCGTACCAACAGCAAGTCGTCCCGGCACGCCCACAGTGCTCCACGGCGCACATCGTGATCGCCTGGATCCTGGCCTTCGGCACCCTCCTCTACCTGCTCCCCTGGGCGATCGCAGCCACCCGCAGCAAGTCCAACGTGGGCGTGATCGCCGTCCTCAACATCTTCTTGGGCTGGACGGCGATCGGCTGGATCGTCTCCCTGGTGATGGCCTGCCTGAGTGACACCCCCCAGGTCATCGTGGTCAACAACTCCTACCCGCAGGCACCGCCCGGGCCGTACGGTCACGGCCAGGTGCCTCCGCCGCCGTACGGGTTCAACCAGCCGATGTTGCCCCCGGGTGCCCGACAGAGTCCGCCGCCGGTCGCGCCGATCGGCTACGGCGGCCCGCCCCAGCACGCGTTCGGGATGTCGTCGATGCACGGGAGCGACACCTACCCGGAGATCACCCAGGAGATCCCCATCGACCCCTACCTGGAGACCTTCGACCCGTACGCCGAGGACGACAAGGAACAATAGGACGCATGTCGTCTCCAGAGATGCCCGGACAGAGCGGACCGGGGCAGGACGTCGTGACCCGCACGCCCCGTGTCCGGCCGTCACAACGCCGCACGGACAAGGTCCGCCTCGGTGCCGCCACCCTCGCCGGCCGGATGGCCGCTGCCGCCTCCCGGATCTCCGGGCGTGGCAGCGGCGCCTCGATCCGCGGCCAGGTGATGTTGAAGGTGGATCCGGAAGCCCTGGCGAAGCTGTTGGCCGGGCGCCGGATCGCCAGCGTGTCCGGCACCAACGGCAAGACCACCACGACGCACCTGCTGGCTGCGGCGGTCCGCGCCTCCCTGGGCCACGACGCCGACCGGATGGTCACCAACGCCGATGGCGCCAACCTGCACGCGGGGATCGCCTCGGCCCTCGGCCAGGCTCCGAACGCGGACCTGGCGATCCTCGAGACCGACGAGCGGGTGGTCGCCGACGTCGTCCGACTCGGGCGTCCCGAGGCGCTGGTGCTGTTGAACTTCAGCCGGGACCAACTGGATCGCCACCACGAGATCAAGTCCCTCGGCCGGAGTTGGCGCAACGCCCTGGAGGTGGCCGGGACCGCCGGTCCGGTGGTGGTCGCCAACGCCGAGGACCCACTCATCGTCTGGTCGGCCCAGACCGCCCGGAAGGTGGTGTGGGTGAGTCCCGGTGCGAACTGGCTCCAGGACGCCGCCCGCTGCCCACAGTGCGGCGCCACGCTGCTCCGCCCCGAACCGGAGCCGGGGGCCACGACCGGCTGGGACTGCACCGGCTGTGAGCTGGCCCAGCCGGAGGCCGACTACCGGGTGGTGGACGAGCGCATCATCGACCGCGACGGCCAGACCTGGGATCCGCAGTTGCAAGTGCCGGGTGCGTTCAACATCGGCAACGCTGCCTGCGCCCTGGCCGCCGCCGAGCTGTTGGGGGTGCACCCCGGGACCGCCTTCAACGGGATGCGCCAGGTCACCTCGCCGGCGGGCCGCTTCGCCACCGCCCAGTTCGGCGAGACCACGGCCCGACTGCTGCTGGCCAAGAACCCGGCCGGCTGGGCCGAGGCGCTCCCCCTCGCCGGTACGGACACCGTCGTACTGGCGATCGACTCCGCGGCCGCCGACGGGCGGGACGTGTCCTGGCTGTGGGATGTGGAGTACGAGCAACTCGCCGGGCGGAATGTGATCGCGACCGGCCCGCGGGCCCAGGACCTGGCCGTCCGCCTGGCCTACGCCGAGGTCGAGCACCGCTGCATCCCCGACCTGGCGTCGGCGCTGGCCGGCCACCCCGATCCGGTGGACGTGATCGCCACCTACACGCCGTTCCAACGGCTGCGGAAGATGGGAGGGGTCTGATGGGTCGCTCCGAACGCGTCGAGGTCGTCCTCGTCTACCAATCGGTGCTCGGGATCTATGGAGACCGCGGCAACGCGACGGTGCTGCTCAAGCGGCTGGCGTGGCGCGGGTTCGACCCGGTGCTGACCATCGTCGAGCCCGGCGACCCGCTCCCCGACACCGGGGACGTGTACCTGCTCGGGGGTGGCGAGGACTCGGCCCAGATCACCGCCGTACGTGCCCTCCGGGCCGACGGTGGACTGCACCGGGCCGTCGACCGGGGCGCCGCCGTCCTGGCCGTCTGCGCGGGCTACCAGATCGTCGGGAACTCCTTCACCGTCGGCGAGAACGAGAAGGTGACCGAGGGGCTCGGACTGCTCGACGTCGACACCACCCGCGGTCCGATCCGGGCCGTCGGCGAGGTGCTGGCCCGCTGGGACGGCGGCGAGGGCGACGACCAGTGGATCACCGGCTTCGAGAACCACGGCGGCTACACCCGTCTCGGGCCGACCGCCCGCCCGCTGGCCACCGTCGAATTCGGCATCGGCAACTGTGACGACGGCACCGAAGGCGCGGTGAACGGCACCGTGATCGGCTCCTATCCGCACGGTCCGCTGCTGAGCCGCAACCCCGCCCTGGCCGACCATGTGCTGGAACTGGCCCTGGACCGGAAGCTGAAGCCGCTGGTCCGCCCCGAGGTGGACGAGCTGCGCCGACAGCGGCTGGCTGCGGTCCGGCGGCACGCGCGCTGATGTCGCCGGCCGACAGCACCTCCGTGGCCGATGTGATCATCGTCGGCGGTGGCCACAACGGTCTCGTCGCGGCCGGCTACCTGGCCCGGACGGGTCGGCGTGTGGTGGTGTTCGAGGCCACTGACCGGCTGGGCGGCGCGGTCGCCTCGGAGCAGGTGTTCCCCTCCCACGACGCCCGGCTCTCCCGCTTCTCCTACCTGGTCTCGGTCCTGCCGGACCAGATCACCAGCGATCTCGAACTGGACCTCGAGTTGCGATCCCGCTCGGTCGCCTCCTACACCCCGGCGGGGACCAGCGGCCTATTGGTGGAACGGGTCGAGGGGGGTGCGACGCGTGCGTCCTTCCGGGCGTTCACCGGCGACCACGCCGCCTACGACGCGTGGCAGCAACTGCACGACGACCTCGGACGGTACGCACGGGCCGTTGCCCCCACCCTGACCGAACCCCTCCCCCGGGCCGCCACGATCCGGCAGCGGGTCGGTGCGGACCTGTGGGAGCAGTTCGTGGCCCGGCCGCTCGGGGTGATGATCGAGGAGCGGTTCAGCGACGACACGATCCGTGGGACGCTGCTCACCGATGGACTGATCGGCACCCTCGCCGGGGCCCATGACCCTTCCCTGCGGCACAACCGCTGTTTCCTCTACCACGTGGTCGGCAACGGGGCCGGCGAGTGGCGGGTGCCGATCGGCGGGATGGGCGCCGTCGCCGAGGCACTGACCGCGAGCGCCCGGACGGCCGGCGCGGAGTTGTTCACCCGGGCCCCGGTGACCGCCGTGCACCCACGAACCGCCGACACCGACCCGGGCATCACGCTGACCGACGGGAGCCGCTGGACGGCACCCGTGGTGTTGGCCAACTGCGCCCCCGCCACCCTGGCCACCCTGTGCACGGACGTCCGTACGGAGCCTCCTACTGTCCCGGAGCCCGAAGGCAGTCAACTCAAGATCAACCTGCTGGTCCACCGACTGCCGGAATTCCGGTCCGGACTCGACCCCCGGGTGGGCTTCGCCGGCACCTTGCACCTCGGGCAGGGGTACGCGCGCCTCGAGGAGGCACACCGGGAGGCCGTCAGTGGCCAGATTCCACATCCGCTGCCGTGCGAGGTCTACTGCCACAGCCTCACCGACCCGTCCATCCTGGGGTCGGACCTGCGGGCCAGTGGGCACCACACCCTGACGCTGTTCGGACTGCACACCCCCGCCCGGCTCTTCCGGTCCGATCCGGACGGGGCTCGCGACCGGGCCCGCGAGGCGGCCCTGGCGGCCTTGCAGGACGTGCTCGCCGAGCCCTTGGACGACTGCCTCGCCCGGGACGCTGACGGTCAGCCCTGCGTCGAGGTGATGACCCCGCTGGACGTCGAGGCAGCAGTCGGCATGCCGGGCGGACACATCTTCCACGGCGACCTGGCCTGGCCCTGGCTCGCCGACGACGCGGCGCCCTCCAGCCCGGCCCAGCGGTGGGGCGTGGACTCGGCCCACCCGGGCGTCCTGCTCTGCGGCTCCGGCGCCGTCCGCGGCGGGGCGGTCAGCGGGTTGGGCGGACACAACGCCGCGATGGCCGTCCTCGAATCGGCCCACCCCTGACCGCTGACGATCACTCGATTTCCCCCGTTGCTCGGGCTTTGCTAAAGTTTCCTCTCGCGCGCCGCTAGCTCAATCGGCAGAGCAGCTGACTCTTAATCAGCGGGTTGGGGGTTCGATTCCCTCGCGGCGCACTTTCTGATCTCGCACGAGATCTCGTACGGCGCCGGGAAAAGTTTTGGTCCCCGACTCATAGCCGTACGACGCACAGGGACCAAACGTGATGACACCGATCACTCGATCAGGCCGGACAGCTTCTCCTGCAGGCCGGGCAACGTGTCCTCGGCATTCGCCTCACCCTGGAGGGCTGCGTAGACCGAATCCTGGATCGCCAGCGTCACATCCGCGTACTTGACCACGGTCGGCCGGGGCTGCGCGTTCTCGGTCGCCTCCAGCAGGGTCGGCAGGTACGGATACACCTCGGTCAGTTCCTCATCGGTGTAGAGGCTGGCCAACGGGGGCGGCGAGGAGGCCTTGAGCATCCGGTTCTTCTGCGCCTCCTCGGTGTTCAGGAACTTGATGAAGTCGATCGCGGTCCCCTTGTTCTCCGCGAAGGTCGAGATCGCGAAGTTGTTCCCGCCCAGCATCGAGACGCCCGGGCCGTCCTTGCCCGGCAGCGGGGCCACGTCGAACTTGCCGTTCACCTTCGACGAGCCGTCGTCCTTGGCAGCCAAGGAGTAGATGTAGGCCCAGTTGCGGTGGAAGAGGAGGTTGCCGTCCTGGAAGGCCTGGCGCCCCTGCTCCTCCTGCCAGGTGATCGCGCCCTTCGGGATCGTCCCGTCCTCGAAACCGTCCAGCAGGAAGTCCAGGCCGGCCTTCGCCTCCGGGGTGTCCACCGTCGGCTGTCCCTCCGGATCGGTGATCGCCCCACCGGCGGAAGCCACTGCCTCACCGAAGTTCACTGTCAGCCCCTCGTACTTCTGGTACTGGCCGGCGTAGCAGTCGATGTCGTGCTTCTCCTGCACCTGCGCGCAGATGTCCTTCATCTCGTCCCAGGTCTCCGGCGGCTCCGCACCCACCTCCTCGAGCAGGTCGGTCCGGTAGAAGAGCATCCCGGCGCCGGTGGCGTCCGGGACGGCGTACAACTTGTCGAAGTAGGTGACGGTGTCGATGGTGGCGTCGATGTAACCCTCCATCGGGAAGTCCTCGGTGCTGATCTCGTCCACCCAGCCGTTGGCGGCGAACTCGGCCGTCCAGACCGCATCGAGTCGGATCACCGTGTAGTCGGTGCCCTTCACCTGCGCGTTCTGCACCATCGCCGCTCGCTGCTGGTCCGCGTTGTCGGGGAGCTCCTCCATCGTGACCTGCTCGTCGGGGTGCTCCTCGTTCCAGGCGTCGACCTCCTTCTGCCGCTCGCCGGAGACGTCCTTGCCGGTGACGAAGGTGATCGGCCCCCGCGCTGCCTTCTCCTCGTCCGAGGTCCCGGTTGGCTCCTCCGAGGAGCCGGAACCGCATGCGGTGACGACGAGGAGGGCTGCCACGGGCAGTCCCAGAAGGAATGGACGACGACTCTGCTTCGAGGTACGCACATTCCCACCCTAGGGTGCTCGACCCGGCGGGGCCAGCACCGGACCGAGCAGGGTTGGACTACTTCACGCCGCCGGCCGTCAGTCCGGCCACGATCCGGCGCTGGAAGATCAACACTCCGATCAGCAGCGGCACTGTGACGATCACGCCCGCGGCCATGATCGTGCCGTACGGGGTGTCGAAGCCGGTGGTGCCGGTGAACTTGCTGATCGCCACCGTGGCCGTCATCACCTCGGGGCTCCGAGCGAACATCAAGGCGATGATGAACTCGTTCCACGCCGCGATGAAGGTGATGATCGCCGTGGTGAAGACACCCGGTGCCGCCAGCGGGATGATCACCTTCCGGAAAGCCTGACCGGGAGTGCACCCGTCCACCATGGCGGCCTGTTCCAGCTCCACCGGCAGTTGCCGGAAGAAGGCGGTCATGTTCCACACCGCCAACGGCAGCGCGAAGCTCAGCGACGGCAGGATCAGTGCCTGGTAGGTGTCGATCCAGCGCGGGAACCAGACATAGCTGCCGGAGAACATCTTCAGCAGCGGAACCAGCAGCGTGATCCCGGGGAACATCGCGGTGGCGATGATCACGCCGAGGACGAGCCCCTTGAACCGGAACTGGAGCCGGGCCAGTGCGTAGGAGGCGACGATGCCGATGACCAGGGTGAGAACGGTCGTCGTGCCCGACACGATCACCGAGTTCAGCAGCGCACGGCCGAACTGAGTCCCGCCGGAGAAGACACCGATGAAGTTCTCCAGCGACGCCGGACGGGGCAGGAAGTCGGTGCTGCGCCCCATCGTGGGGAGCCGCAGCGAGGACACCACCATCCAGTAGAACGGGAGCACGCAGTAGATCACGATCACGGCCATCCCGACGTACGCGGCAACCATCCCGAAGATCGTCTTCTTGCTCCGCTTCGCCTTGCCCAGCTGCGCGACGTCGGTCTCCGGGGGCAACCCCGGCTCTGCGGTCACGGCGCTCATGGCATCGCTCCTGACGTGATGTTCGGTTTCGCCTTCTTGCGGCCCTTCACCGGTTTGGTCCTCTTCACCGATTCATCGCCGACGACGTCCGCCCCCAGCAACTTCACGAACAGGTAGGCGATCAGCACGATGTAGAGGAAGAGGATGATCGAGTACGCGGCCGCCGGACCGTAGCGGGTGGCGTTGGCCTCGAAGTAGGCGAACATGGTCACCGTCTCGACCGAGTACTTGCCGGCCCCGATCATGCCGAACGGCAGGTCGAACATCTTGACCGTGTCCAGGGTCCGGAAGAGGACCGCGACCACCAGCGTCGGCTTGACCATCGGCAAGGTGATGCGCCAGAACTGCTGCCACGCCGTGGCGCCGTCCACCTTGGCGGCTTCGTACACCTCGTTCGGGATGGTCTGCAGTCCGGCCAGGGTCAACAGGCCGATGAAGGGTGCGGTCTTCCAGACGTCCGCGATCACTACGGCCACGAAGGACCAGCCACTGTCAGCGAGCCACAACACCTGGGTGCCGATCACCTTGTTCATCACACCGGCCTCGTCGAAGATCAACTTCCACATCAGGGCCGACACGATCGTCGGAATCGCCCACGGGATGAGGATCCCGGCTCGAACCGCTCCCCGCCCTCGGAACGCCTTCGCCATGATCAGGGCCATGCAGACCCCGAGCACGGTCTCGAGCAGCACACAGACGACAGTGAACATCGAGGTGTTCACGAAGGAGTTGATGAAGCGGTCCATGGTGCCGAACGTTCCGTTCACCTGGGCCTCACCGGAGAACACGTCGGTGAAGTTCTGCAGACCGACGAACTGCTCCCCCTCCGCCTTCATCCCCGTCTCCGGGTCGATCCCCTCATTACTGCGGAAGAGGGCCTCCCGTACGGACATCAGGATCGGTACGCCGACCACCACGATCAGTACGATCAGGGTCGGCGACAGCAAGATGCCGGCCAACCTGCCCTGGCCATCACTCAGGGCGTTCTTCTTCTGCTTCTTCGGCGCCTTGCTCTCCGACGGCTTCTGGACAGTCGCTGTCGCCATCACTCACCTCCAGATCGGTGCACACCGGCCGGGGTGCGGACCCCGGCCGGCGACACACACTGCTTCGGCTACTTGATCAAGCCCTCGAGCGAGGTCTGCAGGTTGCTGAGTGCCTCGTCACTCGGGGTGCTCCCTTGCAAGGCTCCGTACACGGCGTCCTGGATGGCCAGAGTGACATCCCCGTACTCGACCGCCTTGGGGCGCGGCTTGGCCGACTCGATGGAGTCCAGCAGCACCGGGAGGTACGGGAACTCCGAAGTCAGCTCCTCATCGGTGTAGAGGCTCTCGCGGGTGGGCGCATTCGAGGTCGCCTTGGTCCGCGTGATCATCTGCTCCTCCGAGGACATGAACTTCATGAACTCGATGGCCGTGCCCTTGTTCTTGGCGAAGGTGCTGATCGCGTAGTTGTGACCGCCCAGGCTGGAGACGCCCGGTCCGTCCAGACCCGGCAACGGGGCGACGGCGAACTTCCCGTTCACCTTGGAGGAACCGTCGTCCTTCTCGGCCAGGGTGTAGATGTAGGGCCAGTTGCGGTGGAAGACCAGATTGCCCTCCTGGAAGGCCACCCGACCCTGCTCCTCCTGCCACGTGATGGCGCCCTTCGGGATGGTGCCGTCGGCGAAGCTGTCCACCAGGAAGTCCAGGCCGGCCTTCGCCTCCGGGGTGTCCACCGCGGGCTTGCCGTCCTCACCGACGATGACCCCGCCGGATGAATTGACCGCCTCGGCGAAGTTCACCGTCAGCCCCTCGTACTTCTGGTACTGACCGGCGTAGCAGTCGATCTCGGCGTGCTTCTCCTGCACCTTCCCGCAGATCTCCTTCATCTCGTCCCAGGTCTCCGGCGGCTCCGCCCCGACCTCTTTGAGCAGGTCCGTGCGGTAGTACAACATGCCGCCGTCGGAGGTGACCGGGACCGCGTACAGCTTGTCGAAGTAGGTGGCCGAGTCGATCGTCGGCTGCAGGAACCCCTCCAGGTCGAAGGTTCCCTCCGGCAGTTCGTCGATCCACCCGTTGGCCGCGAACTCCGCGGTCCACACGACGTCGACGTTGAGGATCGTGTAGTCCGACCCCTTCGTCTGCGCGTTCTGGATCATCTGGGCCCGCTGCTGGTCGGCATTGTCGGGCAGCTCGACCAGGGTCACCTTCTCGTCGGGGTGTTCCTTGTTCCAGGCATCGAGTTCGTTCTGCACGTTGCCCGAGGTGTCCTTGCCCTGGACGAACGTGATGGGACCCTTCTCACTCATGTCGATGTTGCTGGAGGTCTCCCCTCCGGGCTCCCCCTCCGAGCCACCACTGCCACAGGCGGCGGCCAACAGGAGCGCGCTCATCGATACCGCGGCGACCGCGGTCCGACGGGTTCGTGTGAATGACATCGGTTGCTCCACTTCACTGTGTTCGCACGACACACACGGCGTGTGTTTCGTTGGTCACACTAGAGCGAATCCCGCGGTTTGGCACTCAATGGGAGCGGTGACGGTCAAACTGTTATCTGCGGACAGCACCGACCCGGGCGCAGCCGGGATGTCGATCCCGCCACCACTGCGACGCTGGCCCTGCGGTCAGTCACCGATCCTTGCGGCCGACGATCTTGCGCACGATCACGATGAAGGCGACCAGTCCGGCCACCGCTCCGGCGACGACGGCGATCCGGTCGGTCCGGAGTCCGCCGTCGGGGTCGATGACCTGGCTCTTCGCGTTCTCCAGTTCAGCGTTCGCCAGTTGCTTGAAGCCGTCCACCTGGCGCTGCTTCACCCGCGTCGGGTGCACCTGGTCGATCAGGTCCTCGACGCCGGTGGACAGCCGTGCCCGCGCCGCGGCGAGGTCGGCCTCGATCTCGGTCCGCGTGCGGGCCTTCGGCTTCGCCTTCTCGGTGTCTGCCACGTCAACGTCTCCTTGGTCCGAACTGCAGTTCCATCCCGACCCTATCGCGCCGAGTGGCCCGGAAGCAGCCCACCGGGCTGCACGCGGAGCCCCGCTGGGCGCCGGACGGGGTCGGCTAGGGTGCTGCCATGACGATGCCGCAGCGGCTCCAGCCCGACGACACCGCGCCCGCCTTCACCCTGCGCGACGCTGATGGGAAGGACGTGTCCCTGGCCGACTTCGCCGGCCAGCGCGTGATCGTCTACTTCTACCCGGCTGCCATGACCCCCGGGTGCACCACCCAGGCGATCGACTTCACCGCGAACATCGGGGACCTGGCGGCCGCCGGACTGCAGGTGCTCGGGATCTCCCCCGACACCCCGGAGAAGTTGGCCCAGTTCCGGGACAAGTCCGAGGTGGCGTTCCCACTCCTGTCCGACCCGGAGCGCAGCACCCTCGCCGCGTACGGCGCGTACGGCGAGAAGATGCTCTACGGCAAGTTGGTGGAGGGCGTGATCCGCTCCACCTTCGTCGTGGACGTCGACGCGGCCGGCGTGGGCACGGTCGCAGTGGCCCAGTACAACGTGCGGGCCAAGGGCCACGTGGACAAACTTCGACGCGACCTGGGCGTCTGACCGACCCCCACGCCCGGCGGGCCCGGCACTAGGATGGCCGCCGAGCCGAAGTGGTGGAATTGGCAGACACGCAGGATTTAGGTTCCTGTGCCTTCGGGCGTGAGGGTTCAAGTCCCTCCTTCGGCACTCGCTGCACGCAGCCCCCAGTTCGTCAGGCCTTGACGCGCGCCTCTTCCTCCTCCGGGGCCGGATTGGCCTTGGCGCCGGTGATCAACGCGTACGTGGCACCAGCGATCGCCGCACCGATGATCGGCGCGACGATGAACAGCCACACCTGACCAATGGCCTCACCACCGGCGAACCAGGCCACCCCGAGGGACCGGGCCGGGTTCACCGAGGTGTTGGTGACCGGGATCGCGACCAGGTGGATCAGGGTCAGGCTGAGGCCGATCGCGATCGGGGCGAAGCCGGCCGGGGCACGGTCATCGGTGGCGCCCAGGATCACGTAGAGGAACACCGCGGTGAGGACGATCTCGATCAACAGGCAGGCGAGCAGCGAGTACCCGTCCGGGGAGCGGTCCCCGTACCCGTTCGTGGCGAAGCCGCTCTCACTGGCGGAGAATCCGTCCTTGCCCGAGGCGATCACGAACAACACCCCGCCGGCGACGGAGGCACCCACGATCTGGGCGAGGATGTACGGGAGGACGGCCGACCACTCGACTCGCTTGGCCACCGCGCAGCCGATGGTGACGGCCGGGTTGAAGTGGCCGCCGGACACGTGGCCGACGGCGTAGGCCATCACCAGGACGGTGAGGCCGAAGGCGAGGGCGACGCCGAGGAAGCCGATCCCCAGCTGGGTCTGGTCCTCAGCGTCGAGGACTTTGGCGGCGAGGACGGCGCTGCCGCAGCCGCCGAAGACGAGGACGAACGTACCGAGAGCTTCGGCACCCAATCGGGTGCCCATGGACGGTTGAGACATCGGTGCTCCTAGTTGTGGACTGACCGTGACAACCCCGATCTGTCCTGACTATAAGGCCGTTCACCCGTCGGCGTCAGCAACCGGGCCCATCCCGAAGCTGATCTTGTCCAAGTCGTCACCGTCGTCGGTAACTCACCCAGTCGAAGCCCTGCTGGGTCTCCCGGCTCGTCTCCTGCCATTCTGCTGGGTCGATGCGCGGGAAGGTGACGTCCCCGACCGGCCGCTGGTCCACCTCGGTGATCTCCAGTCGGTCCAGCCGGTCCCAACTGGCGCGGTACACCTCGCCGCCACCGAAGACGAACACGGTCTTCTCCGTCCCCGCCTCAGCCGTGGCCCGGTCGAACGCCTCCTCGACACAAGTCGCCACGAAGACCGGCGCCTCGGGGATGGCGGGTACCGGGTAGTCCGGGTCCCGGGTGAGCACGATGCTGGTTCGGCCGGCCATCGGCCGCGGCAGTGACTCGAAGGTGCGCCGCCCCATGATCAACACATGTCCGGAGGTGATCCGCTTCAACCGGGGCAGGTCGCCGGGCAGCCGCCACGGCAGGTCGTTGTCCACACCGATCACCCCGTTGCGGGCGACGGCACAGATGGCGACGATCTCCGGCACGACTCAGACCGCGATCGGTGCCTTGATCCCCGGGTGGGGATCGTAACCGGACACCGTGATGTCGGCCATGGTGAAGGAGTCGATGTCGGTCACCGCCGGGTTGAGTTCCAGGGTGGGCAACGGTCGCGGTTCACGCTCGCGCTGCAATCGGGCCTGGTCGAGGTGGTTCTGGTACAGGTGCGCATCCCCGAGGGTGTGCACGAAGTCGCCCACCTCGAGGTCGCACACTTGGGCGACCATCTGCGTCAGCAGCGCGTACGAGGCGATGTTGAACGGGACACCGAGAAAGACATCGGCCGAGCGTTGGTACAGCTGGCAGGACAGTCGGCCCTCGGCGACGTAGAACTGGAACATCGTGTGGCACGGCGGTAGCGCCATCTTGCCCACGTCGGACACGTTCCACGCGCTGACCAGGTGCCGGCGCGAGTCGGGTGTGGTGCGAATGGAGTTGATCACCGTGGCGATCTGGTCGATGTGCTCGCCGCTGGGGGTCGGCCAGGACCGCCACTGGTGGCCGTACACAGGGCCGAGTTCGCCGTCGGCGTCGGCCCACTCGTCCCAGATCGAGACCCCGTTCTGCTGCAGCCAGCCCACATTGGTGGAGCCTCGCAGGAACCAGAGCAACTCCCCCACCACGGACTTGAGGTGCACCTTCTTGGTGGTCAACAGGGGGAATCCGGCGGCCAGGTCGAAGCGCATCTGGTAGCCGAAGGTGCTCAGCGTGCCGGTGCCGGTCCGGTCCCCCTTGGGTACTCCGGTGTCGAGTACGTGGCCGAGCAGGTCCAGATAGGTCTTCATGGGTCAGCTTTCTCCGCGGCGGCTGGCTTGCGGGTCTAGGTTAGTGCCTCGGCCAGCACCGGCAGCATCCGCCGCAGGGCGTGGCCCCGATGGCTGATCGCGTCCTTCTCCGCCGCGGTCAACTCACCGGTCGTACGGTCGTGGCCGTCCGGGACGAAGAGCGGGTCGTAGCCGAATCCCTCGGTGCCGCGCAGGGCGTCGATCACACGCCCGGCCATCTCCCCGGTGCGGACCTCTTCCCTGCCGTCGGGCAGCACCAGGGCCATCGCACAGCAGAACCGGGCCGTTCGACGTTCCGGCTCGACGTCTTCGAGCTGGGCCAACACCAGGGCGTTGTTGGCGTCGTCCCCACGACCCGGTCCGGCCCAGCGTGCCGACCGCACGCCGGGCATCTGGTTCAGCACGTCCACCGCCAACCCCGAGTCGTCGGCCAGCGCCGGCATCCCGGTCGCCTGACAGCAGGCCCGTGCCTTCAGCAGCGCGTTGCCCTCGAAGGTCGGCTCGGTCTCCGCCGGCTCCGGATAGGCCGGCACGTCGGCCAGACCGAGCACCTCGATGGCGAGCCCGCCCTCGGCCAGGATGCGGCGCAACTCCACCAGCTTCTTGGCGTTGCCGCTGGCCAGCACCACGCGGGCGTTCATCCGGCCGCACTCATTGCGCCAGTGCCGCCTGCTGCAGTTCGGTGAGCCGGGTGCAGCCGAGGGCCCCGAGGTCGAGCAACTGGTCCAGCACGGCCCGGTCGAACGGGGCACCCTCCGCGGTCCCCTGTACCTCGATGAACTGGCCGGTCCCGCTCATCACGATGTTCATGTCGATGTCGGCGCTGGAGTCCTCGACGTAGTCCAGGTCGAGCACGGGCTGGCCGCCGACGACACCGACCGAGACGGCCGCGACCGAATCCGTCAGCGGCTCCCCGGTCAGCAGGTTGCGCTCCCGCAGCCAGCCGACCGCGTCATGGAGGGCGACGTACGCGCCGGTGATGGAGGCCGTCCGGGTGCCGCCGTCGGCCTGCAGCACGTCGCAGTCGAGCACGATGGTGTTCTCGCCGAGGGCCTTGTAATCGATCACGGCCCGCAGGCTGCGGCCGATCAACCGACTGATCTCGTGGGTCCGACCTCCGACCCGTCCCTTGATCGACTCCCGTTGGGACCGGGTGTTGGTCGAACGGGGCAGCATCGCGTACTCGCTGGTGACCCAGCCGAGACCGGACCCCTTGCGCCACCGCGGCACCCCTTCGGTGACGCTCGCGGCGACCAGCACCCGGGTGGAGCCGAACTCCACCAGTACCGACCCCTCGGCCTGTTCCAACCAGCCGCGGGTGAACTTCACGCCCCGGAGTTGGTCGACGGCACGGCCGTCCGGTCTGGTCACAGAATCGCTCATGGTCGCGACCCTACCGACCAGCGCACCCCGCGACCCCAGCGGTGTCCGGGTCCCGGGTGAGCTCGGATCAGTCGTAGACCCAGTAACTGTGGTCCACGACCCAGAACGTGGTCGGGTCGTACCAGTGGCTCCACTGATCACACCGGACCTCTGAGTTCCGGCCGGGACCGACTCGCGGGCCGAAGACCATGTGGTTACCGGTGCACACGGCAACGGCCTGGTGCGTGCCCGACCCACCGGAGCAGTACGAGTAGACCGCGCTGTGGGCCAGATTCGTCCCTGACTCGCAGCCGGTCGGCGCTGCCGCAGCCGGCGTGGTCGTGGCCACCAGCAGCCCCCCGGAAGCGATCGCCGTGGCTGCGGCTGTTGCCCCGAGCCGTCGCGCGATGGTTCCTCGCATCGTGATGTCCCCTTTCGATTATTTGATCAGTCGATTATTTGATCAGTCGATCACTTGATCAGGTCATCGACATCGGACCATGGCACGGCCCGCGCGGAACAGGTTTCTGGGGTTTCTTGCCGGTGAACTGCCTATCAGTTCGCTGCCAGAAGTTGATCTTCAGGCCCAGGCGGCAGCACCGACCGTCCAGCGGGCGCCGGGCTCGGCGAGGTGGACGGTTCCGGCGAAGGTCGACTCGGCGGCCGCCACCGCCTCCTCGCCGGAGAACCAGGGCGGGATGTGGGTGAGGACCAGATCGACCAACTCGGCGTCCTGGGCGATCTGTCCGGCCTGGCTCCCGCTCAGGTGGACACCGGGCGGATTGTCCTGGTCCTCGGCGAATCCTGCCTCACACAGGAACAGGTCCGCCGCACGGCAGAAGGCCCCGAGTTCCGGGCACGGTCCGGTGTCCCCGCTGTAGACGAGCGACCCCTTGTCGCCGCCGATCTCGTCGACCCGGATGGCGTAGGCCTCCACCGGGTGCGCCACCCGCAGGGTGCTGATCCGGAACGGCCCCACCACCTGTTGGGAGTTCCAGACCCGGAAGTCGAACTGTTCGCCCAACCCGGCGAGCGCGTCCGGGGTCGCCCCCTCAGGGTCGTACGCCCGCGCGATCCGCTCCGCCGTGTCCGTCGGACCCCAGACGTCGATCCGCGGCCACGGCGCGGTGGGTGAATGGCGTCCGGCGACGTGGAAGGCGCACAGGTCGAGGCAGTGGTCGGGGTGCAGGTGGCTCAACGCCACCGCGTTCACGTCCGCCGGGTCGACGTACTGCGGCAGGGCGCCGTACGCTCCGGGACCGAGGTCGAGCACCAGCGAGAAGGTTTCGTTCAGGTGCTGTGCCTGCACCAGGTAGCACGACGACGGGTTGTCCGGGGCGGACACCGACCCGCTGCATCCGACCACGGTCAGTTCCATTGCGACTCCTCAGACTTCGGCTCGACGTCGACGGGGCTGTGATCACCGGGGCGCGCTGATCACGTTCAACTGAACTGTTCCACATCGGCGACCATCCCCGGCATCAGGCGGTCCCCGATCCCGGCGAACTGTCCCGGGTCGCCCGTGGTCAGGAAGCGATGCCGCACCCGCCGCGGATGGTCGTGGGTCAGCCCGGCCCGGGTGAGCACCGCGAAGACCTCCTTGGCACACTCCTCCGCGCTGGACACCAGGCTGACCTCGTCGCCCAGCACGTAGGAGAGGACCCCAGTGAGCAGCGGGTAGTGGGTGCAGCCGAGGACCAGGGTGTCGATGGCGTGCTCCCGCAGCGGCCGCAGGTAGTCCCGGGCGACGGCGAGCAGTTCCTCGCCCCCGGTCACGCCCGCCTCGACGAAGGGGACGAAGGCTGGGCAGGCGACCGTGCGCAGGTCCACCTGTGGGGCGGCCGCGAAGGCGTCGTCGTAGGCCTGGGACGTGTGGGTGGCCTCGGTGCAGATCACCCCGACCCGGCCACTCCGGGTGGCTGCCACCGCACGGCGGGCCGCCGGCAGGATCACCTCGACGACCGGCACCCGGTACCGCTCCCGGGCGTCCCGCAGCACCGCGGCACTGCCCGAGTTGCAGGCGATCACCAGCATCTTCACGCCGCGATCGACCAGGTGGTCGAGGCACTCCAGGGCGTACTCGCGGACCGCGGCGATGGACTGCTCCCCGTACGGCGCTCGGGCGGTGTCGCCCAGGTAGAGCACGTCCTCGTTCGGCAGCTGGTCCATCACGGCCCGGGCGACGGTGAGGCCGCCGAACCCGGAGTCGAAGACCCCGATCGGCGCCTCCGACGAGACCTGGTTCCTGCTCGACTGCACCGGCCCAGCGTACGGCGTGTTGGGCGCGTCGCCCTCCGAAGGCGCATACTGGACTCAATGACTCCCCCAACAGCTGCCGGGCGACGCCACCTCGCCAGCAGCCCCTTCGCGCCCAAGCCCGCCGATGTCATCCTGGAGTTCGCCGTGGATGACCAGGTGTGCCACGACTCCTACGGGCTCGGCCGCGTCACGGGGGTGGAACCCCAAGCGGTGACGGTCGACTTCTCCTCGAGGTCGGTCCGGATCGTCAGCCCGTTCCGCAAGATGGAACACCTGTAACAGGCCCCGGCCGGCGCGGTCGTCCGGAATCGGTGCCGGTGCGGTAGAACTGGACCGTGGATTTCGAGGTACGGCCGGCCGACCCGGCGGAGTATGCCGCCGTCGGTGCGTTGACCGCTGAGGGCTATCTGGCCGACGACCTGCTCGCGTGGGAGAACGCCGGCGAGCACGACTACGAGGGCGAACTGCGCGCCGCCGCCGTACGCGCGACCGGCGCCGAGTTGTGGGTCGCCGCCGACGCGCGGGACCTCCTCGGCACCGTCACCTGGTGCCCGCCCCCGTCCCCGCTGCGGGAACTGTCGACCAGCGACGACCAGGGCGAGTTCCGGATGCTGGCGGTCTCCCCGACCGCTCGGCGGCGCGGCGTGGCCCGCGCCTTGGTGACTGCCTGCCTCGATCGGGCCCGCGCGGCGCAGATGCGCGAGGTGCTGCTGTGCTCGCTCCCGACCATGACGAAGGCGCACGCGCTCTACCGCTCTTTCGGCTTCGAGCGGTCCCCCGAACTCGATTGGAGCCCCGTCCCCGGCGTCGACCTCTGGGGCTTCCGTCTCACCCTGCCCGGCTGATTGAGACCTGCCCGGCTGATTGAGACCCGCCCCGCACGTCAGAGGGCGTGGACCAGGGTCTCCTGGGCGAAGCCGAGCCAGTCGTACACACTCACCATGAAGCTGCGCGGGTCGTCGTCGGACAACTCGTGCAACTCGTCGGAGGAATCGTCGTCATCGATCCCCAGCCGGGTGGCGAGACTGAGCCGGAGGCTGGTGAACGTCTTGAGCCAGGGGTCGACCTGCTCGGGGTCGATCCGCAGCGGCTCGGCGCCGCTCCGGGTGGCGGCCAGGTCGGCCAGCACCACCCGCGCCGCGTCGAGCTTGCGCTGGCGCTGGTCCCGCTCGGTGAAGCGACGGAAGTCCGAGGAGGCGGCCGAGTCGTGCGGGTAGGCATTCGGGAACAGCCGTTGCAGGACCGGGTCCTCGGGCTCCTCCGGCTGGTCCGGGTCGACCTGCAGGTCCCGGGCCCACATCTCGAAGGGGTCGTCGCTCTCCGGTGTGTCGTCGGCCCCGGCGGACGATCCGTCGTCGACCATCTCCACGAGTTGGCCCACCAGGGACTCCAGCAACTCGACCTCGTACGGCTCGAGGTGGCTCGAGATCGCACCACGGGAACGCTTGAACTTCTTCACCAGATCTTCTTCATTCGTCGGAGGGGCCGGCCGGCTCAGGCGTCGGCGCGGTCCAGGGTGGCCCACAGGCCGTAGTCGTGCATCGCGTTCACGTCGCGCTCCATCTCCTCCCGGGACCCGGAGGAGACGACCGACTTCCCGTCAGTGTGCACCTCCATCATCAGCCGTTCGGCCTTGGCCTTGGGATAGTGGAAGTAGGTGACGAAGACGTGCGTGACGTACGACATCAGGTTCACCGGGTCATCCCACACGAGGGTGACCCAAGGGGTCTCGAGCAGGGCATCCTCGGTCGGGCGCTCGGCGACCGCCGTACTCCCGGCCGGTGTCGTCTCGCCCGGGACGACGACTCCCTCGGACATGGACATGGCGCCCATTCTGGCAAACCAGACGCCGCGGGGCGAATGGGCGCACTCGCACCGCGCTCCGGCCGCTCGCTCGCCGGGATTAGGCTGGGCCCGTGACCGAGACCCACACCGCAGCCGCCGATCCGCCCTGGGGGCCGACAACGGTCCCCACGACGGCCCTGCTGACCGACCACTACGAGTTGACCATGGTGCGGGCCGCCCTCGAGGCCGGTACGGCCGACCGCCACAGTGTCTTCGAGCTGTTCCCTCGCCGGTTGCCGGCCGGGCGCCGCTACGGCGTGGTGGCCGGGGTCGGGCGGGCGCTGCGGGCACTGCGGGCCTTCCGCTTCGACGATGAGGCGCTGCGCTTCCTGCGGGACCGGGAGGTCGTCGACGACACCACCGCCGACTGGCTGGCCGACTACCGCTTCAGTGGTCAGATCTGGGGCTATCCCGAGGGTGAGGTGCACTTCCCCGGCTCCCCGCTGGTCGTGGTCGAGTCCTCCTTCGCCGAAGGGGTGCTGCTGGAGACCCTGCTGCTCAGCATCTACAACCACGACTCGGCGATCGCCTCGGCCGCGTCCCGGATGACGGCGGTGGCCAACGGGCGTCCCTGCATCGAGATGGGCTCCCGGCGCACCCAGGAACTGTCCGCGGTGGCCGCCGCCCGGGCCGCCTACATCGCCGGCTTCGACGCCACCTCCAATCTCGAGGCCGGCCGTCGTTTCGGGGTGCCGACGACCGGTACGGCGGCGCACTCCTTCACCCTGCTGCACGACACCGAGCGGGATGCCTTCACCGCCCAGATCGCCGCCCTCGGCGAGGACACCACCCTGCTGGTCGACACCTACGACGTGGAGCAGGCCGTACGCACCGGCATCGAGCTGACCGAGGGCCGCCTCGGCGCGGTCCGCCTCGACTCCGGCGACCTGGCCGTGATGGCCACCGACGTACGCAGGCTGTTGGACTCCCTCGGTGCGAAGGAGACCAAGATCATCGTCACCAGCGACTTGGACGAGTGGAACATCGCCGCCCTGTCCGGTGCCCCCGTCGACGGGTACGGCGTCGGCACCGCGCTGGTGACCGGCAGCGGCCACCCCACCTGCGGCTTCGTCTACAAGCTGGTCGCACGCGCCGAGTCGGCCGACCCGAGCGCACCGCTGATCCCGGTGGCGAAGAAGAGTTCGGCCAAGATCTCGGTCGGTGGTCGAAAGTTCGCCCTGCGCCGCCGCTCCGACCGCGGGATCGCGGAGCGGGAGATCATCGGGGTCGGGAAGCCCCCCGAGGGCGACCACAACGACCGGACCCTGCTGGTCGAACTCGTCCGCGACGGGGAGATCGTGCACGATGCCGACCTCGACGCCGCCCGCGAGCGCCATACGGCCTCCCGGGCCGAGCTGCCGCTGGACGCTCGCAAGATGTCGCGGGGCGAGCCGGTGATCGAGACCGAGTACATCGGGGCCGACGGTGACTCCGCGGCCAATCCGTTTGCCCAGTAGCACCAACTCTCGAGGAGGAACAGATGACCAAGGCACTTGTCGTCGTCGACGTCCAGCGCGACTTCTGTGAAGGCGGCTCCCTCGCCATCACCGGTGGCGCGTCGGTCGCCGGCCGGATCTCCGCGCTGCTGTCGGGTGATCACGGCTACGACCACGTGGTGGCCACCCGGGACCACCACATCGATCCGGGTGATCACTTCTCCGACTCCCCCGACTTCGTCGACTCCTGGCCGCCGCACTGTGTGGTCGGCACTCCGGGGGTGGAGTTCCACGACGACCTCACCTGGCGGGGGTTCGAGGCGATCTTCGACAAGGGCGAGTACGAGGCGGCCTACTCCGGCTTCGAGGGGAGGGCCGAGGACGGCAGCATCCTGGCGATCTGGTTGCGCGAGCACCAGGTCACCGCGGTGGACGTCGTCGGTCTGGCCCTCGACCACTGCGTCCGCGCCACCGCACTGGATGCGGCCCGAGAGGGCTTCGGCACCCGGGTCCTCAGCACGTACTCGGCGGCGGTCGCACCGGACCGCCTGCCCGACACCTGGGCGGCCCTCGAGCAGGCCGGGGTCCGTACCGCCGACACCGCATGAGCATCCCCACGCTGTACGCACACCTGGTCGAGGACGCCACCACCCTCGACGAGACGGTGGCAGCCCCCGACGCGGTCCGCGATCACCTGGCACTGACAGATACATGGCACGGGGAGGTTGCCGGGCCGCTGGTGGTGACCGACCGCCGACTGGCTGAGGTGGCTCGGGCCGTGCCCGCCGGCAGCCTGGCCCGCGTGCTGGTGATCAACACCTCGGGTGCCGGTGGGTTGTTGTCGCTGGCCGAGCGGGGTCTCGATCCCCTGCAGGTGGTGGCCGTGGTGTCCACCCTGCGCGACCTGGGCGACCTCGTCGGGAACGCCCGGCGGGTGGTGGCCGCCACCGAGGTCCTCGACCCCGAGGTGGTCGTCCACGTCGGTCTGCCCCGGGCGCCGGGCTGGGACCGTGCCGCCGAGGAGGTGGAGGCCGCTGGTCTCCGTGCCTCGATCGACCTCTCCCCGGCCGGCGGGCCGAACGCACCGGACGCGTTGGCCGGGCAACTGCGCGATCTCGTCGAACTCGACCTCCCGTTCCGGGTGAGCGGAATCGCCGCAGACCTGATCAACCTGCCGAGTCTGCTGGTCACGGTGGAGTCCCTGGTCGAGGACGCCGGCGTCGAGGCGGCGGCGCGCCTGCTCGGGGCGGGGGCCGACACTGCGGTCACCACGATCATGAACTGGGACGAGGCCGCCATGGTGCGAGTCCGCCGCCGACTGCTGTCGGTGGCCGGCCCGCCCGCCGACCGGGTGATCGACGAGTTGGTTGCCCACGGGCTGGTCAGCGAGGGCTGAGGACGCCTTCGACCGCCGCGACCACGGCCGGCTGGTCGGGTTCGGCCCCGGGCTCGAAGCGGGCCACCACGGCACCGGTCCGGTCGAGGACGAACTTCTCGAAGTTCCACCGGATGTCCCCGGTGTGCCCGCCGTCGTCCGGGGTGTCGACCAGGGCGGCGTAGAGCGGGTGCCGGCCGTCCCCGTTGACCTCGACCTTCTCGGTGAGCGGGAAGTCCACCCCGTAGGTGGTGGAGCAGAAGGCGGCGATCTCCTCCGGGCTGCCGGGCTCCTGGCCGTTGAACTGGTTGCAGGGCACGCCCAGCACGGTGAAGCCACGCTCGCCATAACTGCGTTGCAGGTCGGTCAGTTGGGCGTACTGCGGGGTCAGGCCGCACCGGGAGGCCACGTTGACGACCAGGGCCGCGCGGCCGTCGAGGATGCCGCCCACGGTGTCCGGGGTGCCGTCGAGCCGGGCGATGGGGAGGTCGAGGATGCTCATGTCCCCATGCTGCCAGCCGGCTCAACCGCCCCTACACCTTCCCCCGCGAAAGTGGTCGCCACCCCACACCGGATTTCAAGAATCCTTGCGGCACCCGACCACTCTCCGTGTGGGGAGTGCCGGCTCTGCGGCGGCGTCGGCGGACCACCGCGAAGACGGCCAGGAAGGTCACGCCGTAGGTGACCGCCATCCCGGCCGAGGTGGCCGCATCCAGCACGTACGCCAGCCAGAACCCCGCCAGTGACAACACCACCGCCGATCCGCAGGCCACGGCGACCAGGGCCGGCAACCGACGGCAGAGCAGTTGCGCGATGGCTCCCGGCACCACCACCCAGGCGATCACCAGGATCGCCCCGGCGGCGTGGAAGGCGGCGGTCACGGTCACCGAGACGCAGAACATGAAGGCGGTGTTGAACAGCCCGACGCGCAGACCCAAGGTGGCGGCGAAGGACGAGTCGAAGGTGCTCACCACCAGCGGCCGCCAGCACAGGGCCAGGAAGGCGATGTTGATCACCAGGACTGCGGCCATGATCCACAGGTAGCGCGGCCCCAGCGAGAGATCGCCGACGACCAGGGGGGCGAACGCCGCCAGGTTCAGGTCCCCCACCAACACCGCGTGCACGTCCAGGTGGATCCGGGAGAACTGGGTGCTGATGCCGATCACGCCGAGGCTGAACAGGGCCGGGAAGACCAGCCCCTGCGGCGCGTCCCCGGTGATCAACCCGGTCCGGGTCAGGTACTCGCTGCCGAGCACCACCAGCAGTCCGGTGACCGCCGCACCGAGGGTCAGCAGCGGCGAGTCGAGCCGGTGGGTGACGGCGTAGCCGACCACGATTCCCGGGAGGACGGCGTGGCTGATCGCGTCCACCAGCATGGCGTTGCGACGCAGCACGACGAACACCCCGGGCAGGGCGCAGGCGAGTGCCCCGACGACGGTCAGTGCCAGCACCCCGACCAGGAACCCCATCACCCCGCCTCCGATGCGGACCCGACGAGTTCGGCCGCCAGCCGGCGTCGCCGGGCGGCCCGCCGAACCGCCCGGACCAGCACGCTGCGCCGGGGGGCGGCGAGCAGCGACAGGACGAGGATCGCGAACAGCACCAGGACGATCACCGGGCCGGTGGGGAGCCCGTCGGCGGCGATACTGAGCCAGGCCCCGGCGCCGCTGCCGAGGGCACCGATCCCTGCGGACAGCGCCACCATCCCGCCCAGGGAGCGGGTCCACTGCCGGGCGGCCGCCGGTGGGGTGACCACGAAGGCCACCATCAGCACGAGTCCGACCGCCTTCACGCCGATCACCACTGCCAACACGATCGCGGAGAACATGATCAGGTCCACCAGGCGGCCGGAGAAGCCGAGCACCGAGGAGTAGTGCGGATCGAAGCTGCGCAGTTGGAACTCCTTCCAACACAGCACCAGGACGCCTGTCACCACGGCACCGATCACCGCGATGGTGGCCAGGTCGGCCCGGGTGATCACCGAGGCGTTTCCGAACAGGTAGTCGGCCACGCCCCCCTTGTTCGGGATCGGCCGGTCACTGATCACCCGCAAGAGCACCATCCCCACCCCGAAGAACAGCGTCAGCACGACGGCCATCGCCGCGTCGATGCGCACCTTCGAATCCCGCGCGATCACGTTGGCCAACAGCACCGCGGCGGTCCCGCTCAGCAGGGCACCGATGATCAACACCAGCAGGTTGCGCCCGTCCGCGCCGAACCCGACGGTGACCACCAGGAAGGCAGCCAGCGAACCGGGCAGGGCCGCGTGCGAGGCGAGGTCACTCATCAGACTCTGCTTGCGCAGGTAGGCGAAGCAGCCCAGCGCGCCGGAGACCATGCCGACCACCACGGTGCCGATCAGCACCGTACGGAAGGTGTGGTTGGCCAACAACTCTCCCGGGCCCAACACCTCGAAGATGATCATGAACTGTTGCCGCCGAGGTCGAGGACGGAGTCCACCTCGTAGGTCCGGGCGATGTTCCCCGGCGTGAACACCTCGGTCACCGGCCCGCTCGCGACCACCCGCTGGTTCACCAGGGTCACCTGGTCGCAGTGGTCGCGCACGGTGAGCAGGTCGTGGTGGACGACGACGATGGTGCGTCCAGCCGCGGTCTGGCGGCGCAACACGTCGATGATGGCCGCCTGGCTGCGGACGTCGATGCCCTGGAAGGGTTCGTCCATCACCAGCAGGTCGGCCCGCTGGGCGAGCGCTCGGGCGAGCAGCACCCGCTGGCGCTGGCCACCGGACAACTCCCCCAACTGCCGGCCGGCCAGGTCGGCCACGCCGGTCTCCGCCAGCGCCTCCTCGGCGACTTCCCGCTCGGCCCGGCCGGGACGTCGCAGCCAGCCCAGCCGGCCGTAGGTCCCCATCAGTACGACGTCGCGCACCGTCGCCGGGAAGTCCGGATCGACGCTCGTCCCCTGCGGCACGTAGCTGACCCGGCGCCGGACCACGGCAAGCGGCTGCCCGAAGAAGTTGGTCTCCCCGGCCAGGGCGGGCACCAGGCCGAGCATCGCCTTGATCAACGTGCTCTTACCGGCCCCGTTCGGACCAACGATGCCCATCACCACGCCGGCGTCGACGTCGAGGTCGACAGCGCAGAGCACCGGCTCGACGTGGTAGGCGACGGTGAGCCCGCGGACCCGACAGACCGGGTCGGTGGTGTCGGGCACCTCCCCGTCAGCCAGCCCGCCAGTCGCCGCCATCAGGCACCACCCAACGCGGCGGCGATGACCCGGGTGTTGTGCCGGTACGCACCCAGCCAGGTGTCCACCCCGGGTTCCGACCCCAGCGAGTCGGCGTACAACGGCTGGTCGGAGACCCGCACCTCCCATCCGCGCGAGTACACCGCCTCACCCAGACTGGTCACCGCCTGTGGGTTCTTCTGGTTGTCCTGGAAGATCACCGGCACCCGCCTGTCCACCACCAGGTCGGCGAGGTCGCTCAGTCGCCGTGGGCTCAGGACGGCCTCGCTGGAGATGAAGTCGGTGGCGTGCACCTCCAACCCGTGCACCGCGCCGAGGTAGCCGAAGGCGTCGTGGCCGCTGACCAGCACCCGCCGCTCCGCCGGGATCCGGGCCATCAGCGTGGCCGCCTCGACGCCCGCCTGCTCCACTTGCCGGCGATGAGCGGCCGCCGCGGTGGTGTGGGCGTCGGCGTGGGCGGGATCGACCCGGGCCAGCGCCGCACCGATCTGGTCCACCACCCGGGCCCAGAGCTCCGGGCTGTTCCAGATGTGCGGGTCGTGCAGCGGGTTCCCGTCGGCGTCGGTGTCCGGCCAGGCGAGCAGGTCCTCGGTCGGCAACTGTTCGCCGACGGCCAGCTGACGATCCCCGAGTGAGGCGAGCACGTCGACCATCTGCGCCTCCAGGTGCAGCCCGTTCCAGACCACCAGGTCGGCCTCGTGCAGGGTGACGATGTCACGGGTGCTGGGCTGGTAGGTGTGCGGGTCCCCGCCCGGCCCGACCATCGTCGTCACCTCAGCCTCGGGGGCGATGGTGGCGACCGCATCGGCCAGGTAGCCGGTGGTGGCGAACACCCGCAGCGGCTCCTCGCCGGTACGCCCGGTGGCCCCGGCGACTGCACAGCCGCTGGCGGCGAGCAGCACGGCGAGCAGCGCGCCCACCAGTCGTCGCCCCATCCTCGTACACCTCACAACACAAATGTTTGATTACCCAAACTAATTGGTGCGACACACTCTAACACTGGCGCCGGAAGGATATGCTCGATCCATGACCGACGGCACCCGCACCTCCCCCGTGGCGCAGTTGTCCCGGATGACCCAGGACTACCTGCAGTCAGTGTGGAAGTGCACCGAGTGGTCGAGCGATCCGGTGACGGTCAACGACCTGGCCACGCGACTCGAGGTCACCGTGTCGACCGTCTCCAGCGGGATCAAGCGGCTCGTCGCCGACGGACTGGTCCACCACGAACGCTACGGCGGGGTCGAACTGACCCCTGCGGGACGGGTCGCGGCCCTGCAGATGGTACGGCGCCACCGCCTGCTGGAGACCTACCTCGTGGAACGGCTCGGCTACTCGTGGGACGAGGTGCACGACGAGGCGGAGCACCTCGAGCACGCCGTATCCGACCTGTTCGTGGAGCGCGTTGCCGAGGACCTGGGTCATCCGGCACGAGATCCCCACGGCGACGCCATCCCGGCCCCGGACGGCTCCCTCACCGCGGCCCCGGCGGTCCAACTGGCCACCCTCGCTGCCGGCGAGTGCGGCACCCTGAGCCGCATCTCCGACGACGATCCGGACCTGCTCCGCTATCTCGACGAGCAGCACCTCGGGCTGGACACCCATGTCCGGGTCCTCGGCCGTCGCGATGCAGCCGGATTGCTCACCTTCGCATCGGCCACCGACGAGGCCACCGAGGTGCCCCACAAACTGGGGTTGGAAGCCGCCCGGGCGATCTGGGTGACGGCCGACCAACACTGATTCCCGGGAGCTTCCCGGGGCTCAGCGGATCTTGACGACCTGGGTCTTGGCGGCCAGGTCGTGCAGCGCCTGTCGCTTGGGTTGCCACAGCGGGAACAAGCCGTCCAGCAGTTGGAAGATGGCACCGCAACTGATCTTGGCCGGCAGCACCCAGATGGCGGCGCGGACCAGCACCTGGCGGATCGAAAGTGCCTTCTCCTGCGCCTGGCCCTGATCCACCGGTACGACCCTCAGCCCGAGGGCGAGCTTGCCCGGGGTGGCCTGTTTCATGTGCAGGAAGAGCACGTGGAAGACCATCCCGACCGCGGCCCCGATCAGCGCGATCAGGTACTGGTCGCTCATGTTCATGTAGGTCTCCGGGACCGGTTGCGGACCGGTCGGATTCTCGGTCCACTCGATCACCGCCTGCATGTAGTGGGTCACCCCCTCGATCATCCGGGACAGGATCGGGAAGGACGCCAGCGAGGTCAGCACCGACAACAGCAACCCGTCGATCATCGACGCCAACAGGCGCCACCCCCACCCGGCCAACGGCACGCCGTCCGCGGTGACCGGCACCGGCCGGCCGGCGGCCATGTACTGCTGCCCCGGCTGGGCATACGGATCCTGCTGGGGGTACGGCTGCTGCTGAGGTGGTTGTTGTCCGTACGGGTTCTGCTGCTGCCCCTGCTGGGGTTGTTGGCCGTACTGCCCCTGCTGGGGTTGTTGGCCGTACTGCCCCTGCTGGGGTTGTTGGCCGTACTGTCCCTGGTGCCCCGGTCGGGGTGGTTTGGAGCCCGCGTCCTCGCGGGGCCGCGTGTTCCGCGACCACTGCCACCCGTCCCAGTACCGCTCGAGGTCGGGGCGATTGGGGTCCGGGTACCACCCACCGGGGGCTGCGTGTCGGCCGGGCGGTACGGGCGGGGAGCCCACGGGGATGTCATCACTCACCCGGCCCAGCGTACCGACCACCCGGGGACGCGCCGCAGCGGAACGGGTCCGTTCCGGATGGAGCCGCTTGGGCATCCGAACCGTCCGTACGCCAGAATGAGTGACACGATGGAGAAGATCGGCCGATACCGCCTGACCCGACGCCTGGGCGCCGGGTCCTTTGCAACCGTCTGGAAGGGTCGAGACGACGACCTCGATGTCGACGTCGCCGTGAAGATCCTCGCGGACAACTGGGCCGACAACGAGGACGTCCGTGGACGGTTCCTCACCGAGGCCCGTCTGATGCGCAAGATCCGGGACGAACGCATCGTCCGGGTCTACGACATCGGCACCCTCGACGACGGCCGCCCCTACTTCGTCATGGACTACGCCGACAGCGGCTCCCTCGACGACCTCCGCAAGCAGGGCATCCCGCCCCGCCGGGCCCTCCGGCTGTGCGCCGAGGCCGCCCGCGCGCTCGGCGTGCTGCACAAGAACGACGTGATCCACCGCGACGTGACCCCCGGCAACATCCTCCTCGGCCACGACAATGCCGGTGAGTTGACGGTGTTGATCGCTGACCTGGGCGTGGCGAAGTCGATGGTCGGTGCGGTCGGGGCGACGATGACAGCAGGCACTCCCGCCTACATGGCCCTGGAACAGGCGAACGGCGTTGGCGTGCTGGACCACCGGGCTGACCTGTACTCGATCGCCGCGGTCACCTACGCCATGCTCACCGGCCGGCCACCCTTCCCGGTCCGCACCCTGAGTGACCTGCTGACCCGCGATCCGAACATGGAGCCGGCCCCGATTGCCGCTCAGGTCGGTGCGCCGCCGATGTTGGACGGGTTGATGCTCAGCTCCTTGGCCCCGCAGCCGGGTCGACGGCCGCCGAGCGCGGAGGTGTTCGCCAACGCGCTGGACCAGATCGCCAACCAGATGCCGGGAGACGACCGCCCACTCCCCCCGGAGCCGGCCGGCGACATGACGACCCTTCGTCCGAACCCGGGCGGTTCCCCGGTCAGCTACCCGGGCATGCCCGGCACCCCGGCCAGCCTCGTCTCCGGCGGCAACCAGGGTTCGGGAGTCGGGCCCGGTCCGCACCCCGGACAGGGCAGCTTTGTCGGCCCCCACGGCCAACAGGGCAACTTCGGCCAGCAGGGGAGTTTCGTCCAGCCGGGCAGCATGGTGGGCCCGCAACAGGGCAGCATGGTCGGCCCCCTAGCAGGCCAGAAGTCGGGTCGCGGGGCGCCCTTCTACGTCCTGCTCGGCGTCGGCGCGCTCGCCCTCTTCGCGGTCTCCCTGCTGATCACCGTCGCCGCCCTCAGCAGCTGACGGCGCGCGCACGATCCGGCTGACCGTCCCCGATCGACCCGGTCAAGAGTCCGGGGAGAGCCGGTCAGGTCCCGCGGACCCGTCAGGGTCCGGAGAGAACCGCCTCGAAGATCATCAGCGGCTCCTCCGCTGTGTCGGTGAAGGGCGTACGGGCCCAGTCCCGCCACACCGCACCGATGGTGAGGCCAGCACCCTCGAGGTCGGTGCCGAGTTGCTCCCGGCTCCGGAACTGGAGGCGTTGGTCGACGTCCACCACCCCACCCGCGTCGAGGAAGTCGTTGTGGCAGTGCATGGTGACCACACCGTGGGCGTCCGGCTCGGTGGTGACCAGCGATTCCCGGAGCCGGCCGACCACGGTGTCCCGCTCACTCTCGGTCTCGTTCCAGCCGCGCCACGCCTCGGCGGCGGGGTTGCGGGACTCGAAGGCGAGCACTCCCCCGGGCCGGAGTCCGCGGGCCACATCGGCCAGGGCCGCGGACCAGTCCGCACCGAGGACGTGCATCGCCACATTGCCGGTCATCACCACCAGATCCGCCTCCCCGGTGACGATGCGCTCCGACGTACCCGGTCGCCATTCGAGGGCATCCCCGCCGGGACGGGCCGCGGCGACGGCGAGCATCGCCGGCGCGGGGTCGATGCCGACGACCGTACGGCCGGGGCCGGTCAGGGTGGCAGTCAGGATTCCGCTGCCGCACCCCAGGTCCACGATCCGCTCGGCCCCGGTTTCCGCTGCCAGGGCACGGAAGTAGTCGTGGTCGGGCCCGTCCGGGTTGTCCGTGTCGTAGATCGCGGCGAGCCGCGCGTCGTCGTAGTCCACGACTCAGCTCCTGCGGCTGATCGCCCACTGGCGAATGTGGTCGATCCGGCGTTGCAGGTCGTCAGCCCCGGCGGCGGCCGTGGGCGGGCCCCCGCAGGCGGTTCGCAACTCCGAGTGGATCACCCCGTGCGGGGTCTGGGTGCGGTGATGCCAGGCGCCGACCAGACCGTTGAGCTCCTTGCGCAGGGACCGCAATTCCGTGTGGGTACTGCGTTCCAGGGTCTGCGGTCCCGTCGTGGTCACCCCGGGGCCCTGGGAAGCGGCGGCTTGCTGCTTGGCCTGGTGGCGCTTCAGCAGGTCCTTCACCTGGTCCGGCTCCAGCAGCCCGGGGATGCCGAGGTAGTCCAACTCCTCGTCGCTCCCGGCGATCGCGGTGGACCCGAACTCGCCACCGTCGAAGACGACCCGGTCGAAGTCGGCCTCGCTGTTCAGCGCGGTGAAGGTGCCCTCCTCCTCGTCCAGCCCGAGCTCGGTCTCGGTCTGCTCGGCGGCCGCGAGCAGGTCCTCCTCGTCCGGTTGGCTGTCCTCGGGCAGCTTCAGCGCGTGATCACGTTCGGTTTCCATGTCGGAGGCGAACAACAGCAGGTTGGCGACGCTGGGCAGGAACACCGACGCGGTCTCGCCCCGGGATCGGGCTCGGACGAAGCGACCCACGGCCTGGGCGAAGAACAGCGGGGTGGCGGTGTTGGTGGCGTACACACCGACCGCCAGCCGAGGCACGTCGACGCCCTCGGACACCATCCGGACCGCGACCATCCACCGATCGTCGCTCTCGGCGAACTTGGTGATCTTCTTGCCGGACTGGGGTTCGTCGCTGAGCACCAGCACCGGCTTGCGGCCGGTGATCCGCTTCAGCGTGTCGGCGTATGCGCGGGCGGCAGTCTGGTCGGAGGCGATCACCAGTCCACCCGCGTCGGGGACGTGGTTGCGCACCTCGGTGAGCCGGGTGTCGGCCGCCTGCAGGACGGCCGGGATCCAGGAGCCCTGAGGGTCCAGGGCGGTCCGCAGTGCCTGCGCGGCAAGATCCTTGGTGAGCGGGGTCCCGAGCCGGGCCGAGACCTCGTCCCCGGCCCGGGTACGCCACTGCATGTCACCGGAGTAGGCCATGAACAGCACCGGCCGGACGATCCCGTCCCGCAACGCCTCCCCGTAGTTGTAGGAGTAGTCGGCCTGCGAGCGCAGCGCCTTCCCGTCCCGCTCGTAGCGGACGAAGGGGATCGGGTTCGAGTCGGAGCGGAACGGCGTACCGGTCAGCATCAGCCGCCGGGTGGCCGGGTCGAAGGCCTCCCGGACCGACTCCCCCCACGACATGGCGTCGCCGGCGTGGTGCACCTCATCCAGAATGACCAGCGTCTTGTGCTGCTCGGTCCGGATCCGCAGCGCCAACGGGTTCACCGCCACCCCGGCGTAGGTGAGGGCGAACCCCTGGAAGTCCTTGCTGGGCTTGCCCTTCCGGGTGCCGTACTCGGGGTCGATCGCGATCCCCGCCTTGTGCGCGGCCTCGGCCCACTGGGTCTTCAGGTGCTCGGTGGGGGCGACGATGGTGATCCGGTCCACCACCCGCCGGTGCAGCAGGTCGGCGGCGAGGGTGAGGGCGAAGGAGGTCTTCCCGGCTCCGGGGGTGGCCACGGCGAGGAAGTCGCGCGGGTTCTTCTCGAAGTAGAGGTTCAGCGCGGCTGACTGCCAGGCACGCAGCTGTTTGACGGTGCCCCAGGCGGCCCGATCGGGGAACGCGGGGGACAGCCCACGGGCCGACAGATCTGGAACTCCACTCACTGGCCCCATGATAGGGACGACGGTCGGCTTCGACGAAGCCGGCTCACCCCTCGGCGGGTCCAGTCTTCGGCGACGCCGACGGCTCCGGTCCGTGGCTGCTGTGCAACTCGTTGACGATCGGGCCGATCCGCAGGGAGACCGCCAGCGCACCGGCGGCCAGGACGGCCATCGCGGCGAAGACAGCACCGAAGGTGGCTGGTCCGTTCCCGAGCGGGTGCAGGGTGGCGAACAGGGTGCCGGCGACCCCGACGAACAGGCTCGCGCCGAGGGCCTCCCCGAACTGGAGCGCGGACGCGTTCCGGCCCTGCTGGTTGGACGGCGACAGCGTCATCACCACCAGCGACGTGCTCGCCGTGGCGAGGCCCATCCCCAGTCCCCCGAAGACCCACGACAGGGCCATCAGGCCGACCCACAGGGAGGGGAAGACGGCGACGGCGCAGGCCAGGACGAGGCCGAGGGTGATGGAAGCGGTGCCGAGGGAGATGATCCGGTCCCGGCGCAGGTGGATGCCCGGCCGGGACTGCACCCAGGCCCCGACGGTCCAGCCGGCCGATCCTATCGTCAGCGTCGCCCCGGCCAGGACGAGCGGGAGGTGCCGCAGCTCGACCAGCATCAAGGGGACGAAGGACTCGGCACCGAAGAAGGCGCCGGCCATCACGCCGCGGGTCATGATCGTGGCCGGGATGCCGGCCGCGAGCCGGAGGAACCGGGGCGGCATCACCCGCGGCAGGCCCAGCACCAAACCGGCTGCACCGACGGCGAGCAGCGGCAGGGACCACCAGTCGAACCGCTGGCCGGCCAGTTGGATGGCGGCGGCCGCGATCGCGGCGACCCCGGCGGCCCACAGGGGTGCCGGACTGGCGTCCGGATCCGGTCGCTCACTGCGGTGCAGTCGGACCAGGGAGGGGACGACCATCACCGCGGCGAACACGAGCAGCGGGAGGACCGCGAAGAACACCCAGTGCCAGCTGAGTACATCGGTGAGCCACGCGGAGACCGGGGGTCCGAAGAAGGCGGGCAGCACCCAGGCGGTGGAGATGTAGGAGAACATCCTCGGTCGCTCGCGTTCGGGGAACACTTGGGCGATGCAGACGAAGATTCCGACACTCATCACGCCGCCGCCGAGGCCTTGGATCAGGCGGCCGGCGAGGAGTTGGACCATGTGTCCGGCGGATCCGGCGACCACCAGGCCGATCGCGAACAGCACCGCACCGCCGATCATCGGCCGGGACGGGCCGAGTCGATCACTGAGTCGGCCCCCGGCCACGGTGGCGAACAGTTGGCCGATCAGGAACAGGGAGAAGGCCCACGCGTACCACTCGATTCGCTGCAGGTCGCGGGCCGCAACCGGCATCGCGGTGGCGACGGCGATGGTCTCGAAGGCGATCGCGACCACCGCGGTGCACAGGCCGATGGCCAGCTTCCGGCGGGACACGACAGCCAGGGCCGAGCGCGCGTCCGGGCTGGTGGTCACAGGCACAGTCCACCACTTCTCGAGGGGTTGAGGGCCATCGACCCGTGGCTAGACTGGCCGGGTGAGCCAGCCACTACTGAGTCCCGGCGCCGAGACAATCGTCGATGAGCGCACGGAGTATCGCCACGACGACGGCGACCACGAGCGCTTTTCGCACTACGTGAACAAGGACAAGCTCACCGAGGCGATGGTGATGGGCACCCCGGTGATCGCGCTCTGCGGCAAGGTGTGGGTGCCCAGCCGCGACCCACAGAAGTTCCCGGTCTGCCCGGAGTGCAAGGACATCTACAACAGTTTCGGTGAGCGCGGCGACAACTCCGGCGGCTCCGGTGACTCCAGTGGGGAGTGAGCCCGGCGGGAAGTGAGCCCGGCGGTCAGCCGAGGAAGTCGTCGGCGTAGGCCTCCTCGGCGGGGACCGCGGTCTCGATCAGGCCCTGTTCGAGCAGGAAGTCGCTCATCCGCTCCCAGACGTCGGCGTCGTGCTGGCCCCAGCGGGACACCGGCTCCTCGCCCTCGTACAACGCGGCGGTGGCGGTCAGGGTGGCCAGTGCCGCCTGCTCCTGCTGTTCGTCGAGAGTGCCCGGGATGTACTCCTTGGATGCCTCCAGACCCACCTGTGGATCAGCCTCGATGTCGGCCACCGCTCGGGCGACCGCCTCGTTCACCGCGCGCAGTGCCTCGGGGTGGTCGGCTGCGTATGCGTCGGTGGTCCCGAGTCCGATGCCGACCAGCGGCACCTCGGCCGCCGATCCGACCGGCAGCGTACGGACTCCGAAGCCACTGCTCTCCAGGGCGGGGACGTCCCCGTTGGAGAAGCCCATCACGACGTCCACGTGCCCGGCGGTCAGGGCCGCCTGCTGGGTGAAGCCGATGTTCTCGATCGTCACGTCGTCGGTGTCGAGGCCGGCGCTGCCCAACAACGCCAACAACCCGAACCAGGTCTCCCCGTACGGGCCGGGGACGCCGATTCGCTTGCCGGCCAGGTCCTCGGGCTCGGTCACGTCGGAGTCCTCGGGCATGATCGCGACCACGGGATAGGTGCGGTAGAGGGTGGCGGTGCTCAGCACCGGGGTGCCCTGGGAGCGGGCCTGCATCATCTCGTCCCCGCCGGCGACGACCACCTGCTCGTCACCGGACTGGAGGGCGCCGAACAGGTCCTCGGACTCGCCGTGGTGGCGCAGTTCGACGTCCACCCCGGCGTCGTCGAAGTATCCCTGCTCGGCCGCGACGTAGAAGGGGGCGAACTGGACGTTCGGTACGTACGTCAGGCCCAGGGTCAGCTCCTCCGGTTCCGCGGAGGCGTCACCGCCCTCCCCCGTCTCGGCACAGCCGGCGGTCAGCACCAGCAGGGACGCCGCGAGCACCCCCGCGGCGCGACGCCACCATCGCGGGCGGACCGTGGCACCGCCATGATCAGTCACCACCATCGGAATTTCCTTTCCAGCAGACGGACGAGCAAGAAGATCGAGACCGCGAGCCCGGCCAGGGCAGCCAGGACGGCGAACAGGCCGGTGACGTCGGAGCGGTCCCGGTAGACCGACAGCAGGACGCCGAGTCCCTCACCGCCCATCACGAACTCGCCGACCACGGCCCCGGTGACCGAGAGCACGAATCCGTTGCGGACGCCGGTGAGGATCGCCGGCAGCGCCAGCGGCCCCTCGATGTGGACCAGCAACTGGGCCCGGCTCGCGCCGTCGACCCTGGCTGCCCCGATGATCTGCTCCGGCAGCGCACGGAAGCCGTACGCGGTGTTCATGTAGATCGGGAAGAAGACGAGCAGGGCGCACAGCAGCGCGACCGGGAACAACCCGTACCCGAACCACAGCACCAGCAGCGGGGCCACCGCGACGGCGGGGATCGCCTGGGAGGCCACCAGGTACGGGCTGACAGCGGCCGAGAAGGCGCGGAAGTGCGAGACGAGGTAACCGAGCGGCAACGCGACGACGAACCCGATCAGGCAGCCGGCCAGGCTCTCCAGCAGGGTGCTGGCGGCGTGTCCGACCAGGTTTCCCTCGGCCAGCTCACGACCGATGCGAACCAGGACCGCCGACGGGGCAGGTAGGAAACGATCCGGGACGGCGCCACTGCGGGTGATCAACTCGAGCAGGGCCAGGGCCACCACACCGGTGAGGACCGGGGCGGCCACGTGAGGCTGCGCCACCTGTGTCCGCTTGGGGCCTGCCATCGCCGTCCCTCCCCAGGCGTACGCCGGGGACGGACCGCGCACGGCGCGCAGATCCGGACGACGACGGCATGGGCCGGCGTCGCGTGCATCCTCCCATCCGGACTCT
>JBQDIN010000021.1:0-19648 GCA_052094425.1 Propionibacteriaceae bacterium
CGCGCCCGGGCAGATCCGCAAGGGCGCCGGGCGTACCGTGCTGCCCGCGCCGGCGGCGGGGTCGGACGAGGGGGCGCCGTGACGGGGCCGGACCAACCACGGGTCGAGGTGCTGGTCCGCGCCGACTGCCACCTGTGTGAGGTGGCGTTGGCAGTGGTCACCGCGGTGTGCGCCGAGACCGGGGACGGGTGGGCCACCACCGACATCGACAGTCGCCCGGACCTCCTCGAGCAGTACACCGAACAGGTCCCGGTGACCTTCGTCGACGGCAACCAGCACGACTTCTGGCGAGTCGACCCGACCCGGTTGCGCGCCGCCCTGACCGCCTGACCCGCTCCACCACCCGCGAGAGCGGGGCGATGAGACAGTTTGTGCAGTCGTTCACAAACTCCTAGAGTTGACCGCGGACAGGAGACACGTGACCCGCGCACAGCACCGCCTGACGAACGGCAGCAAAGAGATCCCCGAGGCGACCATCGCCCGGCTTCCCGGGTACCTGCGTGCGCTGACCAGCCTCGCCGGGCCGGGGAGTGCCACCGTCAGCAGTGGGGAACTGGCCGCAGCGGCCGGGGTCAACTCGGCGCAGGTGCGCAAGGACCTGTCCTACCTCGGCTCGTACGGCACCCGTGGGGTCGGCTACGACGTGGAGTACCTGCTCTTCCAGATCGGTCGCGAGGTCGGCTCCAGCCAGGAGTGGCCGGTGGTCATCGTCGGGGTCGGCAACCTCGGTACGGCGCTGGCCACCTACGCCGGTTTCACCAGCCGTGGATTCCGGGTGGTCGCCCTGGTTGATGCCGCACCCGACCAGGTCGGCCGTCGGGTCGAGGGGCTGCCCATCTCCGACCTCGCCGACCTCGAACAGATCATCACCGACACCGGCGCCGCGATCGCGGTGATCTCGGTTCCGCCCGAGGCTGCCCAGTCGATCTGCGACCGGCTGGTCGCGACCGGCGTGACCAGCATCCTCAACTTCGCGCCCTGCGTGCTGTCGGTCCCGGCAGGGGTCACCGTGCGCAAGGTCGACCTCGGCCAGGAATTGCAGATCCTCGCCTACCACGAGCAACGCAAGGACTCCTTGACCGGCAGTACGGCTGGCCGGAGCAAGCAGGCCGGGGCCGACCACGAGGCGGAGCCAGTATGAGCATCTTGATCGTCAGCATCTCCCACAAGACCGCGTCGATGTCGATGCTGGCCCGGGTGGCGATGGACGCCGACACCACCCACAAGGTCGCGACCACCCTGCAGCTGGGCGAGCACGTGGACGAGGCGGTGGTGCTGTCCACCTGCAACCGGACCGAGGTGTACGCCGCGATCGACCGTTTCCACGGTGCTCTGGACCACATCACCACGACTCTGGCCGACTTCACCGGGGTCGGGGTCGAGGAGTTGCACGAGGTCTGCTCGGTGCACTTCGACGAGGGTGCGGTCGCGCACGCCTTCGGGGTCGTCTCCGGGCTCGACTCGATGGTGGTGGGGGAGAACCAGATCCTCGGCCAAGTGCGGGCGACCCTCACTGCCGGCCAACAGTCCGAGACGGTCGGCACAGTGCTCAATTCCCTGCTGCAGCAGGCGATCCGGGTCGGGAAGCGAGTCCACCACGAGACCACGATCGGCTCCGCCGGACGCTCCATGGTGACGGCTGCCTACGACCTGCTGGAGGCGGAGACCGGCGCCTTCGCCGGCCGTCGGGTGCTGGTCGTCGGGGCCGGATCGATGGCCTCCCTCGCAGCGCGTACGGCCGCTGCCGCCGGCGCCGAGGTGACCTGCGCCAACCGCACCCCCGAACGCGCCCGCCTGCTGGCCGACTCCATCGGCGGCCGGGCGGTCGGGATGGACCAACTCGGTTCGGCCCTGGCCGGCACCGACGTCGTGGTCACCTGCACGGGTGCCCGCGGCCTGATCCTGTCCGCGGAGCACCTGGTCGGCACCCCGGTCCGGGCGGTGGTCGACCTGGCCCTGCCGGCCGATGTCGCCGACGAGGTGGCCGACCACGGCATCACCTTGATCAACTTGGCGCGACTGCTCGAGCAGGAGCGTGACTCGGCCACGCTGGCTGAAGTGGCGGCCGCCCGGGACTTGGTCGGCGGTGAGGTGCAGGACTTCCTGGCCGGGCGCCGGGCTGCCCAGGTGACCCCCACGGTGGTCGCCCTGCGCACGATGGCCTCGGATGTGGTGGCCGCCGAGCTGGGTCGCCTCGAGACCCGGGTCGACCTGACCGAACGCCAACAGGACGAGGTGCGCCGGACCGTCCGACGGGTGGTGGAGAAGTTGCTGCACCAGCCGACCGTACGGGTGCAGGAACTGGCCGCGGACCCGCACGACGTGGACTACGCCGCCGCGCTGCGGGACCTGTTCGCCCTCGATCCGCAGGCGGTCGCCGCCGTGATGTCGCCGGAGGTGCGCCCGTGAACCCGCCAGTGAACCCCGCCGCGGATCGGGTCATCCGGATCGGCGCCCGACGGTCCCCGTTGGCCGTCGCCCAGGCCGACTGGGTGGCCGCCCGGCTGAACGATCTCGGGGTGGCCACCGAGGTGGTCGGGCTCGTCACCACCGGCGACACCGACCGGCGACACCTGACCGAGATCGGCGGTACCGGCGTGTTCGCGACCGCTGTCCGGGAGGCCGTGCTGGCGGGGCACGCCGACTTGGCCGTGCACTCGTTGAAGGACCTGCCGACCGCGGCGGCTCCCGGCCTGTTGCTGGCCGCCGTACCGACTCGTGAGGACACCCGGGACGTACTCGTCGGTCGACGACTGGACGCGATCACCGACGGAGTCCGGATCGGCACCGGGTCCCCGCGTCGAGCCGTCCAGTTGACCGCGCTCGCGCGCGAGCGGGGCATCCGGATCGACGTGGCACCGATCCGCGGCAACGTCGACACCCGCCTCGGTCTGGTCCGCGACGGCGAGGTGGACGCGATCGTGCTGGCCGCCGCCGGCCTGCGTCGCCTCGGGCGACTCGCCCCCCAGCCCAGCGGGGACAACGCCGGGGCGGACTCCGGGCTCGAGGTCGGCGGGTTGCCGGCCGAGGTCCTGGACCACGCGGTGATGATTCCGGCTCCGGGCCAGGGTGCCCTCGGACTGGAGGTCGCCGAGGATTCCCCAGCGTGGGTGCGCGATGCCGTGGCACGACTCGATGACCCGGCCGCACGCGCGGAAACCCTTGCAGAGCGGGGGTTCCTGTCCACCCTGGAGGCTGGTTGTCTGGCCCCGGTGGGTGCCGCTGCAATTGTCAAATCGGTCCATGGTACAAGCGCCGATTTGACTATGGCCGCCGTAATTGGGAGAACTCTAGGGAAGGACTTCGCCGAAGCGGCGGAATCGACCGGCGAGATCCGGCTCGAGATCGCCGGTCCGGCTACTGCGGCAGCAGCCCTGGGACGCCGACTGGCCGAGCAGGGGCTGGCCCGGATCGGTTCCCTCACCGAGCACAACTGACGAGCACAACTGAACAGCACGACCCAAGGCATCGCCTTGACCGGCGACGTCACCATTCCCGAGCCACGCATCGGCTTGGCGCAGCAAGAGAACGTGAGAACGCCTGTGAGCACTTCTTCGGTCCGCACCTCTGAGACCACGTCCCGTTCGGCGCCCCCTGTTGCCCCTGTCACCCGCGGTCGGGTGATCTTCGTCGGTACGGGGCCGGGCGATCCGGACCTGTTGACCCTCGGTGCCCTGTCCGCCCTCGGGGACGCGGCGGCCGTCATCCTCGATGACGAGACCCAGCGCACCTTCTTGGACCACCCCTCCGTCGACCTGGCCACCGAGGCCGTGGTCGCCACCCTCGGCCCGACCGAGGCCGGCAAGTCGCTGACCCCGTCGGCACGCGCCAAGGTCGTGCTCAAGCACGCCGGTTCCGGTGCCCGGGTGGTCCGGCTGGTGGCCGGAGATCCGTTCCTGGACAACGGCGTGGCCGACGAGGCCGCCGCCTGTGTGCGTGGCGGTATCGACTTCGAGGTGGTGCCCGGGGTCTCCCGGCTGACCGCCGTGGCCGAGTACGCCGGAGTCCCGCTGAACCAGGCCGGCGGCGTGCACTTCGTGTCCGCCCTGGACGGGAAGTTCCCCAAGACGCAGACGGCCCAGTGGGCCGGCGTCGACAGCCTGGTGGTGAGCACGCGGGCCGCTATGGTGCCGGCGTTCACCGATGCCGCCCTCGCGGCCGGACGGTCGGGCAGCGACCCGGTGCTGGTCACGCTGTTCGGCGGCAGCACCGAGCAGACCAGCCGCACCACCACCCTGGCCGAGTTGACCGATGTCGTGGCCGAGGCCGACGTCGACTGTGGCGAGGCCGTGCACGTGATGTTGGGAGCAGCGGTGGAGCAACGCGGAGCCCTGAGCTGGTACGAGACCAAGCCGCTGTTCGGCTGGCGGGTGCTGGTGCCGCGCACCAAGGACCAGGCCGCCCCGATGACTGCGCGGCTGCGCACCTACGGCGCGCACAGTGACGGGGTGCCGACCATCTCGGTCGAGCCGCCCCGCTCCCCGCAGCAGATGGACAAGGCCGTCCGCGGCCTCGTCGAGGGTCGCTACGAGTGGGTCGCCTTCACCTCGGTGAACGCAGTCAAGGCCGTCCGGGAGAAGTTCGAGCAGTACGGACTGGACGCCCGCGCCTTCTCCGGGCTCAAGGTCGCTGCGGTCGGTGACACCACCGCAGGTGCCCTTCAGGCCTGGGGGATCGCGCCCGACCTGGTGCCCGAGGAGGAGCAGTCCGCTGCCGGCCTGGCCGCTGAGTGGCCGCCGTACGACGAGGTACTGGACCCGATCAACCGGGTCTTCCTGCCGCGCGCCGACATCGCCACCGAGACCCTCGCCGCCGGCTTGGTCGAACTCGGCTGGGAGGTCGAGGACGTGACCGCCTACCGCACCGTGCGGGCCGCCCCGCCGCCCGCGCCGACCCGGGAGGCGATCAAGTCCGGCAAGTTCGACGCCGTGGTCTTCACCTCCTCCTCGACCGTCCGCAACCTGGTCGGCATCGCCGGCAAGCCGCACCCGTCCACGGTGATCGCCGTGATCGGCCCGGCCACCGCGAAGACCTGTGAGGAACACGGGCTGCGGGTGGACGTGATGGCCGCCAAGCCGTCCGTGGTCGAGCTCGCCGACGCGCTGGCCAGCTTCGCCGCCGAGCGCCGCGATGCCCTGGTCGAGGCCGGGGAGCCGGTACTGAAACCGTCGGAACGCAAGACCGGCGGGCGCCGCCGCAGCTGATCATGGTCACCCCCCGTCCCCGGCGGCTGCGCAGTACCCGCCGCCTGCGAAGCATGGTCGCGGAGACCTCGGTCGCGGCCCGGCAGTTGATCTTGCCGGTGTTCGTGGCCGAAGGCGCCGACGCGCCGCGGCCGATCACCTCGATGCCCGGGGTGGTGCAGCACAGCATGGGCTCGCTGCGCCGGACCGCGACCGAGTGTGCCGAAGCGGGACTGGCCGGGATGATGATCTTCGGCGTCCCCGAGACCAAGGACGCCCTCGGATCCGGGGCTGTGGCCGAGGACGGCATCCTGAACCTCGCCCTGCGGGCGGTCCGCGACGAGGTCGGCGACGACCTGCTGGTGATGTCGGACGTGTGCTTGGACGAATTCACCGACCACGGCCACTGCGGGGTGCTCACCGCCTCTGGCTTGGTGGACAACGACGCCACGGTGGAGATCTACGCCCGGATGGCCCAGCAGCACGCGGCGGCCGGGGCGCACGTGGTCGCGCCGAGCGGAATGATGGACGGCCAGGTGGCCGCGATCCGGCAGGCACTCGACGCCGACGGCGCCACCGACGTGGTGATCATGGCCTACGCGGCGAAGTACGCCTCCGCCTTCTACGGTCCCTTCCGGGAGGCGGTGGACTCCTCGCTGCAAGGCGACCGCACGACCTACCAGCAGGACCCGGCCAACGTCCGTGAGGCGCTGCGCGAGACTGCCCTCGACCTCGCCGAGGGGGCCGACCTGGTGATGGTCAAGCCCGCCCTCGGCTACCTCGACGTGCTGGCCAAGGTGGCCGAACTCGCCGACGTCCCGGTGGCCGCGTACAACGTCTCCGGGGAGTACGCGATGGTCGAGGCCGCCGCCGCCCAGGGTTGGATCGACCGTGACCGGGCGGTGGACGAGACACTGCTGTCCATCCGCCGCGCCGGTGCCGACGTGGTGCTCAGTTACTGGGCCCTCGACTGGGCCCACCGGGCCGGACAGGACCGCCGATGACCGACGACCGCTCCCGCGAACTCTTCACTCGGGCCCGCCAGGTGATCCCCGGCGGGGTGAACTCCCCGGTGCGCGCCTTCCAGTCGGTCGGTGGCACGCCGCGTTTCATCGAACGGGCCGAGGGCTGCCGGCTCTACGACGCCGACGGCAACGAGTTGATCGACCTGGTCTGCTCCTGGGGCCCGATGCTGCTCGGCCACGCGCACCCCGAGGTGCTGGACGCGGTGCTGCGGACCGCAGCCCTCGGCACCTCCTTCGGTGCCCCGACCGAGGCCGAGGTCGAACTGGCCGCCGAGATCGTCGACCGGACCCCGGTCGAGCAGGTCCGGCTGGTCAACTCCGGCACCGAGGCCACGATGAGCGTGTTGCGGCTGGCCCGTGGCGTCACCGGTCGGGACAAGATCATCAAGTTCGCCGGCTGCTACCACGGCCACGTGGACGCGTTGCTGGCCGCCGCCGGATCCGGCGTCGCGACCCTGGCCCTGCCCGGCACTCCCGGCGTCACCGCTGCGACCACCGGCGACACCCTGGTGCTGCCGTACAACGATCGCGCAGCCGTAGCTGCAGCCTTCGCCGCACACGGGGACGAGATCGCCGCGGTGATCACCGAGGCGGCTCCCGGCAACATGGGCGTCATCCCGCCCGCCGTCGAGGACGGGGTCGGCTTCAATGCCTTCCTGGCCGAGATCGCCCACGCCCACGACGCCCTGTTCATCTCCGACGAGGTGATGACCGGGTTCCGGGTCAGCCGGACCGGGCAGTACGGGCTGGACGGGGTCGAGGCGGACCTGCTCACCTTCGGCAAGGTGATGGGTGGCGGCTTCCCCGCGGCGGCCTTCGGCGGCCGGACCGACCTGATGCAGCACCTGGCCCCGGTCGGCGGGGTCTACCAGGCCGGCACCCTGTCGGGGAACCCGGTCGCCAGCACCGCCGGACTCACCACCCTGCGGCTCGCCACCGAAGAGATCTACGCGACTCTGGGCCGGACCTCGGCCGCCCTGCAGGCCGAGGTCGGTGCGGCCCTCTCCGCGGCCGGCGTCAGCCACGTCATCCAGGCCAGCGGGAACTTGTTCAGCGTCTTCTTCGTGGGCGAGGGTGTGGACGCGGTCACCGACTACGCGACCGCGCAGACCCAGTCGACTGAGGCCTACGCGGCCTTCTTCCATTCCTTCCTCGACGACGGCATCTACCTGCCACCGAGTGCCTTCGAGGGATGGTTCCTGTCCAGCGCCCATGACGATGCGGCCCTGGACCGCATCGTCTCCGCGCTGCCCGCCGCGGCTGCCGCGGCTGCGGCCGTCCAGTCCCCGAGGAGCGAGTGATGTCCACGACGATCGTCCACCTGGTGCGGCACGGTGAGGTGCACAACCCCACCGGCGTGCTGTACGGGCGGCTGCCCGAGTTCCACCTGTCCGACCTCGGCCGGGAGATGGCCGTCCGGGTCGCGGACCACCTGGCCGACCGCGACGTCACGCACCTGCGCTGCTCCCCGCTGGAGCGCGCCCAGGAGACGATGGAGCCGATCGTCGAGCAGTACGGCCTGCCGGTGACCACCGACGGGCGGGTGATCGAGGGGGACAACCACTTCGAGGGCCAGGTCTTCTCGATGGGGGCCAGCGCGCTGCGCAATCCCCGCAACTGGTGGCACATGCGCAACCCGCTGAAGCCGTCCTGGGGTGAGCCGTACACCGAGATCGTGGCCCGGATGCGGGCCGCGATGAAGGACGCCGCCGCTGAGGCCGAGGGCCACGAGGCGATCATCGTCTCCCACCAACTGCCGGTCTGGATGGCGCGCTGCGCCGCAGAAGGTCGCCGGCTGGTGCACGATCCGCGCAAGCGCGAGTGCACCCTGGCCAGCGTCACCTCCTTCACCTACATCGACGGCCGGGTGGCCTCGGTGGCCTACGCCGAGCCGGCGGCCGACCTGCTGCCGGACAAGGGCAACTCCAAGAAGTTCGTCGCCGGGGCCTAGGGTGGCAGCCAGGATCCGGATGATCATGGCGGTCACGGCTGCCGCCGGCACGCTGTTGACCGGCTGTTCGTCCGCACGGGGGCAGGACCAGGAGGGGTTCGTCGGTGGGTCCGGCGCCTACACCTGGGTCGAGCCGGAGGACCGGGTCGAGGCGGGGATCGCCGAGGGGCCCGAGCTCGGCGGGGAGGGCACCCTGTCGACCGCCGACTTCGACGGCGAGGTGGTCGTGGTGAACGTGTGGGGGTCCTGGTGTGCTCCGTGCCGCAAGGAGGCCCCCGACCTGGTTGCGGCGGCCGAGCAGACCGAGGAGGTGGCGCAGTTCGTCGGCATCAACACCCAGGACGCCAACCCGGCCCCGGCCGAGGCCTTCGTCCGCGCCTTCGAAGTGAACTACCCCAGCATCCACGACCCGAACGGGTCCGCCCTGCTCGCCTTCTCGGGGGTGCTCCCGCCCAGTGCCATCCCGAGCACCCTGGTGATCGACACCGAGGGGCGGGTCGCGGCCCGGGTGCTCGGCGAGGTGGACACCAACACCCTCGTCGGCCTCGTCGACGACGTGGTCGACGGTGGCTGATCCGATGGTGACCCTCCTGCTGCTGGACATCGCTCCCCTGACCGCCTTACCCCTTGACCTCGTGGTGCTCGACATCGGTGCCTGGTCCCGGGAGGCGGTGGGGGGCTCGATGCCGCTGGCCCTGCCGGTCGCCCTGCTCGCCGGTCTGGTCTCCTTCTTCTCCCCGTGCGTGCTCCCGTTGCTCCCCGGCTACCTCTCCTATGCCACCGGACTGGGGGCGGCTGAGGTGATCGAGGGGACCCGCCGTCGGGGCCGGATGCTGGCCGGGACGGTGCTCTTCGTGCTCGGGTTCGCAGCCGTCTTCGTCGCCTCCGGTGCCCTGATCGGGACCGTGGGCCGCGTTCTGCTGGAGCAGGCCGAGTTGATCACCCGCGGGGTGGGCGTGGTGACGATCGTGCTGGGGTTGATCTTCGCCGGCGTGATCCCGCTGGGCCGGGGGGAGTTGCGGTTCAGCCGGATCCCCACCCTCGGAGTCGCCACGGCCCCCCTCCTCGGGATCGTCTTCGGGATCGGGTGGACGCCGTGCATCGGCCCGGCCCTCTCGGTCGTGCTCACCCTGTCGCTCACCGAGGGGAGCGCCCTGCGGGGTGGCATCCTGGCCTTCGTCTATGCGCTCGGCCTCGGTATCCCCTTCGTCCTGGCTGGTCTGGCCTACGCGCGGATGGCCCGTACCGTCCAGTTCGTGCGGCGGCACCAACTCGCGCTGCTGCGGCTCGGCGGCGGCCTGATGGTGGTCGTCGGCCTGCTATTGGTCTCCGGACTGTGGACCCGGCTGGTCGGGGTCATGCAGCAGTGGGCGAATTCCTTCGGAGTGATCATCTGATGGCCGCAGACACCCGCCGTACCCAAGCCCCGGCGCTCGGGCTCCGGGGCACCCTGCGCTTCCTGTGGGGCCAACTCACCTCGATGCGCACCGCTCTGGTGCTGTTGTTCGCCGGAGCCCTGGCGGCCATTCCCGGATCGCTGGTGCCGCAGCGCAACGTGTCACCGGTCGGGGTGGACGACTTCATCGTCGAGCACCCGAGACTTGGCCCAATCTACGACCGGATCGGCATGTTCGAGGTCTACACCTCGCCGTGGTTCTCCGCGATCTACCTGCTGTTGCTGGTGTCCCTGGTCGGCTGCATCCTGCCCCGGGTACGGGTCTACTGGCGGGGGCTGCGCAGCGCCCCACCCCGGACGCCACGGAACCTGACCCGGCTGCCCACCCACGCCCGTACGGTCAGCACCGACGCCCCGGAGGCGGTCCTCGACGCCGCGCAGGCTCGGCTGCGGCGGCAGCGCTACCGGGTCGCGCGGACCGAGGACTCGGTGTCGGCCGAGCGCGGCTACCTGCGTGAGGCCGGGAACCTGGTCTTCCACATCAGCCTGGTGGTCGCCCTGCTCGGCGTCGCGATCGGGATCACCGGCGGGTACCGCGGCAACGCCATCGTGGTGGTCGGCAACGGCTTCTCCAACACTCTCAGCCAGTACGACGACATCACCGCCGGGGCACGGTTCTCCGACACCGACCTGAACCCGTTCTCGGTGGTGGTCGACGACTTCCGCGCCGAGTTCGAGACGGGCCCGGTGCAGACCGGCGCGGCCCGGATCTTCGAGGCCGACGTCCAGGTCACCGAGGCGCCGGGGGAGGAGCCCTACGACCGCACCCTGGAGGTCAACAAGCCGCTGAACGTGGACGGCACCGTCATCCACCTGATCGCCCACGGCTACGCGCCGTCGGTGACCGTCCACGATGCCGGCGGCGACGTCGCCTGGTCCGGTCCGGTGGTCTTCCTGCCACAGGACGGGAACTTCACCTCGGCCGGCGCGGTCAAGGCCCAGGACGCCCGTCCGGAACGCCTCGCCTTCCAGGGTTTCTTCCTGCCGACCGCCGTGGTCGACGACCAGGGGCCGCGCTCGGTCTTCCCCGACGCGCTGTCCCCGGAGCTGTTCCTCACCGCCTGGTACGGGGCGCCGAAGACCGAGACCGGCGAGCCGGAGAACGTCTACACCCTGGACACCAGCGGGCTCACCCAGTTCACCGATGCCGACGGGGAGAAACTGCGCTTCCGGATGGCCGAGGGCGAGAAGTTCGAACTGCCCGACGGCAAGGGGACGATCAGTTTCGACGGCTACCAGCGGTGGGTGAAACTGCAGTTGTCGCACCAGCCCGGGCTGCCGCTGACCCTGGGGGCGATCGCCGCTGCGGTGCTGGGTCTGTGCCTGTCGCTGTTCATCCGTCCGCGGCGGGTCTGGGTGCGCGCGACCGCGGCCACGAGCGGGGGTACGGTGGTGACGATCGCCGGGCTCGACCGTGCGGACGCACGGACCGGACTCGACGAGCAGGTCGACGAACTGGCGACCGAACTCGGCGAAGAGGCCAGCCGCGGTACGGATGACGATGCCGGTACGAACCCGGAGGACGAGCCGCCCGAGCAAGCCGCACGGACCGGAGAAGGTGACTGAGATGAACTACGAGTACTACTCCAGTCTGGCCATGGTCACCTCGGTGGTCGTCTACCTGCTGGCTCTGATCGCCCACGCGGCCGAGTGGGGCGCGGCCCGTTCCCTCGGCGCGGACACCACCTCGGAGCGCCGGCTCGTCGGTGCCGGCGCGGGTGGCGGAGCCAAGGCACCCGGCAACCCCTCGTCTGATCCCGTGACGGGTGGGCCCGGGCACGAGCGCTCGCAGCGGGTGGAGATGTTCGGGCGGATGGGCCTGATGCTGACGGTGATCGGCTTCGGCTGTTCCCTGCTGGGCGTGGTGCTGCGCGGGGTCGCCGGACAGCGGGCGCCCTGGGGCAACATGTACGAGTTCGTCACCGCCTGCCTCGTCTTCGTCGTCGCGGGCTACCTGGTGGTCGCGATCAAGTTCGGCCAGCGCTGGCTGGGGCTCTTCGTGACCCTGCTGGCCACCATCGCCAACGGCCTCGCCGTGACGGTCTTCTACGTCGCGGTGGCACCGCTGGTGCCGGCCCTGCACTCGGTCTGGTTCATCATCCACATCGTGGCCGCGGCCTTGGCCGGAGCCGCCTTCAACATCGGCGGGTTGGCCTCGATCCTGTTCCTGTTCAAGCAGCGCTCCGAGGCCCGGGGCGCCGGCGGTGGCTACCTCGCCCGGATGCCCAGCAGCCAGCGCATCGACCTGCTCAGTTACCGGATGCACGCCTTCGCCTTCCCGGTCTGGACCTTCGCCGTCGCCGCCGGGGCCGTCTGGGCCCAGTACGCCTGGGGCCGACCCTGGGGTTGGGACCCCAAGGAGACCTGGGCGCTGATCACCTGGGTGATCTACGCCTGCTACCTGCACGCCCGATCGACCGCCGGCTGGAAGGGCACCCGCGCCACGATCATCGCGATCATCGGCCTGGTCTCCTTCTGGTTCAACTTCATCGGTGTCAACCTCCTCGTCTCCGGCCTGCACTCCTACGCCGGAATCTGAGTTCCACACCGCCGTCGGTCTACCACGCGTACGTGGTAGTCATGCAGTCTGCCGGGCAAATCTGCCCGGCACACTGCACGGTTCCTTGGTGCAATCCCGTACGACTGTCCACAGCCGTACGGGGTGAGATCGGATCAGTCGCGGGCCTGGCTGGTGCAGACGCAGGCCTCGTTGCCCTCGGAGTCGGCCAGCACCCACCACGAGGGGGCGAAGGCCTCGGTGACGAGTCGACCGCCGGCGGCAAGGGCGGCGTCGACCCGGGCCGGGGCCAGCTCGGCCGGGACGTGCACATCAAGGTGGACCCGGTTGCGTTGCGGGCGCGGCTCGGTCATCTGTTGGAACCACACGTTCGGTCCGGCACCCGCGGCCGGGTGGGCGGTGTCGTTGTCGCTGTCCCCTTCGACGGTGAAGTCGGCGTAGCCCAGAACGGCCTTCCAGAACGGCCGGATCGCGGTGACGTCCATCGCGTCGATGCCGATCTCGAGGACCTGGACCGCCTCGAGGTCTCCGGGGTGGCCCAACTCAGCCGCCACCGCGTCGATCGCCCGGGCGAGGTCGATGTCTCGCTGGGTCAGGGCCGCCACGTCGTGGCTGCGGACCCGTAACGACACCCGCGGGTAGGAGAGCGTCACGTCCGGGTGGTGACCGGCCTCCTCGGCCACCTCGGTGATCCGCGCCACGAAGGCCGCGCCGCTGGCGAAGTCGCCGGTCGCGTACGCGGCGTTGATCTCGCCGACCAACTGCCGCCAGTTCGTCCCGGTGAGGGCCTCGGCGACCTGGTCATTGCTCAGTTCCGTCATGGTTCCAACCTTGCACCGCTGCGCTCACATCTCAATGGGGTCGGCCGTTTCGCCGGGCCGCTTCGGTGGCGGGTCGCCGTCCGGTCGGCACCCTACGCTGGGGATGCCGGAGAAGGCGGGGGACAACCGAACCCGACCAGCGGGCGTATTGAAGGGTGTGACGACCTTGGTGGACATCCCGCGGCAGCCAGCCGCCGACGCGTCGGCGGACCCTGCCGACACGTTGTTGCGGGTCCTCTACGACGATCACTGGGCGGCGATGGTACGGCTCGCCACGCTGCTGCTCGGCTCCAGCGACCAGGCCGAGGAGATCGTCCAGGACGCGTACGTCGGCATCTACCGTCGGCTGGACCGCTTCGCCGAGGCGAGCGACGCGGCCGCCTACCTGCGCTCCAGCGTGGTGAACGGCTGCCGCTCGGCGCACCGGCACCGCAAGGTGGTGGTGAAGTACCGCCAGCCGGCTCCGCCTGAGCCCGCCGGACCCGGGGAGATCGCCGAGCAGCACGAGAGCGACGCCGAGGTGATGGCCGCGGTACGCCGGCTGCCCCGCCGCCAACAGGAGGTGCTCGTGCTGCGCTACTACGCCGACGCCTCCGAGGCCGAGATCGCCGACAGCTTGGACATCAGTCGCGGGGCGGTCAAGTCCCACACACACCGGGCGATCAAGGCGCTCCGCGGCCTGTTGGGCCTGGAGCGAGCGCCCGGAACCAACTCGCCACCGCCCACGAACCAGACCAGCGATGAAGGAAACCGCCCATGAACCGTCCCGAAGACCCCGATGACGACGGCATCGTGCGGTGGTCCGACGAGGACGACGCCGACATCACCGATCGCGTCCGCGACACGCTGTCGCGGGAGGCCGAGCGGGTCGAGGTGAACGACCGGTGGGCCGAGGTCTCCGCAGCGGCCCGGGCCACGCGGCGTCGGCGCCCCTGGGCGATCGTGGCCGCCGCCGCGGTGGCGCTGGTCGTCGGCGTCGGCCTGGGCGGACTGTTCCTGCAGGACCGGATCACCGCCGGTCCGGCCGCGCCGCCGCCCACCACAGTCAACAGCCCATCGGCCACCCCGGACCGGAGCACCTCGGCCCCGCCGCCGTCCCCGGACCCGACCCGCTCGTCGTCGGCCAGTTCGTCGGCGACGGCGACGGCGACGGCGACGAAGAACCCCACGCCGGACGATCCCACCAGTTCGAAGAGCAGTGAGGCCCCGGCCGATCCGGAGCCGATCTCCGGCGTCTCCATCTTCTTCCTCGGCGACTCCAAGTCGTCCACCTGGCTCTACCGCGAGTTCCACACCGTCCCGGGAGGGGCGGACCGGGTCACCGCCGCGGTGAACGCCCAACTGTCCACGGCGCCCCTCGATGACGACTACACCAACCCGTGGCACCCCGGGGCCGACTCGGCGGAGGTGACCCGCGAGGGTGACGACCTCACCGTCGACCTGCCGGGGGACGCCTTCGCCAACGACGTGGACGCCGAGACCGCCGGCCTGGCCGTCCAGCAATTGGTGTGGACAGCCACCGCGGCTGCCGAGACCAGTGGCGACGTGACCATCACCGTGGACGGGGAGCCCTACGAGGCATGGGGAACCGTCGCCCTGGGGGAGCCGATGGACCGTGACAGCGAGGCGCGTTCCCCGATCTGGATCACCGATCCGGCCGAGGGCCAGACCGACCAGGCCGGCACGGTGACCGTGCTGGGAAGTTCCACCTCCTTCGAGGGGAACGTGCAGTGGAAGATCACCGAGGCCGGCTCCGACGAGGTGGTCGAGGACGGCTTCACCACGGGCGGATCGATGGGGGAGTACGCCGACTTCGATTTCTCCACCGAGCTCGAGCCGGGCCGCTACACCGTGACGGTGTACGCGGAGGACCAGTCCGATGGTGAGTCGGCCGAGGGGCCGACCATGTTCCCCGACACCAAGACCTGGACGGTGGAGTGAGCGCCCGTGCGAAGATGGCGGTGTGAGGACTGGGCGCTGGACGCGTACGGCAGCCGCGGTACTGACCGGACTGCTGGTGGTGGCGTGTTCGGCCGAGCCCGACCCCGGCTCTGACCCCGATGGCGGCCCGTCCCCGGAACCCACCTCCCCGTCCAGCACGCAGGCCAGCCCCGGGGGCCCGCCGAGTCCCGGCCCGTCCACAGCCGAGAGCCCCGGAGCGCAGGGTGTCGTACCCGTCTACTGGATCGGTGACTCCGCCCAACGCGCCTGGCTCTACCGCGAGTTCCGGACGCTGCCCGAACACCCGCAAGGTCGCGTCGCGGCGGCCGTCCAAGCCCTGTTCGGCGCGCAACCGGTGGACCCCGACTACCGCTCCGGCTGGACCGAACCGCTGACCGAGGTGACGGTCGAGGAGGCGGCGGAAGGCATCACCGTCGATCTCCCCGCGGATGCGGTGGCCGAACTCGACGTCGCCTCACCGGAGGGGAACGTCACGCTCCAACAACTGGTCTGGACCGTCACCGCAGCAGCCGAGTCGGACGTCGGCGTGACCATCACCACCGACGGGGAGCCGTTCGTCGACGCGCTGGAGCGGGACCCCGCGATCCGCGGGCAGGTCTGGGTGATCACGCCCCAGCAGGGCGGCACCCTGCAGCGGCCGGTGGTGATCGAGGGGACGGCCACCTCCTTCGAGGGCACCCTCGGCTACGAGATCACCGCGGGAGGATCGGTGGTCGACTCCGGAACGACCACGGGGGGCGCGAACGGAGACTTCGCCGAGTTCACCATCGAGGCCGGCCTCGAGCCGGGAGAGTACACTGTCTCGGTGTTCGGCACCGACCCCTCCGGCGGTGAATCGGGGGAGGGCGAGCAGCCTTTTGCCGACACCAAGGATTTCGTCGTCGAGGATTGAATCGGCGAGACAACTTGTGACGGAGCCTGACTCCCGCCGCAAATCTCGGCATCTGATATCGGCAATCACGATGCGGTAACAGGACGGCCATTCGCTGGTGCTCGACCTCCGCAGTTGGCAACATCACCGATGGTCGGGGGACTGCCCGCTTCGCAACCCCTGGAGAACCTGATCATGAAGGCCCGACCGCTGATGGCTGGAGCCATCGCCTGTGCTCTGCTCGTCACGGCTTGCGGCGGGGGTGGTGACTCCGGCTCCGGTGCGGATGACGGCGGCACCCTCCACCTGGCTCTCTCCCAGGACGTCGACACTCTGCTGCCGATGGATTCCCACGTCGGGGACAACATCCGGACCCTGGAGGTCGTCTACTCGGGTCTGGTGCGTTACGACCCGGAGACGACGGAGCCGTACAACTACGTGGCGGAGGACATCTCCAGCGAGGACAACGTCACCTGGACGATCAAGATCAAGGACGGTTGGACCTTCCAGAACGGGGAGCCGGTCGACGCCGAGTCCTTCGCGCGGGCGTGGAACTACGCCGCGTACGGTCCGAATGCGATGGGCAACAACTTCTTCTTCGAGCGCTTCAAGGGCTACGAGGAGATGCAGGGTGACTACGAGGAGGACGACGACGGCAACGTCACCGTCAACGAGGAGCCCAAGGCCAAGGAGCTCTCCGGGCTGACTGTGGTCGACGAGCAGACCCTCGAGGTCGAGCTGAACCACCCCTTCGTCGGTTTCGTGACCATGTTGGGCTACACCGGGTTCTTCCCGATCGCCCAGGAGTGTGCCGACGACATCGAGGCCTGTGCGGTGAAGCCGATCGGCAACGGTCCCTTCCAGATCGACGAGTGGGAGCAGGGTGTCGCCCTGACCGCGAGCAAGTGGGCGGACTACCCGGGCGACGAGGTCCCGAACTACGACGCGATCGAATGGGTCGAGTACTCCGGCTCCTCCGCCTGGCCGGACTTCCTGGCCGGTGAGACCGATCTCGGGTCCCCGCCGCCCGCGGAGTGGGATGCGGCCAACAACGACCCGGACATGGTGGAGAACAAGGTGGAGCGGCCCACCGCCAAGCTCACCTACTTGGGCTTCCCGCTCTACAACGATGGTCCATGGCAGAACATCGAGTTCCGCAAGGCGATCTCGATGGCGATCGACCGGCAGACCATCATCGACCAAGTGCTGCCCGGCCAGGCCGTACCGGCGCAGAGTTGGGTCGCCCCCGACCTCCCGGGCGGTGTGGGCGAGACCTGCCAGTGGTGCCACTACGATCCGGAGGCGGCCAAGGCGGCACTGGAGAAGGCCGGCGGCTGGCCGGAGGGCGAGAAGCTCAGCATCACCGTGCCCGAGAGCGAGACCACCGAAACCTACTTCAAGGCGATCGGTGACCAGATCAGCCTGAACCTCGGCATCGACTACGAGATGACCCCGGCGTCGGACTACTTCGCCCGCCGCTCGGCGCGCGACTACGTTGGTCCGTTCTGGAACAACTGGTCGCCGGACTACCCACTGAACGAGGGGATGCTGACCGGCCCGTACGCCAGCGGCGATCCGAAGGAGGGTAACGTCAACTTCGGCTACTACAGTGCCGACTTCGAGAAGCTGATCAAGGAAGGCGACCAGGCCGAGTCCCTCGATGCTGCGGTGGAGACGTACGCCGAGGCGGAGAAGGTGCTTGCCGAGGACTTCCCGACCATCCCGTTGATCTTCTTCAATGGGGTGTCCTTCCACAGCGACCGAGTGGACAACGTGGTGTTGTCGTCGATGGGTGGCTCGGTCCAGCTGCGGCTGCTGGACTACGTGGGCTGACGTGCTGACGGCCCGGTCGCGCGACCCTGCTCGTCGGCCGATCGAGGCCCGGGCACATCCGGCGGGGGACGTGGCGAATCTGCCATTGATTTTGTCGTCAACCGTCGGAAGTGCTGGAGATTTGATTGTTGGTGCCGGATGAGGACGTGAGATCACCCGGATGCGGTCACAATGCGGTAACGGGGGCCGCATGCTCTGGTGCTTGACCGCCTGAGTTGGCAAGATCACCGGAGGCCGGGGACTCGTCCGGCATGCAATCCAAGGGGAGGCAAGATCGCATGAAGGCTCGACCGTTGGTGGCAGGTGCCATCGCGTGTGCGTTGCTCGTCACGGCCTGTGGCGGTGGGGGAGACGAAGGATCCGGTGGTGAAGGTGGAGGCACGATCCACGACGCCCTGACCCAGGATGTCGACACCCTGCTGCCCATGGACGCCAATGTCGGCGACAACATCACCGTCCTCGAGGTGGTCTACTCCGGGCTCGTGCGTTACGACGCGGAGACGACCGAGCCGTACAACTACGTCGCCGAGGACATCTCCAGCGAGGACAACGTCACCTGGACGATCAAGATCAAGGACGGTTGGACCTTCCAGAACGGGGAGCCGGTCGACGCCGAGTCCTTCGCGCGGGCGTGGAACTACGCCGCGTACGGTCCGAATGCGATGGGCAACAACTTCTTCTTCGAGCGCTTCAAGGGCTACGAGGAGATGCAGGGTGAGTACGAGGAGGCCGATGACGGCACCGTCACCGTCGAGGAGGAGCCCTCGGCCGATGAGCTGTCCGGCCTGAAGGTGGTCGACGAATCCACCCTCGAGGTGGAGTTGATCGCCCCGTTCGTCAGTTTCCCGACGATGCTGGGCTACACCGGCTTCTTCCCGATCGCCCAGGAGTGCCTCGACGACATCGATGCCTGTGCGGTCAAGCCGATCGGCAACGGGCCGTTCCAGATCGACGAGTGGGAGCAGGGCGTGGCCCTGACCGCCAGCAAGTGGGCGGACTACCCCGGTGACGAGGTGCCCAACTACGACGCGATCGAGTGGACCGAGTACTCCGGTTCGTCCGCCTGGCCGGACTTCCAGTCCGGAGCCCTCGACCTGGGGTCGCCGCCGCCGGCGGAGTGGGAGAGCGCCAACAACGACCCGGCGTTGACCGAGCGCAAGGTGGAGCGTCCGGGTGCGGCCCTGACCTACCTGGGCTTCCCGATGTTCAAGGGTGAGCCGTGGGACAACATCGAGTTCCGCAAGGCGATCTCGATGGCGATCGACCGGGAGACGATCATCGAGCAGGTGCTGCCCGGCCAGGCCATCCCGGCCGACAGCTGGGTGGTGCCCGGCGGCGTACCCGGCGGCGAGGCTGGCACCTGTGAGTGGTGCACCTTCGACCCGGAGGCTGCCAAGGCGGCGCTGGAGAAGGCCGGCGGTTGGCCCGAAGGGAAGAAGTTGTCGATCTACCTCGGTGAGGACGAGTCCGAGGAGGCGTTCTTCAAGGCGGTCGGTGACTCGATCAGCCTCAACCTCGGGATCGACTACGAGATGGAGCCGGTGCAGGACTTCTTCTCCCGCCGTGCGAACCGCGGTTTTGAAGGGGCCTACCGCAACAACTGGTTCCCGGACTACCCGTTGAACGAGAACTACCTGGTCGGCCCGTACGCCAGTGGGGACGCCAAGAACGGCAACACGGCCTTCGGCTACTACAGCGAGGAGTTCGAGAAGCTGATCAAGGAAGGCGACCAGGCTGAGTCGGTCGACGCAGCGGTGGCGAAGTACGCCGAGGCGGAGAAGGTGCTCGCTTCGGACTTCCCGACCATCCCGCTGAAGTTCGGCAACGCGGTCACCTTCCACAGCGAGAACGTCGACAACGTCGTGCTCGACCCGTTCAGCGGGTTCGCCAAGCTGCGGCTGCTGGAGTACGTGGGCTGACGACCAGTACGTGGTGTCGGTGGTGCCCGGGGGCGTGCCGGGCCCCACCGCGACGTAATGGGTGGCCACGAGCCTCGAACCTCGAAGGCGGTTGCAAAAAGGGGGGAGG
>JBQDIN010000021.1:19658-54330 GCA_052094425.1 Propionibacteriaceae bacterium
TTCCATTTGGGGGGGTGGGTTTTTTTGGGGGGCTGCCCCCGTGTTTGTGGGGGGGTGGGGGCCGGGGCGCGCGCCGCCCACCACCGCTACGTAATGTGTGGCAACGAGCCTCGAACATCGAAGGAGATTCCAACTCGTGGGCAGATACATCATCCGTCGGGTGCTACAGGGCATCCTGACGTTGTTCCTGGTGATGTTCCTCCTTCATCTGCTCACCACGGCGGCCATCCAGCTCAACGGCAACCCGGCTCTCGCCTTCTTCGGCGACCGAGTCCCCTCACCCAGCCAGTTGCAAGCGGTCGAGGAACGCTACGGTCTCGGGGACGCCTGTTACGACCAGGTCGGCAACCCGTGCATCGGCCAGTTCTTCCAACGGCTGCAGGACTACGCGGCGCTGGACTTCGGCACCAACCACCGCGGCCGCGAGGTGACCGACATCGTCGCCACCGCCGCCCCGAACACCCTGCGGCTCTTCGTCGTGGTGACCATCACCTGGCTGGTGATGGGCCTGTTCCTCGGCTCGGTGGCGGCTCGCTTCCGGGGCAAGGCGCCCGACCACGGCATCCGCTTCCTCAGCATCCTGATCGACGCCTTCCCGGTGTTCGTGATGCTGCTGGTCTACAAGTTCATCTTCGCCGTGCAGATCAGCAACTTCATGGGCGGGGTGTTCGGACGGGACTCGTTCATGTCCCTGCTGTTCAGACCGTCCTTCTCCCGGGACCACCCGTGGGCGACCATCATCGTCCCCGCGGTCCTGCTCGGCCTCACCGGAGCCGCGCCCTTCCTGCGGCTGGTCCGGGCGAGCCAGTTGGAGAACTACAACGCAGACCACGTCCGTACGGCCCGCTCCAAGGGGCTGAAGGACGGCTACGTCACCGTCTTCCACATCGTCCGCAACTCGTCCATCCCGGTCGTCACGGCGGTTGGGTTCGTGTTCGCCGAGGCGCTCGGCGGCGCGGTGATCACCGAGGGCCTGATGAACATCTACGGGATGGGTGGGGTGTTGTGGCAATCGGTACAGGACAGCGAGGTGTCAGTCGTGATCGGCATCGTCAGTCTGCTCTCCGTCGCCACCGTGACGGTGATGTTCCTGGTGGACATCGTGTACGGCATCCTCGACCCACGGATTCGCTATGACTGAGGTGCGCAATGACTGACCCCACGACCTCGGCCGCGATCGCGGCGGAAGGCCCCGAGAAGGACTCGACGGCGGCGCGGACCCTCTGGGCCGACACCTTCCACACCCTGCGGAAGCGCCCCGACGTGATCATCGCCACCTGTGTGGCGTTGTTCTTCCTGGTGGTGGCCCTCTTCCCGAAGCTGTTCACCCAGGTCGACCCCAAGCACTGTGACATCGGCAAGTCGCGGATCCGCCCGGAGTGGTTCGGTGGGGAGTTCCCCTTCGGCACCAACCTGCACGGGTGTGACGTGCTCGCCCAGTTGGTGCACGGCGCCCGCCCCTCGCTGCTGCTGGCCTTCAGCGTGGTCGGTGCCTCGCTGGTGATCGGCCTGCTGCTCGGCACCCTGGCGGGCTTCTACATGGGCTGGGTGGACACGATCATCTCGCGGACCCTCGAGGTCTTCCTGGTCATCCCGCTGCTGCTCGCCGCGCTGCTGCTGCTGTCGATGTTCAAGAACGTCACCTTCGGCTCCGGGCAGGTCTCCTCCATCGTGCAACCCGCGATCGTGCTGACCGCCTTCGGCTGGATGGGCTACACCCGCTACGTCCGCGCCAGCGTGCTCGAGGCCAAGAACCTCGACTACGTGATGGCGGCCCGGGTGCTCGGTGCCTCCGACCTGCGGATCATGTTCCGGCACGTGCTCCCGAACGCCATCGGTCCGGTCACCGCGCTGGTGCCGACCTCGATCGCCGGGGTGATCGCCGCGGAGGCGGTGCTCGCCTTCCTCGGCATCGGCGTCCGTCCCCCGGCGATCAGTTGGGGCATCATGATCTCCGACGGTGCCGAGTGGTTCACCGGTGGTTATCCGCACCTGCTGTTGTTCCCGCTGGGCTGCCTGATGGCGACGATCCTGTCCTTCGTCGTGATCGGTGACAACCTCCGCGACGCCCTCGACCCGAAGCTGAGGTGAGTCAGTTGTCCAAGGCCGCAACCGTCGACGCCCCGGAGCCCTCCCCGGAGGGCACGGACGCGCCGTTGCTCGAGGTCGACGACCTCCGGGTGCAGTTCGACACCCGGGACGGCATCGTCCGTGCGGTGAACGGCGTCTCCTTCAGCGTCTCCGCCGGCCAGACGATGGCGATCGTCGGCGAGTCCGGCAGTGGCAAGAGCGTCACCTCCCAGGCGGTGATGGGCCTGCTGCAGTCGCCGCCAGCGAAGATCACCGGGGGAGAGATCCGGTTCAAGGGCCAGAACCTGCTCGCCATGCCGCGCAGCGAGCACCGGGCGACCTGCGGGGAGCACATCGCGATGGTCTTCCAGGACGCCCTGGCCGCGCTGAACCCCGTCTACTCGGTCGGGTTCCAACTCACCGAAGCGCTGACGGTTCGCCGGCGGATGGGACGCAAGGAGGCTCGCAAGCGGGCCATCGAACTGCTGGATCTGGTCAAGATGCCGAACGCGCAGCAGCGGGTGCGAGACTACCCGCACCAGTTCTCCGGCGGCATGCGGCAACGGGTGATGATCGCCATGGCGCTCGCCCTGGAGCCGGAGGTGTTGATCGCCGACGAGCCGACCACCGCCCTCGACGTGACGGTCCAGGCGCAGATCATGCGACTGCTGGCCGACATCCAGGCGGAGCGGTCGATGGGACTGGTGTTGATCACCCACGACCTCGGCGTGGTGGCCGACGTGGCGGACGACATCACCGTGATGTACGCCGGTCGAGCCGTCGAGCAGGCGGACTCGGTGAGCGCCTTCACGAAGCCGGCCCACCCGTACACGAAGGCCTTGTTGCGCTCCATCCCGCGGCTGGACCGCAAGGGACAGGAGTTGGAGGTGATCTCCGGTCGACCGCCGGAGTTGACCGACATTCCGGCCGGCTGCGCCTTCAACCCGCGCTGCCGCTACGCGCAGGACGAATGCCGGACCGACCCGCCCCCACCGGCCGTGGAGGTCGAACCCGGCAGGTTCTCGGCCTGCCACTTCGCCACGGAGGTGATGACCGATGTCGAGTGACGACGAGGTGGTCCTGGAGGTCAAGGACCTGGCCAAGTACTACCCGGTCAAGCGCGGCATCGTGCTGAAGCGGACGATCGGCGAGGTGAAGGCCGTGGACGGGGTCAACCTGTCCCTGCGCCGTGGCGAGACCCTCGGCCTGGTGGGGGAGTCCGGTTCGGGCAAGTCCACCCTGGCGAAGATGCTGGTCGGGGTCGAGAAACCCACCCGGGGCTCGATCCGGGTCGGCGGGGAGGACCTCACCACGATGGGTCGGGCCGGCGTACGGCGGCTCCGGCGGGACATCCAGATGGTCTTCCAAGACCCCTACACCGCGCTGAACCCACGGATGTCGGTCGGTGCGATCATCGGGGAGCCGTACATCATCCACCCGAAGGCGACGCCGAAGCAGGGCCGGGCCAAGGGGGTGCAGGAACTGTTGGAACTGGTCGGGCTGAACCCAGACCACATCAACCGCTACCCGCACCAGTTCTCCGGCGGCCAGCGGCAGCGGATCGGGATCGCCCGGGCCCTGGCGTTGAAGCCCAGGATCCTGCTCTGCGACGAACCGGTGTCCGCCCTCGACGTGTCCATCCAGGGCCAGGTGATCAACCTGCTGGAGAGCCTGCAGAACGAGTTGGGGCTGTCCTACCTCTTCATCGCCCACGACCTGTCCGTGGTGCGACACATCGCGGACTCGGTGGCCGTGATGTACCTCGGCCGGGTGGTCGAGTCCGGCTCCGACGTCGAGGTGTACGACCGGGCCCAGCAGCCCTACACCCAGGCCCTGCTGTCGGCCGTGCCCGTGCCGGACCCGACCGTGCGTGGCCAACGCGAGGAGATCGTCCTGGAGGGCGATGTCCCCTCGCCGATGAACCCGCCGAAGGGATGCCACTTCCACACCCGCTGCTGGCGGGCCCGGGAGGTGTTCGCCGCCGAGGGGGGCGACACCTCGCTGCCGGACTCTCAGCAGGTGCCGGAGCGGTGTCGGACCGAGGACCCGAAGTTGGAGGTCCCCGAGGGATCCGATCACCCGTTGGCCTGCCACTTCCCGGTGCAGCGCAACGTCGTGCACACCGAGTGATCAACTCTCACGCGGAGTGAGTGACGCGGCCGGGTCCAGTGCGTCGCAGGGGCCAGGTCGAGGTGGGCCGCACCCACCACCAGCAGGGCGCGGACGTCGCTCCAGAGCGGGGCCGTCTGGCCCTCCGGCGTGCTCAGGGGTGAGTCGGTGAGCCGGGCGTAGTACGGGTTGGCGGCGAGGGTCTGGCACAGGCCCCAGACCGAGTCGTGGGCGTCGGCCATCTCCCAGCAGTCGTACGCTCGCGGGGGCAGGCGGGCGCGGACCCGGGCCGGGGTGCCGACCGCGTAGTGGTGCGGGTCCTCCCGGGTGTTGCCGTGCCCGGTCAACAGGGGACGCAGCGCCAGCCGACGTGCCTGCCGGGCCGCCTCCGGCGTCGCCGGATCGAACTCGGCGGCCAGCCCCTGAGTGATCAACACCGCCAGGATCGAGTCGACCACCCCGGCCGGAACCGGGTCGAGCAGGGCCCGCAACGCCGCCCGGTCCCAAGGGCCGTCGAGTGCCTCCGACCCACCGCACAGAGCCGTCCACACGGTGCCGATCAGATGCGGCGCGAGGGCGCCGTCCAAGGGTGCCGGCAGGTCCGCGGGCAGGACGTGTACGTCGCTGCCGAGCCGGACCAGGTCGCCTTCCGTGCGCCGGCCGAGGGAGAACCCCAGTGGGAACAACTCGCGGGAGCCGGTGCCATTCGAGTCCGGGGACGCCTCGTCGGGGCGGGCCGGGTTCGTACGCGTGGGATCACTCATTCGGTGGCCTCCTCGACCTGGTCGAGGACGATCGCTCCCCGGCTGATCAAGCCGGGGGCGTAGAAGAGGAACGCCTCCAACAGGGAGCGCTCCAGGGCCCGGGACGAGGTGTCCTGGTCGGTGGGGGTGCCCCGGCGGACGGTGTGGGCGATCGCGTCGGCGAGGGTGCGGTGTTGGGCGCCGAGGGCGAAGAGGTCGAACAGGAAGGCGGGAATCTGGTCCACCGGGTCCCCGTACGGGCCGACGTTGATCATGGTGTGCTCGCCCACCTGGTCGGGTTCGAGCCCACCCACCCGCGGCACCAGTCGGACCCGGGTGGCGAAGGCGGTGTTCTCGTCGGTGTGCGGGGTGATCTCGGCGACCAACCCGAGCGTGCCGAGGGAATCCAGCAGGGCTTCGCCGTTCGACACCCCGTCGTCGGCGAGGGCCGCGACCGCGTCAGCACGGGTCCACACGGTGTCGCGGGGTAGATCGACCGGGACGTGCGCGGCCCGCCAGGCCCGATGCTCCGGGGCCGTCAGGGCGACCGTCATCCGCTGGGCCCGCAACTGGGGGACCGCCGGCTCGTCGGGCCGGTCGAAGCGGACCACGTGGCCGAGGTCCAGGCCGACCGGGATCAGGAAGGACGTCATCCACCGCAGTCTCGCACGCTGGGCTCCCCCGGGAGCGCGCCGGGTTCAGGTGCGTTCGCCCGGCAGGACCTCGCTGAGCTGGTGGGCCAGGGCCACCACGCGGTCCTGCAGCGGCACGAGATGCTCCTGTCCGGCGGGAACGGCACCGGCGTTGAACACCGGTCGGACCTGGAAGCTCAGGTCGAGCAGGGCCTCGCGGGTCGGGACGGACTGCCGCAACGTCATCGCCTCGCCGGCCAGTCGGCCGTACTCGGCCACCCGCGACGACCAGCCCGGATTGGCGAGCCGCTTCGGGTCCTCCTTCATCCCGGCGACCAGGGCATCCAGGGCCTGCGCCAACTCCCCGAGCTGGGCTCGGCGACGGTCGACATCGATCGTGATCGGCAGGTCCGGCCCGGACTTCTCGTCGCGGCCGAACAGTTTCTGGAGGATTCCCACGCACGCCACTCTAGACGGCGAGTCACGACGTCCGTAGAGTCCCTAGCCCACTCCGCTTCGCGGTTGATCAATGCCCCGTGTGTCGCTTGATCTTCACGTGGGCGATGCAGGATCCTTCGGCTTTCGGGTCCTCACCCAGAGTGTTGCGAGCAGGCCAGCAATCCCGGCGATAATAAGAACCACAGAAATGGCGAATCGCGCGCTTCCTGGATCCCCTGATAATACGCTGACAATCCCAGTGATTGCGACAATAGTCCACGTCGCCGTCAGAAGTAGGAATAGCGTGCGAGACATGCGCTCTCTTCCATGGAGGTTTGTGGACGTCACGTGTAACAGGACAGGATCCAGCCGATGCTGGCGGACGTGTACCCCATGAGGGCGAGTGCCGCGGCGCCACCCGTGGCCGCAGTTGCAGCAACAAGGGCTGCGAACGCAATGGTCCACCCGAATGTTGCAACCAAGCAATCGCCACCCTTGCCGTGCTCGGCGGTTTCGTAACCACCTTGGCTCTGACCAGACTGGGCTGCTTGCAATTGCGAAGAGTACATCGTCGAGAACTTGGGAGACATTCCATTGGACTCAGCAGCGCCTGCATCAAAGACGGGCGTTCCTGTGGATTCAAGGTTCGTGTGCTTCCTCGCCAATTGAATGTCTTGTTTCAGTTGGCTCCGGTCTGACTCGCTCATGGGGTCTGTTGGAGAAGGTGCACTGGTTACAGATCCTGAAGTCGGGAGGTGGTGAACCTCTGGTGTCGCAGAGGCGCTCAGGGGAACTGATAGGGTCCCTAGTGCGACGCCTGCGCAAATTTGGAATGCGAGCCCTTTTCGAATCATGTGGTTTCCCTTGCCGAAATAGGGAACTGAATTCTCGGACCTGTCTGGCGAAACTATCAGCGGGTCAGGGCGTGGTCAAACGATTGAAGTGACAGGGTTTTGGTGATCGGTTTCTCACGTCTGGGGCATGGCACATGGCCATGCTTCGGGCATCTGCGGCGAGCGTCGCTTCGAGCTTGCCGTTACTGGGTAACGCAAGGGCACAGGGATCCTGGATGCGTTGCTCCAGCTCCGTGCGAGTATTGGTCCATGCGGCACTTCGACCTCTGCGTGATCGGTTCCGGTTCGGGCAACTCCTTGATCGACGAACGTTTCGACGGCCTCGAGGTCGCCCTGGTGGAGAAGGGGGTCTTCGGCGGCACCTGCCTCAATGTGGGCTGCATCCCGACCAAGATGTTCGTCTTCCCGGCCGACCTCGCCAACGCCCCGGCGACTGGCGCCCCACTCGGTGTCGACCTGACCCGCAACGGGGTCGACTGGCCGAGCATCCGGGACCGGATCTTCGGACGGATCGACCCGATCTCCGAAGGCGGTCGGGACTGGCGCGAACAGAATGCACACGTGACCGTCTTCGAGGGGGAGGCGCACTTCACCGCCGAACGCACCCTGGACACCGGAACCGGCGAGGTGATCACCGCGGACCGGTTCGTGATCGCCGCGGGGAGCCGGGCGGTCGTCCCGCAGGTGCCCGGGATCGACACCGTCACCGTGCACACCTCCGACACCGTGATGCGGCTGCCGGAACTGCCCGGGTCGATGATCATCATCGGTGGCGGGTTCGTGGCGGCCGAGTTCGCCCACGTCTTCTCGGCCTTCGGCACCGAGGTGACGGTGATCAACCGGTCCGGAGCCCTGTTGCGGCACGAGGATCGCGACGTGTCCGCGCGATACACCGAACTGCTGTCCGAGCGGATGGACGTTCGACTGGACGAGCCCTGGCAGCGGGTGGAGTCGCTCCCCGGGGACCGGGTCCGGGTGGTGACCACCGACTCATCCGGGGCCGAACAGTCCTACGAGGCAGATGTCCTCCTGGTGGCCACCGGGCGGGTGCCCAACGGCGACACCTTGAACCTGACCGCGACCGGGGTCGAGGTGGACGGGGCCGGCTACGTCCGCGTCAATGACCACCAAGTGACCACCGCCGCTGGCATCTTCGCCCTCGGCGACGTGAGCTCACACCACCAGTTGAAGCACGTCGCCAACCACGAGATGCGGATCGTGCAGCACAACCTGCTGCACCCGGAGGAGATGATCACCGCCGACCACCGCTTCGTGCCCCACGCGGTCTTCTCCGAACCCCAGGTGGCCTCGGTCGGCCTGACCGAACAGGAGGCCGAGGAACGCGGGCTCTCCTACGTCACGGCGGTGCAGGAGTATGGCACGGTCGCGTACGGCTGGGCAATGGAGGACACCCGGCACTTCGCCAAGCTGCTCGCCGACCCGGCCACCGGGCGACTCCTCGGCGCGCACATCATCGGCTACCAGGCTTCGCTGCTGATCCAACCCCTGATCCAGGCGATGAGCTTCGGCCTGTCCGCGCCCGAGATGGCACGCGGGCAGTACTGGATCCACCCGGCCCTGCCCGAACTCGTCGAGAATGCGCTCCTGGCCCTCCCGCTCGACCAGAGTTGAGGTGGCGTCCGTCAGCGGCGGGAGTTGAGCCACTTCCAGGTGCCGGGGAGGACACCGACGGCGACGGCGATCTTGAGGACGTCGCCGACCAGGAACGGGACCACGCCGAGGGCGAGGGCGGCGGGTAGCGAGAGGCCGGCCTGGAGCATCAGCCACGGCACCCCGACGGCGTAGATGGCGAGGTTGCCCACGACCATCATGGCGATCGTACGCAGCGGGCTGCGATCCGCGCCGCGTTCGGCCAACTTGCCGACCAGGAGGGCGGCCAGCAGGAACCCGACGACATAGCCGAAGGAGGCGAAGGCGAAGCCGGACTGGCCGTCGGAGAACCACGGCACGCCGACCATGCCGGCGGCGATGTAGAGGCCCATCGAGGCGAGGCCGCGGGTGCTGCCGAGGACCGCGATCGTGAGCAGCACGGAGAAGGTCTGCAAGGTGAGCGGGACCGGGGTGAACGGCAACGGGATGGCGACCTGGGCGGTGATGCCGACGAAGCCGGCTCCGCCGACGACCAGGGCGATGTTGCGGACGAGCCCGCCCGGCAGTACGTCCGCCAGGGTGCGAGGGCCTACGCTGGTGATGCTCGACATGTGAGTTCCTCCGGTTGGACGAGAAGCCTGCCGCGCAACACTCTAGGGCCACCTGTCCAGCACCCGGAGACCGGTTCGACAGTCGATATCGAGGAGCTGACCCACGGCCATGGCCACCCGTCACCACCGCCCACTGCTTGCCGTGGGGGCGGCGACCGCGGGGCTCGTCCTCACCGCCTGCGGTGCCTCCCAGGACGCGGGTCCGACGCCGAGTGTGTCGGCCCCGACCAGCCCTCCCTCCTCCGCGGCGGCCACCCCGTCGCCCGCCCCGAGCAGCGTGACGCCCAGTCCGAGTCCGAGCGGCGCGGCCGCCGGCTGCGCCGCCTTGGTCGCCGACCTGGATCGGTCCGAACAGATCGGACAGTTGTTCATGCCCGGGGTCGGGGTGCCGGCCTGGAACGATTCCGTGGCCACCGCCTTCGACCGGGCCGAGGTCGGTACCGTACTGCTGCTGGAGAACACCGAGATCGGGCAGTCCGGCATCAAGGACCTCAGCGACCGGGTCAAGGGGTCCATCGACCAGCCGGACGGCATCGAGCTGATGGTGGCCGCCGACCAAGAGGGCGGCCTGGTGCAGCGACTCCAGGGAGAGGGCTTCGACGCGATGCCCGCCGCCACCGAGCAGGCCCAGTTGAGCGACGCCGAGTTGGAGCGCAGTGCCGAGGTGTGGGGCAGTCAACTGCGCGAGGCCGGAGTCGACATCAACTTGGCTCCGGTCGCCGATGTGGTGCCCACCGAGGTGGGGGATGCCAACGAGCCGATCGGCGCCCTCGACCGCGGCTACGGGTCGGACGCCGACGTGGTCAGTGCCAAGGTGGATGCCTTCGCCGCCGGGATGGACCGGGCCGGGGTGGCCACCTCGGTCAAGCATTTCCCGGGGCTCGGCCGGGTGCAGGGGAACACCGACCTGGAGACCCGGGTGGTCGACGACAGCACCACCCGTGACGACGCCGACCTGGCTGGCTTCCACTCCGCCGTGGAGAACGGCTCCGACATGGTGATGGTCGGCTCGGCGATCTACTCCCAGATCGACGCCGAGCACCCGGCGATGTTCTCCGAGACCGTGATCGAGGGAATGATCCGCGACGACATGGGCTTCGACGGCGTGGTGATCTCCGACGATGTCGGCGCCGCCAAGGCCGTCTCGCACCTCAGCCCGGGGGAGCGCGCGGTGGACTTCCTGGCTGCCGGCGGCGACGTGGTGATCAACGCCGACCCGTCCATCCTCCCGGCGATGGTGGAGGCGGTCGAGCAGGAGGCGGACTCCGATGACGAGTTCGCCGCCGAACTCGAGGTGAAGGCCACCCGGGTGGTCACGATGAAGGCCGCCCGGGGGCACGCCGACTGCGGTTGAGGTTGCGCGGCTCGACCGGGGCGTCAGGAGTCGACGCGCAAGTCAGCCAGGGCATCGCGGGCGGGTTGGACCTGTTCCGGGGCGTTGTCCGGTACGGAGGCGTAGAACAGGCTGGAGGAGGTCTCGCTGGTCTGCACGATCACCACGATCAACAGTTCGCCCTTGGCCTCCAGGCCCTCGAGCTCGAAGCTCAGCTCGGACTCGACGATCCACGCGTCCTTGCCGTCGACGGTCATCGCCTCGTTCTTGACGTCGTTGCGGGTCACGTCGGCGTTGTCGTAGAAGGCGCCGACCACGCACTTCACCACGATCTCCGAACCCTGCTCCGGAGTGAAGAAGCCGTCTCCGGCGAGGAGGCGGCCGATCAACACCGAGGCCACCCAGCTGTTGCCCTCGCCGTTGTAGTCCGGCTCGATGGTCACACTCTGGCTGAGGACGCCGCGGCCGAACGGGACGCGGTTCTCGGTGGTGGGGGGCGACCAGGGGGAGCCCAGCAACGGGTACGACAACTGGCCGCCGTGTACCCGGCCGTCGTTCGGCTGGGGCTCCGGGCTGTCGCTGCCCTCGTCGGAGACCGGGCAGGTCTGAGAAGTCTGCTGGCCGCCGGGCGGATCACCGGTGATGCCGGTGGCATCACCGAGCCAACGGATCGCGAGTACGGCCACAACAGCCACCACGAGGACGCCCGCGATCAGGCCGATCAGCGCCCCGTTCGAGCGCTTGCGGCCCGGGGCCTCGCCGTAGCTGCCACCCGGTCCGCCGGTGTGCTGCCCCGTTCCGTACTGGCCAGCGGACGACCCCAGCGGGGCGGTGCCGCCGGCCCCCAGTGGGCCGGTGCCGGACGTGGGTTGGCCGGGAGCCACACTGCCGAGGGACTCCTTCGGCGGGGCCGCACCGGGGTCCGGACTCAGGGCAGCCGACCACGTCTGACCGTTCCAGTACCGATACATTCCCTGCTGGCCACCCGGATCCGGGTACCAGCCTGCCTGACTACTCACGCGGTGAGTGTAGTACGCACCGACGTACCAGCGAGCGCACCCATTCAGCCGAAGCGACCGGTGATGTAGTCCTCGGTCGCCTTCTCCTCCGGGTTGGAGAAGATCCTCTCGGTGGCGCCGATCTCGATCAGCCGGCCCGGCTTGCCCTGCGCGGCGAGGTTGAAGAAGGCGGTCTGGTCGCTCACCCGGGCGGCCTGCTGCATGTTGTGGGTGACGATCACGACGGTGTACTGCTCCTTGAGCTGGCCGATCAGGTCCTCGATGGCCAGGGTGGAGATCGGGTCGAGGGCCGAGCACGGCTCGTCCATCAGGATCACCTCGGGCTGGACGGCGATCGCCCGGGCGATGCAGAGCCGTTGCTGCTGGCCACCGGAGAGGCCGGCGCCCGGCTTCTCCAACCGGTCCTTGACCTCGCCCCACAGGTTGGCAGCGCGCAGCGCGGACTCCAGCAGGTCGTTCGCGGCGGAGGCGCTCATCCGCTTGCCGTTCAGCCGCACCCCGGCCAGCACGTTGTCCTTGATCGACATGGTGGGGAAGGGGTTCGGCCGCTGGAACACCATCCCGACCTGGCGGCGCACCATCACCGGGTCCACCCGGGGGCCGTAGAGGTCGTGGCCGTCCAGCAGCACCTCACCCTCGACGTACGCGCCGGGGATCACCTCGTGCATCCGGTTGAGGGTGCGCAGGAAGGTGGACTTGCCGCAGCCGGAGGGGCCGATGAAGGCGGTCACCGAGCGAGGCTCGACGGTGAGGCTCACGCCCTCGACGGCCTTGAAGGTGCCGTAGTAGACGTTCAGGTCGTTGATCTCGATGCGCTTGGACATGATCTTCCTGGGGTCGGTTCTGCGAGGTGGTCAGCGGCCGGTCTTGGGCGCGAACCGGGCGGCGATCAGACGGCCCGCGAGGTTCAGGGCCATCACGATCAGGATCAGCGTCAGGGCGCCGGCCCAAGCCCGCGCGAGGTACGCCTCGGCCGGCACGCCCTGGTCGACGTAGGAGCGGTAGACGAACACCGGCAGGGTCATCATCGGGCCGCTGACGGGGTTCTGGTTCAGGCTGTGCGTGAAGCCGGCAGCCACCAGCAGCGGCGCGGTCTCGCCGATGATCCGGGCGACGGCCAACATCACCCCGGTGACGATGCCGCCGAGCGAGGTCGGCAGGACGACCTTGACGATGGTCCGCCAGGTCGGCACGCCGAGGGCGTACGAGGCCTCGCGCAGTTCGTTCGGAACCAGCCGGAGCATCTCCTCCACGGAGCGGACGACCACCGGGATCATCAACACCGACAGGGAGATGGCGCCGGCCAGCGCGGTCTTGGTGCCCGGTCCGAAGATCAGGATGAAGGCGGCGTAGGCGAACAGGCCGGCGACGATCGACGGGATGCCGGTCATCACGTCGACGAAGAAGGTGATCGAGCGGGCGAGGCGACCGCCACGGCCGTACTCGACCAGGTAGATGGCGGCCATCAGGCCGATCGGCACCGAGATGACGGTGGCGATGCCGGTCACCCAGAGGGTGCCGGCGATCGCATGGGCGGCACCGCCTCCCTCACCGACCACGCTGCGCATCGACCAGGTGAAGAAGGTGAGGTCGAAGCGGGTGCTGCCCTCGGCGACGGTGGAGGTCACCAGCGAGATCAGTGGGACCAGGGCCAGCACGAAGGCCGAGGTGACGAGGATGGTCGCCAGCCGGTCCTTGGCGCGCCGACCGCCCTCCACCCGGCTGGACAGCAGCATCATCACGATGGTGAAGGCGACCACGCCGAAGAAGGCGACCCGGCCGATGCCGAAGCCGATCACGGCGAACAGGGAGCCCGAGGCGACCAGGCAGGCGGCCAGGACGACGGCGGTGGTCCACCGGGGCAGTTTTCCGGCGGTCAGCGGATTGACCCCCGGGCGAGAGGCAGTGGTGGCGGACATCAGTTGGCTCCCGAGAATTCTTTGCGACGGGTGACGATCCAGCGCGCGACCACGTTCACCGCGAGGGTGATCACGAACAACACCAGGCCGCTGGCGATCAACTGGTTCACGCCGAGACCGTACGACTCGGGGAAGCTGAGCGCGATGTTCGCGGCGATCGTGTTCGGGTTGGTGGACTGCCCGAGCGCGAAGGAGATCACCGCTGCGGGGGAGAGGACCATGGCGACAGCCATCGTCTCGCCGAGGGCGCGGCCGAGACCGAGCATGGTGGCCGAGATGATGCCCGGGCGGGCGAACGGGAGGACCGCCATCTTGATCATCTCCCAGCGAGTGGCGCCGAGGGCCAGGGCGGCCTCCTCGTGCAGTCGCGGGGTCTGCAGGAACACCTCGCGGCTCAGGGCGGTGATGATCGGCAGGACCATCACCGCGAGCACGATGGCTGCGGTGAAGATGGTCCGACCGGTGCCCGACGCGGGGCCGGTGAACAGTGGGATGAAGCCCAGATGGGCCGCCAGCCACACGTAGGCGGGCTGGACGGCGGGGGCCAGCACGTTGATGCCCCAGAGGCCGAAGACCACCGACGGGACTGCGGCCAGCAGGTCGATCACGTAGCCGAAGCCGGTGGCCAGTTTCTTCGGGGCGAAGTGCGAGATGTAGAGGGCGATGCCGATCGAGACCGGGACCGCCATGACGAGCGCCAGGAGGGCGGCCCAGACGGTGCCGAAGGCGAGCGGGAGGACGAAGGAGACGAACTCCCCGTACGGGAGGTCCTCGGCCGGAGCGGTGATGGCCGGGATGCCCTGGACGACCAGGAAGACGGCCACCAGGGCCAAGATGGTGAGGATCAGGGCGCCGGATCCGGTGGAGATCCACTGGAAGACGCGGTCGCCGACCCGGCGTACGGGGGTGTTGGCGGGCGCACCCGGGGGTGGCTCGTTCACGGCCTCGGTGTCGGCCGCTCCGGCTTTCTGTGGATCATTCACCTGATCATCCGTCGTAGTGGGCTTCGTCACGGACATGCTCGCACTCCCGACTCTCCGAACTCAATCTGAGAGGTCCCGGATCCCACCTGTGGGTGGGATCCGGGACTCAGCGCCATCAGGTCAGGAGATGGCTTCGATGGAGGCCGCGACGTCGGTCGACAGCTGCTCCGACAGCGGGGCGATGCCCGCCGAGTCAGCAGCAGCCTGCTGGCCCTCTGCGGAGGCGATGTAGCCGAGGTAGGCCTTCACCTTCTCTGCGGTGGCGGCATCTTGGTACTGCTCGCATGCGATCGCGTAGGAGACCAGCACGATCGGGTACACGTTGCCCTCGGCCTTGCGGTCGAGCTCGACGGCGATGTCGTGCTCGCTGCGCTCGGCGTCCTCGGCCCGCGGGGAGGCGTCCACGATGGCGGCGGCAGCCTCAGGGGTGTACTCGATGTACTCCTCGCCGACCTTGATCTGGGCGACGCCCAGGTCGCCGGCGCGGGAGGCGTCGGCGTAGCCGATGGTGCCGGAGCCGTTGCTGACCGCGTCGACCATGCCGGAGGTCTGGGGGGCAGCCTCACCGGTCTCGTACGGCCAGACGCCGTCGGCCTCGGAGTCCCACACGTCCGGAGCGGCGACGTTCAGGTAGTCGGTCAGGTTCTCGGTGGTACCGGAGTCATCGGCACGGTGTACGGCGGTGATCGCCTGGTCGGGCAGGTCGGTGCCCTCGTTCTGGGACGCGATCTTCTCGTCGTTCCACTTCTTGATGTCGCCCTTGAAGATGCCGGCCAGGGTCTCGGCGTCCAGCTTCAGGTCCTCGACACCCTCGATGTTGAAGATGATCGCGATCGGCGAGATGTAGACGGGCAGGTCGATCGCCTTGGTGTCGGGGGCGCACCGGGAGCTCGCCAGGTCCGCCACCTCCTCGACCTCGAGGGCACGGTCGGAACCGGCGAAGTCCGCGCCACCACCGGCGAAGGCCTCCCGTCCGGCGCCGGAGCCGTCCGGTGAGTAGTTCACGGTCACGCCGCTGTTCGCGGTCTGGAACTCCGCAACCCAGGTCTCCTGGGCCGTTGCCATCGAGGAGGCGCCGATTCCGGTCAGGGTGCCCTCGAGTGCTGCTCCCTGCGATTCGCCGCCCTCCGGGTCCTGGGCGCCTCCCTCGTTCGCTGCGCAAGCGGTCATCCCGAGCACCAGGGCGGCGCTCAGTGCGACACCGGTGCTCATGCGTGAGATCTTCACGTGTATTCCCCTCTGGACTTTCGTTGTCTGTGGAGTCCCGTCTGGTGACTCTTCTCCGGACGGTAGGAGGGACGAATGACGCGTTTGCCCTGCGCAGGTGAACGGACAGTGAACGCTGGCTGTGCAGTGGGTGGCGTGATCAGCCATGGGTACGGTGTCGCTCCACGGCGTGGGTGTGGCCCGTCGCGTCGACATGGGCCACCACCGTCTCGGCGGTGCTGAGCGGGCGGTCCGGCAGGCCCATCGCGGCCAGGATGTGGGGGAGGACCGGACGGTGGCAGCAGATCACCGCCGGGGTGCCCGACTCGACGGCACGGGCCCGCACCGCCTCGACCAGGGCGGTGACGGAATCGCCACCGTGGGTGCCCTCCTCCTCGGTCAGGATGGTGTGTCGATCGATCGTCAACCCGTGCCGGGTCGCGTACGGCAGCAGGGTGCTCACGCAGCGATTGGAGGAGGAGGAGACCAAGGTCTCGACCCCGTAGGCGCCCAGCAGTGGAACGAGTTGCCGGGCCTGGCGGCGGCCGCGGGCCGAGACCGGGCGGGAGGGGTCGCGGCCCTTCCAGTTCTTGCGGTCCATCGCCTTGGCATGGCGCACCAGGAGCACCGGCACCGTGGTCGGCTGGTCGAGGTGCTGGCGGACCAAGGCCTTGTCCGCGTCGTAGGACAGCCGGGCGAGGGCGGCCTTGGTCGGCAACCAGGAGACCACGTCGACCTCGCGGTCCGGAGCCCGTCGGGTCGCCGAGAGCACCACGCCGCCCCACCACGAGACCTGCTTGGGGCCGGCGCCGGTCGGATGGGTGGCCTGGTCGAGGGGGACCCCGAGCCGAACCCGTACGCCGGTCTCCTCCCACACCTCGCGGACGGCCGCGACCGCCCGGTGCTCGTCGGGATCGAGCTTGCCCTTGGGGAGGCTCCAGTCCCTGTAGCCGGGGCGGTGCACCACCAACACCTCGGTGCCACGCTTCCCCTCCCGGGTGACGACCGCGCCACCGGCGTGGATCAACTTGGGCATCGGACTCGTCTCGAACCGCGACTAGCGCCCCGGGCCGGGGTCCAGCTTGACCCGGCGCCGACTCTTCCGTTCGATCAGGGCGTCCTGCATGTCCACCAGGGGGGTGCCGTCCTCGTCCCGAGTGTGCTCCGACCACTCCGAGTCCGCCAGCCACCAGGAGGCGATGGCTGGGTCGAAGGCCTGCTCGAACAGGGCCTCGATCTCGGCGATGTGGTGCTGGTTGGTGATCGAGACGAGCACCTCGACCCGGCGGTCGAGGTTGCGGTGCATCAGGTCCGCGGACCCGATCCCGACCGTCGGGTGGCCGCCCCCGGCGAACCAGAAGAGCCGGCTGTGCTCGAGGAATCGGCCGAGGATCGACCGGACCCGGATGTTCTCACTCAGGCCGGGCAACCCGGGCTTGATCGTGCAGATGCCCCGGACCCAGAGGTCGACCGGCACGCCCGCCATCGAGGCCCGGTAGAGCGCGTCGGTGATCGACTCGTCCACCAGCGAGTTGACCTTGATCTTGATCCCGGCCGGCCGGCCGGCGCGTTGGTTGGCGATCTCGGCCTCGATCCGCGACAGCAGGCCGGTGCGGATGCCGTGCGGGGCCACCAGCAGGCGGCGGTACTGGGTCTCCTGGGACATCCCGGAGAGGTGGTTGAACAGCCGGCCGATGTCCTCGGTGACGATCGGGTTCGCGGTCAGCAGCCCCATGTCCTCGTAGCTGCGCGCGGTCTTCGGGTTGTAGTTGCCGGTGCCGATGTGGGCGTAGCGGCGCAGCCCGTCCGGTTCGTCGCGGACCACCATCGAGAGCTTGCTGTGGGTCTTCAACCCGACCATGCCGTAGACCACGTGGCAGCCGTACTGCTCCAGTTTGCGGGCCCAGGCGATGTTGGCCTGTTCGTCGAAGCGGGCCTTGATCTCCACCACGGCGAGTACCTGCTTGCCGGCCTCGGCGGCGTCGATCAGTGCGTCGACGATCGGCGAGTCACCGGAGGTGCGGTACAGGGTCTGCTTGATCGCCAGCACGTGCGGATCGGCAGCGGCCTGTTCGATGAAGCGCTGGACGCTGGTGGCGAAGGAGTCGTACGGATGGTGCAGCAGGACGTCACGCTGCTTCAGGGCGGCGAACATGTCGGCCGGCTTCGCTGTCTCCACCTCGGCCAGGTGTGGATGGGTGGACGGCAGGAAGGCCGCATACTTGAGGTCCTCGCGGTCGATACCGCTCAGCGAGAACAGCCCGCGCAGGTCCAGCGGGCCGGGCAACAGGAAGACCTCGCGCTCGGAGATGTCCAGCTCCGAGACCAACAACTCCAGCATCTCCTGGTCGATGTCGTCCTCGACCTCGAGGCGCACCGGTGGTCGGCCGATCTTTCGGCGCAGCAACTCCTGCTCGAGCGCGAACAGCAGGTTCTCCGCGTCATCCTCCTCGACCTCGACGTCCTCGTTCCGGGTGACCCGGAAGATGTGGTGCTGGACGACGTCCATCCCGGAGAAGAGTTGATCAAGGTGGCGGGCGATGACGTCCTCCAGCGGGACGTAGCGGCCCTCGGCCAGTTGCAGGAACCGCGGCAACACGGTCGGCACCTTGACCCGGGCGAACTGCTTCACCCCGGTCTGTGGGTTCTTCACCAGCACGGCCAGGTTGATCGACAACCCGGAGATGTAGGGGAAGGGGTGCGAGGGGTCCACCGCGAGCGGGGTCAGGACCGGGAAGATCCGTTCCGCGAACAGGGTCCGCATCCGGTCCTTCTCCGCCGCCTGGAGCTGGTCCCAGCGCAGGATCTCGATCCCGTGCGCGGCCAGCTCCGGGCGGATCACGGTGTGGAAGACCCGGGCGTGCTCGGTGACCAGGGCGCGGGTCTCGGTGAGGATCCGTTCATGGGTCTCCCGGGGCATCAGGCCGCTCACGCTCGGCACCGCCACCCCGGCGGCGATCCGGCGCTTCAGCCCGGCCACTCGAACCATGTAGAACTCGTCCAGGTTGGAGGCGAAGATGGCCAGGAACTTGGCCCGTTCCAGCAGCGGGACCCGCTCGATGTCGCGGGTCAGGTCGAGGACCCGCTCGTTGAAGGCCAGCCAGGACAGTTCTCGGTCGGAGTAGCGGTCCGGGGGGAGTGGTGCCTCGGTCGGTCCCGGATCAGCCTCTGGTCCGTCGAGGTGCTCGACCTCGCCCTCGATCGGCTGGACCTCGCCCTGGGTCGGCTGGACCTCCTCGATCGGCTGGGACGTGTTCGCGGCCTGCGGTGTACCGCTCGCGGCGGCATCGCTCGACGGTGCCTCGTACGGGTGTGGATGCTCCTGGGCCGAGTTGCTCATCACTGTTCCTGCCTTCGGTACATCACGTCGCGGTTGGCGACCTCGAACCCGTCGGCGGCGTACATCGCGACCGCTCGGGTGTTGTCGCCCTCCACATACAACAGCACCGAGGTAACGGCAGCGTTTCGCAGGGTGACGAGTCCGGCACGCAGCAACGCCCGGCCGAGCCCGGATCCGGCGGTCTCGGGGGCCACCCCGATCACGTACACCTCGCCCCGCTCGGTCGACTCCCGTTTGGTCCAGTGGTAGCCGACCATCGCGTCGTCGCGGGTCGCGACCAGGAAGCCCTCCGGGTCGAACCAGTCCTCGGCCATTCGCGCGTCGAGGTCGGCGCGATCGATCCGGCCCTGCTCGGGGTGGGCGGCGAACACCCGGGCGTTCAGCGCCAACCACGCCTCCTCGTCGGCACCGGGCCGGAATCTGCGGATCTCGAACCCGTCCGGGGCCGGGGTCTCCGACAGCGGCTCGGTCAGCGAACGCTCCATCACCAACAGTTCCCGGCCGGGGGTGTAGCCGAACCGGGCAGCCAAGCCGCGAGCCGCGGGCAGGTCGCCGAAGGCCCACACCCCCAACCCCGGCCGGACCCGCTCGAGGGCCCGGACCAGGCCGCTGCCGAGTCCCCGGCGCCGATGCTCCGGAGCCACCATCAACTGGGCCACCCCGGTCTCCGGATCCCACTGCGCGTAGCCGGCCAGTTCCCGATCGGCGAGGACCCCCAGGTGCAGGTGGGCGGACTCGGATGGGGGATCGGCGGGCTGTGCGCCGGCGGACAGCACCAGGGCCGCCTCCTCGTTCAGCGGGGCCCGTCCATCGTGGGACTGCACCACGTCGGCCAGTCGGCGGGCCGCCTGGGCGACCTCGGGTGTCAGTTCGAGTGGTGGAAGGTCCATGGCCCAACGCTAGGGCATGGCTGCCAATCCGTGGTCGACGGCGAGTGGTGTCCGGGGCGGCACCGCCCAAGGCGGGCGGCGGGCCAGTGGATCGACCAACGCGGACCGGTCTGGGATGATCGGTCCATGTTGGACGAGCAGTACACCCGTGAGCAGATCGCCGAGTACGGCACCTTCGCCCAGCCGGCCATCGCCGCGCGGATGCGCGGTGCCCAACGGATGGCGCGGATCGGCGACGGCGTGGCCACCGTGGCCGCTGTGTTGGCCGTCCTGGCCCTGGTCAACTACCCGGACTTCGTCGGCGAGTCCGCGTACGGCTGGGCCGTCACCTCGGTGGTCACCAATCTGCTGATGATGGCGATCGTCGCCTTCCAGCACCTGGCCTGGAGCAAGGCGATGGCCGAGTTCACCGGGGTCCGCGACATCGACCTGGTCCGGTGGGCCAAGGTGTCCTGGGTGGTGCACCTGCTCTCCTACCCGGTGCTGGTCCTCGGCATCTGGAGCCATCCGGTCGCGATCATGGACGTCTCCTGGCTGGGTACCAGCGCCTGGCTGCTGCTCGGCGCGTGGATCTGCTTCCTGCTCGCCCACGGTCTCGGGGCGGTCCAGTACGTCCGCCTCAGCGGACCGCCCGGAACCCTCCCGAGCCACTTCCGCCGGCTGATCGAACGGTCCAACTAACTGCCAGTGCTCTCGCTCTCGGTCTCCGGTAAGGAGAACTCGGTCGGGGTCACCAATCGGTAGCCGACATTGCGTACGGTTCCGATCACGGTTTCGTACTCCGGGCCGAGCTTCGCGCGCAGCCGGCGTATGTGCACGTCGACCGTACGGGTGCCGCCGAAGTAGTCGTAGCCCCACACGTCACTGAGCAGTTGTTGCCGGCTGAACACCCGGCCGGGGTGCTGCACCAGGTACTTCAGCAGTTCGAACTCGGTGTAGGTGAGGTCGAGGGGCGCGTCGTACAGCCGGACCGTGTAGGCCCCCTCGTCGATGGTGATCCCGCCGGACCGCAGGACGGGCTGCTCCGCGGCGACGTCGGCGGTGGTGGCCAGCCGCAGGCGGGCCTCGAACTCGGCCGGGCCGCAGTTCACCAACACCAGGTCGTCGAAGCCCCACTCGCGCGACACGGCGGCCAACCCGCCCTCGGTGACGACCGCCAGCAGGGCGGCCTCCTTGCCGGTGGTGTTGATCAGTTGGCACAGCGATCGGGCCGCGGCCAGGTCGTGGCGTGCATCGAGCAGGATGGCGTCGGCCGGTGGTGCGTCCAGCAGAGCAGTCGCCGCGGCCTGCGCGATCCGTACCTGGTGCGGGAGGAAGGAGAGCGCGGGAAGTACTTCCTCCGATGTCTCCGGAGCGTTCGTCAGCAGGAGAATCGTTGCCAAGGGCCACCTCCGAGGTAGGGCTGCGAGGAGGTGTTCACTCCACGAGCGCGTGATGGGATGATACCGCCATGACGAACGTGCGGATTCGCTACTGGGCCGGTGCCCGAGCCGTCGCCGGGGTGGAGCACGAGCAATTCGCGGCCTCGACGGTCACCGCAGCCCTGGCTGCGGCCGCCGCCGCCCGGGCCGACGATCCCGCCTTCCGGCGCGTCCTGGACATCAGTTCGGTGCTCGTCGACGGCCGCCGGGCCGGGGCGGATGATCTCGGTCGGGACCTCGACGTCGACGTCGACGTGGAGGTCCTGCCGCCCTTCGCCGGCGGTTGAGCCCAACTGAGGCGTACGTCCGTAATGTGGACATCGATCCCACATGTCGAGAAGTTTCTTGGGGGATGGCGGACCGCTCACTTACTGTGATCGACATGATCGCGAGCACGACGTGGGCCCCGCTGCTCACTCGACGTCTGACCGTTGACCACGGTCGGATGCGGTCGTCGCTGTGTCGAATGTCCTGACGGACGTCCCACCAGGATGCGCGAATCCCGTTGCGCAGGGGCGATCCCGCCACGCCGATCCGCGATGCCCTCGCTGCTCCGGATCGCCAGTGGACCCAGCACCGCAATCCAACTTCGGTCCAGGATCCTTGGACCCATCCAGACTTCGCAGGAGAAACAGCATGAGCAGAGAGAACGTACTGGTCGACGCCGAATGGGTCGTCGCGCACCTCGATGATCCCCAGGTGGCCCTGGTCGAGGTGGACGAGGACACGTCCGCCTATGCCGGAGGCCACATCGCCGGCGCCATCCGGATCGACTGGAGCGCCGACCTCCAGGACCCGGTTCGTCGCGACTTCATCGACCAACAGCAGTTCGGCAAGCTGTTGTCCGAACGGGGCATCGCCAACGACCACACGATCGTCCTCTACGGCGGCAACAACAACTGGTTCGCCGCCTTCGCCTACTGGTACTTCAAGCTGTACGGCCACGCCGACGTCCGCCTGCTGGACGGCGGCCGGAAGAAGTGGGAGCTCGACGCGCGCGAGTTGACCACCGAGGTCGCCGACCGCCCGGCCACCTCGTACGTGGCCGCGGAGCCGGACCTGTCGCTGCGCGCTTTCCGGGACGAGACCGTGGCGGCGATCGGGGTGCAGAACCTGGTCGACGTGCGCAGCCCCGACGAGTTCGCCGGCCGGCTGCTCGCCCCGGCGCACCTGCCCCAGGAGCAGGCCCAGCGCGGTGGCCACATCCCGACCGCGATCAACGTGCCGTGGAGCAAGGCGGCCAACGACGACGGCACCTTCAAGTCCGACGAGGAACTCACCGCGCTCTACTCCGAGGCCGGCATCGACTGGTCCAAGGACACGATCGCCTACTGCCGGATCGGGGAGCGCAGCTCGCACACCTGGTTCGTGCTGAAGGAGCTTCTGGGTAACGAGAACGTGAAGAACTACGACGGTTCCTGGACCGAGTACGGCTCGCTGATCGGCGTCCCCGTGGTGCTCGGTGACGAGCCCGGAACCCGCTGAGGAGCCGACATGTGCGGAGCAACGACAGGTGGCCTGGACGTCTCGGGCATCAACGTGACCAAGGAAGCCGTCATCCAGGGGCGGGTGCTGCGTGGCGGTGACCCGGTGGCCGGTGCGTACGTACGGCTGCTGGACTCCGGCGGCGAGTTCACCGCCGAGGTGCCCACCTCGGCCACGGGACATTTCCGCTTCTTCGCCGGCGACGGCAACTGGACCCTGCGCACCCTCGCGCCGGGCGCCAGCGCCGATCGGGCGGTCGAGGCGGCCCGGGGGTCGGTGGCCGAGGTGGACGTGGAGCTGGAAGCGGCCTGAGCGAAATCGCAGAAATGGGTCTGGCATGGTTGCTCGGATAGGATGAGCAGCCATGCCAGAGCCATCTTCGGGGAACGATCCGCGACCGCGCCGGTCGCTGGATGACGAGACCCCACCGCCGGGCCGGGACCGCTACGAGGAGTTGTACCGCCCCAGTGGGAGCGGCCAGACTCGCGGCCAGCACCCGTTGCTGCCGCCCCGGTCCCGCCACTTCCAGCGGTCCCTGCAGGCGCCCGAGCAGCCCGACCCGGACGACACCTACGGCTGGTTGTTCCGGGACTCGATCCGGCAGGCACCCGCTCCCCGCACTGGGCCCGACCCGGGCGAGGACGCCTATCCGATGTGGGGTGAGGCGCCGGAGACCGTAGGCGAACGCTCCACCGAGGAGACCACGATCCGGCCCGCTCTGGATCCCACCCCGACCCGGCTCACCGACGCCGTGGCACCCGCCCGGCGGGCCGAAGTGACCGAGCAGCCGACGGCCACCGCCTCGCCAGCCGCTGCGTCGACGACCCCGCCGGAGGTCGAGTCACCCAGCCGGTCCGAGGCGCCCGCCGAGACGACGGTGGACGACGTGCCCGGCCTCTCGCAGGCCCTGCAGCCGCGGGAGCGGGACACGTACCTGACCGACGATGTCAGCGAGACGGCCCGACGCCGCTGGCCGATGATCCTCGTCGGGGCCACGGTCGGGTTGGTGCTGGTGGCGATCGTGGTTCTGGTCCTGGTCTTCGCCCTCTGGGGCGACGACGATGCCGCGGGGGCGAGCGCGGCCGATCACGCCCCGGCCTCATCCGATACCGAACCGTCCGACACCGAACCGACCGAGGCCGGTGAGCCCGAGGCCGAGGAACCGAATCCCGAGGCGGGCCCGTACGAGGGCGCGGTCGGCGCGATCGAGCCAGCCGGTGCGACGGCCGAGTGCGTCGCCGATCCCGCCAAGGACTCGGCCGGCCACGAGGTCCGTTACGACCCGGCGCTGGCCACCGACGGAGATCCCGCCACGGCCTGGCGCTGTGCCGGCGACGGGGTCGATCAGGAGTTGGTCCTCACGCTGCCGGAGGGCACCACGATCGCCGAGGTCGGACTGGTCAACGGCTACACCAAGACGGACCCGGCCGACGGGGTCGATCGGTACCCGGAGTACCGCCGGATCACCGATGTCACCTGGACCTTCGGCGACGGCAGCACGGTGGACCAGGAACTCGACGACGGCAACCACGACTCCCAGTTGCTGCGGATCCCGCCGGTGGAGACGACCTCGGTCACCCTGACCATCCGTTCCAGCACCGATCCCGGCAGTGGTGACCCCTCCCGGGACGCGGTCCTGGTCTCCACCGTGGCCCTCTCCACGCCCCAGTGATCCCGCCCGGGCGATGGCAGTCCGTACGGGGTCAGGTGTCGGAGTCGAGCACCAGCGTGACCGGACCGTCGTTGACCAGCGACACCTGCATGTCGGCGCCGAAGATCCCGGTCGCCACCTCGGCACCGAGCGCGCGCAGGGCCGCGACGAAGGAGTCCACCAGCGGTTCGCTGACCGGACCCGGTGCGGCCGCGCTCCACGAGGGCCGACGTCCCTTGCGGGTGTCGGCGTAGAGGGTGAACTGGCTGACCACCAGCAGCGGGGCCTGCTCCTGCTCACACGATCGCTCCCCGGCCAGGATCCGCAGGGTCCACGCCTTCGCTGCCAGCTTCGCCGCAACCTCCGCGGTGTCGGTGTGGGTGACGCCGACCAGGACGACCAGGCCGGGACGATCGATGCGTCCGGTGACCTCGCCGGCCACCGTGACCCCGGCCGAGGTGACGCGCTGCAGGACCAGTCTCATGCGGTCACGCTATCGCCGCCCGGTGGTGCGGCACCGGGGAGGCGCACCACTCACTACACTCGGAGGCGTGTCCGCCGTCCTCACCTGGCTGCTGTTCGCCGTCACCGTCGTGGTGGCCGTGGCAGCGTTGGTGTGGGTCGTCGTCCTGATCCGTGGCCAGAAGCCCGACGCATAGCCGAACCGAGAAAGTTGTTGAGAGATGGCATTCGAGATCCCGTCCGACCTGCACCCCGACCTCGTGGCCCTGGCCTGGATGCGAGGGCGCTGGGAGGGGATGGGTAAGGGAACCTGGCCGGGCCAGGACGACTTCGACTTCTACCAGCAGGTCGACTTCTCCGAGAACGGCGAGAACTATCTGCACTACCTCTCCCAGACCTGGGAGGTGGACGAGAACGGCAAGCCGACCAAGCCGCGCTCGATGGAGACCGGCTTCTGGCGCCCCCAGGCCGACAGCACCCTCGAGGTGGTGATGTGCCACCCGGAGGGCTACTCGGAGGTCTGGTACGGCAAGATCACCGGGGCCAAGATCGAGTTGGCCACCGACGCCGTGGTCCGCACCGTCACCGCACCGGAGTACACCGCCGGGCAGCGGCTCTACGGCAACGTGGAGAGTGAACTGTTGTGGACCTTCGACAAATCCGCCGACGGGCAGCCGCTGCAGAACCACCTGTGGGCGCGACTGCAGAGGCAGTCGTGACGGGGGCGGCGGCCAAGGCCGTCCTGGCCGAGTCAGGACCCGACGCGGGCCTGCCCTGGCACTATGGCGACCCGGTCCGCGAGCAGCGCGCCCTCGAAGCCGGCCGCGGCGCGGTCGACCTGTCCAACCGCGGTGTGCTCACCGTGACCGGTCCGGACCGGCTCGGCTGGCTGCACTCCCTGACCACCCAGCAACTGGAGGGCCTGGCCCCCGGCGTCGGGGTCACCACCTTGGTGCTGTCCCCGAAGGGGCACATCGAGCACGCGCTGTACGGGGTGGACGACGGCGAGACCTTCTGGGCCCACACCGAACCCGGGGCTGCGGCCGCCGCGGCCGAGTTCCTCGACCGGATGCGGTTCATGATGCGGGTCGAGGTGACCGACCGGACGGACGACTACGCGATCGTCTGGCGCGCCGGCACGATGGCGCAGGATGCGGACGCACCGGGGACTGGTGCTGCGGGGACTGGTGCTGCGGGGACAGGTGCTGCCGGGACCGGGACGTACCCGGCCCGGAGCGGACCCGACTCCGTGGGCGGGTACGAGCTCTTCGTGCCCAGGGCCGAGCTGGCGGACGCGCTGGGGGAGGAGCGAGCCGGGACCTGGGCCCGGGAGGTGCTGCGGATCGCGGCCGGCGTACCGCGGATGGGGGTCGACACCGACCACCGCACGATCCCGAACGAACTCGGTGTGCTCGGCAGCGCCGTACACCTCGACAAGGGGTGCTACCGCGGTCAGGAGACCGTGGCCCGGATCCACACCCTCGGCCGCCCACCACGGCGACTCACCCTGCTGCACCTGGACGGCTCCGTCAACGCACTTCCGGAAGTCGGCGCAGCCGTACTCAACGGTGACCGGACCGTGGGCTTCGTCGGCTCCTCGGGCCGTCACCACGAGCTCGGTCCGATCGCCCTGGCCCTGGTCAAGCGCAACGTCGACCTCGCGGTCGAGTTGGTGGTCGATTCGATCGCCGCCAGTCAGGAGGCCATCGTCGATCCGGAGGTGGGGCTCCATGTCCGCGCGCGACTCTGACCCGACCGACTCTGACCCGACCGACTCTGACCCGACCGACGGGGCGGACCAGGTCGCGGTCGAGGTGGTCCGGGGCGGGTTCGTCGAGAGTGTCCACCGTGCCCGGGTTGCCATCACCGGCCCGGACGGCGCCCTGATCGGCGGCCTGGGGGCGGCGACCGCCGCCGTCTACCCGCGCAGCTCCAGCAAGCCGATGCAGGCAGTCGGGATGCTCCGCGCCGGGCTCGACCTGGACGGGGAACTACTGGCCCTGGGCGGTGCCTCCCACGACGGGGAGGAGTTCCACCGCGAAGGGGTCCGGCGGATCCTGGCCGGTTGCGGGCTGGACGAGTCCGCCCTGCAGACCCCGCCCGATGACCCGATCGGGGAGGTGGCGGCCCGGGAGTGGATCCGGGCCGGGCACGACCCGGAGCCGGTCGCGATGAACTGCTCCGGCAAGCACGCCGCGATGTTGCGGACCGCCGTCCGCAACGGCTGGTCGACCGACGACTACCGCGACCCGGCCCATCCGGTGCAGCAGGCGATCGTCGAGGCCCTCGCCGACCTCAGCGGGGAGGAGGTCACCGATCCCACCACCGACGGCTGCGGAGCACCCCTGCTGGCCTTCTCGCTGGCCGGGTTGGCGCGCTCCTTCGGCCGGATCGCCGCCGCCACAGACGGTCCCGAGCGACAACTCGCCGACGCCTTCCGCACCCATCCGGAGTGGGCCTCGGGCACCCGCCGGGACGAGACCGCCCTGCACCGCGGCATCCCCGGGGTGGTCTGCAAGGCGGGCGCCGAGGCCGTACACGCCGTCGGTCTGCCCGACGGGCGGGGCATCGCGGTGAAGGTCTCCGACGGCTCACCCCGGGCCCGCGCGGTGCTGATGGCCACCGCCCTGCGCCAGGTGGGGGTGGCGGCGCCGGTGCTCGACGAGCAGGCAACGGCTCCGGTGTTGGGGCACGGCGAACCGGTCGGCGAGATCCGGGCGGTGGAGGCACTACGCTTGCTCGGGTGAACTGGGACGACTACGACGCAGCCCTCTTCGACCTGGACGGCGTACTGACGCCGACCGCCGAGGTGCACATGCGCGCCTGGGAACGCCTGTTCACCGACTACTTGGTCGCCCACGGAGCCGAGGCGTACCGGGAAGCGGACTACTTCGACCACATCGACGGGAAGCCCCGCTACGACGGCGTCCGCTCGATGCTCGCCGCGCGCGGACTCACCCTGCCCGAGGGTGATCCCGGCGACTCCCCGGACACCGAGACCGTGTCCGGGCTGGGCAACCGCAAGAACGACGAGTTCGCCCGGATCCTCGCCGAGGAGGGCGTGCAGCCGTATCCGGGTTCGGTCCGACTCCTCGACCACCTGGCCGAACGAGGGACCGCCGTCGCCGTCGTCTCCTCCTCGCGGAACGCTCCCGCCGTACTGGCCGCGGCCGGTCTGGCCGACCGGTTCGAGGTGGTGGTCGACGGTACGGTCGCCCACGCCGAGGGACTCGCCGGGAAGCCGGCACCGGACACCTTCGCCGCGGCGGCCCGGCAGCTCGGCGTCGCGGATGATCGCTCAGTGGTGGTGGAGGACGCGTTGTCCGGGGTCGAGGCGGGCCACGCCGGATCCTTCGGGCTGGTCGTCGGGGTCGACCGCGGGGTGGGGGCCGACCGCCTGACGGCGGCGGGGGCCGACCGTGTGGTGGCCGACCTGGCGGAGTTGATCTGATGACCGCGGCCGAGTCCCGGACCCAGCAACGGTCCGATCAACAACGGTCCGATCAGCAACCGTTCGAGCAGGCCTCCTTCGATCCGCTCGACCGGAACCGCTTCCCGGTCCATGACTGGCAGCTGACCGAGGCCTTCTACAGTGCCGAGGACCTGGGGACGACCGAGACGGTGTTCGCCGTCGGCAACGGCTACCTCGGGCTGCGGGGCAACGTCGAGGAGGGGCGCGAGACCCACTCCCACGGCACCTTCATCAACGGATTCCACGAGACCTGGCCGATCCGTCATGCCGAGGAGGCCTTCGGCTTCGCCCGGGTGGGGCAGACGATCGTCAACGTCCCGGACACGAAGGTGATCAAGCTCTACATCGACGACGAGCCGCTGCTGCTCCCGGTGGCCGACCTGGAGCACTACGGCCGCACCCTCGATTTCCGCGACGGCGTGCTCCGCCGAGAACTGCTGTGGCGTACCCCCGCCGGGAAGCGGGTGCAGGTCCGCTCCAGCCGGATGGTGTCCTTCGCCCAGCGGCACCTGGCGGTGATGAGCCTCGAGGTGACGATGCTGGACGCGGAAGCGCCGGTGGTGGTGTCCTCGCAGATCCTCAATCGGCAGGACGGCAAGGACGAGTACCACGTCCGGGCGGCGGCGATGGGGGAGGGCAACGACCCCCGGAAGGCCGAACGGTTCACCGACCGGGTGCTGGAGCCGCAGTCGCACTGGCACGGTGAGGACCGGATCGTGCTCGGGTATCGCTGCCACAACTCACGGATGACCCTGGCCGTCGGCGTGGACCACACGATCGAGACGGACAACGAATACACCACGCTGATCCACAGCGACGAGGACACCGGCAAGATGGTGTTCCGTGTGCAGGCTCGCCCGGGTGTGCCCATCATGATCAACAAGGTGGTCTCCTACCACACCTCCCGGGGGGTGCCGGTGCCGGAACTGGTGGACCGGTGCCGCCGCACCCTCGACCGGACCGCCGAACGGGGCCTGCCGGTGCAGTACGCCGACCAGCGGGCCTGGCTCGCCCACTACTGGGACAGTTCGGACATCCGGGTGGCGGGGAAACCCGAACTCCAGCAGGCGATCCGGTGGAACCTCTTCCAGCTCGCCCAGGCGAGCGCGCGGGCCGAGCAGTCCGGGATCCCGGCGAAGGGTGTGACCGGGTCGGGCTACGGCGGTCACTACTTCTGGGACACCGAGATCTACGTGCTGCCCTTCCTCACCTACACCGCACCGGAGCGGGCCCGCAGCGCGCTCCGGTTCCGTTACATGATGTTGGACGCGGCGAAGCGGCGGGCGGAGGAACTGGCCCAGCGCGGGGTGCTCTACCCGTGGCGGACGATCAACGGCGAGGAGGCCTCGGCGTACTACGCCGCGGGCACGGCGCAGTACCACATCAACGCCGATGTGGCGTACGCGCTGGCGAAGTACGTGGCCGCCAGCGGTGACGACGACTTCCTGCTCCGCGAGGGTGTGGACATCCTGGTCCAGACCGCGCGAATGTGGACCGACCTCGGCTTCTGGCGGGCCAACGGGGACGGTTCCTTCCACATCCACGGGGTGACCGGCCCGGACGAGTACACCACCGTCGTCAACGACAACCTGTTCACCAACGTGATGGCCCGGTTCAACCTGACCCAGGCCGCCGAGGTGGTGCAACGGCTGGCCCGGGTGTGGCCGGAGGCGCACGAGCGGATGGTGCAGCGACTCGGGCTCGGCGCGGGCGAGGTGGCCGAATGGCTGCGGGCCGCCGCGGCGATGGCGATCCCGTTCGACGATGCGCTGGGCATCCACCCCCAGGAGTCGCACTTCCTGGAGCGCGAGGTGTGGGACCTGCCGGCCACGCCCGCGGACAAGCGGCCGCTGCTGCTGCACTACCACCCGTTGGTGATCTACCGCTTCCAGGTGTTGAAGCAGGCCGACGTGGTGTTGGCGCTGTTCCTGCAGGGGGACCAGTTCACGGCGGCCGAGAAGCGTGCCGACTTCGAGTACTACGACCCGATCACCACCGGCGACTCCTCGCTGTCGGCGGTGGTGCAGTCGATCATGGCGGCCGAGGTCGGCTACCACCGGCAGGCCCTGGGCTACTTCACCAAGGGCCTCTTCGTGGACTTGGCCAACCTGCAGGGCAACACCGCCGAGGGAGTGCACGTGGCCTCCACCGGAGGAGTCTGGAATGCGCTGGTGCACGGCTTCGGTGGGATGCGCGACCACGGGGGCAGCCTGACCTTCGATCCACGGCTGCCGCAAGGATGGACGAGCCTGGAGTTCACCCTGCGCTGGAAGGGTCGGCGGGTCCGGGTCGAACTGCGGCCGGACCAGATCGAGTTCGTCCTGGTGGAGGGGAGTGCGATCGAGCTGGCCGTACGCCACGCCGGACACACCCTCGCGCCGGACGCCCCCCTGTGCGTGCCCCTGGACGGACAGGGACCGCGGATCGACGCCGAACTCTCCCTGGCCAGCCTCCTCGGCGGACACCGCTCGGACGGGTCCGTCGTCACCGCCAGCGTCCCCCGCTCGTCCGACTGACCCTCAGTTCCGCGGGCCGTCGGTGTCGAAGTCCGACGGGTCCTTGATGTAGGTCTTGCGGGCGTACAGGCCGCGGTTGATCAGCCAGGTGACCACCCAGAGCACGACGCCGATCGCGAGCAGGACGCCGGCGATCTTGTACTGCTCGGGGTCCCGGCCGGTCCACGGGCCGACCATGTAGGCGCAGGCCAGGGCACCGATCACCGGCAGGGCGGTCGGGGCGCGGAAGTGGGTGTGGTCCTGGACGTCCTTGCGCAGCACCAGGCAGCAGATGTTCACCACGGTGAACACCCCGAGCAACAGCAGGGCGGTGGTGCCGCCCAGCTCGGAGACCTGGCCGACGAAGGTGATCAGGCCGACGGCGAGCACCGTGGTGAACAGGATGGCGACCCACGGGGTACGCCGGCCGACCAGCACTCGGCCCAGGACGGGTGGCAGCACTCGCTGCTTCGCCATCCCGTACAGCAGCCGACTCGCCATCATCATGTTGATCAGCGCGGAGTTGGCTACTGCGAACATGCTGATGAACGGCAGAATCTGGTCGAAGGGCAGGTCGGGAGCCCCGGCCGCGACGACCTTGATCAACGGTGCCTCACCCTCGCCCAGCTCGCCGACGGGGACCAGGGCGACAGCGGTGATCGAAACGAGGACGTAGATGACACCGGTGATGGCCAGTCCGGAGAGCATGATCTTCGGGAAGATCCGCTCCGGGTTCTTCGTCTCCTCGGCCATGTTCACCGAGTCCTCGAAGCCCACCATGGCGAAGAAGGCGAGCGAGGTGCCCGCAGTGATCGCCAGGAAGACGTTCTTGTCCCCGCCGGTGTCGAACATGATGACCTGGCTGAAGTCCGCCTTGCCCTGGGTGAAGGCGTAGCAGCCGACGAAGATCACCAGCAGCAGGCCGCTCAGCTCGACGCAGGTGAGCACGATGTTCGCATAGACGCTCTCGGCCACGCCCCGCAGGTTGATCAACATCACCAGGGCGATGAAGACGATGGCGAAGACGTTGATGAGTCCGTCACTGGCCTCGATCATGGAGGCGCCACTCGAGCCGCGGACCACGTTCACGCTCGCCTCGAAGTTGGCTGCGAAGGCGCGGGCCGCGGTGGAGGCGGAGGTGACCCCGGAGCACATCACCGTGAAGCAGACCAGGAAGGTGACGAAGTGCAGCCCGAACGCCTTGTGGGTGTAGAGCGCCGCACCGGCCGCCTGGGGGTACTTGGTGACCAGTTCCAGGTAGGCGAAGGCGGTGATCGTGGCGATCGCGAAGGCCACCAGGAAGGGCGCCCAGACGGCGCCGCCGACCTCGTTGGCCACCTGGCCGGTGACCGCGTAGATGCCGGTACCGAGGATGTCCCCGACGATGAAGAGCAACAACAGCTTGGGTCCGAGGACCCGCTTCAGCTCGGGGGTCTGCTCGGGTGCGCTCGTGGTGTCCCTGGCGCTCATGGGGCTCCCTTCGTTGGTCGCTACCTGAACACTCTCCACCACGACCGACCGGGGGCACAAGGGATGATCAACTCGGCCCCTTTGCTAGCACGAGTTTGCTTTTGCTTGCAATTGCAAGCACACTGGGGTCATGGCAAGGATCAAGGCACCCTCGGTGGGGGAGTTCATCGCCGCCCAGCGGCGAACGGCCGAGCTCTCGCTGCGCCAGTTGGCCGAGCTGACCGGGGTGTCCAATCCCTACCTGAGCCAGATCGAACGTGGCCTGCGCAAGCCGTCCGCCGAAGTACTGCAGCAGCTGGCCAAGGCGTTGCGGGTGTCCGCGGAGACCCTCTACGTCCGGGCCGGGATCCTCGATCCGGCTGATCATCCGACCACCTCGGTCGAGATGGCCATCCTCGCCGACGCCACCATCTCGGAGCGTCAGAAGGGTGTCCTGATCGAGGTGTACGCCTCCTTCGTCGAGCAGAACGAGGCCGGCTCCCCGGACGAGGAGACCGAAGCCGCACCGCCAGTCGCGGAACCGGTCAAGCCGGCCCGGAAGCGAGCCGCCCCCCGGAAGTCGACGCCGTCGTCGACGGGCAGCTCCACCCGGTCGCGGAAGGCCTAGTCCGCCCCGATCGACCAAGGACAGAACTCACCAGCACGACCACGGAGTCGACCCGTGTCGACCCACAGACCACTGACGCACGACCCGAAACGCCGGGTGAACCCGGCAGGAGAGGAACCACCATGGCCACCAAGACCACCCGTACCGAGAAGAAGGCCCCGACCAACGTCGCCGCCGACCTCACCCCGCTCTACGCCGCCGCCGGGCTCACCGACCTCGCGGTCACTGAGGTGCGCGAGCGCGTCGTTGCCCGCCAGGCCGTCGTCGCGGAGCGGTCCGCCCAGTTCGAGAAGCAGGCCCGCGAAGCCGCCGGCCACGTGAAGCAGAACGTGGACGGAATGCTGAAGTTCGCCCAGACGTGGCAGGAGCAGGCCAAGACCCTGCCCGAGTTCATCAAGGGGTTGCCGGAGCAGGTCAAGGTGCTCCCCGAGCAGGTGAAGGGTCAGGCCGAGACCCTGTTCGGCGACGCCACCACCACCTACGGTGACCTGGCCGGTCGCGGTCGGCGGGCCGTCGAGGTGTTCCGCACCCAGGTCGACACCGTCCGCTCGAACGTGACCCAGCAGGCCGGCGACGTGGCCGAGACCGTCGAGACGGTCATCGATCCGGTCGTCGGGGGCGTCGAGGATGCGGCCGGAGTGGCCAAGAAGGCGGCCACCACCAAGACCTCCGGGGACGCCGCCGAGCGCACCGCGGCCCGCAAGACCGCCGCCCGCAAGTCGTCCGCGGCGCGGACCAGCAAGGCCCCCGCTGCAAAGGCGAACCCCGCCAAGCAGGCGGCCGCAGCGAAGAAGACCGCCGCCGGCAAGTCGGCCGCGAGCAAGTCGACTGCCAAGAAGGCCCCGGCCAAGAAGACCGCCGCCAAGGCGTGAGTCCCCGCCCTCCCGAGGGCAGTACGGGACATGAAGAGGGCCCCTCCCAACTCGGGAGGGGCCCTCTTCGTCGTCGTTGGTCAGGCGTTCTTGGCGCGCGAGCGGGTCCTCGACCGCTCGTTGGCCGACAGCACCACCTTGCGGATCCGGACGTGGTCCGGGGTCACCTCGATGCACTCGTCGCCGCGGCAGAACTCCAGCGCCTGCTCCATCGACATCAGCTTCGGCGGGATCAGCCGCTCCAACTCATCGCCGGTGGAGGAGCGAACGTTGGTGAGCTTCTTCTCCTTGGTGGGGTTGACGTCCATGTCGTCCGCGCGGGCGTTCTCGCCGACGATCATGCCCTCGTACACGGCCGTACCGGGACCGACGAAGATCGTCCCCCGCTCCTGCAGGTTGAACAGGGCGTACGAGGTGACGACGCCCGTCCGGTCCGCGACCAGGGAGCCGGTCGGACGGGTCCGCAACTCACCGGCCCACGGCTCGTAGGTCTCGAACACGTGGTGCATCTGGCCGGTTCCGCGGGTTTCGGTGAGGAACTCCGTGCGGAAGCCGATCAGGGCCCTGGCCGGGACCAGGTACTCGACCCGGACCCAGCCGGTGCCGTGGTTGACCATCTGCTCGAGGCGACCGCGACGCAGCCCCATCAGCTGGGTGACGACGCCGACGAAGTCCTCCGGGATGTCGATGGTGAGTCGTTCGACCGGCTCGTGCACCTTACCGTCGATCTCCTGGGTCACCACCTGCGGCTTGCCCACCGTGAGCTCGAAGCTCTCGCGGCGCATCATCTCCACCAGGATGGCCAGTTGCAACTCACCCCGGCCCTGGACCTCCCAGGTGTCGGGCCGCTCGGTCGGCAGCACCCGGATGGACACGTTGCCGATCAGCTCGGTCTCGAGCCGGGCCTTGAGCAACCGGGCGGTGAGGTTCTTGCCGGACTTGCCGGCCAGCGGCGAGGTGTTGATGCCGATCGTCATCG